>JAETTM010000069.1 GCA_021769135.1 Lachnospiraceae bacterium | reverse complement strand
GAATCAATCAGCAGGTTTACCTGTTCGCGGGTAAGAATTACGGGAAGCTTGCGGTCACGTTTCATTTTAGGTATCTTTTTGGAATCCCACACATAACCCAGGGTATATTCAAAAAAAAACCGGATTGCCGCCGTATAGACATTGATGGTGGATGCCTTTTTTGATTCATGATCCTTCATGTGGAAAATGAATTTCCGTATGTCGGCATAGGTGATGGACATCGCTTCTTTACCGGTAAAATCCAAGGACCTCTTTGTAAAGCGATAATAATCATCACATGTGTTTTTGGTGAAATTTTTAAGCTGCAGATTTTCACGCAGCTTGAGAAGATATTTTTCGTTCATTAAAATGCCCTCCATAATGTTAGATTTTTATTGACAGAACCCCAGTCACTTATGGAGGTGCGCGGGCATGATAAAACCGCTTGCCCACAGAGCGGATACATGATATGATTTTATCCATGGCAGTAGTGATGATTCCTATGTATATAAGGTTTGTTGTTTGTGGTGAATTAACAATACCTCATTTAGGACTTATTTACTACTGCTTTTATAAAAGAAAAATCGCTATGCGTAACCTTGACAGGCCATCGCGCAGCGATTTTATTCAATACTTATTATGACCGACAGATGAATAATTGGCTGCATAAATATATTTACAAAAAATCTTATGATAACAGTATTGGACAATGTTTGAGAAAGGCATATGAAAATGCTGAAATCAGAAATGAAAATGAATTTAAGAAGGAATTAAAGAATGTGTTACTTAATTGCAAAAAAATTTGACAATACGGGTTGTCTGGCTCTGCAAACAAAACATGGTTCACACTTGGTTGATTTTAAAGAACGGCTTTTGCAGGAAATCGGATATGAACGCATTCAATTAGTAACAATAAGCAGACCGTCTGCTTATGGAGAATATGAACCATATCATTTTGTGGATACAGAACAGGAGTTTGAACAGGCAGTGAAAAACATGTAAAAATATTACCTTCAGCTTGAATGACCAAAAAACATATAACGGTTACTAATATAAATCACGAGCGGTAAAGCTATTACAGTTTTATCGCTTTTTATGCACACGGGCACCCAAAGGAAGAATGTCAGTAAAGCTGACGGGTACCCGGTGCGCGAGCAGGGGAAGGGCATTTCCCTACTCGATTTAACATAAGAATAGTTGGCGAAGCATGGCATCCGTTGTTTTTAAAACAGAGAACAGGGAAAACGCACATTTCCATAATCGAGGGAATCTTACATTTTTGTAAGAAAATACCCCCCGGAAATCGTGTATAATATATGGAAAGAACGAAGGGAGGTATTTCACTTGGAGAAGCTGTTACTTCTTGAAGACGATATGAGCCTAATCGATGGGCTGACATATTCATTGAGGAAAAATGGATTTGATATAGAGGTTGCCAGGACGATAAAGGAGGCGGAAAAGCTGGTTGGGGAGGATAACGGCTTTGACCTCCTTCTTTTTGATGTGACGCTGCCTGACGGAAATGGGTTCGCATTGTGCGAAAAACTTAGAAAATCCGGGAATCGGATTCCGATTATCTTCCTGACGGCATCCGACGAGGAGACCAATGTAATCCGCGGACTGGACGGCGGAGGGGATGACTATATTACAAAGCCGTTTAAACTGGGGGAACTGTGTTCCCGCATACGCGCCCTGCTGCGACGTAGCGGCCTTGGGAATGCAGGGCCGGGGGAAGATGTGCTCCGGTCGGGGGAAGTGATGATAAACCTGACGGAAGGCAGGGTATTCTTGAGAGGGGAAACGCTGGAACTTACCGGGGCGGAATACAGGCTTTTATGCCTGCTTTTGAAAAACAGCGGAAAAGTCCTTACCCGTGGTATGATTCTGGACAAGCTATGGGATGGGGGCGGAAGTTTTGTGGATGATAATACGCTGTCCGTATATATACATCGCCTCAGGGAGAAATTGGAGAAGGAGCCATCGTTGCCGGAGCACCTGAAAACGGTGCGGGGATTGGGCTATCAGTGGAGGGAGTGAATAATTTGAGGTTCTTACATGAAAAGCAGACACAGAGGTTTTATCTTTTTCTTGCCGGGGTTCTGGCGCTGCAAACCTGCTGCCTGGGAATCTGCGGTATTTTTCAGGTTCGGAATACCCAGCGGATTCTTGTGGAAAGGGAGCTTGCCGCCGCATCTTATTTATTGGAAGCGGGCATACCGCCCGGGGTGGTGGCCCTGGCTTTCAATCAAAGGGAAGGAACGGAGGAAGGGGCGCAGCTGCTCGAGGCCATTGGGCACACGGAAGGGGCGCAGAATTATTTGCTTCTGCTTGTGGAACAGACATCCGTTCCGCTTCTTTTACTATTGCTGTGGGTGGGCATAGTATTCGCCGCAGCCATATTGGGGGGAGCGGCGATTTTTTTCCGGCGCAGGGAGCGGACCTATGAAGAGGCGGAGCGAGTGATTGCCCAATATGCGGAAAACCGGTTTGAAGAACGTCTGCCTACAGAACAGACAGGGTCGCTTTACCAGCTGTTTGGCGGCATCGAACAGCTGGCGCAGTCCTTGCAGGCGAAGAACGAAATGGAACAAAAGACGAAGGCATTTCTAAAGGACATGATATCCAACATTTCCCATCAGCTAAAAACCCCTCTTGCGGCTCTGAATATGTATATGGAAATAATTATGGAGGAACCCGGGAATGAAAAGGCGGTGAAAAATTTTTCCGGGAAATCCATGCAGTCTCTGGAACGGATGGAGCAGCTGATACAATCTCTGCTTAAAATGGCGCGGCTGGATGCGGGAAATATTGTTTTCAAAAAGAGGCGGTGCCTGATATCGGAGATTGTGGAAGAAGCGCTGGGCGATTTGCGGGAACGCGCAGCGCGTGAGGATAAAAAAATCCTGACGAAGGGGCGGCCGGAGGAAATATTGTTCTGTGACCGGGAGTGGACGAAGGAGGCAGTGGGGAATCTGGTAAAAAATGCCCTGGACTATACGGGCGCGGGCGGCGTGATTCGGATAGGCTGGGAAAGGGCACAGGCTATCCTGCGCCTGACGGTGGAAGATAATGGGAACGGCATTAGGGAAGAGGATATCCATCATATTTTCAAGCGTTTTTACCGAAGCGGCACACCAGGTAACAGTCAGGGAGCAGGGCTGGGCCTTTCTCTGGCAAAATCAATTGTGGAAGAGCAGGGGGGGAATCTGTCTGTGGAAAGCAGACTGGGGGAAGGGAGCGCGTTCAGGATGACTTTTCTTACGGAACTGTAAGATGATATTCACCGGAATGTAAGGCAGAGATGCTATGATTTCCTGGTATATATCTGTGCGGCGTATTCGGGGATGACCGATGCGCAGCGCTATTATGATAAGGAAAGGCAGGGCATGATAAATGGAATTATTAAAAGTAGAAAACTTAAGCAAGGGCTACAGAATGGGCGAGGCCCGTGTGGAGGCATTGAAGAAGGTCTCTTTTTCCGTGCAGAGAGGGGAATTTTGCGCTGTTGTAGGAGCGTCCGGCTCGGGAAAGAGCACGCTTTTAAACTGTATCGGCGGGCTGGATGAAGCGGAGGAAGGGAAAGTGTTCCTGAATGGAAAAGATTTGTTTGCCATGGGGGAAAATGAGAGGACGATTTTCCGCAGGAGAAACATAGGGTTCATTTTTCAGTCCTTCCATCTGATTCCGGAACTGAATGTGGAGCAGAATATGATTTTTCCGCTTCTGCTGGACGATAAGAAGCCGGATAAGGAATATGTGGAAGAAATGCTGGAGATTCTTGGGCTGGCGGACAGGAGGAAGCATCTGCCGGGGCAGCTGTCCGGCGGGCAGCAGCAAAGGGTGGCGATAGGGCGTGCGCTCATGGCCCGGCCTTTCCTTGTGCTGGCGGATGAGCCTACAGGCAATCTGGATTCCAGGAGCAGCCAGGATGTGATGGACCTTTTGTGCAGGGCATCCAGGCACTATTTGCAGACCGTCCTGATGATTACCCACAATATGAATCTGACCGCGTCGGCGGATAGGGTATTCCGGGTTACGGACGGGGAGTTGAAAGAGCTGGGAGGTGGGGCGGAATGAGGCACTATCTTGACCTAATCAAAATATCGGCAAAGCAGCACCGGAAACAGAACCGTATGACCCGTTTTTGCATTGTACTGTCCGTATTCCTTGTTACGGTGATTTTCGGGATGGCGGATATGGAAATACGCGCCCAGCTGATGCAGGCAAAGAAAACAGATGGAAACTGGCATGCGGCTTTTCTTTTAGGGGAGGAGCAGGGGGCATTTTTAAAGGCCCGCCCGGAAGTGGAAACGGTTGCCCGGTATGGTACGCTGAATTACCATTTGAGGGATGGATATCGGATAGGGGAAACCGAGACTGGAATCTGCGGTTTCGATATAGAATTTCAGGAAATGATTCCGGACGCGCAAGTGGAGGAAGGAACGTTTCCTGAAACGGACAAAGAGGCTGTGATTAATGAAAATATAAAGGAACGGTTGGGCATGAATATAGGGGATACCATTGAATTGTCCACTCCCTGGGGAGAAACAAGGATATACCGCATTACAGGGATTTCGAAGAATACGTCGCTGATGGCGGAGCTGGATGCTTTCTGCATTTTCCTGAATGGAGAGGGATTTGCGGCGTTGTACGGGGAAGGCGCCGGGGCGGAAACCGGATTGGAAACCGGGCCGGCAAGGGAAGTGCTTTATTATGTGAAATTTCGGCAGTTCTGCAATATCCAGCGGGCAATCGAGGAGATAAGCAGGCAGTTTGGCCTGGGAAAAGAACAGGTACGGCAGAATGCCAAGGTGCTTATGCTGATGTTCCAGAGCAGGGATTCTTATCTGATGCAGTTTTATTTTGTGGCCGCGGTGCTGGCTGTGCTGGTAGTAATTGCGGGGGTTCTCATGATTATGGCCAGCATGAACAGCAATGTGGTACGGCGAACGGAATTTTTTGGAATGATGCGCTGCCTTGGGGCGACCGGGAAGCAGATTGGCCGGTTTGTGCGCAGGGAAGCCCTTAGCTGGTGCAAGGCTTCGATTCCTTTCGGCCTGATGGCAGGAACACTGGTAGTTTGGATATTGTGCGGAATGCTAAGGTATTTAAGCCCAGGGTTCTTTCAAGAGCTCCCGGCGTTTGGAATCAGCTTTTCGGGGATTGGAGCCGGGATAGTGGTAGGGCTTATTACGGTTCTTCTGGCAGCGGGCTCCCCTGCCAAACGGGCAGCGGAAGTATCTCCGCTGACGGCAGTTTCCGGGAATGCAGGAATCGTTCAGGCGGTGAAAAGAACGGCGAATACACGGCTTTTTAAAGTGGATATGGCGCTGGGGGTTCATCATGCGTCCGGCAGCAGGAAGAATTTTTTCCTTGTAACAGGCTCTTTTGCCTTCAGCATTATTTTATTCCTTGCTTTTGGCACGGCGATAGATTTTATGCACCATGCGGTTACCCCGCTGCGTCCATCAGCGCCGGATATTTATATTTATAAGGAAGACCATTCCAACCAGATTCCCTTTGAACTGGCCGGGGAGATAAGGGAATATCCGGGGGTAAAGCGTGTATTCGGGAGGAGCTATGGGGAATTTATGCTGCCAGCGGATGGAAGGAATATAATTGTTATTTCTTATGACAACCAACAGTTCCAGTGGGCAAAAAACGATTTGATTGAGGGGAATCTCCAGGATGCTTTGGATGGGAAAGGGGCACTTTCCGTGTTCCGGAATGGGAATGCATATGCGGCCGGGAGCAGCATCAGCATATTGGTTGACGGGAAAGAATGGGAAATTCCCATAGCCGGAATCCTGGGGGATGTGCCCTATAGTTATGGGGTGGACAGCAATACGGACAGCACTACGGATATGCTCATCTGTTCGGAAGAATTGTTTCGGGAACTGACAGGGGTAAAGGATTATACCGTGCTGGATATACAGCTTTTCCAGGAGGCGACAGATGCCCAGGTGCAGGAAATAAGAAGGGCGATGGAGGGGGCATGCGAATCCGGCGTCGCTTTTTCGGACAGACGGATTGGAAACCGGGAAGCGAAAGGGGCTAGTTACTCTATGTCCGTATTCTTATATGGGTTTCTGGCTATAATCGCTTTCATTGGGTTTTTTAATATTTTGAACAGCGTTGCTATGAGCGTGTCGGCGCGGATGAAGGAATATGGAGCGATGCGGGCTATCGGGATGAGCGTGCGGCAGCTGCAGCGGATGGTATTAGGGGAGGCGATGACTTACACGGCTTTCGGATTGGTTTTCGGCTGCGGTGTCGGGCTGCCGCTGAATAAAGTGTTGTTCCAGCTCCTGGTAACCTCCAAGTGGGGGGATGGCTGGAGCATTCCGGTTTGGGAATTAATGGTAATCGTTGGGGCTATGCTTTGCTCCGTATGCCTGGCGGTGGCTGGGCCGGCGAGGCAGATTAGGCGGATGACGGTGGTGGATACGATAAGCAGGGAATGATATATTTGTTTTATAACCTTTTATAACAATTATACGAGAGAAGGGTGACTGCGGTCATCCTTTTTTTGTTCAACTTGCATCTACCACAAAAGAATAAAAAAGTGCTTCCTATTTTGGAAAAGCTGTTGTATAATAAAGAACAGCAGATAGTGTTTAATAAGCAATTCCATTCACATATCAGATATAAAACCCCAGTAACGAAAGAATAGAGTTCAATATTTGAAGCAAGACAGAGGCTTGCTGTTACATAGGAATATACTGTTTGTCCGGTGAAAAGGAAACGGAGGAGTTTTATGAGAGAAAAATATGAATCGTTGGCACTTGTGGATTTAAAGGAAATCGCCAAGGCAAGAGGAATCAAAGGAACGTCCGGAATGAAGAAGGCGGAAATTGTGGAAGCTATGCTTTTGGAGGACGAGAAGGAAAAAAATACGCCAAAAGAGACGGAGAACATAAGCGGAGTGCAGGAAAACCATGGGAAAGGACGAAAAACCTCGGGAAAACGGAGCGCGGAAAAGAATTATGAGCCCCGTAATGGCGGAGAGGGAAAAAGAATAGCGGAAAGCACCAGAAGAAGCGAAGAAAAAAACATAACGGTCGATAAGCCTGCGTCTGGGGAAAAGGCAGGGGGAAATGAAGAAGGAAAACCCCGGTACGAGGGGAAGAACCAGAATGAGGCAAGGAGCCAGAATCAAGGGGATAACCGGGGAAGCTATGAGGGCCGGAGAACCCAGTATGAGAACCGGAATACCGGGGAGGGGCGAAACCTTAATGAGGGACGCGGCCAAGGGGATACTCGTCAGGATGGCCAGAAATTTGTGAGGGAAGAAGATAAATATCCTGCCGATTTGGACAGCGGCATCACAGCCCATGGTATTTTGGAGGTAATGCCCGACGGTTTTGGATTTATCCGCTGCGAAAATTATCTTCCGGGGGAGAATGACGTATATGTGGCCCCTAGCCAGATACGCCGGTTTAATCTGAAAACGGGGGATATTCTGGAAGGAAACACCAGGATTAAGACACAGAGCGAGAAGTTCAGCGCATTATTATATGTAAAAACTATTAACGGCTATAGTCCGGAAGTAGCGATGCGCCGGTGTAATTTTGAGGATATGACGCCGATTTTCCCAAATGAGCGGCTGAACCTGGAGACGCCGGGCGCTTCTGTGGCTATGCGCATTATGGATTTAATCAGTCCTGTGGGAAAAGGCCAGAGGGGTATGATTGTTTCCCAGCCGAAAGCGGGAAAGACAACTTTATTAAAAGAAGTAGCAAAATCCATTAAGAAAAATTCCCCGGAAGTGCATTTGATTATCCTGTTAATCGACGAGCGGCCGGAAGAAGTCACTGATATTAAGGAAGCCATCGAAGGGCCGAATGTGGAAGTCATCTATTCCACCTTTGACGAATTGCCGGAGCACCATAAGAGGGTATCGGAAATGGTAATTGAACGCGCGAAGCGTTTGGTAGAGCATAAAAAGGATGTTATGATACTGCTTGACAGCATTACCCGCCTGACCAGGGCTTATAACCTTACGGTACCGCCCAGCGGAAGGACTTTATCGGGCGGTTTGGATCCGGCTGCGCTGCATATGCCGAAGCGTTTTTTCGGTGCGGCCAGAAATATGCGCGGGGGCGGAAGCCTGACAATCCTTGCGACGGCGCTGGTGGAAACCGGAAGCAAGATGGACGATGTTGTTTATGAGGAATTCAAAGGAACGGGCAATATGGAACTGGTCCTTGACCGTAAGCTGTCGGAGCGCCGGGTATTCCCTGCCATTGATATTCCGAAATCAAGCACCAGGCGGGAAGATTTGCTTCTGGCCCCGGAAGAGCAGGAAGCCATCAACATTATGCGCAAAGCGTTGAACGGGCTGAAACCGGAGGAAGCTGTGGATAAGATACTGGATATGTTCTCCAAGACAAGGAATAATATGGAGTTCGTCCAGATTGTAAAGAAAATTAAGTTCCTTTAAAAAAATTCATCGTGCAGGCACGATTTGACAGACAAATGAGGCTGGCTGAATTGTTGCCGAAAAGCCGAAAAGTTCTTGAAGAAAAGGCTTGCGCGATGGAATAAGTTATGATACAATAAAAAAGCTGTTGGTTAGTATCAACGGCAAGGGCTTATTTTAATAGATAAGAACGCAGAAAGACTTTACTATAGAGAGGTGAAAAAGATGAAAGAAGGAATCCATCCTAAGTATTATCAGGCAACTGTAACATGTAACTGCGGCAACACTTTTGTAACAGGTTCCACAAAGCCGGAGATTCACGTTGAAGTATGTTCGAAATGCCATTCGTTCTATACCGGCCAGCAGAAGACGGTAAGGGCCGACGGACGTATTGATAAGTTCAACAGAAAATACGGCGTAAAGAATTAACAGGGTTGCGAATAATATGCTTAAAAAGGTTGAGGTGAATATCTCAACCTTATTTAATATTGCACAGGGATGCATAGGAAAACTGACGGTTTTATGGGATGCGTCCTGGGCGGCGGGCAGGGGAAGATGGGTTTCTTTGCCCGATTCAAATTGGAAAGGCATGGAGCGATATGCGAAGAGATAAGGGCGGGCGTTATTCCGGCATTGGGGGACAGGCAGTGCTGGAAGGCGTAATGATGAAAAATAAAGATGAATATGCGGTGGCTGTGCGTAAGCCGGATGGGGAAATTGATGTGGAAGTGGATGTTTATAAGGGCGTTATGGATGGCAGTGCGCTGAAAAGAATACCTTTTATCCGCGGCGTTTTTAACTTCCTCGATTCCATGATATTGGGGATGAGGACGCTGAACCATTCGGTTTCGTTCTATGAGGATGAGGAAGCGAAAGAGACGGCCACAGATAAGGTTTTCCAGAAGATGTTTAAGGAAAAAGCGGAAAACGTGATGATGGGCATTGTAACAGCGTTCTCCATTGTGCTTGCGGTAGCAATTTTTATGGTGCTTCCTTATTATATATCCTCTCTGTTTGAGGAATATATCCGCAACGCATCATTGATGGCCATCATAGAAGGGCTGATTCGTATTCTTATTTTTATTGGGTATATTGTGGCGATTGCCATGATGAAGGATATTAAGCGTTTGTACCAATATCATGGGGCGGAGCATAAATGCATTAACTGTATCGAAAAAGGGCGGCCTTTGACCGTGCATAACGCGATGCGCAGCTCCAGGCTTCATAAGAGGTGCGGAACCAGCTTTATGTTTTTTGTAGTGTTTGTCAGCATTATTGTATTTTTCTTTATCCGGGTGGAACAGCCTGTATTGAGGGTGCTGCTTAGGGTCGCTTTAATCCCGGTAATTGCTGGGATTTCCTATGAAATTATCCGTCTGGCAGGAAGATGTGACAATTTCTTTGTGAACCTTCTTTCCGCCCCCGGTATGCTGCTGCAGAGACTGACTACACAAGAGCCTGACGAAGAAATGATTCAGGTGGCTATTGCATCGGTAGAGGCTGTTTTTGATTGGAAAGGATATTTAAAAGATACTTTTGGGTATGAAATCGACGATTCCTGGCTGGTGGACGGGCCATTGGAGGATGAAGATGAGGAAGAACCGGTATTTGCGGATAAGACGGAGAACAGCGATGGAAAGGCAGGAACGGACGCGGCTGGGAAAGTAGAGGCAGATGCAGCCGGAAAAGCACGAACGGATGCGACTGGGAAAGTAGAGACAGGCGCAGTCGGAAAGGCAGGAACGGATGCCGCTGGAAACACAGGAACGGAAGCAACCGAAAAAGCAGAGACGAACCCAGCCGAAAAGGCGGAAGAAGGAAAAGGGGTGTTTACGGGCAGGACATCAGCAGTGGACGGCACTGGGGAGGCAATGGCGGAAACTTCGGAAAAAGAGACAGGAATGGCAGGGGCAGAAGACAGGGCAGATGAATTATAAAGAGATATATGACTATGGCGCGGGCGAATTGGCCCAGGCCGGAATAGAAGAAAAAAAGCTGGACGCCCGGCTGATTCTGGAATATGTATGCCATACGGACAGGAATGATTTACTGGCCCATGGAGACAGGGAAGTGAAGGCGGAAGAGGAAAGCCTGTACCGGGAATATATCGAAAAAAGGAAGAAGCGTATCCCGCTGCAGTATATTACCGGGGAACAGGAGTTTATGGGGCTTGTTTTCGGGGTCAACAGCCATGTATTGATTCCAAGGCAGGATACGGAAATTCTTGTGGAGGAGGTTTTGCGGCACCTTCATGACGGCATGGAAATCCTGGATTTATGCACCGGTTCGGGATGCATTTTATTAAGCCTTCTGCATTATTCCAACGGATGTGCAGGGGTAGGCACGGATATTTCGGAAGAAGCGCTTACGGTGGCAAAGGAAAACGGGGAAAAACTGATAAAAGGGAACAGGCCGGAAGAAGCGGTAAGCTTTCGTTTTGTCAGGAGCGATTTATTTGAAAATGTGGAAGGGGAATACGATATCATCGTGTCCAACCCGCCTTATATCCCCACCGGGGTAATCCCTTCCCTGATGGAAGAAGTGAGGATTTATGAGCCAAAGGAGGCTTTGGACGGAAAAGAGGATGGGCTGTTCTTTTACCGGGAGATATCATCCGGCGCCCGTAGATTCTTGAAGGGCGGAGGCTATCTTTTTTTTGAGATTGGGTATGACCAGGCGGAGGCTGTGAGCCGTATTATGGAAGAGGATGGATACCGGGATGTGGCGGTAGTGAAGGATTTTGCGGGACTGGACCGGGTAGTATATGGATGGCGGGCAATAAAGACGGAATGATTTTGTCCTCAAAACAAAAAATAGGGAAATGGAAAACCGTAACGGCGGGCCAAATTGCTGCAAAAACCCGAATGGTACGGTAGAAAGGAACAGACATGTTTGACAGATTGGAAGATTTGCTGATACGTTTTGAAGAAATCATGGGCGAATTGGGCGAGCCCACTGTGACGAATAATCAGACGCGCTTCCGTGCACTGATGAAAGAGCAGAGCGATTTGACTCCTATCGTAGAGGCATATAAAGAGTATAAAAAATGTAAACAGGATATAGAAGACAGTATATCTATGTTGGAAGAAGAAAATGATGAAGATATGCGGGAAATGCTCAAAGAGGAATTATCCGCGTCAAAAAACAGAGTGGAAGAACTGGAACAGGAACTGAAAATCCTTCTTCTCCCCAAAGACCCGAATGATGATAAAGATGTTATCGTGGAAATCAGGGCAGGGGCAGGCGGCGACGAGGCGGCGCTTTTTGCGGCGGAAATGTATCGTCTGTATGTGCACTATGCGGAAAGCCAGCGCTGGAAAGTGGAAACCCTGAATGTGGATGAAATCGGCATCGGGGGCATGAAGGAAGTGAATTTCATGATTTCCGGACAGGGCGCTTATTCCAAATTGAAATATGAAAGCGGCGTGCACCGGGTTCAGCGTGTGCCGGAGACGGAATCCGGCGGGCGCATTCATACATCCACCATTACGGTGGCAGTGATGCCGGAGGTGGAGGATGTGGATGTGGTTATCGATGAAAAGGATATAAGAATTGATGTCATGAGGGCTTCGGGAAATGGGGGGCAGTGTGTAAATACTACTGACTCCGCGGTTCGCCTGACCCATTACCCGACAGGGATTGTGGTGTACAGCCAGACGGAGAAATCCCAGCTGCAGAACAAGGAAAAAGCTTTTGCGCTGCTTCGTGCAAAGCTATATGATATCGAACAGCAAAAGGCGCATGATGCGGAGGCGGAACTGCGCCGCAGCCAGATAGGCACCGGCGACCGTTCGGAGAAAATAAGGACCTATAATTTCCCCCAGGGAAGAGTGACGGACCATAGGATAAACCTGACCTTATATAAGTTGGATAAAATTATGGACGGAGATATCCAGGAAATACTGGATGCCTGTATCGCGGCGGACCAGGCAGCCAAGCTTAGCCGTTTGAATACGGAAAGCTGAAAACAGATGCTCTGTCTATCGGGATTATGCAATATAAATGGAGGAAGAAATGGTAATCAGACGGGCGCAAGGAAAGGACATGGAAAGAATCCATGAGCTCCTGCGGCAGGTGTGCATGGTTCACCATAAGGGGAGGCCTGACCTGTTTCAGGGGAATAATAACAGGAAATATACGGATATGCAGTTGAAGGAAATGCTGCAGGACGACAGCCGCCCGATTTTCGTAGCTGCAGACGAGGCGGATGAAGTCCTAGGGTATGCGTTCTGTATTTTCCAACAGCATTTGAACGATAATATTCTGACGGATATTAAGACATTATATATCGATGATTTGTGCGTGGATGAAAACATCCGGGGACAGCATATCGGAAAACGTTTGTATGACAGCGTTTTGGAGTTTGCAAGGAAAGAAGGCTGTTATAATGTGACGCTGAATGTATGGAGCTGCAATGAGACGGCGATGAGGTTTTACGAAAAGTGCGGGCTGAAGCCGCAGAAAATCGGGATGGAAACGATTCTGTAAAATGTTCTGCAAAGCCCGTACGTATGTGTAGATGTGACGAAGAACGGCCTGGATGCGGGCGGGGCAAAACTAAGGAACTACAATGACAAAAGAGAAGACGAAGAAGATATTACAAACGCTGGATAAGGAATACGGGGTGACCAAGGAAGGCTTCTTTCATATGGCGGATTGGCAGCTGCTGGTGGCAATTATGCTGAGCGCCCAGAGTACGGACAAGCAGGTGGATGAGGCGCTTCCCGGTTTGTGGAAGCGGTTTCCCGATTTGAAAGCAGTGATGGAAGCTCCGGCAGGGGATGTGGAAGATGCGATTAAGAGCATCGGCTTATATAAAATAAAAGCGCGGAATATGAAGAAATGCTGCGGAAAAATCTGGGAGGAATATGAAGGGAAAGTGCCTGCCAGGCTGGAAGAATTGGTTAAGCTGCCCGGCGTGGGGCGGAAAACCGCAACGTTATTTCTGGCGGATGCCTATGGGATTCCGGGGGTAACTGTGGATACCCATGTGTTCCGCATTTCCAGAAGAATAGGATGGGCCAAGGGGAAGAATCCGGTTCAGGTGGAAAAGGAATTGATGGAGGTGCTGCCTAAGGAGCATTGGAACCGTATTAATTTCCAGCTGATTTATCATGGCAGGAGCATGTGCACGGCCAGGAAAGCGCAGTGCGAAAGCTGTATGATAAAGGAATGGTGCGACAGGAAAATATGAAATGGCAGGCTCTTGAAAGATTCGGTGGGCCTGTTGCGGAATGAAGGAGGAAGAACAGCGGTTTCATGAGTGGGGCGAGTAAAATTTTAAAGCAGTATTTTGGATATGATTCCTTCCGTGAAGGGCAGGAAGAACTGGTGGAAAGCATATTAAAGGGGCAGGATACTTTTGGGATTATGCCCACGGGGGCGGGAAAGTCCATATGCTTTCAGGTTCCGGCCCTTATTATGGAAGGAATTACTCTTGTAATTTCCCCGTTGATTTCCCTGATGAAAGACCAGGTGGAAGGGCTGAACCAGGCGGGGGTACATGCCGCATACCTGAATAGCTCGTTAACGGCCGGGCAGTACCAGAAGGCGCTGGGATTTGCAAAAGAGGGAAGATACAAGATTATATATGTGGCGCCGGAACGGCTTGTTACGGATAGCTTTTTGGATTTTGCGCTGCATGCTGATATTTCCATGCTGGTGGTAGATGAAGCCCATTGCGTTTCCCAGTGGGGGCAGGATTTTCGGCCAAGCTATTTAAAAATCGTGGAATTTATCGAAAGGCTTCCGAGACGGCCGGTTATCAGCGCCTTTACGGCTACGGCTACGAAGGAAGTCAGGGATGACATCATCGATATTTTGCTCCTAAGGAACCCTAAAGTGGTAGCCACAGGATTTGACCGCCCCAACCTTTATTTTGCCGTACAGGCGCCCAAGGATAAATATGCATCCATGAAAAATTTTCTGGAGCTCCACCCGGGGCAGAGCGGCATTATTTACTGCCTGACAAGAAAAAATGTGGAAGAGGTATATGAAAGGCTGGGGAAGGAAGGCTTCTCTGTTACGAAATACCATGCAGGGCTTACGGACAGGGAGCGGAAGGCGAACCAGGAGGATTTTATTTACAGCAGGGCGGAAATCATGGTGGCCACCAATGCGTTTGGAATGGGTATAGACAAATCCGATGTTCGTTTTGTAGTACATTATAATATGCCGAAAAATATGGAAAGCTATTACCAGGAAGCCGGGCGCGCCGGGAGGGATGGGGAGGCTGCGGAATGCATTCTCCTTTATGCGGGCCAGGATGTGGTGACCAATCAGTTTTTTATAGATAATAATACGGACAATCAGGAACTGGATGAAGTGACAAGGCAGTTTGTGGCGCAGCGGGACAGGGAGCGGCTGAGAAAAATGACATTTTACTGTTTCACCAACGATTGCCTGAGGGATTATATTTTACGATATTTTGGGGAATATGGCAGCGGCTATTGCGGGAATTGCATGAATTGCCTAAGCCAGTTTGAAACAGTGGATGTGACGGAGATTGCCCGAAGCATTGTGGGCTGCGTGCAAAGCAGCAGGCAGCGGTTCGGAACAACGGTAATCGTGGATACGGTGCATGGAGCGAATACGGCAAAAATACGCAGCTACCGCATGGATGCGAATCCCCATTATGGGGAACTGGCTAAGATTCCGGTTTATAAGCTGCGGAAGGTCATCAACCACTTGCAGCTGTACGGGTATCTGCAAGTGACCAACGATGAATATGCCATTGTGAAGCTGACGGAAAAATCGGAGGCAGTGCTTTCGGGGGAAGAGCAGATATCCATGAAGATGGCCAGGGAGCAGGAGCATCCGGCGAAGGTAAAGAAGGCGAAACATGGGAAAAGCGCCCTGGCAGGCTTTGGAGATACGGAATTTACCGATGTGGAAGAAAAATTGTTCGAAAGGCTGCGGACGCTTAGGACGGAAATCGCCAGGGAGGAAAAAGTGCCTCCTTATATTGTGTTTTCCGATAAGACGCTTATGCATATGTGCATCCTGAAGCCGAAGACAAAAACGGAGATGCTGGCGGTATCGGGGGTCGGGGAGTTTAAATACGAAAAATACGGGGAGAGATTTCTGGGCTGCGTAATGGGGAAGGAAGTGTGAATGCGGAAATCAATTTGACATTATTTTAGCAGTCTTATATAATAATTGGTAATTACTGATATAGGGGGCAGCAGCGTGGTGGAAAAAGAAATTTCACAGGCAGTTATCAGCCGCCTGCCGCGGTATTTTAGGTATTTGGGCGAGCTTAAAGATGAAGGGATAGAGAGGGTATCGTCTCAGGAACTGAGCGATATCATGCAGGTTACCGCTTCTCAGATACGCCAGGACTTGAATAATTTTGGCGGTTTTGGCCAGCAGGGATACGGGTACAACGTGGAGTTCCTTTATGAAGAGATCGGGAAAATACTTGGCCTTGACCGAAAGTATAACCTGATTATCATAGGAGCCGGCAATCTGGGGCAGGCATTGGTCAATTATGTGGATTTTGAACGGCGCGGCTTTTTATTCAAGGGTGTGTTTGACGTTAATCCGGCACTTTACGGAAGAAAAATAAGGGGAATCGAAGTGCAGTGCATGGAAAATATGAAACAGTTTGTGCGCGACAACAATATTGATATTGCAGTGCTTACCGTACCGAAAACAGAGGCGGCAGGGATAGCGGAACGGCTGATTTCGTATGGGATTAAGGGGATTTGGAACTTTGCCCATGTGGATTTAAAGGTGCCGGAGGGAATTCAGGTGGAAAATGTCCATTTGTCCGATAGCCTGATGAAGCTGTCTTACAATATTAGCAGTTTTCAAAAGGATAAGTAACGGACAGGTAAGTTGGCAGATGATGGAAGGGGCATGAAGGTTGTATGGCACATTCAGAAAACGCATTCAAGGAAGCGCTGGCAGGGAAAGAGATTCCCTTATTGACATTGGACAACAAATGGCATCAGCTTTTTACCCAGGCGCAGACCGAGATACCGGCGGAAGTGCAGCGTGGGGAAGCTAAATTAAACGAATTGATTAAGCGGCAGGGAAAGCTGACTACGGAATCAAAGGATATCCGCAAGGTAAAGAAAAGGCTGATGACGGATATTATGGAAATGGCGGATTTATCGGGGGGGAACCCGGATGCAGCCACGGAAAAGAAAATGGAAGACAACAGACGGCTGATTAATGAATGCAATGAGAGGCTGGAGGACTATGCCAGGGAGCTTAGGCTGTTGCCGGAAGAAATCGCACAGATTAACCATAGGCTGATGCTGATAACGATGGATATCTGTTATAAGAGAATTGCGGAAAACACCAGAGAAATTGACAAAATTGAGGAATGGGTTAAAGATACAAGGATTGAATTGAAAAAGAAGCTGGTCCGCAAAGCGGAGAAAGAGCAGGATGTTTTCAACCTGTATTCGTATATGCATGATATCTTTGGCGCGGAGGTCATAGAGATTTTCGATTTGAAATATAACCCGGAGGAACGGAGGAAAGCGCAGGCCGAAAGGGCACAGCGGAAGATTCAGCAAAAGTTATCGGTATAAAAAGGAGGAAAATGCGTCAGAGAGAGGAATTTGGCGCATTTTTTCTTGGCATATAGGATTCGGATGTCAAAAGCCCTGTCCATGGAAGGCTCTTGGCACGGTGCACAAAGAAGGAGAGCGGTACATTGGAGAAGAGGTATATTGTTTCGGCGGGAGAAATGAAGGAGTATGACAGGAATACGATTCAGTATTTCGGCGTGCCGTCGCTGGTGCTGATGGAGCGGGCGGCGATGGCGGTGGCGGAGGAGATAGAGGAAAGGTTTGCGCCGGGGAAGCGGGTGCTCATTGTGGCGGGCTGCGGAAATAACGGCGGGGATGGCATTGCGGTGGGCCGGATTTTGAGGGAACACGGTTTTGAAGTGGACTTCTGCTTGATTGGAGACAGGGAAAAGTGCAGCAGGGAAACCGAAACCCAATGTGGAATTATAGAAAAATATGGGTGTCCTCCACAAGACAAAATCGGGGATAAGGAATATGATATTATGGTAGATGCTTTATTTGGGATTGGGCTTTCCAGGAATCTGGAAGGACGGTTTGCGGGGGCCGTTAAGGCAATCAATGAAAGCAAATCCTTTGTCTGTTCCGTGGATATCCCTTCCGGCATCCATACGGACAGCGGCGGGATTATGGGGGAAGCGGTAAAGGCTGACCTTACTGTAACCTTTGCTTTTAAAAAGCCGGGTCATGTACTCTACCCTGGATCCGGGTATTGCGGGGAAACCGTATGCCGGGATATAGGGATTACCAGGGAAAGCTTTCTCGGGGAAACGCCGGAAATATATACTTTTTGCGGTTCACCTATGGAAGGGCTGCCGGCCAGGGATGGGGGCGGCAATAAAGGGACCTTCGGGAAAGCGCTTGTAATTGCGGGCAGCGTCGGCATGAGTGGAGCCTGCGAACTGTGCGCGGGAAGCGTCTACCGCATGGGCGCGGGAATGGTGAAAATCGTAACGCCGGAAGAAAACAGAATCATTGTCCAGTCCAACCTCCCCGAAGCGCTTCTTTCAACATACAGGATGCAGGGGGCAGGGCAGGAAGAGCTTTTGGGCGAACTGCGCCAAAGGCTGGAAAAGGATATGGAATGGGCCGATTGCATATTGATTGGCCCCGGCCTGGGAAAAAGCAAAGAAGCCTGCGCTATGCTGAAACAGGTATTGGGAGAAAGCAGGCAACCTTTGGTAATCGATGCCGACGGTCTGAATCTGCTGGCGGAAAATGAGAATTTGCGGCAGTTGCTGAAAGAATGCGCAAAAGCGCACAGGGAGATAGTCCTCACTCCCCATCTGGCAGAATTCGCCCGCCTTTTTGGCGGTACCGTGGAAGATATAAAAAGCAATTTTTTGCATAAACCGAAAGAGATGGCAGAAAAATATGGGTGCACCATAGTATGCAAAGATGCCCGGACGGTGGTTGCAACGCCTTGCGGCCGGGAGATATATTTGAATACATCGGGAAATGACGGCATGGCCACGGCGGGTATGGGCGATGTGCTCACCGGCGTAATCGGCGGCCTTATAGCACAGGGGATGGATGCCGGGAAAGCGGCCAGCCTTGGAGTATATATCCATGGAAAGGCGGGCGACAAGGCGGCGGAGGAAAAGGGCAGATATGGGCTTATGGCAGGGGATGTGGTAAACTGTCTCACAAAAGCACTGTGGGATGAATAGCTGCAAAAACCGCAGCATCTCGCATTTGGAAAGGAGCACAGCAAAAAAATGATAGAAAAATACAGCAGAGCCTATGCAGCCGTGGATTTGGATGCCATCCGAAATAATATAGAAGAAATGGCATCCAAACTGACGGAGGGAACAAAAATAATCGGCGTTATTAAAGCCGACGGCTACGGCCACGGCGCCGTTCCGATAGCGAAGGAGCTGGAGACTGTCAATGTCATACATGGATTCGCCGTTGCCACTGAGGAGGAAGCTGTTATTTTACGGATGGCCGGAATCGAAAAACCAATCCTGGTGTTAGGATATGTCTTCCCGGGCAGCTATAGGGAAATGCTGGAGAAAGAAATCCGGATAACGGTATTTCGCCATGATACATTGGAGCAGCTATCCTGGGCGGCAGCGGAAACCGGCAGGAAAGCCAAAATCCACATAAAAGTGGATACGGGGATGGCGCGGATTGGCGTCCGGCCCGACGAAGAAGGGATGAAACTGGTTCGTGCGGCCCTGAAAACGCAGGGCATTGAAGTGGAAGGGATATTCACCCATTTTGCCAGGGCCGATGAAAAGGATAAATCTGCGGCGGAAAACCAATTATCCCTATTTAAGGATTTTGTAAAAAAAATAAAAGCGGAAACGGGTTTCCAAATACCCATATGCCATTGCGCCAACAGCGCGGCTATGATAGAACTTAGGGATGCGGATATGGACGCGGTCAGGGCCGGGATTGCGCTATATGGCCTATGGCCCTCCGAGGAAGTATCAAAGGCTGTTGTGGAACTGGAACCGGCTATGGAGCTGAAAAGCCAGGTGATATATGTAAAGGAAGTGGAAGCCGGCGCGGAAATAGGCTATGGGGGCACTTATACCGCTTCCCGGAAAATGAAAATTGCTACCGTTCCGGTAGGATATGGCGACGGATACCCGAGGGGGCTGTCAAATAAAGGCTATGTCCTGGTTCATGGGGAAAAGGCTCCCATTGTGGGAAGAATATGTATGGATCAGTTTATGATAGATGTTACGCGGGTTCCCAACGTAAAAGAAGGGGATTGGGTAACCTTAATCGGAAGAGAAGGAGGAAGGCGGATTACGATGGAGGAATTAGGGGAACTTTCCGGACGGTTCAACTATGAACTGGCCTGTTGCATCGGGAAAAGGATTCCCCGGATTTATTTGAAATCGGGGAAAATAGTTTCATCAAAGGATTATTTTCACGATTTTGAATAAAAATTGAATACCCTCGGATAAACTGGCAATAATTTAGCCATAAAAGTTTAAATGAAGGGTGAGAATTATGAAGCGTGGAGATATATATTATGCGGATTTAAGGCCCGTAATCGGGTCGGAACAGGGAGGCGTAAGGCCGGTACTGATTATACAAAATGATATTGGAAACAAGCACAGCCCAACGGTTATCTGCGCGGCCATTACTTCCAAGATGAATAAAGCGAAACTGCCTACCCATATCGAACTGAATGCGGACGAATATGATATGGTGAAAGATTCTGTCATCCTGCTTGAGCAGCTGCGCACTATTGACAAAAAGAGATTGAAAGACAAAGTGTGCCATTTGGACAACGAGATTATGGGAAAGGTGAACGAGGGGCTGCTCATCAGTCTGGAACTGGGAGTGTTTTGCCATAGTACATAAGATAGCGGACCCTATAAGTCAGAAGCCGTTC
>JAETTM010000068.1 GCA_021769135.1 Lachnospiraceae bacterium | reverse complement strand
CGGGAGCCCCGGATCTTTACGGCGTCAATGCCGGTTTCTTTGATCTCACGGGAACTGTAATAGGCCGGACAGTCCAGCATGGGAACCGGAGAGCCTCCGGCAGAAAAGATCTCCGGTTTTTCATCCCGGAAGACCCGGATACCTGCATTCTGCATGGATACAAAAATCTCAGCCACACGGTGCAGACGCAGGCGGCGGGAGAACTCGCTCTTTAACCTGCTCGTCTCCCCGTTCCCCGTAAGGAAGAATGAAAACCGTTCCGGGTTTTCTTCCAGCAGGAAGCTCCTTGCCTTCCGGCTCAGACGGTAGCCGCGCAGCTTATCCCGGTAATAGGTTTTCAGGAGACCGTCTTTCTTCAGGGAAGTTATGACAGACTCTTTATAGCTGGTGCTGCCGGGGATGCGCATGAGCAGACAGGCGGGGAATTCACCGCATATGGCGGTCAGTTCAAGCAGATGGTAACTGACCGTGCCTGTCCGTAGGAGTTTGCTGTTGCCATCCAAATAATCACCTCCTTATGACCGGCACAGAGCCGGCATTTCCCCGGTTTTTTACCGGGGTGACTGAAAACTTCGGTACATTCCGGGCGGGAAACCAGTTTCCACAGGCGGATTTTCAGGCTTTTCCCGGATTCCCGGCATATGGGTGAAAAAAATCCCAAAACAGTCAAAAATCCGATATGGATTTTAAATCTTTTTCCCGTCCGGAGAGCCATCCCGCAAAGCGGCCTTTTTCCATGATATAGATACGGGTGCCGTCCTTATCCCCAAGCTCCGTGGTATTGTAGGCGTCACATAAAAGCCCGCTGTCATCTGCCATCACATACAGGGC
Organism: Lachnospiraceae bacterium; assembly: GCA_021769135.1. Taxonomy (GTDB): domain Bacteria; phylum Bacillota; class Clostridia; order Lachnospirales; family Lachnospiraceae; genus Kineothrix. The sequence goes on along the minus strand of JAETTM010000068.1, from coordinate 19,562 downwards.
GATGGTGTCCAGGATCTGCTTCTGCTGCAGGTTGTCATAGTCCAGAAGGCACCAGTCCGGCAGTTCATGGTCATACACATGGGAAATGCAGACCACACATTCCCGGAACCGGGGCAGGGGATGTTCCTTTATGTACTGCCCAAGGACTGCATGGAGCGGGTCGATCAGGAACAGGCTGCTCTGGCGCGTTTTCTTTTTGGGCAGCAGGCGGGGCATTGCCACTTCCAGGATGCCGTCTTCAAAACGGACTTCAATGCCATGGGCTTCCCCTGCCTGAACAAGGTACTCCGTCTTCTGGACGGAAGTGGAGGCATAAAGAAGGCTCCTGAGCTGGCAGGCAATCCCTTCGGCCCGCAGGGCGGCTTCGGTTGACATGGTTTCGTAGTTTTCCGGATAGCGCTGGATATCCAGGGAATCCATGGCGCAGATGTTGTTGTTCAGCCGGGAAAGGTTGTTCTGGATATCTGCGATCCGGCGTGAGATAATTTTTCGGTCCAATTACATCCCTCCTTTGGATGTTGTAGCAGGGCTGCCCTGTATCAGGTCGATCAGGGCAATGTTTTTAAGTTGATTTTTTGTAGTAGCTTACATTCCCACCGGCATCCACGGTGCAGAATCCGGTTATTCCCGGAAATGTAAACAGGGGGATCTGTCCGGGGTCATCCACCAGCACGATACGGCGGCCGCCGCTGTCACGGCTCTGGCGCAGGGCATGGGAGACAAGGGCTTCCTGCCCGGAAGCGGCATGGATGATCTCATACAGTTCGCCGCCGGAGAAAAAAGCGATCTTCACAGGAAAATCACTGGACGAGTGGTATTCTGCTTTGTCGATAAAGTCAAGCAGGACCCAAGCCGCCCGCACCATACCGGAATCCGTTTCTGCTTTATCGTTCCCATAGGGGAAATATCCCCCGGTGTCTGTCTGCCGGGCACGCCCCTGTCTGCACAGGTGGGAGAGCAGGTTTTTAGTAACATCCTCCCGGCCAGGGTAGAACCGGCATAACTGTTTTTCTGAAAGTCCCGGATACATGGATATGATCCGGAGCAGCTCCGTGGCTTCATGGCCGTATAACTCTGCCCTGGTCTTCACTGGCACCACCTTCCTTTCTGGTTTTTTGTAAATGCGTAATCTGTGCGTATAACGGACGCATAAGAAATCCGATTGCGTAATCCATGCGCATATGGTGCGTAATCCTGCCCGCTATCCTGCTTCATTCTGCCGCCGCATCCGTTCCACGATGTCTTTCAGTTCCCTTCTGTCCGTGGTGATCAGGTCTTTCTCCAGGGGGCTTGCCTTGAACTCCACCATAATGTTATTGTTATTGGTACTGATCAGGCCGTTGCCCCGTTCAAAGTGGGTGACTTCCATGATCTCCGCATCGGAAAGGTGGAGCGCACTCTGCACGCGCATGGCCTCATCATCCTCCAGGTTCAGGATGATCTTGGTCTTGGAGTTGTTGATGATACCTTTTCCGAACCGTCCTTCATCCAGGTTAAAGAAGTCATTCAGGTCCTGGCTGGCGCAGACAGCGGAACCGCCATAACCCCGGATGGTCTTGAAGATCTCCAGTACAAAATCCCCGGCAAGGCGTGTGCCCGTGGCGCCGGCGCCGGATAAAAGCTGCCAGCACTCGTCTATAAAGATGGTCTTTTCCTCGGTACGGTCTTCCTTTGCCCGATCCCAGACAAAATCCAGTGCCACGAACATCCCAACGGTCAGCAGGTCGCCGGTCAGCGAGGAAATATCCAGTACGGTATATTTATTGTCCAGGGACACGTTGGTCTGCTGGTTGAAGGTGCTGGCGGAGCCGTTCACCAGGCGGTTCAGGATATTTGCCAGCCGCCTGGTAGGCGCCGATTTCTTTAAGATCTCGTAAAGGTCGCCCAGTACCGGCATTTCCCGGTATTGTTCCGGGTTTTTCGGATCGGCCAGGGAAGCGTTGTCATGGGTGATACCCTTTTTGTTGTAGGTGTGGATCAGGGCCTCGTCCAGAAGCTGGCGTTCCTCATGGTTCATGTCCGGGATCAGCAGGCTGAAAAAGATATGGAGCCGCTGGATCTTCTCCGCAAGTTCCGATAACTGGATGCCGGGGCCGTCCAGCAGTTCGTTCACCGTGCGGTCCACCTGCCGGATCTCCATCACATTGATACAGTGGGGGCTTGCCGGGGAGACCTGGATGAACTCGCCGCCCACGTTGGCGCAGGCCCGGTGGAATTCATGCCCCTTTAAGGGAGCAATGATAAAAATGGGGATGCCTTTCCGTCTCATGCGGAGAGCCATGAGCTGCATGGTGAAGGTCTTGCCCGCGCCGGAAGTCCCCAGGATCGCCATGTTTGCGTTTTTATAGACAGCGGAATTAAAGATATCCACAATGATCAGGGAACTGTTGTACCTGTTCACGCCTAAAAGTATGCCGTTGTCATCGCACATCTCATAGCTGGTAAAGGGGTAGCAGCTTGCGGCGCCCCCGGTAAGGAGGTTGCGCTTGCTGCGCTCATACAGCCCTTTTTCCACGGATACCAGGGGCAGGGCAGTCAGGAATGCCTGTTCTTCCCGGAAATGGCAGGAGGATACCCGCATGTCCTGGGAGAGCAGGAGTTTTTTCATCTCGCTGACCTTCCATTCCAGGTCTTCCTCATTGGGTGCCGTGATGGTGACTAACAGGTTCATAAAATAAAAATCTTCATTGTTGGCAAGCCCTTCCTTCAGGAAATACCCGCTGCGGATGGCGCTGTCGATATCGTCAAAGTCCGTGTTGGTATCGCTGGCGTCCTTGATCCGGGAACGGTTGATGCGCAGCTGCTGGCCTACCTTCTGGATGATGCGTTCCTTGGGCTGGCGGGAGAGGAACATGTCCAGGTCGATCCCGTCCCCGGCGTTTACCATCAGGCTGAGCCAGCCGGCCGGCACATGGGTCTTATAGCCGTCCGAAGGGATCAGCAGGTAGGCATAATAAAGCCCGTCGATGCAGATATGCTTTCCGTGGGTAAAGTCAATGCTTTCCGGAGCAATAAACTCCCCGGCAGGGATATGGCCGATCTCTGACTCCCTTCCATTTGCCAGGTACTGTGCCACCACCTCTTTCGCCCGGACAGGGAGGGGCTTTGCGGCGCTCTCGTTCCTGCACAGGAGGTTGTAGAGCACATCTATCGCGAATTCGTCCTCATTATCCGGCAGCACCACTTCATTCCCGCACTGGCGCAGGTAATTGGATGCCGTATGGACAGCGGACTGCAGGGAGCCGATGGCTTCCCCTTCCTCGTCCGTACGCCTTGCGCTGCTCCAGGGCTCGTATTCAAAGACCAGGAAGAACCGGCGTGTGACTGCCTCGCGGGAACAGATCTGCTGGATGAACTGCAGATAGTCCTCCTGCATGAGCCGGCATTGTTCGTTGCTCTCCTGAGCCATCTCCCGGCGCACGGTATCCATGTGCCGCCCAATATCCGCCCGGCGTGTCAGCACTTTGAACTGAAGTTTTACCGGGCTTATCTTTAAATAGGAAACAAAAGAGTAAATGATGCTTCTCTGTTCCCTGGCGCTCCGGAGCAGGAAATTGATGGGGATCACCTCCACTACCTTGACATACCGGTGGTCCTTCGTGTAGATAATGCCGTTTTCTATCTTACGGATGGGCAGGTAATCCGCCACCGGGTTCAGATGATGAAACTGGGGTTCCTGTGTGTGCAGAGTAGTTCTGGGAGAACGATTCTTTTTCTGCTGCCTGTTTCCATGGTCCGGTTTCCTGGATTTTGCAGAGGTTCTCCGTTTGTCTGTTTTTTGGGTTTCCTTTTTCCCACCTTTCCCATTTTTATTGCTTTGGGGGCCGGGCTTCTGTTTTTTCTGCGTCTGGCTGGGACGAAGTTTCTGGCGTATCTCATAGCCTTTCACCTGGTCAAATTCTGCGGGAAAATCTTCCTCCCCTTTACGCCGCCAGCCGGATATGCCGCCGATTTTTCCATTTCTTCCGGTGTGCTCTGACATCATGGTTTTATCGGGGCTTTGTTTTGCTTTTTTCGTTTCCTTTTTTCTCTTTTCTGCATTGGGAGCCGCCCGCATTGCTTCCTGGTTTTCACCACCGCCCACGATACGGCGATTCTTCAAATATTTTAAGAAGATGACCAGGAAAGAGGACAGGCTTTCCCCCGATATGCCGATCAGGGCAAACAGGACAAGGGGCAGGGTGGTCAGGCACAGCACGATGATCCGTGCGGTCAGGCCAAAGGGCAGGAGCAGGAACACCGGCAGCCCGGTCACGGCGGCCAGGATGCCGGCTTCGATCACATTCCTTGCCCGGAACATGCCGCCGAAAAAGGTGCCTGTGTCTACAAAATTCGGCGGGATGATATAGGTGTCGTGGTCGTTTTGATTGTTCATATGGTAGTACCTCTCTTTCAGCCGGATACGGGCATATGTCTCACCCGATGATCCAGAATGGGCCGCCTGCGCCTGCGCGCCGGCTGGCTTCGTTCAGTATGATGGAAAGTTCCCAGAGCTGTCCGCTCCGTTTATAGCTGGCGGGGTCCGCAACCAGGATCTTCCCGTCCTTCACACCCCGCAGCACGATAAAGTGACCGCCGCTTGTGAAGTGCCCTTTTGACATGATGGCTACCACCAGCTTCCCGTCAGCCAGGGCATCCAGTATCCGCTGGGGTTCTGAGGGAGGACAGCCGGAAACGGCAAGCCCCCAGTTTTCTGCTGCACCGGGAATCAGCGCATGATAGGAGCCGCTCCCCTTGCACCAGTAGCCGTTCTCATAAGCCCACTGCGCCATGCGTTCCGGGTCAACGGTCTCCCCGGCCAGGGAGGAGACTACCATCGCCATGGAGGTAGGGCCGCAGCCGTAACCGCCGATATGGTCGCTGCCGTAAGGCTTCCCGGCATAGCGTTCATCCAGCTGGTTATAGTAGACAACTTCCGTGCTGCCATCCGTAAAGCGCACATCACCGAGGGACGGGATGCTGTTCCCTTTCCAGTCCTCCAGGTTCTGGACCAGCCCGTCACCAAGGAAAAGGCTTAAGTTTCCGGCATAATCGGCGGCAAGCTCTTTCTGGTCTTCCGTAAGGGCGAATACCTGGTCGGCAAAATATTCTTCCCCGTTGTAGAGGACAGTGTAGATCATCCATTTCTCCGATATGGTGGTTTCTTCCCCTGTTTCCGGATCTTCTACGGTTTTCTCCCGCATTTCCTCCGTCCGCCGATAGGAGTAGAGGTGGGATTTTCCCCGGCGCATGACTGCCGCCATATCCGCAATGGAGATATCCGCAAATTCCTTTTCCTTTGCCGCACAGTACTGGGAGACAAAGAGGTTTGCATTGTATACAGGGCTTGTTTCGTATGGGTTGACAACCTCCATCCCATCCCCGTCCGAGGCGGCAAAATCCCGTTCGATCCGTTCCATCACATCCTCCATGCCTTCCCCCAGAATGCCGCTGATGGTGAAGGTTATGGTGTTGGCATTCTCTATGATGGCGGTCTCGCTGTTCAGGACAGGGTTTTCCGGGTCTGCAGGAGAAAAAGCAGAGGAAAAGCCGTCAAAGAGCAGCCCGGGGAGCAACAGCACAAAAAGCACCGGGAGCAGCAGGAGGACAGCGGCAGCCGCCAGGATCTTCCCAATGGACCTGCGGCTTTCCCATAATGCCCCTGCCGCTGCGCCGTAAGGCCCGCCCGCGGCGGCGCCCTTTGCGGCCCCGGACACTGCTTTTCCCGCTTTTATGGCGCCCCTGGCAAGGTGTGCCGCAGACGCGCCGGTTTCAAGGGCTTCGGTCAGCCCGTTTTTCTGTTCTTCTGCCATTTATAACCTGTCCTTTCTTTTCGGTGCCGGGGGCATCTTTTTCACGATGGATTCCTGATAGGCAATGGAGCCGTCCGCCGCCATGTAAGGCGATTTTTCCACGGCGTCCTGTGCGTATTGCTTGTACCAGGAGGAACCGTCCACGGCCTGCACGGTTGCGTAAGCCCCCTCCGGCGCAGTGTACTGGTCTGCGTGGTACATACCGAAGGAAATGCCCTCCGGGTGTTCCTCAGAGATTTCTGTGCCGGTGATGCGCCCACCCCCGATCTCCACGTTTGTAAAGGAAGGTACATGCTGCGCGCCCTCTTCCAGTGCGGCATAGCCCATGTAGGAGTGGAGGGCCTGGGCAGCCTTTTCCCCGGTCATGGAACCCACAGAGGCAATATTTCCTGTGGCTACTGTGCCAATGACACTATTGGCAAAATCCCCGCCCTTTACAACCGAAGAAGCGTACATGTTCCCGCCGATGCCGGCAGATACAGCGGACACAAGCCCGCCGGGCCTTTTTCCGGAAGATTTTTCAGTTACCGTGCTGGCAGTGGCTGTGCGTATGGCGCTGTTTGTGACCTGACGGCTGACCACTCCCGCAAGGCCGCCTGCCATGAACCCACCCGGACTGCCGGAACCTGCGTCTGTATGGGAAGAGGAGCTGCTGTGGCTGCTGCCAAAGTGCTGGCGGGAGAAGCCACGGACAGCGCCCACACCCCTTGCGGTGACCAGAGCCTCCGCGATCAGGGAACCGCCTGTGTGTCCTACATTCACGCCCAGGCTGGACATGAAGGAGTCAATCTTCTGGGATACCTTTAAAAAGGCGATGGCACACAGGAACCATACCAGGACGTTGCCCGATACCGCCTCCCGGCCTGCCGCATCCACCTGGGCCTGTGCGTCACTCTCTGAAAAGGCAAAGGCCGTCTGGCCGGACAGGCAGAAAAGAAGTGCCATCAGGAAGAGAACAGTAAACAGCTTTTTATATTTTTTCATGGTTATCGCCATTCCTTTCTATGTATTCTCACAACGACAGTGGGTTTGCTATGAAAGCCCCGACCATGGATGTGAACAGGCGCAGGCACCAGGCATTCATGAGCAGGAGGAATACCTGCCCGCCGAACATCCGGCACCAGGATTTGAAAATGTTAGAGGTGGACTGGGAGGCCCCCATGGAAAAAGCCACGGGCGCGGTGTATACCAGAACCCCTAAGAGGACATACCGCTCTGCCGCCTCCAGAAGGAGCTTCAGATAGTTCCATGCCAGTACCAGGACCACGATCAGGGCGATCAGCGCCACCGCACCATTGGCGCAGACGCCGATGATGGCCAGCATGACCGAATTAAAGTCCGCAAAACTCAATGCCGGCAGGTCCGAGTCCATGATCCAGTGGTATGGGGTGCCGCCGATCTTTAAAACGGTATCCACGATACCATCTGAGAAATAAGCCAGCAGGATGAAGAGGACGGAGCGGATGCTCAGGCGCACCGGGTCCTCTGCTTCAATACCGGCTCCCAGGCCAAAGTTTTTAAAAAGCTGCCATACCCAGTTTAAGAGGATGATGCCGATTGCCAGCGCCACAAAGACCTTATACATGGTTTCCGCAGCGGGGAAGTAACGGAGGAACACGTTCATGTCACAGCCCAGCGCCCCAAGGACCGAGGTGGTCACAAGGTCGAGGGCGTTCATCACCTGTTCGGCGATCCATTCCACAATGCCGTCTAAAATACCCATAAATGCTCACTCCTTTCCGGTGGTCAGCCGTTCCATTTGCCATCTGCAAAGAACGGGGTAATGTAGGCCATGATGAACCCCAGCCCGTTTAAGATCGCCCAGGTGATGCAGATACGCTTCAGCCATGCGCGGCTCTCGTCCACAGTCCGTCCGGAGCGGGAGAAGTTCATCATCAGCAGGGCCACGGAGGCGGTGACGATAGCAGCCACGGTGGAGATGAGCACGATCTGGTTATAGACGTCCTTCATGATCTCCGTGGCTTTCGTCCATACATCCGTGGCATAGACCGGCTGTGTGGTCATCAGGAACATCATAAAACTCAGGAAGGCATAGTAGGCTGCCTTCGCAGGGGAGAACCTGCGGCGGGATTTCTTTCCTGCCGGGGCAGGGGTCAGCAGTTTGTTTTTCAGTCTCAATTTGTGGACCTCCTTTAATTAAGATTTGGTTGTGGAAAGAAAAAACCATGCCACGGGAACGGGCATGGTCTTCTTTCTTCCGGGCGGACGGCGGGGGAAAAGCCGGCTCTGCGGTCAGAGGCGCAAAAAAAGCACCTCTTTGGAAAGGTGCCATGCCAGCCCGGATAGCTTCTGGATACAGTTTTAAGCATATTTAGTGTAGCATATCCCTATTTACGGGGAAAGAGCAGAACCGTGCCAATTTTGTGCGGAATTGTGCCAATTTTATGCCAACTGCAGAATACTTTTAAATCTTTTGATTAACATTATTAACGCTATATAGAAAACTTATATGGCAAGTGAATTGTAATTGAAGGTAGTTTATGGTAGAATAATCCTATTAAGTCATTGAAAATTATAGGGGAAGGAGGGGGAACAAATGTCTTTGAAAGATATGATTTCAGAATCACAAAAGGAAATTGCGGGTTCTCGAACAAAAAATAGGCTTACTGTACAAGTTAGTTATGCCATACAGCTAATTATGGATTTTTACTCAACAGATTTCCTGGTGATGATGGATTATATTGAAGATGTTTCCATAATTTGTAACCCAGATGCCCCATCAGAAATACATTTATATCAAGTCAAAACAAAGTCTTCTGACAAACAATATTCGCTTAATGTCATAATAAAGGATGAATGGTATCAAAAGCTATATAATAATGCCGAAAAGTACAAGGGATTTGTTGGAAGTGCGTCTGTTGTATGTAATACAGATGTAGTGAATAAACAAGAAATTGTATTTCCGAATGCAAAAACATCTTTAGATGAAGAAAGTATACAAAACAATATAAGTAAAATACGAAAAGCAATAGCCAAAGAACAAAATATAAAAGAAGAGGACGTGGATTTATCTAAATTTTATTTTATTCGTTCCTCGCTTTCTACTAAAGGGCATAAAGAAGAAGTAGAACATGAATTTGAAAACTTTTTGTTGGATAAAGATCCTAACCTACAAGTTGCCACAGTAAAATCAATATATAAACTATTATATAATAAGTTAGATGATAAATTTAAAAATGAAATCGATGAAAAATGTACAGATATTGAAGAAATTTTCACGCAAAAAGGTGTTAAAAGCCAAGATATAAAAAGTGTTATATCTTGCGGGTTAGCAATACAGATTCCCACACTTGATAAGCTGTATTCAGATTTTAATATTTCGTCTGTTTCAGAACGTAGAAAATGTGCATCTCAATATTCACAAATTAAAATGGATATGTATTCAGATACTGCTGCATTCGTCAAAACCAAGCAGGCATTATCAAAATTGATTGAAAAGGTAAATGAATCTGGAGTTGATGACATGCCAAATATTTTGTTTGATGTATATAATCAAGCAAAATCTGAAAATGTAGTTTCTATGGCATATGCAGATGAATATTATCTTAAAGTGCTTATAATGATTTTGATACATAGATATTGTTATGGGGGTGAAATAAAATGAATTTAATCATTACGTCAATAACAATAGTCGATTTAACGAATAAAGAAGCAAAAAGAATACATTTTTCAGAAGATAAAAATTTGCTTACAAGTGATCGGAATCATTTAGGCAAATCTGTTATTATGAAATCAATTTACTATACTTTAGGAGCAGAAGTTTTTTTCCCTAAACCAATAAAGGCTGTCAATCTTTTAACATATATTGATTTTATAGTAGATAATTGTGTGTATAGGGTTTGTCGTTTAAATAGAAGCTTTGTATTATACAAGGATAGAGAATTTGTAAAAAAATTTATATCGGTTGAAGAGCTCAGAGACGCTCTGGAAAATATTTTTAAACTTCAAATAAATTTGGTTGGCAAGGATGCATTGGGAACAATAACAAAGTGCCCTCCAGCATTTTATTATATGCCATATTATGTAGATCAAGAGAATGGATGGTCCGTAAATTCCTTTTCTTTTGATAGAATGGGTCAATTTGATTTACCACAACGAAAAAATAGTTATTTTTTTCATCTTGGTGTGTTTGATAATGATTATGTTCGAAAAAGTAAATTGCAGAAGGCTAATGAGCGGAAGATTACTCAATTATCTAATGACAATCAAAAATATTTAACTGTCATAGAAACGCTTCAAAATGGATTGGATGATACACAAATGTCTTTTGATGTTACTTCATTGGAACGTGCAATAAATACTCGTCAAGATGAAATAAAAAGGATACTTGAAGAAATTGCAAAGTCGAGAAGTGACTTGGTCGAAGCAGAAGATGAGCATATACAACTAACACATGATAAAGAAGTTCTTGCAAAGTATATTAAGAAAAAGGTTCCAATAGATAATGAGAACGAGGAGGAGATTGTTGAATGCCCACGATGCGGGATGTTTTTTGAGCGTTCTATGACACAAAAGCTTGAAAAAATGTATTTATTAGAATCGTTACATGATGACTATACGAATATTACTGTTGAAATTAACAAGTTAGAAAAAAGAATAGCAAAACTAAAAAATAAATTTTCTGAAAAGCAAAATTTATTACAATTTTATGAAAAATCTCTTGCGGATAACCAAGAGATATATAATGCATATTTGAAATCCAAAGCAACTCAGCAACTATTACTGGAATATCAGACAAAAGTAGGTGCCAATATCGCGGAAATAGAACGGTTGGGGAAAGAAACTTCAGATATTAAGAAACAATTGGCAAGCTATAATGCAGAAAAGACTCAAACAAATAATGTTTATCAAACTAATCTATCAAAGCTTTTGATGGAGCTTGATGTTCCAAAGGATCAGGTAGAAGAAGAGATAGAACCAGGAACAGCAATCATTGCGAGTGGTGCTTATGGTCCAAGATGTAAAGTTGCACAAATGTTATCTTTTGTACAAACACAAAAGAAAATATGTCCTGATATGATTTCTTTTCCTTTAGTAATTGATTCTCCCAATGTTCTAGAACAAGATAAAGAGCATCTGGACTCAGTTATTCGAACACTATTGACATGGGATAAAACAGAAAATCAGATTATTGTCGCATCAATAGAAGGTAAGGAAACAGCCAATAGCATTCCTGGTGTGAATATTATACTATTGGAAAATCCACAGAACCATTTATTTAGCAAAGAGGAATATGGCTCTTACGAACAAGAAATATCAGAAATATTTACTGTTTTTTAAAGAGTATTATTTTACAAAACAAAGTTTGTTCAAGACAAAGCAGGATACCTTATATATTTAGATATCCTGCTTTTATTTTCCCCAAAATAGTCTTTAAATAATTATGCTAATTGCAAGCCAGCCAGTTCCTCCACTTCTTCTATAGACAGACCAGAACCAATCGCAATTTCTTCAAATGATAGTTTTCCTATTGTTAATAAGCGTTTTGCTGTTTCAACTTTTGTATCATGTTCCTTGCTCTTGATATAGGAACGCATAACTTCTTCCTGATCATATAATTCCATCATCATATTGACAACCTCCTTTTCTTTGCTTTCGAGATATTCCTTCAGCACATCCCTGTCTTTGCAGATGCGGATCGCTTCCTGTATAGCCTTTCTAGTCCTTCCATGGATTGACACCTGTTCCTGGCATATTTTGGTAAATGTCACATATTGATGGATAATATCGCCTTCTTTTCCATCATAAATAATCTTAGCTCTCGCATCTATGCAAATATCTTCTCCACCAAAAAACTCTTCTGAAAAAGATATTTCTTCTGGCCGTTCTTTTCTGTTTCCTGTATATATGATATACAATTCAGGTTTTGGCATTTTCAATTTTGTACTGTTATAAATATCCTGCTCTGTTACTCTAAAATATTCCCGATATGTCTGTACAAGATACATAAGGATACGGAACAAAATATTTACTGTCCATGTGGCTTGAGCTTCTATCAGTATTAAAAGCCGGTTACCTACTGAAAATCCCAGATCATTATAAATATCATCAACAAGAACATTATTGATGGTGATATCTTTTATGTCATCTTCGGTAGTCTGTTCATCATCCGGGTGAAGTGCCTGATATAATTGTATCAAATACTTTTTATCTTTAAAAAGGTTTGTAAAAACGCTGTCTTTAATAGTACGTTTCATTACAGGAACAGATTCCTGCTGTATATTTTCTGAAATTTCCACATTATGTTCTATCAATAATGTCACCTGCCTTATACATATATTTCTCCATATTCATAATACCACAAAATCCCGTATGGTTCAATGGATTTCCTTTATCTGTATTTTTTCCGGTCATATAGATTTTTACCTCATAAATTCCTGTCTGTCCGGTCATACCGTAAATGTCCCTGTATTACTTTCGCATGGTTCAGGATTTGGATGAAAGCCTTTCTTTGGTGTTCTAACGCCTTTTGATATCCGGATTCTGTCAGAAACAGCCGCATCCGATCACCTTTATCTCCTATGGAAGATTCATTTGAAAGTACATCAAATACAATCATATGCCTTACTTCCGGGTCAAAGCGTTCCAGTGCCATGATATCATGCCCTTCCAGTTTTTGGGCGCCGGATTCCTGCCGGGCCACAGCGATCATCTCTCCAATAGTTCTCGCTTTCCAGGGCAGGTGATAGTTTTTATGAATGTCACAGATCAGCTCCCTGCAGTCATTCTCAGAAAGTTCGCGGAGTTTTTTTAACAGATTTTCAGCAATGTTTCTTTTGTTACTGTCATGGGTATACCGGCAGAATATAGCAATCTCCTGTATTGCATCATATCTGTGGCAGCCTTCCAGCTGGAATACCATCCTTTTTTCATCCTCAGTCAATGTTATCATAATTTCCTCCATTCCGGTCTGATTGCCTGTAAATATTATTTACCACTTATTCCTGTTCTCCGGCATCCTTATCGTCCGGAAAGAACTTCTCCAGAATCTCAATACTGTCCTTAGACGTATACCCCCACAGGATAGAGCTGAGTGCGTCAATAGCCTCCCGTCTCCTGCGGTAATAGGTGCGGAAGCTGATATCCCGGATATGAGGGCGCAGTTTCTCTATGATCTCTTCCACATTCCGCAGCTGTTGTGGGGAGAGGAAGGTGTAATACAGCAACCAGTAATAACTCTCCCCATTCTTGTGTTTGGTTCGGAGCAGGTCGATAGAAGTATCCAGGAGTTTCAGCATCCGATGGCTCCGTTCGATACATTTGGCATGGTGCTCGATACTGCGGTCTGACAGATCTATCCCTGCCACATAGACAGACTCCAGGAAATCCTCAATGGAACTCCCGTACTCGATCTCAAACCGGTTCCGTACCTGCTGGACGGACAGTTCCAGACTCCAAACCACATCTCTGTATTTCTTCAACAGTTTCCAGGTATCATGGTACAGAGGGTTATCGGTAATGTTCATTTCTTCCTGATTCTTTTTCATACCCTGGCACCTCCTTCCCTGTCCTTTTTGGCAGGAGAGAGCGTCAGCTCAAAGGTGTAGACCGGCTTATCCTCCCCGCAGGATACAGTCATTCCGAACCGCATAGCCTCCTCCTGTATGTGGGATATATACTCTTCCCTGCAGGCGTCTGATAAAGGATATAACTTATATACGGATTTAGGGCACCGGAAACAGGAAATGCCCTGTGCATCAAGGACTTTTGCCATTTTTGTGATGATAGTTTTCATGTTAGATTTTGAAACGCTGGATAATTCCTCTGAACCGCATACCTCATGCTCTGTAACTACAGAATCCGCCTGTGGATCTGTTTCCTCCGGCAAAGTGATATTGATCTTCAGGACCATAGCAACCTCCTCTTTGTCAACGAGAACATCTGATATCTGGAACATGGTGGAAAGGTAGCTGTGCAGATAGATCACACTGCCTGTCCTTCCGGGGAAAGACATTAAGGAGATATAGTCCATATCAGCGAATTTTTTCAGCACACGTCCTGTTGTGGCTTTGGAGATGCCCCAGCGGACAGCCATCTCACTGTAGGCTACCAGCGGAGAGCCGGTGCCGTTACGGAGATAGACAACCGGACCGATCTCTGAACCCTGCACCTGGCTGTCGTTATAGACAGCGGACATCCACAGATCCAGCAGGATATCCATTTCCGAACAACGGCCGGCACTGATTAGTTCTGTTGCAACCACAACCGGCATGAAGAAAAACCCGGTCTCTTTTTGGCAGGGGCAGTTGTAGTCCAGTACGGTATTATGCTTTTTCCAGTCACGGATCTTGTATTTGACCACCTTCCCACGATCAAGGAAAAGATAGGAGATAAGGTGGCGTTTCTGCAGCTCGTCCAGAATGGAGACTGCCTGGCACTGAAAGCGGGTACGGAACCATGTGGACAGTTCTTTCACGGTACAGATCCATTCGCCGGGGTATACCGTATAGCCGATACCGTCTATGCGGAGGTAAGAAGTACGGAAATTTGCATAGTTGCAGAGTACCGTATAATAAAAAAGACCGGAGCTCCCGCCAGTGCGAATGCTTCGGTCTGCCATTAAGTTCTGGATAAATTGCCGGTAGATCCGGCAGCGTGGATAATCCACAATCTGTTTGATTTCTAATTGGTATGATTGCATAAGTTTTCTCCTTTAAAAGGGCAAAATAAGCAGGTAGGTTCGAAAATGCAAAGTGAACGTAAAAGTTTCACTTGTACCTTCATTGAAAAACTGCTAATATTTTGCTAATACGACTACGAAAATCATACCGCTTTGAGGTGGACGCAGGTGCTCTCAGGTGGAAATAAAAGGTTCAAAAGTGTTGATTTTATTGGACTTGGAGATATCACAAGGATTAGGCTGAACCTGTGTGGAAACGGCCCTTTTAACTCCTAAGCGGTAGGTCGGGTGTTCGAGTCACCTCGGGAACGCTGGAATCACAGCCGAAAGCCTTGGTTTTAGCAGGTTTTCGGCTTTCTTCATTTTTGTACGTCAATATGTAATGGAAGAAAGGATAGCGCAAATATTTCAATTGAGAAGTAGGCAGCAAATATTTGAGGCGGTTTTACGAGAAAGCTTTTTGCGTGATGGCGGAGTTGTTATTGAAGCATTAGGATTTATCTTATATGAGGAGATGTCATGAAAGGATTTAACCGACCAAATCAATTATTGTCCCTTTGTGGTCTGAATTGTGGACTTTGCCCCATGTTTTTGAACAAAAACTGCCCTGGCTGCGGTGGAGGTGAAGGAAATCAGTCATGCAGAATAGCAAGGTGCAGTTTGGAGCATAACGGAGTAGAATACTGCTGTCAATGCAATGAGTATCCGTGCGAAAGATATGAGCATATTGATGATTTTGATTCCTTTATTACACATCGAAACCGAAGGGCCGATTTGGAAAAGGTAAGGCAGTTTGGGGTCGAAGCTTATAATACAGAGCAGATGGAAAAAATAAAAATACTTGATATCCTGTTGTCTGGCTATAATGATGGCCGTAAAAAGACCTTCTTCTGTGTGGCTGTAAACCTCTTGAATCTACAGGAACTTAAGGAGGCACTCAGGGAAATCGAGAGCAAACCGGATATGGAAACTCTCACGTTAAAAGAAAAAAGTGCTTTTGCTGCGGGTCTGTTTCAGGAGATTGCATCCCGTAGAAAGGTTGACCTGAAATTGCATAGGAAAAAGTAATTTGAAAAAAGCTTGGTTTCATAAAGTTCCCTTAGAAATTGAATATATCATTATACTTGAAGCTTTGTATACTTCAAGCTCTATAACCTTCTAATCGGAAAAAACATATAACTCCTGCCGGTCTGCGGGCAGGTAAAATCGTGGACGGCCCCCGCCAATGGAATATTATTCTCTTTCAGATACTGTATGACTTCCGGGAAAATACCATCGTTTTCACATTCTACATAGATATATTCATAGCCGGGAATTACCCATTTTGTCCAGCCGTCAGGGGCTTCGGCATCCTCATTGCATTCTGCCCCCGCAAGATAAAGTCCTTGATGAAAGTCTTCCCAAGGTTGGAAAGAACGTGAGAAATCAGACATTGCACCCCATATTCCGCTGATGTTCCCGTTTTGGTCTTTCTTTGCCAAATGCTGAATTTCTCCAAAATGGGAATTTGCATCGTTCCATAGCTTTTGAATAAAGCCTGGGCCATCCAGCGTTGACCCCTCCTTGCCTATTACAATAAAAGATTCTTTTTTACATTTTTCGATTTTCATTGATTTGTCTTTCCTTTCCTTTCGTTTTGTCTAACTCATATTTTATCTTTTCGTCTGCTCTGTTGCAATATTTATCATAACGGTCATGACAGGGATATGTTCTGTTCATTATACTTTCATTAACCGATTTCGGGAAGACCGGAAAACAAAAATAGGAGGTGCAGATATGCATGCATGGGAAGCAATCTTGAGGAACTGGTGACATTCGCCCTAGATTAGGCGAATAAATAGCTATTCCAGACATGGCTTCCCCGTCATGACCTGGGAACAGAGCCGTTTTCCGAAGAAAAGTATTACCGGGATAAGAAAGGTTGTTTGCGCGGGAAGGCTTTTCAAAATTGGTCAATAATGAGATAATAAAAAGAAATTCAGATATCATAATTCAGAAAACAGAAGTAGATACTATTGATTGGAGGGGATTAAGATGGATAGCATTTTATTTGTGGGAGTGGTCATTTACCTTATTATAACAGCATATATAGGTTATGCGGCGATAGAAAAGCTGAAAGGAACACATCTGTCAGAAGAGAAGCGGATACAACGGTATCGGTTTTCCTTTTTATGGAATATAGTTTCCGGCGGTGTTGTTATGTTTATAATTGGTGTAGGGCCGGCTACCTTGGAGGAAACAGGATTCCGGCCAGTTCATTTTCTATCAGGAAGCCATAGATATCTTACAGTCGGTACATGCATTTTATGTGCTGCGTTGAGTGCAATATTTATCTTTCAGATAGCGGCCTTTTTGCTGAACCCATCCTACAGGGATTCCATTTCAAAGCAAATGGAAGAAAAAACACATTCCGGAAAAGTGTATGACCGTGTTGTAAATGGGCTTATTCCGAGGACAAGACGGGAAAAAGGTTATTTTACCGCTACAGCGTTAGCTGCAGGTGTTTGTGAAGAGATTGTATTTCGGGGATTTTTGCTCTATCTTTTGGGAAGAATTTTTCCAGAGTTATCATTATTTCTTCTGGCAGCTCTGGCTGGCATTGGCTTTGGGGCCGCCCATTTTTATCAAGGTGTCAAAGGGGTGATAAAAACAGGGCTCCTGGGCATATTGTTCGGATTTTTATATATTAGTACGGGTTCATTGTATTTGTGTATGGCAGTTCATTTCCTGTTTGATATCTCAGCCGCATTTTTGTGCGAAGAGGCTTAGAAATTACTTTGACTGTAATACAATGCGCAAATTGACTAGAGCAATTGTTGCCATGTTTAATAATGAGCTGAATACCAATGCACAGATGATATTCACTGTACATGATATCAACTTGATGGATTGCAAAAAAATGTTTCGCAAAGAATAGATATGGTTTGTTCATAAGGATGATAAAGGCATTTATGTTTATTCTCTGGCAGAGTTTACAGCACAACAGGGGGTACGGGACACTACGGATATTATGGAGAAATATCGAAAAGGGGTGTTAGGCGCCTTGCCGGACCCTGAATTGATTCGCTCCTTATTAAGTCTCAAAGGAAATCAGAAGGAGGTGCCAGCTGATGGCGAGTAATCTTCCTCGGATTTTTACGGCTACAGCAGATATTGCCGCACCGTATGAATGTACAGAGTGTGCTGGCATGGAAACGTAGCCAGCCTTTCAGCCTGGCAGCAACAAAGTTTATCAATCATATGAAATGCTTTTTAAGCATGAGTATGCATAAAAATTAGGTATTTGTTATAGCGGATATAGTAATTTAAAATATAAGTGCAGTTGGGAAAAGATTTTTCGACGGCACTTATTTTTTGCATAATAGGATTCGGGTGCCAGGAGGGCATAAACTGGCGGATTGTATATCGGTAGCTTTGGCGCCACCAAGGCGGAAAGCAGAGTAAACCAGCGGATAAACGAACTGAGATTGGAGAATACTGAGAAAGGGTTGATGCATATGAGGCTAAAGATGAAACTGAAAATGGGAATTGACTTTTTGATGACAGGATAGCTGCTTGTTTTGAACAAGGTGCTTCTGGAACACATGGCTATGATGGGTTTCTGGGTTTTTACCGGTTTTTATATTGCTAAAAGAGCTGGAAGGATTGTGCTGTTCACATAAATTTCATATTTTTTTTGCAAAAATCTCTTTACCGGTTGTTGCAACCGGAAAGTATAATTGATAATATAAACCGGAGATAATAGCCGGCGGATAGCGCTGATTTGGCTGAGCGTAAAAACATGATTTCAGAGGTTATAGATACAGACTGCGCTGCGCATCAGCAGTTCATTGAACGCATGAGCCAGATGCGAATTATCAAAAAATGGAGAATAAGAATGGACATACAGAAGAACAGATGGCATGAGGTATGGGAGCATAGAGTTGAAAATGAAGCAATTTTAAAAAGTGAAGACCCCAGAGAAATTTTTATGGAACTGAAACGGATTAACGGCTGGGATTCTACCGGCAGTATGCTGAAATACGACCAGTTTTATGACCAATATGTACAGACAAAAAACGAATTGGAGTTTAGCCCCCGGTCTAAATCTAATGTGATTTCCAGCGTGTTTGAGGTGGGGTGCGGCTGCGGTGCAAACCTCTATTTATTTCAGAATGACGGGTACCATGTTGGAGGGATGGATTACTCAATACATATGATTGGGATAGCAGGCAGAGTTTTAGCAAATCCTATAGAACTTATTTGCGAGGAAGCGGCAAACTTATCATGGGAAGTCAAGTATGATGCGGTCTTGTCAAACAGCGTGTTTTCTTATTTTGACAGTTACGAATATGCAAAAAAGACTCTGGAGGCTATGTATAACAAGGCAAATCAGTCCATAGGCATAATAGATATTCATAATATCGAGAAGGAAAAGGAATTTATACAGTTCAGGAAAGGGCTCTATCAGAATTACGAAGAAAGATATCGAGGTTTGCCAAAGTTCTTCTATGAAAAATCTTTTTTCCTTGATTTTGCGGAAAAACATAATATGAGCATTAAGTTTACGAAGCCTGACATGAAAGATTATTGGAATAATGAATTTGTATTCAACTGTTTTATGAGAAAAAGGTAGAAAGCATTGAAGGGCAACGAAATCCATTAAGCGCAATATTGTATAATTCATATTTAAGAAAAAAACGGTTGTATTCCAACCGTTTTTTTGATATAAATTATTACAAGCGTAATATTTATCATGTATGTGCTGATGTTTGCCAGCTCCCTTTATACAGGATATTCCTACGGCGTGGCTCCAATGCTGAGTTTCTATCATGGGGAGCAGAATTTCAGGAAGCTGAGAAAGCTGGTTGGAATCAGTATGAAAGTGATTGGGGCGATTTCCGGGATTACGGTTGCGGCATCCCTGTGCCTGACAGGGCCGCTGGTTTCTGTATTCGCCCGCCCGGAAAACCCGGTCTATCATTTGGCGGTAACGGGAAACAGGATATGCACAATAGCATTGCTTTTTATCGGATTTAATGAGAGTGGGTATAATTCCCCGCCCCTCGGGGCGTAACAAACTTTTCCCAATATTTATACAGTGATATAATATAAGTGGAAAGGAGATGTGTAGATGAGTGAACATATAC
>JAETTM010000136.1 GCA_021769135.1 Lachnospiraceae bacterium | reverse complement strand
GAGGCTGTAAAAAATTCTGTGTCTATGGGATGTGATCTTTTTGGATAAGAATTCGATATGTAGGATTTCCTGTCGTTTGCTGCGGTGAATCTTTTGTCGTTTTATCTTTCTACTTATAGTCTAACCATACATACGGATTTTATACATCTATTTTTGGTTTTTTTGCATCATAATTAGGCACTTGTAGGACTGCCAGTTCCGTGGGCTCTGCCCACACCCGGCCTCCGGAATAAGGCTGGGGATTTTTGGCAATACTACAAATGCCGATGGAATAAGGTTTTGCTGGAACAGCAGTACAGGTTGGGCTGCTGTTCCAGCGTTTTCTTCTCCTATAAATAATCCGTAAGCCGCTCCCCGTACAGGACAATCAGCTGGTTGAGTACCTGGTCCCAGTTCCGGTACCTCTGGGTCCATTTCTTCACCACATTCCTGCTGGCCAGGTAAAGGAGCTTTTCCAAGGCCGTATCATTGGGGAATACGCTTTTGGTCTTCGTGACTTTCCGGTACTGGCGGTTCAGGCCCTCAATGATATTTGTCGTGTACATAATGCGGCGGATATCATCCGAAAACTGGAAAAAAGAGCTCACATCCTCCCAGTTATTTTCCCAGTTACGGATCGCGTAAGGATATTTCTTCCCCCATTTTTCTCGGACTGCATCAAGCTCTGACAGGGCAGCCTCTTCATTTGGCGCATTGTATACTGCTTTGAAGTCAGAGGAAAACTTCTTCAGGTCGTTATAATTCACATATTTGAAGGAATTGCGCAGCATATGGATCACGCACCTCTGGATCTGGGCCTGCGGGTAAACTGCCCCGATCGCCTCTTTGAAGCCGGCTAGCCCGTCCACGCAGAAGAACAGCACATCCTTTACCCCGCGGTTTTTCAGGTCGTTCAGCATCCCAAGCCAGAACTTGCTGGATTCATTTGCCCCTACCGTGATGCTTAAGATCTCCTTATGCCCATCAACGGTCACGCCCAAGACGATATAGGCGGCGCGGCTTAAGATCCGGCCGTCCTCCCGGACTTTATAATGGATGCAGTCCATAAATATAAACGGGTAGACCGGGTTCAGGGGGCGGGCCTGCCACTCTTTTGCTTCCGGCAGGATCTTGTCTGTGATCTTGCTGACCATTTCAGCAGACATTTCGATGCCGTAAAGCTCCTGCAGCTGGTCATGGATATCCCGGGTGCTCATGCCATGGGCGTACAGGGAAATCACTTTTTCCTCAATTCCGGAGATGTCCCGCTGGTATTTGGGGATGAGCTTTGGCTCGAATTCCCCATTGCGGTCCCTTGGCACATCGATCTGGAATTCCCCATACTGGCTCTTGAGCGTTTTAGTGGAATGGCCGTTCCTTTTATTGTCTGTTTCCAGATCCCCCTTCTGGTTTTTTTCATAACCAAGGGATGCGTCCATCTCGGCCTCCAAAAGCTCCTGGAGGATGTCCTTGAAACTGTCCCTGAGCAGGGCGTATACATCGGTAACGCTGCTGATGTTGTTTTCTGAAATAATCTGTCGGATCTGCTCCTTTGCTACTGGCATAAAAATACTCCTTTTCGATAAAAATTTTCATATCCTAATTCTTACCAAAAAGGAGCCATTTCTTTCCAGAAACACAATTTATTTTACACTACC
>JAETTM010000135.1 GCA_021769135.1 Lachnospiraceae bacterium | reverse complement strand
ATTTGGTCGGGTAAGGAATGGACATTACTGCCCAGCCCTCCCCTAAGAACCGTACATGAGCGTTTCCGCTCATACGGCTCAAGCCTTTCAAAATTCCCCTTCGGGAACCGGCTCAAGGAAAACACCGTTTTTACGAACCTTTCTGTAGCATTCAGGATGAAGCATTTGCTTGGAAGCAGAACGGCCCTGTTTGATATCCAGCACTTGGAAACTGGTTTCAACGGTGATTTTCTTGCCGCAATGAGGGCAAAGCCCTTTTTGCTGACGGAAAATCTTCGTCAGAATCTTCCTGCCCTTTAAGCTGTTGCGCATTTTCTCCGTATCGCGCTTTTCAAAATAAGCCGCGTCCACTTCGTCAAATGGATTTGCCTGATTTCGGATTTTGATAAAGCGGATGATATCGGTATCTGTAGCATAAACCAAGCGAACATACGGCATTTCCCCATTCTGCATTTTCTGCTTTGTGGGAACCGAAAACGTCCAGCTCCGGTTACCGATACGGTGAAAATACTTTTTGGCTATCCATGTTTTTCTTTTCTTCGGATGCCTGCGCTTACACCATGCCCATAAGCATTGGAATATCTGATAATCCAGATTTTCAAACGCTCTTGCAGACACATTAAATCGCTGGTAATTCACCCAGCCGCGAATCATGGGGTTCAGTTTGCGAATCAGCCATTCCTGTTTCACGGTAGGGTTTTCTTTAATAGCGCTGCAGATTTTATCCAGAATCCCTTTCAGGTTTTTCTTAGACGGTTTTATCAGCAGTTTGCCATTATATTTCCGAATATTGCATCCAAGAAAATCAAATCCCTCATCAATATGGGTGATAACTGTCTTTGCTTCAGAAAGCTGCAGCCCGCGTTCCGCCATAAAATCACGGACAATGGGAAGCACCTGTTCCTGCAGCAGTTCGCGGTTTTCACCGGTAATAATAAAATCATCGGCAAATCTCACATAGTTGACCATAGGCGAATAATTTTTACCGTCTCGCCGGACTTGATGGAACTTCTTTTTGAGAATTGCCTGAAGTCCATCCAACACCATATTGCATATGGTCGGCGAGATCGGCGAACCCTGCGGCGCACCTTCTTCGGTGGGGAATAGCCGCCTGGTTTCGATATATCCGCTTTTCAGCCATTTATGAAGAATCTGTTTGTCCATCGGAATATGCTCCAGAATCCAATCGTGGCTGATATGGTCAAAACACCCTTTGATATCGCCCTCCAGCACCCATTCAGGAGACCGGCTTTTCGCTAAATCGTTAAAACACTGTTCGATAGCATCCTGCGGGCAGCGCCCGGTTCGGAAGCCGTAAGAACAAGGGTCTGCACTGATTTCAGCCAGCGGTTCCAGCGCAAAGCGGTAAAGAGTCTGCATTGCGCGGTCGGTCATAGTCGGAATGCTAAGCGGGCGCTTTTTACCGTTCTTTTTCGGGATATAAATCCTTTTGAGTGGTTTGGGATGATAGCCCCGGCGTTTCAGCCGGGAGATTGCTTCATACTTCATTTTTGGAGTCGTCCAGAGTTCTTTATCGACCCCGGAAGTCCGTTTTCCTGTGTTTTCCGTCACCCGTTTTACAGCCAGCGCTTTGGCGTAAAAGGATGTCGTCAGCAAACGTTGTAAGGCTTTCACCTT
>JAETTM010000067.1 GCA_021769135.1 Lachnospiraceae bacterium | reverse complement strand
GTTCTTCTGAATTTCCTCTCGCCTTTTCCAGGCTTCCCACCGGGTTCTCCCCTGTGGGGCTTCTTCTCTTCAAGGATTTTCAGGGTTGCATTGCTGTTCATTTGCCAAGGTTCGTTATATCCTGGGCACCCTTTGTGGGGCCCCGCTGCCGTTTCCTTATCTCGCCGGCAACGAAATTGAGTATAGCATCAATAACCTAAATTTGTCAACACCTTTTTTTGAAATTTTTTCATTTTTTTTTACATTTTTCTTTTATGCCTTCAAACATACTATATCTTGTGGTTATAAGCCCTCTTTACCATATTTGTGTATGCCTTTTGGAACGGTACGGATATTTCTTGTCTGCTTATAATCCCAGCCCCATAATCCAATTGGCAATATAATTTTTATGGTATACATGAATCAGTATTGTGCTCTGCTGTGTCCTGTCCATTACCCACTCGCCGAACTCTCCTGTGGAACAATTATTGACTATAATATATATAATCCAAAACACAACCAGTATCTTCAGCCCCCCTGCCACAGCTCCCGCCATTCTGTTCACAAGACTTATAAGCGGCAGTTCGGCCACAGTTTCTATGGATTGCATTACCGTTTTCAATAATCGGTATAAAAAACTCACTATTACCAGCATAATAATGGATATTACTGCAATCTTCGTATTCTTCTGCATGATACTTCCTATGAGAAGCAGGGTAATGGATAAAATCACCAATGCCATAAATAAGGATACCAGCCCGTTCACTTCTTTTGCAAATCCATTTCTTAGCCCTCTGTACATACCCCATAGCGTCAGTATAACAAAAATAATCGTCAATAAATTCACTTTTTTCCCTCTACTTCATTTCCATTAACCGCATTGCATTCTGTGTCATAATCAAAAAGCGGTTACTTTTCTCCTGCGGCACAAACAAATATACGATTTCCTCAAACTGTCCGTTAAACCGTTCGGCTCCATGGATATTATAAATACTGAATTCCATATCGCTGCAAATGTAAAATTCATCTTTCCGGAAAATAATATTCGTGTACTCCATATCAAAACCTTTGCTCGTTACTAAATTTCCTCCCGCATCATATATATCCAGCCTGTATTTCCCATCCCCTTCCGTATTGAGAAATACCAGCCCCACATACTGTTCATTATAAAAAACGCTCTGTATTTTATCTCCCAATAGTTTTTCCGCTGCGCTCAGCGGCTTTTCCGTTCCCGAAAAAAACATTATCCTGTCATCCGCTACCGCAAACGCCGTATTTCCATTCATAAAATGAATAAACGGAACTACCGTTCCTTGATAATCATAGCCGCTCACAAAACGGTCGGATGACAGGTTCTGCCCCACTTCGCCAAAGTTGTGAAAAGCTATTGACGTCTTCATTAATCCGCTGTCCAAATACAAATAGGAAACAGCCAGCAGTTCTCCATTAGGGGAAAGGCTGATATCCACCGGATAACCGGACTTGTCCATGGATGTTTCACTTTCCACCAATCCATTCCCGGCAGTATCATACAAATTTATCCTAGTCACCTTGGAATCATCCAAAATCACCGCCACTACCCCATTGGAAGCCACACTAAAATCGCGTATCGGAAGGTTGGTAGTTACCTCCCCAATACGCCCGTATGTATCCATCACGTATATAACCCTGCCGTTATAATCGCCTATGGCAACTACAGAGCCATTAATATTCACAATCGGGTTCTGCATTTCATAAGTCTGGTTCCACAACACTTCCCCTTTGCTGTTCATGCAATTGGCACCATCTTTACTATAGGTAAGAATGTGATTTCCAAAAGGCAGATAAGTGGAACCTTCTACCCTATTGACAGGAATGGAATTAACAATCACGCATTCTTCATACTCCCTGTTCTCCCAGCTTACGAATATCATTATCACTACGGCCGCTGCCAATGCGATGCCAAGGACACCTCTATAGAAAATAGTAAGTTTATGGCTTCTGATTCTTTCTTTATAATTAATACTGCGTCCTTCTTTTGCTTTGGACCGCAAATATTCCCTGACGCCTGCCATCCTTAACCTCCATATGTAGATATGCCCTTTATTGTAACACACTTCCAGCGGCACCGCCATAGCCTGCTGAAAAATTCCTGGCCAACCGGCCATTCATCCGGAACAAATCATTATAAATTCATAATTGTCCAGGCCGCAGTTTGGACAAAATCTATCATTTTATCGTATTCGTTAACGGTTATCACCGCAATTGCGCAAAAAATTATGAGTATCCCTATGGCCGCTGCCCGTATCCACAGGAAGGGGGAACCCGTATTTTCCCCTTCTTTACTGCTCAGCGCTACCAATTCCGCCTGTCTTTTATCCATCTGCTCCGGATTTTTTTTATCGCGGTTTCGAGCACGGTATATGCTGCTTTCATAATATCGGCTAAGCCTCTCCTTCATCTTATCGTCCGCATCATAAAAAATACAGTATCCATCCACTGTCCGTTCTTCGCCCGCAATGCCAATTAACATTCCCCGGCAGAGGTCATTCCCTTTTTTCCATTGCCTTATATCCAAGCTTCCGATTAACTCATACGCTTTTCCTTTTTTCCCGTTCCCAGCTTCCTCTTCATCCTGCCCGCAAATCCCATATATAATATATGTCTCCGCTTTTGATGTCCTTTCCCGTTTCCCGTAAAAGTAAATCCTTTCTTCCTGGTTTTCCCACTTCTTTAACAATTCTAAATACTGCAGCACATATTCCTCTATGTAAACCAGCCTGTCCTCATGGACAGTGCCGATTTTCCTGGAGATTTCCGGCAAATCCATATCCATATCCCCTTTCCGTTTCTTCAATATTCTTTTATTATAGCACCGCCGGATTATTATCTTTATCGGAATATGTCGGGTATGATTTTCTTTTTATCGACTTTTTTATCTATGGGGCTGCGACATCATTTCCTATAAGGATTCGGGTATCAAAAGCCATAAAGCGGAACCGTCATCCGGTTCCGCCCTGTCGTTATACTTCAAATTTATAAATTGTGGTAGAGTCATATTCCCTTTCCGGCCCAAACACTGCCGATGGAAAAGCGGGCTGGTTAGCTGTATCCGGGTAATATTGGGTTTCAAGGCACAGGCCGCATCTATAATCATAAGCCGCGTTGTTTTTCCCAGTTTCCGGCTTAAGGAAATTCCCGGCATAGAACTGCACTCCGGGCAAATCCGTATATACTTTCATCACCCTGCCGGCGGAGGGTTCTTCCACTGTTGCAATATGGCGCAGCGTGCCCGCTTCCCCATCCAGCACCCAGTTATGGTCATATCCCCCTGTCAGCTTCAGCTGTTCAAAATCCGCATCTATTTCATCCCCGATTCTTTTAGGGATAGTAAAGTCCATGGGAGTTCCCTTTACCGGTGCGATTTCCCCTGTTGGAATCGCACCTTCAGCCACAGGAGTATAATGAGATGCATGCAACGTCAATTTATGGTCATAAATTGTTCCTGCGTCATGCCCCGCCAAATTAAAATAGGTATGATTCGTTAAATTAATAATTGTATTTTTATCGCTCACTCCATGATAATGGATTTTCAGTTCATTCTCTTCCGTCAGGGAATATGTAACCTCTATTTTCTTATTACCTGGGAATCCCATTTCCCCGTCCGCGCCTTCCAGGAAAAAAGTAACGATATTATCCCCCTCGGCTGCCTTCCACACTTTTTTATGATAACCCAAATCCGCATGGCTATGGAGGTTATTCGGGCCATCGTTGACATCCAGCTGGTATTTCACCCCATCCAAAATGAAGGAAGCATTGGCTATACGGTTCGCATTGGGACCGATAGTTGCGCCAAAGTTTGCGCTGTTGACATAATACCCTTCTAATTTATCATATCCCAATACGACATCAACGAGCTTCCCCGCCTTATCAGGTACATAAAGATTCACCAGGATGGCGCCGTAATCTATCACCTGGGCTTTCATTCCTTTGCCGTTCTCCATGCTATACATATAAATCTTAGTTCCATCTTCCATTGTTCCAAAAATCGTTTTTTCGATTCCCATTTCATTCTCCTGTTCTTATTTCAGTTCTTATTCCAGTTCCGCAAGATTCTCTCCCAGACCCTTTTTCATTGCATTTTGCAGAGCAATTTCCCGTCTGCTTCGCAGCCGTGAAATTCTCTGGGGTCTGTCCGGAATCTTGCTGTTTCCAGTTCCGCAAGCTTCCTCCCAGACCCTTTTTCATTGCATTTTGCAGAGCAATTTCCCGTCCGCTTCGCAGCCGTGAAATTCTCTGGGGTCTGTCCGGAATCTTGCTGTTTCCAGTTCTGTATCCGGCGTAATTTTTTATAGTTCAGTACGCCCCTCCAAGGCGCGGAGCAGCGTCACTTCATCAATGTATTCCAAATCCCCTCCTACCGGTACGCCGCTGGCGATTCTGGTGACTTTGATACCGGTGGGCTTTATCAATTTGCCGATATACATGGCTGTAGTTTCCCCTTCCAGACTGGAATTTGTTGCAACGATGATTTCCGAAACATCGCCCTCCAGCCTTTCCATCAGTTCTTTTAAGCGGATATCATTGGGCCCTATCCCCAGCATAGGAGAAATCGCGCCATGAAGCACATGGTACACTCCAGTGTATTTCCCTGTTTTTTCATAGGCAGCTAAATCCCTGGTGTTTTCCACCACCATAATCGTTCCATGATCTCTTTTGGCGCTGCTGCAGACAGGGCAGATTTCCTGATCCGTAAGGGTGTAGCATTCCTTACAGTATTTCACGTTTTCTTTGGCCTCCACCATTGTCCTGGCTAACCGTTCCACTTTTTCCTTAGGCATATGAATCATATGAAATGCCAAACGCTGGGCAGACTTGTTTCCAATCCCCGGAAGAGCTGCCAGTTCGTCGATTAATTTGTTAATGTGTCCGCTATACAAATCCATTAGAACGGGAAGCCTCCCCCAAGGCCAAGGCCTCCTGCCATTTTATTCATAACCTCTGCACCCGCTTCTTCCGCTTTACGCAACGCTTCGTTTGTGGCCGCCACGATTAAGTCTTCCAGCATTTCGACATCTTCCGGATCCACCACTTCTTCCGAAAGCTTCACTTTTACAATTTCTTTCTTTCCGGTTACCGTTACTTCCACTGCGCCGCCTCCCGCAGCCGCTGTAAACTCCTTTGTTTCCAATTCTTTCTGGTTTTCTTCCATCTGCCGCTGCATACGCTGTGCCTGCTTCATCAGATTGTTCATATTTCCGGGCATTCCCCCCGGAAATCCGCCTCTTTTTGCCATATTGTCCTCCTATTCCAGTTCCGCAAGTTTTGTCCTAAGGGGGTATCAGGCACCGCCTGGTGGATTCCTTAGGACTTTGCCCTCCCAGACCCTTTCTTCTCGCAGAGCTATTTCCGGCCGCTCCGCGTCCGTAAATCCTCTGGGGTCTGTCCGGGCTCTTTCTGTTTTTTATTTTCCAGTTCCGCATCAACCCTCCTAATGCCCCTTTCTCGCAGAGCAATTTCCGGACGCTTTTGCGTCCGTAAATTCTCTGAGGGCATTCTCCGAGATAATGCTGTTTTTAGTCTTCTATTTCTATATCCATATGGATGACCGCGCTCAGGTCAATATATGAATCTTCAAACGCTTTATCATCGCCAAGGCTTTGTACATCGATTTCAATTTCTTTCTGAATCGCCTCGGAGACGGCCCTTTGCAGATATTCCTTATTCTCCGGATGCTTTATCAGGTAGTCCGACGCCAGGCCGTCCTTTACGACTACTACCAGTTTATTGTCCCCGCCCAAACTGAGGCGGGCGTCCTTCAAATAAGTCTTCAGGGGCTGAGCCATATTCATAACGATGGATGCCCAGCTTTCCACTGCCCTCCTCACATCCTCCGGCACTGCTTTAGGCAATTCCTTGTTGACCCGTTTGGCCTGTTCCTTGTTTTCATTGCTGTATGGAATACCGGCAGGAAAATTCCCGCCCGTACTCTGCACTGCGGCGGTAATCAGCCCGTTTTCTATTTTATTTTCTAAATCCCGGATTCTCGCCAGAAGGGAATCCGAGTCTGTTTCCATACTAGGCCTGCATAGTTTAATCAGCGCTACCTCAATCAAAATCCTTTTCTGGGAAGCGTACCTGATATTTCCGGACAGCTCGGAAAAGACGCGGATATATCGCATTACCGAATTCATGTCCGTCATCTCCGCTTCCTCCTTCAGCCTTGCCATGTTTTCTGTCGATACGTCGATTACATCTTCAATATCCTCCGAGCTTAAAACAAGCAGAAGGTTCCGCAGATACCAGGTGAAGTCTGTAACGAATTGGGAAAGTTCGCGCCCCTGGATGACGATTTCCTCCAACAGTTCTATGCATCCGGTCACATCCATGGCCAGCACCAATTCAAACAGACGGCCAAATATAGAAGTATCCACAGCCCCCAGGACCTCCAGCGCTTTATCATATGTCAACGTCTCCCCGAAATGGAAAGCAATGCACTGATCTAGCAGGCTAAGGGCATCTCGCATAGAACCATCCGCTGTTTTGGCAATATACCGGAGGGCTTTTTCCTCCACTTCGATTTCCTCTACATCCATCAGTTCCTGCAGCCTGCCCACAATGGTGTCTATGGTAATCCGCTTAAAATCATATCTCTGGCACCTGGATAAAATGGTAATTGGTATCTTGTGCACTTCTGTCGTTGCTAAAATAAAGATGACATAAGACGGAGGTTCTTCCAACGTTTTGAGCAGAGCATTAAAGGCTCCTATGGATAGCATATGAACCTCGTCAATAATATAAACCTTATATTTTCCTTCCGCAGGGGAATATGACACCTCATCCACAATCTCA
Source organism: Lachnospiraceae bacterium (assembly GCA_021769135.1). Taxonomy (GTDB): domain Bacteria; phylum Bacillota; class Clostridia; order Lachnospirales; family Lachnospiraceae; genus Kineothrix. The sequence goes on along the minus strand of JAETTM010000067.1, from coordinate 17,278 downwards.
CGTATGTTATCCACCCCATTATTGGATGCGGCGTCTATCTCAATTACATTCATACTGGCACCGGATGCAATCGCCCTGCAGAGAGCGCACTCCCCGCAGGGGCTTCCATCCGTCGGGTTTTCACAGTTTACCGCCTTTGCAAAGATTTTTGCAATAGTCGTCTTTCCCGTGCCCCGTGTTCCGCAGAAAAGATAAGCGTGTCCGATACGTCCTGCCTTTATCTGATTCTTTAATGTAGTTACGATATGCTCCTGCCCCTTTACCTCTTCAAAGCCCTGGGGACGGAACTTACGATACAACGCTGTATAAGACATCACAAACCTCTCTTAGCTTTTCTCAACTTCCGGCCGCTTTCAGCCAGTCAAAGACCCCGCCCCAAGCAGCGGGGCATCAAGCTTGAAACGCCCCAAGGGGCAACACATCTTCGATGTGCGGGCATTTGACCCTCGCGGGAATAAGCCGTCAGTCTCCAAAGCTGATTCCCAGCAGTTTCGCTTCCTTCACAATGCTCGCATCCGGCGATACCATCTTCAGCTTGCCTGCAACTTCTTCCAAAGGAACCTTCACTATTTCTCGGTTCTTATAGCCTACCATGAAGCCGTATTCCCCTTTCAGAATAAGTTTCCCAGCCTCCGAGCCAAGCCTGCTGGCAAATACCCTGTCATAAGGGCAGGGGCTTCCGCCTCTTTGCGTATGTCCGGGTACGGTTACCCTTACGTCATAGCCTGTCTTTTCCTGAATTTTCGCTGCAATTTCATAGGAAACGGACGGATATTTGTAATTCTTCATCTTTTCCTTATATTCTTTCTTGGAAAGTTTTGCATCGGCCTTGGAAATCGCACCCTCCGCCACCGCCAAAATCGTGAATTTGCTGCCATTTTTATTTCTTTCCTCTATTTTATCAATGACTTTTTTAATATCGTAAGGGATTTCCGGAATCAAGATAATGTCCGCACCGCCTGCGATGCCCGCATTCAGCGTCAAGTATCCTACCTTATGCCCCATTACTTCCACAATAAATACCCGGCCATGGGAAGCCGCCGTAGTATGGATACAGTCGATTGCATCCGTTGCGATATTCACCGCACTCTGGAAACCGAAAGTCATATCCGTTCCCCACAGGTCGTTATCAATTGTCTTAGGCAATGTCACTACGTTCAGCCCTTCCGTGCGCAGGAGGTTTGCAGTTTTATGGGTGCCGTTCCCGCCTAAAATCACCAGGCAGTCCAAACGGAGCTTATAGTAGTTCTGTTTCATCGCTTCTACTTTGTCCAGTCCGTTTTCATCCGGTTCCCTTATTTGTTTGAAAGGAGTTCTTGAACTTCCCAGAAAAGTTCCCCCTTTTGTCAATACCCCCGAGAAATCCGCCGGAGTCAGCATACGGAAATTGCCATATATTAACCCTTTATAACCCTCTAAAAAACCATACATTTCCACATCTTCCCCGCTATGGAAAATACATTTCGCAACGCCACGCATCGCCGCATTTAATGCCTGGCAGTCACCGCCGCTGGTCAACATCCCGATTCGTTTCATCATTCATCCTCCTTTAAGCTTATTGGGGCGCATGGAACGCCTTTTGTACTTGCTCATTTATTTATTATATAATAATTTGGTTTTTATCACAACTGATGATTTCAGATATTTTTCCAATGCGGCTATCAAAAATGAGGGTGATAATAGGCGTGGACTGAATTTTTCAAAGATAGAAAGAAATAATGAAAGAAATGCAATATTTGTCTTGATTAAATTTTAAATATAGGATAAAATGTATTTTGCTATTCTAATTGGCAGTGGACCAATGAATTGTTATGGAGATGTACCCAAGTGGCTGAAGGGTCCGCACTCGAAATGCGGTAGGTCGGGCAACTGGCGCGAGAGTTCAAATCTCTCCATCTCCGCTAAAAATATCTCCCGTTGCTGTACTGTAACGGGAGATATTTTTATTAACATAAAGATGGCTGGCGAAGCCTGGCATCCGTTATTTCGCCGCCCTGCACAGAGCCTTCTTCATTCCACCGCGTCCGGTATGTGCTCATTCAATTTCCGGATAAGAAATTCAAAAAAGTCTTCTTTCCCGTATATGTCCTCGTATTTTTCTATAGAAATCCTGCCGCCAGCCTTTTGGGCGTGCCCTCCGCCTGAACCTATTCCTTCGCACAGGGAGGCCGCAAGCTGATTGGCTAAAATCTTATTGTCACAGCTCCTTATGGATATCTGGTATCCTCCGTTTATCTCCGTATACGCAAAGCTTACCAAAATCCTATCCACTTGTATCACAAAGTCTCCTATAATACCGAGTATAGACTGGTCGCACTTCAAAGCAGATACTATAGCGAATTTTTTTCTATATTCAAAATAGTGATTATATATGGCATCGCTGACAATCATCAATTCTGCCACTGTCATGCAGGACTTGATTAATCTGTCAAAAAGAGGATACTCGCCGCCAAGCGCCAGCCTCATTCTTATATCCCTTTCCCCATATAAATCGTAGAAGGACGCCGTATCTACAAACAGGCCAAACAGCAATGCCACACAAAGCTTTTCATTCTCCTTTACCGGATAGCCCTCCTCTTCCAGCAATTCCCAAATAATTGTAGAACAGCTTTGGTAATTGGCGGCAATCAGTGTCCTCTCGTTCTCTTCCTGTACACACATATGATGATCAATCACGGCAATCTGAGGCGCATTAAATTTTTCTACGTTTCCCTGTCCATACTGTCCATCGACAATCAACAAAAGTTCCGTTTCCGGAAGTTCATTTACATAACGAATCGGAATCCCGCAATGTTCTATCATGTAGCGGAGATTGTATTTGTCAATTTTTTTCAAACCGCTGTAAATAATCTTTGTCTCAATTCCCCTGTCCGTAAAAAAACAATACAGACCATAGGCGGAAGCCAACGTGTCCGAATCCGGATTGTTATGACACTGGATGCATATTCTTTTCTTATCCAGGAATTGTTGCAAAAAACCCATTCCTTTTCCTCCTTCTTCTTTCTGTCACAGCCAATACAGCCCCATTCCATCCATATATCCCCATGAGGCCGCCTGTAATGCGCCTCATGGGGCATGCCCGCCGTTGGGATTTGATAACCGCAAAGCACATTTAGGCAACGGCCCTTTTATTGTACTACACAAAATTTCCGTATAATGTTACATAAAAGAAAATATATTTAGTTTTTTCTAAAATATATTCTGCATAGACTACATTATTCCAAAGCAGATAGAGGATAGGATTTCATCCCTTATGTACATCTCATGATTTATTCAGCTTCACGGAAACCGAACAATTCTCCACCTTCACGGAGCCTTCCGAAGCAAAAATCGAAAGGGCCTCCCCGGGTTTCGTATACATCCTGGCGTTCAGCGCCACGCCGTCCACGTAGATGGTAGCTATGGTATCGTCCACAATCAAACGAATATTATATTTCCTGCCAGGAATCAGTTCGATAGGCCGCTCCGCCCCCTGGGCCATATAGGTAAACCAGGGCCAGTTGGGGTTCTTTTCGCAGATATACCGGTTTTCATTGCATTGGAAAACGAACTGGTAGGATTCTTCCGTCTCTTCATTTTCATAGCAGCGTATACCGAAAGCCTTGGTTCCTTCCGCGAATGTTACGTCGGCCTCGAAGCTGTACAGCTGCCCGCAGTGCGCTTTCACCATCCGTCCTTTTCTTCCCCCTTCGCTTTCCACCGTAAAATCCGGTATTTTTTCCCGGTCGATAAAGGCATCCCACACCGTATCCGGTATCTTCACCCCCAATGTTCCGTCTTCCCTCTGGTAAACCTCATGAGCGACGAACGTGCCCGCCCATTCATAATTCTTCTTATCATCGCAGTCTTCTTTCGTAGCCACCCAGCCAAACAGCATCCTATGCCCATTCAGTTCAAATGTCCTCCCCGCATAGTATGCCCTTCCGTCAAAGGCATCATCCTTAGGAGCAATCCACGGCCCATTTATGCTTTTGCTCATCCGGTAAATCATCTTGCTCCTGTCGCTGTATTCGGTCACCACATGATACCACCAGTCGCCGATTTTAAACAAATCCACCATTTCATGCATCACGAAAAGGTTCGGTGCCCAGAAATCCCCTTCAAACTTCCACTCCTTCAAGTCTTTGGATGTAAACTTCACCGTACGCCCGGACTGCCGCGTCTTCGGCCCCGCCTTCCTGGCGCCCAAAATCAGCATATATTGTTCATTTTCCTCATCCCGAAGCACGAAAGGATCTCTCCAGTCATCCGGGTCATACCCCTCTTGGGGGGTAAATGTCAGTTTATCCTGGGTCTTCGTCCAGTGCACCAGGTCATCGCTGACCGCATGCATCAGCACCTGGGAAGCCTTCCCTTGTTTCGGGTATTCCCTGTTATATCCCGTATAAAAAGCATGGTACTGCCCTTCCCCTTCAAATATACTCCCCGCATAAATAAACTGGTCCTGCTCTTCATCCGTTCCCCTTGGAATCGCCGTTCCCATATCCTTATAGTTCACAAAATCCGAAGTCACCGCCAAATCCCATCCAAAAGGCTCCCCAAACGGGCAGGGATTCCTGTTATCCCTCTGATGGAACAAATAAAATTCATCCCCCTTCCCATAAGGCATACAATCCCCAAACCAAGTTCCCGGATACTGATAATATAATTGATTCATCCTATAATTCCTCCGCTTTTCATTTTTCTTATTTTCTTGCTACTATTTCTCTTTATTTCACAATTTTCTTTCATCATAACTATCCAGCTTTCGGCTTCTTAGTCGCAAAACCCCGTCCAAACCCTTACCTTCCATCATTCCATTTCCTATTCCCCCCACATATTTCAGGCATTTATGCTCCAATAACCTAGGCCGAATCTCCTGGCAATATATTTTGTGAAAAGCCTTTTCATGCCATGAAAGCAAGACCATAGAAAACAGGAGGGCCACTGCCCAATATCATTTAGTTAACACCTAAGCCAGCTGCGAAAATGATAAAATCCTCAAGGAGCCCTTTGAAAAACACCGGCACTTAGGCGCTGTCTTTTAGCGCCTTATGTGTCCGCTGCGTTTTTCCCAGAGCGAGAGCGTGGCGACGGAGGACTTTATCATTCTCGCAGCGTCCGCCGCCATTAACTTAATGATTTCTTAACCTTTGACCGCTCCCGCCGACATCCCCGCCAGCATCCTTTTGCTGCTAAAGAAGTAGAAAATAAACACCGGAATGACCGTCACCGTAATAGCGGCAAATGTAGCCCCCCAGTCCGTCAATCCCATACTGCCCACATAATCGTTCAGGCCCAGCGTAACCGTCTTCATATCCGTAGACCTGGTAAACGTATAGGCATTGATATATTCATTCCAGCAGAATACCGCCTGCATTGTGGCTACCGTAATCACCGAGTTCAAAGACATGGGCACTACCATCTTAAAAAAACATCCCATCGGCGTACAGCCGTCAATGATAGCCGCTTCCAGAATTTCTTCCGGGAAAAATTTGCTGAAGGAGTAAAACAGCTGTATGGAGTAGGACAGGGAAAATGCAATCTGGGGCAATATAATGGCCGCATAAGTATTAATCAGCCCTAACTTATTGAAAATAGTAAACAGTGGAATCAGCGCCACCTGCATGGGGAGCATCAGGCCCAGCAGAAAATAATTGAGCAGGAACTTTTTTCCCCTGAATTTAATCTTGCTTAAGGCAAAGCCCGCCATTAAGGCAATGAGAAGCAAAGGAATGAGCACGCCGATTAAAACGATAATACTGTTTTTAAAATAAGTAGGCATATGGCTCTTGGTAAATACGGTAATATAATTCCCCAGATAGAAGGAAGAAGGCAGGGCATACGCCGGAAGCTTCCGGAAATCATCCAGGGATTTAAAGCTGGAAAGCATAACATAAATGAACGGATACACCTGAATCACCACAAGCAATATGACCAAAATCCACTTAATCACTGAGCCGACTGTAATCTTTTCTTTTTTCATTCTTTACTCCATTTCTGCGCGGCTTTTTGCGCTCAAATTCATTTGAGTTTATCAAGTTTGTGGATGCCACGCAGACACAAACTTGGGATTGAAAATTTTCAATTTTCAATCTTCCGCCCCCTCTCCCGTTATTTTCCTGAATATGAGCCCTACCGCCATACAGATGATAACAATCATGATGGCCACGGAACTGCCGTACCCGTATTTCATGCTGGTGAACGCCTGTTTATACATATAAGTGGTCATCAGTTCCGATGCATTCCCCGGTCCCCCGTGGGTCAGCAGATAGGAAAATTCAAAGGAACGGAGGGAGCCGTTCAGGACTAACAGGCAATTAGCGATAATTACGGGCTTTATGTAAGGGATTTTTACATATAAATATTCCTGGAAATGGGAGGCTCCGTCGATGAGGGCCGCTTCCCCCAGCTCATCCGGAACGCCAATCAGTGCGGCATAGAAAATCACCATATACAGCCCCAAATATTTATACCCTTCCACAAAGGCCGTTACATAAAGGGATATGCTCGGGTTGGATGTCCATTCCATTACTTTTAACGCCGGATTAAACAGCGACAGCAGCTGGTTCACAACGCCTGTGGGCGTTACCGACAGCAGTTTGGAAAATATCTGGCAAATGGCCACCGAGGAGATAACAACCGGCACATAATACAAAGTCTGTAAAGTAACGCGTCCTTTTTTTACCCTGCTAAGCAAAATGGCAAACAATAATCCGCCGAACACCTGAATCAATACATTAATTATCGTATAAACAATCGTATGCCAGACCGTGGAACGGAAAATATCGTCCCCCGCCAGCAAATCCACATAATTCTTCAAGCCGATAAATGCCTTCTCCCCTACGCCGCTCCAATCGAAAAAGCTATAGTACCCCGCCCAGACAATGGAAACAATAACGAACAATGTATATATCAAAAATGCCGGGAAAATAAATAAAAAGATAATCGACTTTTTTCCAAACGCTTTTTGCATACTTACCTCATTTCTTCACCGCTTTTCCATCCCCGTTCCATTGGGATTTACAAATTGCAGCTTTTTGGGAAAGAGGCCGGTTTTCCGCCGGCCCCTTCTGTTTATGTTCCATAATGCTGTCACATTTTCCGCCCTATTCCGAAATCAGGGAATCACATGTGCTGATAAATTCTTCCGGTTTCACAATATCCTGCGCCAGCTTCTGCTGTTCATCCACAATCTTTGTGAGCACATCGCTGTCCAGCTTATCATCCCATGATGTCCAAGCAGTCTCGGCAGTAGCGAACATAGGCTGGGTATCATAGTACAGCTGAGGAAGCCCTTCCGGCAAATCTTCGTTGAAAGGCGAGAAAATCTTTGCCTGGGTATAGCATGCTTCCGAGAAGTTCTCGCACATATAGTCGAAGAATTCCTGCATGGTGTCATCATAAGTAGCTTTGTTGAAGCCTTCTGCAAAGCCGGCATGGATAGGAACGTTGGTAGACATATTGTCCATCCCTTCCGTATCGGGAACGGGGAAGAAACCAAGCTGGCCATTGTCATACATTTCTTCTGCCAAACCTATCTGTCCGGAGCCAGTGTAGAAAATAGCGCCGGTGCCGCCGAAGAACAGGTTGCAGGCCGATGTGAAGTCCACGCTGGCGAACCCAGGCTCGAAATATCCTTTTGTTCCTAAATCATGCAGCAGATTCACCGCATATTTCGCAGATTCATTGTCGCTGAAAGTATCTGTTCCTGCCTGATAATTGGTAATAAAGTCAGGCCCTGTCACTCTCCAGGGGGAGAAGGATAAGTAGCGCATCAACTGCCATGCGTCGGAACCGCCTACGATTACCGGTATTTCCCCGATTGCCGCCAGCTTCTCGCAAGCCGCTTCGAATTCTTCCCAAGTGGTGGGCGCTTCGCTGATGCCGGCCTGTTCGAACAAATCCGTCCTGTACATGAAGTATTCACAGTACAGCCCCTGTGGGAACAAATACAGGTTTCCGTCATTGGCATCGGTGAGGAAATCGATGATAGCGCCGTTCATCTTATCATAATAGCCGTTCCGTTTCAGTTCCGCCCCTACATCCACCATGGCGTCAATGTCCAGACAGGCCTTGGAAAGCGTTCCATTAGGGCATCCGTAAATATCCGGCAATGTATTGCTGTTAATATACATCTGCAGTTTGGTGAAATAATCCTGCATATCGTTTACCAATTCGATTTCATAATCCAGCCCTTTTTCTTCACAGAAATTGCTGAGCATATAATCGAACACCTGGAACTGCTCCGTAGATTCCGTGCCCTTTAACAATGCGGTTATCTTCGTCCTTTCCCCTGTGCTCTCCGCCCCCGCATCGGATGCGCTTTCCTTTTCCCCGGAAGATGCTTCTTCCGTTTTCCCTTCCGCTTCCTGGCTGGGCGCTGCGCTCTCCCCCGACGGCTGCTGTCCGCATCCTGTCAGGATTGCAGAAGCACTAACAATTGCTGCAAGAAACAATGCCACGATTTTCTTCTTCATACTGCTCCTCCTTTTAAATGTAACTGTAAATTTTTTCGCCGTTGCCGCCATAGGCAACTTCAATTTCTAATATAACTATAAAGTCTTTTTTCTCTCTCCACAATCTAAAAAACGGTTAAAAATGTGAAAAACTTACACATTTTTAACCGTTTGCGTGCATCATTTTAGTATAAGTGCACAAATCTTATATTTTTACACATTTTTCATACTTTTCCCATGCCGTTTATTGGCAATTTTAAAAATTCATCTGGAAGAATAGCAGGAACTCTTGATGAAACAAAATCCTTTATGTTCCGTGTAATGATGTAATCTGCCGCAACCGCAATCGCACTTTCTTCCTGAAGGCAATCTTCAAAATCTTCAAAATTTTCGTTTTCTAAAGCAGAAAGAATTTTAAAAGAATCAATCCCTTCTACCTTGACAATTTGGCAAATATCTTTTAATGCTCCTCTACGTTCTTCTACAGTCATAGATTTCCGCAGAATGTAAAAGAGATTCGGAATAGAGTGGGCAGCAATATATCCATAAATCTTTTTATCCGCACACATAGCAAGAATGTCATACGCGATATCATAATAAGGTTCTCTGCCTAATAATAAATCCGCCAGAATGTTTGTATCAATCAACACTCGCATACTTTTCCTCCCTGGCTTTTGCTAATTCAGTTTTATAATCAATTTCTACATCGCTCCGTTTGCGGAACCGCTGTAAATCTTCCAATGCTCTTTGCGCCGGTGTCTTAGCTCCTTTTATCATATTTTCGGACAAGCCTTCAACACTCTCAAGGAGTTGTATGACATAATACAGCTTTTCGTCCGGCATACGGCTAATCATGTCAATCGCTTTTTCTTTCATTACTGTCATAAAATATCCTTCTTTCTGTTCGGTAGTTTTTTCATCACCTAATAGAAAATAATAAAGTCAAACTTATTATAAACTATGGGGCTATTCTTTGTCTACCCGAACGATTATCCTGCCCAGCAAAAGTTCCACATATAAGAGCCATCACTCTTCAACCTTTACCCCTTCCTATAATCATTGGGCGTCACCCCATATTTCTTTTTAAAAGCCTGTATAAAATAACTGAAATCATTATATCCCACTTTCTCCGCTATCTCATACATTTTAAACTTATCCTCCATAATCATTTTCCTTGCCACTTCCATCCGTATATCGATAAGCATTTTCAAAAAACTCTGGTTCGCATACCGCTTTAACAGCCTGCTCACATATGTCCTGCTCATATGGAACTGTTCCGCCACCGAATCCAGCGTAATGTCCTCACTGTAATGCTCCTGCAGATAAGAAACGATATTCCCCACAATATTCTGATATCGGTCCTCCGCATTCTTATTATTCTGCACCGCCAGCAGCCCGAACCCTTTCGACAGGTACTGCACAATCTCCTCCACGGATTCCGCATTGCCGATTACCTTCATGCCGTCCTGAAGGAAAGAAAAATCATATTCTTCCTCCTGAATCCTGCACTTTATCCTGCACATAAAAGGGTATTTCATGCACGCCACCAAAAGGTCCAGCGCCATATATTTATAATCGCTCAATTCCACATTCTGCCCGGAAAACATTTCTTCGATATCTCTGTTGGCCTCCTTCATCTGCCCGGAATATATTTTCATGAAAAGGCGTTGCTTGTGCCCTTCCGTTATTTCATAGTTCTGGCGGATGACTCCGTCCAAATCCTCATACCGGACAATGGTATTATCCCCCAGATACACGCTCTGGCTGCAGGCCTGGCAGGCTTCGATATATTTTTCATTCATGCTGTAAATATCCGTCTCCACCCCGCTTAAACCAACGCAGATTTTATAACGTATCATTTCCTCCGCCACCTGCTTTAATTTTTCCGAAGCGGCAATCGCCTGTTCCATACAGAATTTATCCCCGTCTTCCTTCCCGAACAGCAAAATAAAATTGAACTGCAAATTCATATCGTCATATTCACAAAGCACTCCCTTACAAAATTCGCCGAAAATTTCTTCCCCGATATTCAGGAAAGCGTACTGCTCCGGCCAGGAATCCTCCCTGCCGGAATGGGCATTTTCCCTCGTGATTGCAATACATATATATTTCTCGATATGAATCCCCACCGCATTGGTCTGGTATTCCAGGTCATACCGGTTACGTATCCGCCCATGCACCATGTCATTCACAAACTTGCTGCGGATATAAGGCAGTTCTTTCTCAAAAGTTTTCTGCAAATCTTTATAATATTTACTTTTCTGCTTTTCCTCCCTGATTTCCCCGCATATCTTTTTCACCAACTGGTCCAGCTTAACGAAATTCATCGGCTTTAACAGATAGTCCGAAGCCCCCAGCCTGACCGCCTCCTGGGCGAACTCGAAATTATCATATCCCGTCAGAAATATAATTTTCAGCTTATCATTCAGCCTCCTCGCCTCCGCAGAAAACTCCAGCCCATTCATCCGGGGCATTTCAATATCGGAAAACACCAGGTCCGGCTGCAACTCCCGCACCTTTTCCAGCCCCTCCTCCCCATTCTGCGCCGTACCCACCAACTCACAGCCATAACTTTCCCAAGGAAAAGAACCCATCCCATCCAAAATCATATATTCATCGTCAACAATCATCACCCGAATGCCCATTTCCATCTTTCCTTTCCTCAAAAGATTTTTTTCGCCATTTGCGAATCCAATAACCTCGGCTGAATATTCTGACAATATATTCTGTGAAAAGCCCTTACATGCCATGGAAGCAAGACCATAAAAACAGGAGGGCCACTGCCCGAGTGTTTTTGCTTTACTGGGCTTGCTGGAATTCCCGGCATGTTGGGCTTTGAACAGAATATATTGTCAGAATATTCTCACAACCCAGGCATCCGCATCTGCCAAAAAAACTTCCCCTCACACCCTTTTCCCTAACAAATCATTATATTCCTTATACAGCTTCTGCGGGTCCTCCGCATAAGGGAGGTGAAGGATAACGGTTGTTCCTTCCCCTTCCTTGGACTGGACCATCAGCCCGTAATCCTCTCCGTAAAGGAACTGCAGCCGTTTATGTACCGCATACATGCCCAGATTCGTATGCGACGCATTCCCGCTGCCCTTTTCCGCCGCTGGCTCTTTCAGCAGGCCCTTCGCCTTTTCTTCCGTCATGCCCGCCCCGGTATCCCTGACTATAATGTTCATATCGCCGCCCCTGCGCATGGCGCTGATAAACAATGTATTTTTGCCCTGTGATTTCTCAATCCCATGGATAATGGCATTTTCCACGATGGGCTGCACCACCAGCTTGGGGATTGCCTGGTTTAACAGCGTCTCGTCGATATCGTATACCGTTTCAAACCTGTCCTTATACCGCGCATGCTGGATGTAAAGGTAATCCTTCACATAACCCAGCTCCTGTTCCAGCGTAATGATGCTTTGCTTATTGCTGATGCTGACCCGCATCAAATTGCTGATGGCCCCGATTAAGTTGCAGATTTCCATTTCCCCTTTTTTAAAAGCCATCCAGTTAATGGCATCCAAAGTATTGTATAAGAAATGAGGGTTCATCTGCGATTGCAGCGTTTTAAACTCCATTTCCTTTGCCAATATTTCCGCCTGGGTCACCTTCTGCATCAATTCCCGGATATCCCGGATTGTCTGGTTGAACACCACATTCATCTTCCCGATTTCATCCGTCCGGTCCTCCGACAGCCTGACGCCGAAATCCCCTTTGGAAAATTGCTCCAGCGCATTGGCCGTATCCTCAATAGGGGATACCAGGCTGTGGGCAATCAGCATGCTTATCCCAATCCCTACCATAACCGCAATTGCTATTAAAATAATCGAAATATTCCGGATTCCTGCCAAATCTTTATTGATATACTCCATGGGAATCAGTCCGATGGTATTCCAGTCCGTCACATTGGAGTGGACATAAACGGCAGTGTAGCTTTCTTTTCCCTCCTGATAGATGAAGCTTCCTTTCGGCGAAGTTTCTTTTTGCATGCATTCCATCAGCACATCATCTATTTCACCGCTGATTGTCTCCCTTTTCCCATTCAGGATAATAATGCTCCCATTGCTCCCGAAGCTCATGCTTCCCGCCATTTTATCTATATATTCTTTTTTCAGCCCTATCCTCACATATCCTATAGGCGTATACGTCTGCAAATCCTTTACCAGCTTAATCAGCTGCAGGGTATCCTCATCACCGACCCCATCCACTATTACCCATCTTCCCCTGGCCTCGTCGGCCTTCCGGAAGAGCTCATCCTCCTTCTCTATCTCCCGTTTATGGGACCATACGGAAAAATAATAGCTGGCTCCATTCATCCCATACAGCTCCATATCGTTCATCGTCACGCTGGAGTAAGCCTGTATCATAATCCTTCGGATTTGCTTATTTCTGGAATAAAAAGAAGCGCTCTCAATATTCACTTCGTCAGGCGCCGCATTCAATTCTTCCTGAATCACAGGGCTATCGGCCAATATCTCCATTTTATTAACCATTAACGTCATATAGTTGTCCAGGGAATGGGAAAACTGCTCCAACGTTTCGCTGGTCTGCTCCAACGTTTTCTGGGAGATTACATCCGCAGAATACATATAGAAAATAATAACCAACGCTATCACCAAGGGAATCAACACCGCCAAAAACCCAATCATCAATTTTGTTCCGATTCTGAAATTTCTGAATTTTGCCAGTATTGCAGACATTGCGTACCCCCTATTGCTTTTTTGTTTTATTTTATACCATGACGGGGAAATTTGGAATAGTTTTCATAAATAGCAAAGACCTGCCCATAAACAGGCAGGTCTCCACCGGAAAATAATGTTATTTTATGCTTTCTTGCTTTCCTTAATCTTAGCAAACACAGCCTGCAGCAGAATAAAGAAGCATAACAGAATAGCCGTAATGATATTCGCCCAGGAACTCACCAGCTTGCCGTTGGTTTTTACCAGGGTCGAAATTGTGCCGTTAATCATCACGCCCACAAGGGAGCCCAGCACGTTGCCTACGCCGCCGGTCAGCAGCGTTCCACCGATAACCGAGGAAGAAATCGCATCCATCTCAAGGCCCGTCGCCTGTGTCGTAGTGCCGCACATCGTATTTAAACAGTAGCAGATGCCTCCGATGGAGGTCAGAAAGCTGCTTAATATATAGGTCAAAAGCTTCGTTTTCCGTACGTTAAGCCCCATCAGGGTTGCCGATACCTGATTGCCGCCCACCGCGTAAATGCTTCTGCCGAATTTGGTATATTTCAGCATTAAATAAACAACGATTACAACAAGCAAAGCCACGATTACTGTAGGGCGTATAAACGGCACCTGATAAATGCCCTTTCTGTTTACATATCCGCCGAAGGGAATATTGATTTTCGCACCGGAAATTGCCGTAAACAGCTTATCGGAAACGATGCTTACCTGGTCCTTGCAAATCACCGCAGTCATACCTCTTGCAAAGAACATGCCTGCCATCGTTACGATAAAAGGCTGTATCTCCAAATATGCCACGCAGAACCCCTGCACCAGGCCAGGTCATGGCTAATTAGAGGTAATCAAAAGAGGAAAGGAAAAGCACAATCCAGACGGAACCGGCGAGCCGTCAAGAAATATTTGTGAGTTAGCAAGAAACCTGATATAATGGGGGCAGGCGCCCATCCGGGGCAGAAAGGCAGGGAGAAAAATGCACATCAGCTATAAACCGCTCTGGCACACGCTGATAGAGCGCAACATGAGGAAAGAGGATTTAAGGCTTGCCGCTGGCCTGACCACAAATATGATAGCCAATATGGGCAAAGAAGGGAAACACATCAGCATGGAAACGCTGGCACGAATCTGCGAAACACTGGATTGTGGCATTATGGATGTGATTGAACTGGTCAGTGACGAGCCTTCCGCCACAGGAGGGAACGATAATAGAAAAACTGGAGGAAAGAATCACAGAGAACGGCATTAACTATGCTCTGGTGGACGGCTTGAACAGGCAGGATTTAGTGACAGGCTGTCACGGGATAACCTTACCCATATATCTAAACGGATGTAGGAATATGGAAAAGAAAAAATTTTAGCAAGAATACGGGCGGCGCAGAGACAGATACCGCCCGTCTTTCCATATTCACTGCATTCCTCTGATCCTAGAAATTCATTCAATGGTTTCCTAGCCCCATATTTCAATCGTTCCCCGGTTTATCTTGGCCTTACATAACATTTCATCTGCTTTTTTCAAAAGCTCTGCCGGAATGTCCGGGCCGAATGCGCCGCCGACGCTGGCAGTGATATGCTGTCCATCCTCGATGCCATCAATGGAAAGCGAGTAGATGTCGCCGCATATCTTGTTCAGCTTTGTCTCCAGTGCATCTCGGGCAATGGATGTGAACATCATCACGAATTCAGCGCCGTGGTACCGCACCAATACGTCTGGCTTTGGAACTTCTTTGTTGATCAACTCCGCAATGCACATCAGGATATGGTCGCCCACCGTGCGCCCGTACCGATGGTTGATGTCACCAAAATTATCCACATTGAGGACCGCCAGAGCACAGAATTTGTCAGGCCCCTGAGCCTTCGTGTTATAATACCGCCGGTTATATACATGGGTTACAGAATCAACATATAAGTCGCTGTGCATGTCAGAAATGGAAGCGATTGGCAGCCTTTCTCCATTTTCGCCAAAAACAGCATCGTCCGTAATCCGAACCAGGGTCTCTACCACCAGCGGAGTGTCGTCCACCTTAATATACTTGGCAATCACATGAAAAACCTCATCGTCCAGCAAGACCATTTTAGAAAATTCCTTTCGGAATGCCAGGCACTTCATAGAGATACAGTCCGTGCACCTCTGCTTCTGATTCCAAACATGATAACAGGCATGGCCGCTTTTGAAAAGCCTGCCGTTGCTGTCGATTTCCATGGTATTGCCGGTAATGGGATCGATCAAACGGACATTATATACCATAAACTTGAGGGCACTAATCAAATAGAAAGCGTCCTGCCCCGTCATCTCACGGCCCATTAACGGGAGTTTACCTCTCTCTTCAAAGCTGGGAGTTTCAGCGATTTCGCCCTCTAGGGGAATCAGCTTCCCCACCACTTCTGTATAGTGCCGGGCGTCAGCGGAATCCCAAATGGTCTGCATCTCACACCGGTACTTCCTGGGTTCTTCACCGGGCAGATTCAGCGTAATGGTTTCTTTTACCAAGGGGTGTTCATTCGTTGCAGCCGCAAGCTTGTGCCGCAGCTGCTCTGCCGCATGTCGGTCATACCGTTCGTGAGGGTCTGATTCTTGATCCAGTTCAACAATAAGCTCGTTTACGCCAAAAAGCTCCATCCCGGCTGTGTTATAGAGCAAAACAGGCGGTGATACTGTAAAATAAAACCCGGGGCATGCCCCATTAAAGAAGAACTTAAAATGCAAACGCTCACGGTCCAGCATCTCCATAATCTTTTCGGAGGCGATCAGCCCATCATCATGCAGATGTGCAACAGCATCCTCAATCAGCTCCTGAGTGAGTTCCCCATCGCTTTTTGCCAGCTTTTCTGGCTCGGAGGCAGACAGCACATTCCTGAGCCTGTCAAATATTCTGGACAGACAATCTAACAGCAGAGGATTGAACGTCCCACACTGTCCGTCTAAAATCATATGCAACGCTTGCTCGGGCGTATGAGCCGGTTTATAGCAACGCTCGCTGACCAGCGCATCATATACATCCGCCACGGACACAACCTGGGCCGTGATAGGGATTTCTTCTCCCTTCAGCCCATCCGGATAGCCCTGGCCATCGTAACGCTCATGATGCCAGCGGCAGATATCATAAGTCAGCTGAATGAGCGGGCTCACGTTTTCCTTCTGGCGCAGGGTGTCCACCATATTTGCGCCCGCCATGGCGTGGCCCTTCATAATCTGAAACTCCTCATCCGTAAACCTGCCCGGCTTATTCAGAATTTCTTCCGGTATGGTCATTTTACCGATATCATGGAGGGAAGATGCGGTGCATATCAGAAGAATCTCCTCTTTTGAGAAGGAATACCGGTCTGTCACCTTCATCAGTTCTTCCAGCAGCATCCGGGTAATGGTTCGGATGTTCTGGACATGGCTTCCACTCTCACCGTTGCGGGTCTCCACAATATGTGAAAGGACGGAAACCATAGCTGAACTGGTCTCATTTTCCTGGATAACTTCATTTACCAGGGCGTTGGAAATCTCCCGCTGCCTGCTAAAAAGTGAAATGAGATTATCGATGCGGTGGTGGACTATTTTTTCGTCATAAGGCCGCTGCAAGATATCGCTGGCACCCAGACGATAAGCGGTCTCAATATTTTCCCTTGTATATGATGAGGAAATCATAATAACGGGAAGAATGTCCAGCCAGCCGCGGTTCTTCATGGCATTCAGGAGTTGAAAGCCGTCCATATTGGGCATCACAATATCCAGCAGGATCAAAGAGAATTCCTCCGCATGATCCTCTAAAATCAGCATAGCCTGTTTGCCATCGCACGCTTCTTCCAGGAAATAGTCCTTTTCAAGCATACTCGTTATGACCATACGATTGAATTTTGAATCATCTACAACAAGAATCTTATATTTTTTCGTTGTAAGCATAAGTATGACCTCCAGTATTTCAGCTTAGCTCCTATCCCTTTTTGAGCAAGCTGAGTAAAATTATCTTTTAAAGACATAGAATATCACTCATCATTGGAATTTACAATGTAACTTTTATGAATTTTTGGTGAATTCTAAAGAAATTTTAAATGCGAAATCCACTTGCGTGGTGGCCTAAATCAAAATAGACAAACATAGAGGCTTTTGGATGAATTTTTGAGAAAGCTTACTCCATCTGGAAAGACATTGTA
>JAETTM010000066.1 GCA_021769135.1 Lachnospiraceae bacterium | reverse complement strand
GTGCAGCGATGCACGGAGCTGACGTGTACTAATAGGCCGAGGGCTTACCCATCGGGGGGCTTGGTGGTTGGATCTGGTCAGGGTTTCAGTGTAAGGTGTTCGGTTTTGAGGGTATGAATCTTTTATAAGAGCAGTAGAATGGCCCGGTGGCTCAGTTGGTTAGAGCGCCGCCCTGTCACGGCGGAGGTCGTGGGTTCGAGTCCCATCCGGGTCGTATAGCAATTATATTGCTGGGATCTTAGCTCAGCTGGGAGAGCATCTGCCTTACAAGCAGAGGGTCATAGGTTCGAGCCCTATAGGTCCCATTGGTTTGCCGATGTGGCTCAATTGGCAGAGCAGCTGATTTGTAATCAGCAGGTTATCGGTTCGAGTCCGATCATCGGCTTTGGATAGAAGCGGTAAAACTTTTATCTATATAAAATGTCAGTTTTAGATATGGATGGATTCCCGAGTGGCCAAAGGGGACAGACTGTAAATCTGCTGCAAATTGCTTCGGTGGTTCGAATCCACCTCCATCCATTAGGTCTAATGACCTGAATGATTGCATATTATGTAATCATAAAATATAAATAGCGCGGGGTGGAGCAGTCTGGAAGCTCGTCGGGCTCATAACCCGAAGGTCATAGGTTCAAATCCTATCCCCGCTACTCAATGCCCAGATAGCTCAGTTGGTAGAGCAGAGGACTGAAAATCCTCGTGTCACTGGTTCGATTCCGGTTCTGGGCATTATCTTTATTTAAATAAAGATATGGGATATTAGCTCAGTTGGTAGAGCACTTGACTTTTAATCAAGTTGTCCGGGGTTCGAATCCCCGATGTCTCATTACTATAATTAATACGCCTGACCAGATAAACTGGCTAGGCGTTTTTTACCATATAGGAAAGCTACGGTAAAAGGTTTCTAAAGGAGGAAATTATATGAACAAGGGTATATCAGCCAAGCATGAAAGGAAAGCGTCCGGAGGCAGGGGGCGGTTTTCAGGCCGTTTGGGCTATGTTTTGTCTGTAGCCGGTTCCGCAGTGGGACTGGGCAATATTTGGCGTTTTCCGTATCTGGCAGCTAAATATGGCGGTGGAATATTTTTGTTGGTATATTTAGTTCTAATGGTAACTTTTGGTTATGTGCTAATCGTATCGGAAACCACATTGGGACGTATGACAGGAAAGAGCCCGGTAGGCGCCTTTCGTGCTTTTGGAAAAAGTTTGCCCTTCCGTTTTGGCGGATGGATAAATGCTTTAGTTCCTATGCTTATAGTTCCGTACTATTGCGTAATTGGCGGGTGGGTGCTTAAGTATTTGGCGGAATATCTGAGGGGAAATGGAAATATATTAGCAGGAGACAATTATTTCCCAGATTTCATTTCTTCCTCTGTCCGTGTGGAATTTTGGTTCCTTCTTTTTTCTGCATTTGTATTCTTTGTGATTTTGGCAGGGGTAAAGCAAGGGGTAGAGAGGGTTTCAAAATTAATGATGCCGGTATTGGTAGTGCTTGCTATTTTTATAACGATATATTCTATTACAAGGCCGGGTGCCTGGGAGGGCGTGAAGTATTTTATAGTGCCGGATTTTGAGAATTTTTCATGGATGACCGTGGTTGCCGCTATGGGGCAGATGTTTTATTCCCTCTCTATTGCCATGGGTGTCCTCTATACCTACGGTTCCTATATTGGAAGAGATGTGGACATTGAAAAATCCACAACCCAAGTGGAAATTTTTGACACTGCAATTGCTCTTTTAGCGGGGATGATGATTATTCCGGCAGTATTTGCTTTTTCCGGCGGGAATATGGAGACGTTACAGGCAGGGCCATCTTTAGCTTTTATTACCTTACCCAAAATATTTGCGAGTATGGGGGCAGGATGGATAGCCGGTACCGCGTTTTTCCTTATGTTTTTGTTTGCTGCATTGACAAGCGCGATTTCCTTGATGGAAACCAGCGTGTCTTCTTTGGAGGATGAACTAAAATGGAGCCGCCCGAAATGCTGCGTTCTGATGGCAATTCTTATGGCGGTGGCCGGTTCGGCGTCGGCATTGGGATACGGGGTATGGGATTTTATTAAAATTTTCGGGATGGCCTTTCTGGACTTCTTTGATTTCCTTACAAATTCGGTTATGATGCCATTAGCGGCCCTCGCCACATGCATTTTGATAATCCGCGTAGTTGGCTTTGAAAGAATATCAAAGGAAATAGAGAGCTCTTCCGCGTTCAGGCGGAAAAAGCTGTATGTTTTCTTCGTGAAATATTTGGCGGTTATTTGTATTGGGATTATTTTGATTAGTTCTATTGCAAATGTACTTGGTATTATTTCCTTGTGAGAAGCGGGGCCGGGAGCTTTTACAGGCATAGTTCCTGCCATCCGGATTCCATAGGAATTTAGGAGGGAGTATGAGAGGGAAGGGAAAAAAGAAAAAATGGAAGAAATGGCTTATTGCAGTGCTTCTGCCGATTTTGGTTTTAGCAGTGGTCACTTATGGCTGTATTTCCCTTTATTTCGAAAACCATTACTTTTGCCATACGATAATCGGAGGGGAAGAAGTAAGCTATAAGACGCCGATGGAGGTGGAGGAAATACTGTATTCCCGTATCTATCGTTATTCATTGGAAATTTCGGGGAGGGAAGATATAACGGATGTTATTTTACCTGAGGAAATAGACATGCGTTTTCTGATAGACGATACTTTGGTTCGGATTAAGGATGAACAGAATCCCAGGCTATGGATATTAGGCTTTTTTAAAGAATATGATTATGCTTTTCCCTGGGATATTATATATGATGAAGAAGCTTTCAGGCAGGAATTGGATAACCTGGCCTTTTTTCAAGCCAAAAATATAAAAAAGCCCAAGGAGGCTTATCTTGAATATTCCGAAAAGGAAAAACAATATATTGTAATAGATGCCGAGCCTGGCACGGAAATCCTGCGGGATGAAGCGGAAAAAGCGGTTCGGGATGCTTTGGCTTCAATGGAGGAAACGCTTGATTTGGAGGAAAAAGAGTGTTATAAAGTAAAGAGGACAGAGGGGATGGATGAAAGTCTGGCCCGCGCCAGGAACAAAGCGAACCAATATGTACAGTCATGCATTACTTATAGATGGAATGGGAATGAAGTCGTAGTGGATGGGGATATTATTCATGGATGGGTGAAGGTGGAAGGGAATAATGTCAGCCTGGATGAGGATTCGATAAAAGAGTTTGTATCGGAACAGGCCCAAAAGTATGATACGTATGGGAAAAACCGTATATTCCAGACTACGGACGGAAGGGAAATAGAACTGAAGAGCGGTGCTTACGGATGGAAAACGGACAGCAAAGCGGAAGGGGAGGAACTTGTAAAATCAATAAAAAGGGGGGAACGGGCAGAACGGGAGCCGGTATACAGCTATACGGCGGCAAAAGCAGGAGATAAGGATATAGGGGATACTTATGTGGAAATCGATTTGGGAAAACAGCATTTATATTTATATGTGGAAGGGGAACTGATATTGGAAAGCGATTTCGTGTCCGGAAACGCATCCAGGGGATGGAATACCCCGGCGGGAGTATTTGGGTTGACTTATAAAACGACGAATGCGGTTTTGCGGGGGGAAAATTATGCAACGCCGGTTTCTTATTGGATGCCTTTCAATGGAAATATAGGGATGCACGACGCTGCATGGCGTAATTCTTTTGGCGGAGAGATTTATTTGACCAACGGCTCCCACGGATGCATTAACTTGCCTTATGAAAATGCGAAAGTAATTTATGAATATGTATATACTGGATTCCCTGTTGTGTGTTATTATTAAAGGTAGGGGTATAAAGGATTCTAAAGGGGCATGGCGAAAAGACATGCGGGAATGGGGAAAAATGAAAAACGGAAATAGAAAAACAGAAAAGGAAAGAATGAGGTTTCGGAGGTTTTTTCAGAAACAAAAGGAGTGGAATGAACTGCTGAAAAGATATGGGAGCGACATTTTGTCTTCCGATAATTTTAAAAAAACCAGGGAGTATATCCAGCATGGCAATATGACTGTGAACAGCCACTGCATTAATGTTGCGATTTATAGCCTGGCCATAAGCAAGAAGCTGAAGATAGCGTGCAATCGTCGGGAACTGGTGAGGGGGGCTCTGCTCCACGATTATTTCCTCTATGACTGGCATGATAAATACCATAGGGATATCAAAAGTCTGCATGGATTTTATCATCCGGGCATCGCTCTTCGGAATGCCATGAAGGAATACGAACTGACGGAGCGGGAAAAGGACATTATTAAAAAACATATGTGGCCGTTGACGATAATACCGCCCCAGTGCAGGGAGGCATGGATAGTTACTATGGCGGATAAATACTGTTCTTTGCTGGAGACTATGAAGATTCATAAAGATCATATCAGATATATGCCGGTGAAAACAGAAAAGATGTCGGTTAGTGAAAGGCAAGGGATTGCCGGATAACAATTGAGGGAATGCGGTGGCGGAATTATACGAAAGGCTGGAGAAGTACGAGGAGTCGGATTATTATCCATTTCATATGCCGGGCCATAAAAGGAATAAAGATATGGCAGGGAAGGCTTTGGCAGAAGCCTATGGCCTGGATATTACTGAGATAGATGGGTTTGACAACCTCCATCAGGCGGAAGGGATTCTGAAAAGTGAGCAGGAAAGGGCGGCCCGCCTGTATGGGGCGGAGAAATCTTATTTCCTTGTGAATGGCAGCACAGGGGGGATTCTAAGCGCCATTGGGGCAGTGGCGGATAAAGGCGGCAGGCTGCTGATGGGCAGAAATTGCCATAAGTCGGTGTACCATGGCGTATATTTGCACGAATTGGAAGTATCCTATCTTTATCCGGAAATTTTGGGATATGACATGGCAGGAACGGTCTCTCCAAAGGAAGTAGAGGAAAAATTAAAGGAACAGCCGGATATAAGGGCTGTGTTAATTACTTCGCCCACATATGAAGGAATCGTATCCGATATAAGGCAAATAGCGTCTATTGCCCACCGGTACGGGAAGCCGCTGGTGGTGGACGAGGCCCATGGGGCGCATTTTGGATTCCACAGCGGATATCCGGAAAACGGGGTCAGGCTGGGGGCGGATATTGTAATACACAGCCTGCATAAAACATTGCCTTCCATGACACAGACAGCCCTTCTGCATGTCAGTGGGAACCTGGTGGATAGACGGAAGCTGGAAAGGTATTTGAGCATATTCCAGACAAGCAGCCCTTCTTATGTGCTGATGGCATCTATAAGCAGCTGCCTGGAGACGGTGGAAAAAGAAGGATGGAGGCTTTTGGAAAAGCTGAAACGGAACAGGGAAAAGCTGGAGGAAAAGCTGAAAGAATGCGGCTATATAACCGTTCTTGGGCCGGAACAGTTAAAAGGAGGGTTTGCAGGGCGGGGAGATATCTGTAAACTGGCGGTGGGGATAAAGGAAGGACGGCTGACAGGACGGCAGCTATATGATATACTTAGGCAGAAGTATCATTTGCAGATGGAAATGGCGGCGGGAAACTATGTGCTGGCTATCCTGACAATAATGGATACGGAAGAAGGGATGGACAGGCTGGCAAAGGCCCTGCTGGAAATCGATAGGGCTATAGGCGGTGCTGATAAAAAGGCGGGAAGTTTGGGAAACGGAGAAAACGCCGCGAATAACGAGGACGGGGATGTACGGAAAGAAAAATATGGACGCATAAGGGAAGAGGGCAATATACAGAGAATAAGAAAACCAGAAGTGGTAAACGAAATAGCCATGCCGATATATCGGGCATATAATAAAGAACAGGAACTGGTATCTGCAATGGAATGCTGCGGACGGGTGTCTGCGGAATTTATTTATTTATATCCGCCGGGCATTCCTCTGGCAGTACCGGGAGAAAGGCTGAATAACGGGCTAATCGTGCAGATTATGGATTATGCAGCCATGGGCCTTACGGTTCATGGGCTGGAAGATGGCCATATCCGGGTATTGACATCCGGGTTGGAGATGGAGGAGACAGAAAAGATATGAGAAAGACGAAAATTATTTGTACAATTGGACCGGCGAGCGAGAGCGAGGATAAATTACGGGAATTGATGCTGGCGGGAATGGATGTTGCCCGTTTTAACTTTTCCCATGGAACCCATGAAGAGCATAAGAAGAAATTTGCCAGAGTAATAAAGGTAAGCGGGGAATTGGGGCTTCCTGTTGCAACGCTGCTGGATACTAAGGGACCGGAAATCAGGCTGCGGGATTTTAAGGATGGTAAAGCGGAGCTGAAAGAAGGGCAGAAGTTTATTTTGACGACGGAAGAGATAATGGGGGATTCCCAAAGGGCGTCTATCACATATAAAAACCTGAAGGATGATATTAAGGAAGGAATGTCCATCCTGATTGACGATGGGCTGATAGAAATGCTGGTAGATGAAATCAAAGGGGAAGAAATCGTCTGCAGGGTGGTAAACGGGGGATGGGTATCCAATCATAAAGGGGTAAATGTGCCCAATGCCGTTTTATCCATGCCGTATATCAATGATTCGGATCGGGCGGATATTGTATTCGGCTGCGGGCTGGGGTATGATTTCATTGCGGCATCCTTTGTGCGCTGCAAAGAGGATATTCTGGAACTGAGGAAGATTTTGAATGAGCATAACAGCTATATGAAGGTAATTGCCAAAATTGAAAATATGCAGGGGATACAGAATCTGGAGGAAATACTTTCCGTGTCCGACGGCATCATGGTGGCCAGAGGGGATATGGGGGTGGAAATTCCGCTGGAAGAAGTGCCGGTTTTGCAGAAAAAAATGATAAAAATGGCGGAAGAACAGGGGAAACATGTAATTACGGCAACCCAGATGCTGGAATCCATGATACGGAACCCGAGGCCCACCAGGGCGGAGGTGACGGATATCGCCAATGCTATTTATGACGGAACAACGGCGATTATGCTTTCCGGGGAAAGCGCTGCAGGGATGTATCCGGTGGAAGCGGTAAAGACAATGGCGAAAATTGCAGAACGTACGGAAAAAGACATCGACTATACTTCACGCATGAAAAAACGTATTAGCGTTGGAACCCCGGATGTAACGGCGGCGATTTCCCACGCTACATGTACTACCGCGGCTGATTTAAATGCTGCGGCCATCATTACGGTAACTATGTCGGGATTTACGGCAGGGATGATTTCCAAGTATAAGCCTGTTTCCCCGATTATCGCCTGTGCGGTAAATCCAAGGGTATGCCGGCAGTTGAATTTGGCATGGGGCGTTGTACCTATTTTAATCGAAAAAGAAGAAAATGCGGACGATTTGTTCGAACAGTCCTCCAGGGCAGTGAAAAAAGCAGGATATGTAGAGCCGGGGGATGTGGCAGTGCTGACGGCGGGGATTCCTTTGGGAATAGCGGGGAATACAAATATGATTCGGGTAATAGAAGTATGATAAACAGCGTTGACTGCGAAAAAGCAGGATAAGGGGCAAGCCATGGATATTAAGGTGAATCAGTTAAACAAACCAACGCAGGTAGAACAGCCGGTTCAGCAGCAGCAGACGGATGGAGCATTTAAATTTACGCTGGTGAGCCATATTGAGGAGCAGGAGCTCCAGGCAAGGTTAACTTCCCTGATGGAAGAAATAACAATGCAGGGAGACAGGCTGGCAAAACACCGGGATATAAAGGATATGAAGAAATACAGAGGATTAGTGAAGGAATTCCTGAATGAAATCGTAAATCGTTCCCATTCCTTTACAAGGGAAAACTTTCTGGATAAACGGGGCCGGCACAGGGTGTACGGGATTGTGCGCCTGGTGGATGCAAAGTTAGACGAACTGGCGCAGGAATTGGTAAAGGATGAAAAGGATAACCTAAATATACTCAGCAAAATAGGTGAAATCAGGGGGCTTCTTTTAGATATTTTCACCTAAGGAGGTATGACGTATGGCGAAATTTGCAGATATTATAGGTCAGGAGCAGATTAAGGAGCACCTGCAAAATGCGTTGCGGCAAAATAAAGTGAACCATGCATATATTTTGAATGGGGAAAGAAATGCAGGGAAGGAATTTATTGCGAAGGTTTTTGCGGCGGCGCTGCAGTGCGGGAATCCGGACATGTCTTCCGGTTTATGGGAACCTTGCGGGGAATGCCATTCCTGTAAGCAGATGGAAGGCAATAATCAGCCCGATGTGATTTATGTATCCCATGAAAAGCCGGGAAGTATCGGCGTGGAAGATATCCGGGGGCAAATTAACGGAACAGTAGCCATTAAGCCATACAGCAGCCCCAAAAAGATTTATATTATGAACGAAGGGGAAAAAATGACGGTGCAGGCGCAGAACGCGCTTTTAAAAACATTGGAAGAGCCGCCGGAATACACGGTAATCATCATTTTGACAACTAATGTAGAATCTTTGCTTCCTACTATATTGAGCAGATGCGTAGTGTTGAACATGAAGCCGGTCAAAGACGCTGAGGTGAAAAGGTTTTTGATGGAAGCCATGCAGATACCCGATTATAAGGCAAATATTTGTACGGCTTTTGCCAGAGGGAATATTGGAAAAGCGAAACTTTTAGCCGGCAGCGAGGATTTTGACCGGGTAAAGGAAGAGGCGGTTACGCTTTTAAAATATATCAACGATATGGAGATAAGCGAAATAGTAACCGCCATAAAAAAGATTAACGAGTATAAATTGGATATTAACGACTATTTCGATATTCTTTCTATCTGGTACAGGGATGTGCTGTTATTTAAAGCGACACATGATGTAAACCACTTGATTTTTAAGGAAGAAATACAGTATATTAGAAAAGTAGCGGACAGGAGCACGTACGAAGGGATTGAAATTATTATCAAGGCTTTGGACAAGTCAAAGCAGCGTCTGAGCGCCAATGTTAATTTCGATTTGACGATGGAGCTTCTGCTGCTGACAATAAAAGAGAATTCGTGAGGTTGATAGATTATGGTAAAAGTAGTTGGAGTACGTTTCAGGACTGCCGGGAAGATATACTTTTTTGCTCCGGGCCGTCTGCATATAAAAAAGGGCGATCATGTTATCGTGGAAACCGCCAGGGGGATTGAATACGGAACGGTCGTAGGAGAAATGCGGGAAGTAGAGGAGGATAAGGTCATCCAGCCTTTAAAACCTGTGCTGCGAATTGCCACCCAGAAAGATATTGAGCAGGAGGCGGCCAATAAAGGGAAAGAGAAGGAAGCTTTCAAAATATGTTTGGAAAAAATTAAAAAGCATAATTTGGAAATGAAACTGATAGATGCGGAATATACTTTCGACAACAACAAAGTATTGTTCTATTTTACGGCGGACGGGAGGATAGATTTCCGCGAACTGGTAAAGGATTTGGCTTCGGTTTTCAAGACAAGGATAGAATTGCGTCAGATTGGAGTCAGGGATGAGACGAAGGTAGTGGGGGGAATAGGCATTTGCGGAAGAGCATTGTGCTGCCATACGTATCTTTCGGAATTTATCCCAGTATCCATTAAAATGGCCAAGGAGCAGAACCTCTCCCTGAACCCTACAAAAATCTCAGGGGTGTGCGGGCGGCTTATGTGCTGCCTGAAAAACGAAGAAGAGACTTATGAGGATTTGAATCGAAGACTGCCCAATGTGGGGGATTTTGTAACTACCGATGACGGGTATAAAGGGGAGGTGCACAGCGTAAATGTGCTGCGCCAGCTTGTGAAGGTAGTAATCGAGAAAGAGGATGAAAAGGAGATACAGGAATATAAGGTAAGCCAGCTAAGGTTTAAGAGGAAACATAAACATACGAAAGTGGAAGTGAACGATGAGGAACTGAAGAAGCTGGAGAAACTGGAAAAGCAGGAAAGGAAATCCAAGTT
Organism: Lachnospiraceae bacterium; assembly: GCA_021769135.1. Lineage (GTDB taxonomy): Bacteria > Bacillota > Clostridia > Lachnospirales > Lachnospiraceae > Kineothrix. Next base: position 15,623 of record JAETTM010000066.1, on the reverse strand, counting down.
GGATGACAATTAATCTGAAGGAAAACGAAAGAGTGGATGAATTGCAGAGGAACGGATACCGGATTATACAAAATTCGGGAAGATTCTGCTTTGGGATGGATGCCGTCCTTTTATCCGGTTTCGCAAGGGCGAAAGAGGGGGATAAGGTGCTGGATTTGGGAACTGGTACGGGGATTATTCCCATTTTGATGGAAGCGAAAACGGAAGCATTTCATTTTACCGGCCTGGAGATTCAGCCCGAGAGCGTCGATATGGCAAGGCGCAGCGTGGAGATGAATGGGCTGGGAGATAAAATCAGGATTGTAGAGGGAGATATCAAGGAGGCAGGGGCGATATTCGGCGCTGCTTCTTTTGACGTTGTTACATCCAATCCGCCATATATGATAGGGCAGCATGGCATTGCAAACCCGGAGGAGCCGAAGGCAATTGCCAGGCATGAAATATTGTGCACCCTGGAGGACGTAATAGGGCAGGCGGCTAAACTGCTTTGCCCAGGCGGCAATTTTTTTATGGTGCACAGGCCTTTTCGGCTGGCGGAGATTATGGTTTTACTGCATGAGTATAAATTGGAGCCGAAGAGGATGCAGCTGGTTTACCCTTTTGTAAATAAAGAGCCGAATATGGTGCTGATTGAGGCAAAACGGGGCGGGAAGCCGCGAATAACAGTGGAAAAGCCTTTGATTGTATATAAAGAGCCGGGGGTCTATATGCCGGAAATTTATGAGATATATGGATATTAGGGGATGGATGTTCATTAGGGCTGAAAGCAAAAGCGGAAATGGGGGAAAAAATGAGTGGGATGTTGTACTTATGCGCTACGCCGATTGGAAATCTGGAGGATATTACGTTCCGGGTGGTGGAAACGCTGAAAAAAGTGGATGTAATAGCGGCGGAGGATACAAGGAACAGCTTGAAACTGCTGAACCATTTCCAGATTAAAACGCCGATGACCAGTTATCATGAATATAACAGGGTAGAAAAGGCACATTATCTCCTAGGGTTAATGAAAGAGGGGAAGGATGTAGCACTGATTACGGACGCGGGAACCCCGGCGATTTCGGACCCCGGGGAAACGCTGGTAAGCTTTTGCCAGGAAGAAGGAATCCGTGTGACTTCGCTGCCAGGGGCGGCGGCCTGTATTACCGCCCTTACGCTGTCCGGGCTGAGTACAAGAAGATTCTGTTTCGAAGGTTTCCTGCCCCAGGATAAAAAGGAACGGCGGGCGGTGCTGGAGGAGCTGGTTCAGGAGAGCCGGACGATTATTGTGTACGAAGCGCCGCATCATTTAGTAAAGACGCTGGAAGGGCTGAAAGATGTGCTTGGCGACAGGAAACTTACTATATGCCGGGAATTGACAAAAAAGTTTGAGACGGTGATGCCTACTACTTTGGAAGCCGGCCTGGCTTATTATAAGGAAAATGAGCCCAGGGGGGAATATGTGCTGGTAATCCAGGGGAAAAGCATGGAGGAGAAAAAGGAAGAAGCGGCGCTGGCATGGAAGGAAATGTCCATAGAGGAACATATGCGGTATTATGAGGAACAGGGAGTGGAGAGGAAGGAAGCGATGAAAAGGGTAGCCAAGGACAGGGGCATGGGAAAACGGGATGTATACAGGATGCTTTTATCTTGACATTGGCGCTGGAAGAGTTATGATTAAGATAAAAATAAAAACCAAAAAGGAATGGAAATGGAGGTATTTCAAATGGAGCTGTTAAAAGGAAAGACTGCTATGGTAACAGGCGGCACGAGGGGGATTGGATTTGCCGTTGTAAAGCTGTATCTGAATAACGGGGCATCGGTGGCGTTGTGCGGATCGAGGCAGGAGACAGTGGATAAGGCGCTGGATAAACTGAAAGCGGAGAATCCGGATTATAAAGTAATCGGACTATGCCCGGATTTGCAGAACCCGGAAGAAGTAGCCAAAGCTATAGAAGTGACGAAAGAAACATTCGGCGCTTTGGATATTATGGTGAATAATGCAGGAATTTCGGCCAGGGATAAGATTTATGATTATAAGTCAGAGGATTTTGCCAAAATCATGGCGTTGAATGTGAATGCGGTATTTAACTGCGCACAGGCAGCGGCTAAGGTAATGAAAGAGCAGGGCGGCGGGGTTATTCTGAATACCAGTTCAATGGTGAGCATTTATGGACAGCCCTCCGGCGTGGGATACCCTACTTCCAAATTCGCCGTAAACGGCTTGACAAAATCGCTGGCAAGAGAACTGGGGAAGGATAATATAAGGGTTAATGCGGTAGCGCCGGGCGTTACAAGGACGGATATGGTGGCAGCTTTGCCGGATGAGTTGCTTAAACCGTTAATTGCCACAATTCCGCTGGGGCGTGTGGGAGAACCGGAAGACGTTGCCAATGCGTTCCTTTTCCTGGCGAGCGATATGGCAAGCTATGTCACAGGTGAAATCCTTTCTGTGGATGGGGCGGCGATGACCTGATAGGAAATGGGGAAATTTTTGCAGGGCGTTCGTTTTTATAGAATGAGCTATGCAGGGGAAATTGAGTCGAAGCAACAGAAAGGGATGCGAAGGGTAGTGACCTGCAGCATCCCTTTTTCATGCGCGGGGCACATAGGGAAATGAAAAAAAGTAGTTGACAAAATAAGTATGGGATAATATACTTTGAATATCAAAATATTAAAAAGCTATTAAATATAAAAAATATTAAGGAGAATAGTACAATGTTAGAGAGAGTAAAAGAAATTATTCAGGAGCAGTTAAGTTTGGACGGAGTAGAAATCACAGAAGAATCTTCTTTCAAGGATGACTTGGGTGTGGATTCCCTTGATTTATTTGAATTGGTTATGGCATTTGAAGAAGAGTATCAGATTGAAATTCCTTCGGAAGACTTGGAACAGCTTACAACAGTAGGCGCTGTCATCGAATATATGAAAAGCAAAGGCGTAGAAGCCTAAGCCCCATATTGCAGATTGCGGAAAGGGAATGGATTTTTGAATGAAAACGAGAATAACGGAATTGTTGGGGATTGAGTATCCAGTGATTCAGGGCGGCATGGCGTGGGTTGCGGAATATCATTTGGCGGCAGCCGTATCGGAAGCCGGAGGGCTGGGATTAATCGGCGCCGCCAGTGCGCCGCCGGAGATTGTCAGGGAACAGATACGTGAAGCCAAAAAGCTGACGGATAAGCCCATAGGGGTGAACGTTATGCTGCTGAACCCCAATGCGGAAGAAGTGGCTAAAATCGTAATAGAAGAAGGGGTTAAGGTTGTTACTACCGGGGCAGGAAATCCGGGCAAATATATGGAAATGTGGAAAAATGCAGGGGTAAAGGTAATTCCGGTAGTGGCCAGCGTAGCCATGGCGAAGCTGATGGAGCGGGCCGGGGCGGATGCGGTAGTGGCGGAAGGCATGGAGTCCGGAGGTCATATCGGGGAGGCCACCACGATGACTTTGGTTCCCCAGGTGGCGGATGCGGTAAACATTCCTGTAGTGGCGGCAGGAGGCATCGCGGATGGACGCGGGATGGCGGCCGCTATGATGCTGGGCGCGGAAGCGGTGCAGATGGGAACGATTTTTGTAACTGCCAAAGAATCTATTGTACATAGCAACTATAAGCAAAAGATAATCGGGGCGAAGGATATCGATTCCGAAGTGACGGGAAGGAGCACCGGACATCCTGTCCGCTCTATCCGCAACAAGATGACCAGGGAATACCTCCGGCTGGAAAAGGAGGGGGCTTCATTTGAAGAGCTGGAGCATCTGACGCTGGGTTCTTTGAGAAATGCGGTCATGGATGGAGACGTGGTAAACGGAACGGTAATGGCAGGGCAGATTGCAGGTTTAATAAAAGAAGAAAAAAGCTGCAAAGATATCATTGAAAGCATAACCGCACAGGCAGAACGTTTGCTGAAAGGCTGATTTCGGATAATGCATCGATATGTTGTGGAAAGCCGACAGGAATTGCCGGGCAATTCTTGCCGCGTTGGCCGATGGGCCAACTTTTTTTGGGTTAATAATTTGAATATCAAAGTAAATACAGGAAGGATAGTGGGATTATGGGCAAAAGGGCGTTTGTTTTTCCCGGCCAGGGCGCACAGTATATTGGGATGGGGAAAGATTTTTATGAGCAGATACTTGTAAGCAGGAAAATGTTCGATTTGGCATCGGAGGCGGCGGGCCTGGATGTGGCAGCTCTTTGTTTTGAAGAAAATGAGAGAATCAATATTACGGAATATACGCAAATCGCAATGCTGGCCATGGAAGTGGCTGTTTTAAAGGCAGTGGAAGAAAAAGGATACATGCCGGATGTAACGGCGGGCTTAAGCCTTGGCGAATATGGGGCACTGGTAGCGGCTGGAGCAATGGGCGAGGAAGATGCGTTTAGGGTAGTGAGAAAACGGGGGATTTACATGCAGGAGGCAGTTCCCAAAGGCGGCGCTATGACGGCGGTGCTGGGGCTGGGCGCAGATATTATTGAAAAGGTATGTGAAGAGACGGACGGGATAGTCAGCATTGCGAATTATAATTGCCCCGGACAGATTGTAATTACGGGGCAGGCGGAAGCGGTGGCCAGTGCGGCGCAGACATTGGCGGAAGCGGGGACAAAGCGGTGCATTCCCTTGAATGTAAGCGGGCCGTTTCATTCCAGCATGCTGAAAGAGGCCGGGGAAAGGCTGGGAAGGGTGTTGGAAGAAACGGAAATTCATGATATCCATATTCCCTATCTGGCCAACGTGACAGCGGATTACGTCATGGATAAGGGCCAGGTGAAGCCGCTGTTGATGCAGCAAATAGCTTCCCCGGTCAGGTGGCAGCAGAGCGTGGAAAAAATGATAGCGGACGGCGTGGACAGCTTCGTGGAGATAGGTCCGGGAAAGACGCTTTCTGGCTTTATACGCAAGATAAACAGGAACATAAAGGTGTTGAATATAGAAAAAGTGGAAGATTTGGAGAAGCTGTGCAATGTCATTAACTAAATGGCATTGGGGCTGAGCTGTTACGTAGATTTCGCAATTGTTTGGAAATTTTCATTATGGAAGGGAGAAAAGGTATGCTGGAAGGGAAAGTGGCTCTTGTAACGGGAGCGAGCAGGGGAATTGGGAGGGAAATTGCTTTAACTCTGGCAAGGTATGGGGCGGATGTAATTGTAAATTACAACGGTTCAGAGGAAAAAGCAGCCGAAGTAAAAGCGGAAATTGAAAAGATGGGGAGAAAGGCGGAGACGGTACAATGTTCGGTGGCGGACTATGATGCCTCCGGAAAAATGATAACCGATATGCTTGCCTTATTTGGGCATATCGATATACTGATAAATAATGCGGGAATTACGAAAGACAATTTAATGATTAAAATGTCCGAAGATGATTTCGACGCAGTAGTGGATACGAATTTAAAAGGAACTTTTAATACGATAAAGCATATGTACCGCGCTTTTATAAAGCAGAGATGGGGAAGGATTATCAACTTGTCTTCCGTTTCCGGCGTGCTGGGAAATGCGGGCCAGGCGAACTATGCGGCATCTAAAGCGGGTGTTATCGGCCTCACAAAAAGTCTGGCCAAAGAACTGGCCAGCAGGAATATTACGGTTAACGCGGTAGCGCCAGGCTATATTGAAACCGACATGACCCAGGCTATGAGCGATAGCGCAAAAGAAGCGATTATCGCCCAGATTCCGTTAAAAAGGGCGGGACAGACGAAAGATATTGCGGAAATGGTAGCCTTTCTTGCCAGCGACAAGGCATCCTACATTACCGGCCAGGTAATTTCCGTAGATGGGGGGATGGCTATTTAAATCATATGGGGAACTGGAAACGGCAAAAGCCCAGGGAAGGGCATTTGCGGAACTGGAAACAGCAAAAGCCCGGCCAGCGCCACCCGAGTATTTGCGGATGTGGAAGCGGCCGGAAATAGCTCGGAGCATCAAGGCGCTGAAAGGGCATATGCGGAACTGGAGACAGCAAAAGCCCGGTCAGCGCCCCCCGAGTATTTGCGGACGCGGAAGCGGCCGGAAATAGCTCGGAGCATCAAGGCGCTGAAAGGGCATTTGCGGAACTGGAATAGGAGAAGAAAAATGAGCAGAAGAGTGGTAGTGACCGGAATGGGGGCGATTACCCCTATTGGTTTGGGGGTAGATGAATTCTGGGCAGGCGTGAAGGAAGGCCGAATCGGGTTTGATACGATTACAAAATTTGACCCATCGGGATATAAATGTCAGATTGCTGCAGAAGTAAAAGGTTTTGAAGGGAAAAATTATATGGATTTCAAGGCGGCGAAGCGTATGGAGCTTTTCAGCCAGTATGCAGTGGCAGCAGCGAAGGAGGCATTAGGCGATGCGGGCATTGATATGGAAAAGGAAGACCCGTTCCGCGTAGGCGTTTCCGTGGGCTCCGGAATCGGTTCTTTGCAGGCGATGGAAAGGGAGCATGGCAAATTATTGGAAAAAGGGCCGGGGCGTATTGGCCCGTTGCTGGTGCCCATGATGATAAGCAATATGGCAGCAGGAAACGTATCCATTCAGTTTGGCCTGAAGGGAAAGAACATTAATGTAGTGACAGCCTGTGCAACAGGAACAAATTCCATCGGGGAAGCTTTCCGTTCCATTCAGTATGGGGAAGCCGAAGTGATGGTGGCAGGAGGCACGGAAAGCAGCATTACCCCTATTGGCATTGCAGGATTTTCCGCGCTTACCGCATTGACCTCTTCCAATGACAAATATAGATGTTCCATTCCTTTTGACAAGGAAAGAAGCGGTTTTGTCATGGGGGAAGGCGCGGCAGTGGTTATTCTTGAGGAACTGGAGCATGCGAAAAAGCGTGGGGCAAAAATATATGCCGAAGTAGCCGGATACGGCTGCACTGCGGATGCTTTCCACATTACATCCCCTGCGGAAGACGGGGAAGGCGCGGCAAAAGCGATGGAATATGCGATTAAGGATGCCGGATTGGAATTGGAAGATATTACTTATATCAATGCCCATGGCACAAGCACTCACCACAATGACTTGTTTGAGACAAGGGCGATTAAAAAGTTGTTCGGGGAACATGCAAAGGATATCAAGATTAACTCTACCAAATCGATGGTGGGGCACCTTCTGGGGGCCGCCGGGGCGGTGGAATTTGTTACTTGCGTGAAGGAATTGGAGGAAGGCTATATCCATCCTACCGTGGGATACCAGGTGCCCGATGAGGAATGCGATTTGGACTACTGTAAGGAAGCGGTAAGAGGAAGCTTTTCCTATGCCCTTTCCAATTCGTTAGGGTTTGGCGGGCACAATGCTACTTTGGTTGTGAAAAAATATAAAGACTAATGCTGGAAAGAGATTCCGGAAGGCTATAACAGATATTGGGAGGGCAGGTTATGTCATTGATGACAACGAAGGAAATCATGGAAATTATTCCTCACAGGCAGCCTTTTTTGCTGATAGATACCATAGAAGAGCTGGAGCCTGGGGTGAGGGCAGTGGCGAAAAAATGTGTGTCCTATAATGAGCCTTATTTTGCTGGGCACTTTCCCGGCGAGCCGGTGATGCCGGGGGTTTTGATTGTAGAAGCCCTGGCGCAGGCCGGGGCGGTAGCGCTGCTTAGCCAGCCTGAATTTAAAGGTAAAACGGCATACTTTGGAGCTATCCAGTCGGCGAAATTTAAGAAAAAGGTAGTGCCGGGGGATATTTTGATGCTGGAAACGGAAATTATAAAAAGAAAAGGGCCGATAGGTATAGGAAGCGCGAAAGCTTATGTGGATGGCAAGCTGGCGGTGCAGGCGGAACTTACTTTTGCAATAGGTTCATAACATGTGCAAAAAGACGCGCAGAAATAAGGTAGAATATGGAAAAGACAACAGTTCGGAAATAGAGGCAGGGATGAATAGTAGTTTATTAAAACCACTGAACATAGGCGGTTATACCATACCGGTTCCCGTAGTGCAGGGCGGTATGGGGGTTGGAGTAAGCTTGTCCGGCCTGGCTGGGGCGGTGGCGGCCTGGGGCGGCGTTGGCATCATATCTACAGCCCAGATAGGATTCAGGGATAAGAAATTTGATGCTGACCCTATCGGATGCAATCTCCGGGCAATCAAAGAAGAAATCAATAAAGCGAAAGAAATTGCAGGAAAAGGAAAATATGAAGCCGGCAGAACAGATGCGTTGGGAGAAAATAATAATAAAGTTACCGGTTTGGTCGGGGTCAATATCATGGTGGCCACAAAAAAATATGAGGAATACGTAAAAGCGGCAGCGGAGGCAGGGGCGGATATCATTATTTCCGGGGCAGGGCTCCCCATGACGCTGCCAGACCTTGTAGGAAGGGCGAAAACTATGATTGCCCCTATTGTTTCCAGCCTGAAATCGATACAGGTGATTACAAAGTATTGGCTGAAAAAATATGACAGGCTGCCGGATATGGTAGTAATAGAAGGGCCGCTGGCAGGAGGGCATCTCGGATTCCGGACAGAACAGCTGGAAAACATAGAAGAACTGCATTATGAAGGGGAAATCCGCAGGATAATTGAATATGTGAATGAATGCGGGAAAATACATGGGAAGAAAATACCGGCGGTAGTAGCCGGAGGGATTTACAGCAGGGAAGACGGGGAAAAATGCTTTGCCATGGGAGCATCCGGCGTGCAGATGGCTACCCGTTTTGTAACTACTTATGAATGCGATGCTTCGGCGGCCTATAAGGAAGCGTACATACAGGCGGGGAAAGAGGATATTGTTATCGTAAAAAGCCCGGTAGGAATGCCGGGGCGGGCAATTGCCAATAGTTTTATAAAGCGCGCGGAGAAAGGCAGGATTCCCCATAAAGGCTGCCATAGCTGCATTGCGGGCTGCCGGCCGGACCAGACGCCTTATTGCATTACCGAGGCGCTGATAAATGCTGTGGAAGGCAATGTGGAGCAGGGACTGGTGTTTTGCGGCGCTAATGCATATCGGGCAAAGAAGCTGGAGCATGTGGCCGATATTATGAAGGAATTTGCCCCATGATGAAATGCATGGGATTGAGGAGAAGGATAATGATTGCAAGAATAATCGGAACAGGCAGCTGCCTTCCTGAATCTATTGTTACGAATGACGATTTGGCCGGTATAATGGATACTTCGGATGAATGGATTGCCAGCCGTACCGGGATTAGGAAAAGGCATCTGGCGAAAGATGAGACAACGGCGTTTATGGCTTCGGAAGCCGCCAGGAAAGCATTGGAGAATGCGGGCATTGAGGCGGATAAAGTGGATATGATTATTGTGGGAACGATTACCGGGGATTACATAACGCCTTCCACGGCCTGCCAGGTACAGGGCAGGCTGGGGGCGGTGAACGCCGTAGCATTTGATATCAACGCGGCATGCTCGGGATTTATGTATGCGTTTCATACGGCTTATGCATATTTGCAGACGGGCATTTATAAAACGGTACTCGTTTTGGGGGCGGAAACTTTGTCTAAAATTATGGACTGGACGGACCGGAGCACCTGTGTCCTTTTTGGCGATGGCGCCGGTGCGGCGGTAGTGCAGGCTTTTGAAGAGGGAGGCCAACAGGCATCGGAGAAAGAAATGATGGGGGAAAGAAACGGGCTGCTGGCTTTCGAACAAGGTTCGGACGGGGCAAGGGGGATGGTTTTAAATTGCAGGGGCAGATTGAATCATAATCCGCTTACAACAAATCCCTTTGCGCCATCCTATGTATCTATGGACGGGCAGGAAGTGTATAAATTTGCGGTTAGCACAGTGCCGGTATCCATCCGCAGGGTATTGGGAAAAGCAGGGGTAGAGGTGGGGGATATTAAATTTTTCATCCTTCATCAGGCGAATCTCAGGATTATACAGTCGGTGGCCAAGAGACTGAAGGCGGATGTGGATAAGTTCCCGGTCAGCCTGGACCACTGCGGAAATATTTCAGCGGCCAGCGTGCCGGTCCTGCTGGATGAAATGAACCGGAAAGGCATGCTGAACCGAGGGGATAAAATAGTAATGTCGGGCTTCGGAGGCGGTCTTACCTGGGCCAGTGCCGTGATAGAGTGGTGAATACGGGTAAGCGGGGGAAATTCTTTTTGAAAGAAAATAGGTTGAAAAACAGGAGAAATATGATAAGCTTGTATTGGTAAAGATGAAAAAGCCGGGCGGCTGGAACGTTTTTTTAATGATGATTTGCTGTAAAACCGGCATGCGCCGGGAAGCGGCGCATGGGAAGCTTTGAGGAATTTTTATGGAATACATGCTTTTTCTGATTGATATGATTGGTACAGTTGCTTTTGCCTTTTCCGGGGCAATGACAGCGATACGCAAAGAGATGGATATACTGGGTGTGATGATACTTGGTATGGTAACTGCTGTGGGAGGAGGAATTATACGGGATATAGTTCTCGGGACCTTGCCGCCGCAGGCATTTCGGGAGCCGATATTTGCATTGAGTGGGGTGCTTGTATCGGCATTTGTTTTTGTTATTTTTTATTTTCACGTGAAAGGCTACCGCCAAATCTCCGGGCTGCGGTTTCAGCAGGCGCTGATGCTGGCCGATACGTTGGGGCTTGGTGTTTTTACCGTAGTGGGGGTTAGGGCGGCTTTTGATAATGGGATGGGGATTAATTATTTTCTGCCTGTTTTCCTGGGAACGATTACAGGGGTAGGAGGCGGGCTGCTAAGGGATATTATGGCGGGAGACAGGCCTTATATTTTCGTAAAACATGTATACGCCAGCGCATCTATTGCAGGGGCCGTGGTTTGCGTCTTTTGCTGGAATCGGATAGGGGAAGAAGGGGCCATGCTGGTAGGCGTGGCCAGCGTAATTGTGCTGCGGTTTCTGGCAATCCGGTATCGGTGGAATTTGCCGAAGATTGGCGGAGGGGAGGATTTTGTCTGAATTGTTGTGGAGGGTGTATATTTAGGAAGGGTGTTGTGGATATCCTATATTGGGGAGAATAATATAGATATTGCATATCAAATATTGCATATTAAATATTGCATATTAGGGGGAAAAGCGAAATATATTTTAATAATTGCTATGCTTGCTATGCTATTGCTATGCTATCGCTATGATATCGCTATGATATGCCGGATGAGGCTATGGCTTGGGCGGCAATAGTGTGTAAAAGGGCATATTGAGGGAAAGGGAGCAGTTATGCTGAATTATATTTGGGCTTTGATGATTATGGTGGGGGTTATTTATGGGGCGATGACAGGGAGCATCCAGGAGGTTAGCAATGCGGCGCTGGATTCGGCGGGAGAAGCGGTTTCCCTGTGCATTACAATGATGGGAGTGATGGCCCTGTGGGTGGGGCTGATGGAGATTGCCCAGATTCAGCCTTTTGTTTCTTTTATGTTCCCGGGAATTCCCAAAGGGCATGCGGCCAGGGAGTATATTTCTACGAATATTATTGCTAATGTGCTTGGGCTGGGGTGGGCTTGCACGCCGGCGGGGCTGAAGGCGATGGAGGAATTGGCGAAACTGGAGGCGGAGAGAGGGACGCCGGGGTATCTGCACGCAGATGGCAGAGGGCGCGTCGCCAGCAATGAAATGTGTACATTTCTAATATTAAATATTTCTTCTTTACAGTTGATTCCGGTCAATATGATCGCTTACCGCAGCCAGTACGGGAGTGTGAATCCGGCGGGAATTATTGCGCCGGCTATTGTGGCGACGTTTGTGAGTACGGCGGTGGCGGTGGTGTATTGTAAGGGGAAGGATTGGAAGAGGAGAATCTAAATTGTGAAAAGATTAAAAAGGCAGGAATACAGACATTATAACCGGTTGTTAAAACAGGTATCAGATATTGTAGGGAATCTTATGCTTGGATGAAATTGATAGTAATATTTGTAAAAATATAGGTATAGTAACCATATATGTATATGGGCAACAATCTTGTCAATAATTAAATTAATTGACGAGGGATAATTATGCCAGTATAATTAAGAGATAAAAAGATTAATGCGATATTTTGAGCAGAAGAAATCTTAAAATACGATAAGAGGTAAAATATAATGAAGTATTCAAAAAGTGAGATTGAAAAATTGGTAATTCATTTGACAGATAATAATAATGTAATTAATGTTTTCCCATTGAAGCGGCAAAATAATGACGATTCTATTATTTGGAAGTTTCAAGATGAACAATTTGAAATTGAGATTATAACAGATAAAGAAATTAGAATGATTAAACTGGTAAAAAAGAGCGATACAATAATAGAATCTGAAGAAGAGATTTGTCAAAAATTTACGGATTCGGCGTTTGAAACTAAAATGAATCAGTTGATTAATATGGAAGATGGTTTTGATGATGCAGATGAGGAAGAAAGGAATGAAGACGTAAAATATAATCCATATAATCCTAAGTTAATACGTGTAGACACAAAACCCTTTTCTATCAAGCAGATAAACGAAATGATTGAGGCAGAAGATATTGATCTTTCGCCGGACTTTCAGAGAGGTTTTGTGTGGAATGATATCACAAGAAAATCAAGATTAATAGAATCACTGCTATTAAGAATCCCTATTCCGGTTTTTTATTTTGCGCAGGATGAGGAAGGAAAATTTCAGGTGGTGGATGGAGTGCAGAGATTAACGGTCATCAGTTCTTTTATGAAAAATGAGTTCAGACTGAAAAATCTAGAATATTTGTTGGAATGCAATGGTAAATATTTTAAAAAAGAAAATGCCAAATCTGATAATCTTGAAGATATGTATGTGAGACGTATAGAGCAGACACAATTGTTCATAAATGTAATAGATCCTCAGACTCCGGGTAAGGTTAAATATGATATTTTTAAGAGGATTAATACAGGTGGAAAAGTGTTGAATGCCCAGGAAATTAGAAATTGCTTGGCAAATGCGCGAACAAGAGGTTTTTTACATGAATTATCTGAATCCGAACATTTTCTGCATGCTACCAGAAAAAGTATAAGCAGCGCGAGAATGGCAGATGATGAGTTGGTTTTGCGGTTTATAGCTTTTTATCTGATAGATCATAAAGTGATAACAAATGAATATAAAGGAGGAATGGATGAGCTGTTAGATGATACGGTAGATGTGTTAAATGTTTTAGAGGTGGAAAAATTTAAAGAAATAAGGCAGCATTTTTTTCAGGCGATGGATAATGCATTTTATCTATTTGAAGATAACGCATTCAGAAAAGCAAATTACGTAAACAAGTCGCTTTTTTTAGGTATTTCCAGGGCACTTTGCGATATTACGCCAGAACGCATTCAAGAAAAAGATAAAGATAAGATAGCAAGTCAGGTACAGGCGGCGATTAATGATAATGTACAATTTAGAAATGCTTTGTCTATGGCAACAAATGATGCCAGAAATGTGAAACTTGTTTATGATACTGTAAAAAAGATAATAGGAGAATAAATAATGCATCGGGAACTTACTATTGAGAATTTCAAATGCTTTTCAGAAAAAACGAAAGTTAAATTAGGAAAAATAACCGTTTGTCTTGGAAGTAATTCGGTTGGAAAATCATCTGTGATTCAGGCATGTATTTTATTGAGGCAGATATATGAGCAGGCAATGATGTTTAAGGATACACAGGTGAAAGAATATAATATTCGGTTGAATGATGTATATGGATTACAGCTGGGAGATGCAGAACATATTAAGTCTTCTAAAAGCAGCGAGGATATTTGTTTGAAAATAGATGGGTATGAATTTATCCTCAGTTCGAATAGCAAAAGTCCAATGGAGATGATTGTCCGGAATAGCTATGATATTGGAAAAATGTCATCAGACAAAGGACTGTTTTCAAAAGGGTTTTATTATTTAAATGCAGAAAGAAAGGGACCAAGAAATTATCAAACAATTGATTCTAAATTGGTGGATAATTGTGGTGTGTATGGTGAAAACACAGTACATTTATTGAGTGTACTCGGAACTCGCAAAGTGGAAGATTTAAGATGCTTTAGCATGGACAAGGGTAAAAAGGTCAATACATTTGGCAAGCAAGTAGAATATTGGATGGATTATGTGATACCAGGAATTGAAATAAATGCAGATGATATGACAGATTTAAGAATTAGCAGAATGAGTCTGAGGCAGTCGGCACTGGATACAGGCTTTTTGTCGCCATATAATTTTGGATTTGGAATATCATATGTTCTTCCAATTATTTTAACGGGTTTGATGGCAGAGAGCGGCAGTGTTTTCCTTGTAGAAAACCCAGAAGCACATCTTCATCCTAAGGGACAGTCGCATATAGGATATTTTTTAGCCAATATGGCGTTGGTCGGAGTTCAGGTTATAGTGGAAACTCACAGTGAACATGTGCTAAATGGAATCAGGATTGCTGCCCTAAAAAATGCGATGAAGCCAGAAGATATAAGTGTTAATTTCTTTTCCGTTGATTCAAATGGTAGGAATACGAACCACAAAGTCGAAAACATTGGTCTAAACGAAAGAATGGATTTGGAAACGTGGCCGGAAGGTTTTCTGGATCAGGAGGAAGAGGATTTAAGAACGCTGAGAGAACTTAGGAGAAGGTAATGGAGAAGGTAATCCTGTGGGAAAAAGAAATTGAAAAAGATTTTGCGAAAGCATCCGAAAATCAGTTGGATGATTTCTTGGAATTGGTAAGGTTTGTTCAAAAAAATGGAATCCAAAATGTGATATGTAAAAGTACATTAGACAAAGCGGAACTTTGGGAATGGCTCTATTCCAAGGATCAGATTGAACTGAACGATATAAAAAGGGAACTGTCCAGGCGCTTGGAAAAGGCGGAGTGCAAAGAAGAAAGGGAATATGAAGAATTCTTTGGGAAAATAGGAAAGTTGCTTGCTATTAAAATATTATTGCTGGCGTTTAAAAGAGAGAACGTTTATTACATATCAACGATAGCAGAGTATTATGCCAGTATAAGGAATTATTTGGCATTAGAAAAGAAGAACGATTTTTGTAACGATTTGCAGGAATGCTTTCCAAATATATTTTTTGTGGAGGGAATAGAAACAACTGTAAATACATTAAATAGAAAGTTTGAAGATATGCGAGAAGAAATTATAGAGCATTTAATTCGCATTAATGATTACTATAGAAAATTTAGTGATATGTTGGAAAATCATAAATCATACCGGGAAATTGCAAAGCAGTTTATTATTGATACAGGGATTGACTGTTCGCCACAGTCGGGAAGAGAAAAAGTGCAGGAGTTAAAGGAAACGCGAATAAATGAAGAAACAGGGCAGGAAGAAACAGTAGTTTGTGAATTGCATACAAAGTTCAAAACATTTAATATTGATAAAGAGAAGCAGGACAGAATTTATTTTTTTCCAGGGAAACAGGGGATATTGGGTGGAAGGATTATTGTAAAGCATATTGGGACACATTTGTAAGATTAGGATTCTATTTATCGGGGCGAGTTGGCGTAAGCCCCTTGATTCCTAATTTGCTGTTGGTTTAAGATTTTGAAATTAATCCGAATTCATTAAGAATCTAACTGGATCTTTGACAGTGACGTTGAGGCTCTTACTTTTATGTTTCACTATGTTCAAAAACTGCTATTTATAAATTTCTACAAAAAGTTCGTGTCATTAACTTGACACAAGCCGGGTTGAAGGCCATGGAGGAACTGGCAAAGCTGGAGGAAGAGAGGGGGAATCCGGGGTATTTGCTGGAGGATAGGGTTGTAAGAAGCGATAGCAAGAAGAGGACAGCCGGGCATGGCAGA
>JAETTM010000065.1 GCA_021769135.1 Lachnospiraceae bacterium | reverse complement strand
GTGCCGAAACTGTCTTTGTCCTGACGTACTGTGCGCTGCGCGATAATTTCAGCGGCGCGGGCTAAAATGGTTTCTTGTTTGTTCATGTAAATGCCTCCTTTCAGTGATGGAAATCCAAAAATACAGTATGCCGTTTTTATTCCCACGAGCAATGAGCCAAGTGCCGTGCTTGCACGAGCATTTGCATTCCGGACACTCATGGAATTAACGTTCAAATTCCCGCATCAAGTGCGGCAAATCCGTATATCCGTATTTATCAACGGCATCCATCATGTTAAAATGTTCCTGGCTTACAATATCCCTCCATAAACATTGGCAGCGCACCGGATATGTATACATACCTATTTCCTGTCTACAAGCCACCATACCCAATCGGCATAATATTTCCCCAATATATGAGCGCCATCCGCTGAATATTCTTTTGATAGATTTCCTTGTGTGTCATCAAAAATTTCATTAACATTTATATAATAACAGTCCAGCTCGTCTCCGATATTTTGTATCTCAAAATTAAGTGTATTTATCCTCTGATTATTAAAAATTTTACTTTTAGAAGAATTATCCGCAGTCACATGAAGATTTGCTCCTAAAACTACTTTCGCCTCTGGCTGCATAGACTGTATTTTCCCCACTGCCTCTCTATACTTTTCAACAATCTGCTCCATTGAATATCCCAATTCATTAATGCCAAGCATAAAGTGGATCACCTGATACTGATTTTCCGTTAAGACCTGTTCCAAGGATTTCTTTCCTTTATTGTTAAACGATGTTTCACAATCCCAAAGATTAAATACCGTCATTCCGCTGTTTGCAAATACGTCTGCTTCCCCCATCTGCCCATATTCATATAATCCTACCGTCCTGGAATCCCCAATAAACAGGACTTCCTGAAAATTATCCGGGAATAAATGACTGCTTTCAGATATTGGAGATTGCGCAGAAAACTGCACATTATTTTCCTTTGTACCCATTTCCCCAAATCGTACAGGTTCTGATTTTGCTGATTCCAATATTATTTGTTCAGGCTCTTTTTGCTGTTTTCCACATACTTCTGCTCCATTTGTCCTCATTGCAGAAACCCCCAGGCTGATAAGTAAAAAAAATGTATACCAATGCCGACGCCGATGCATACTCTATAATCACCCTTTCATCAAAAACGAAAATATAAAAACGGATCATCCATTCCTTTTTTTATACAATAGATGCACCCCCAGAAAACCGCCAGCAAGACAGCTGCTGAAACAGGAGAATTTTTCCAGCGGTTATATAAATTTCTTGGCCCGTATGTAATAAAGACCATGCCCATACATATTGATACCGCATAAAGCCTGCCATACTTTAAATAGTCACCCGCATAGTATGTAAATTCGCCCGGCTCACCCCAAAAAGGAAACAGACGATGTAGATAAACTGCTATTTGCGTCAAATCCGTTATGGCAAACAGCATCCATGTCAGCGGAATCAAAAATAACATATAAATATGCCCAGCCGCCGGATAACGCTCTAAAATCTTTCCCATTCCGCTCTTCTCTATAAAGACCAGAAGAAACAGGATAAATCCCCATAGAACAAAATTCCAGCTTGCCCCATGCCAGAGTCCTGTCAAAAGCCATACTACGAAAAGATTCCGTATTGTCCTGCAAAAGCCTTTCCGGTTTCCCCCAAGTGGAATATAAACATACTCGCGGAACCAGCTTCCCAGCGTTATATGCCATCTCCTCCAGAACTCTGTCATAGAAGTTGACATATATGGGTGTGCAAAGTTACATGGAAGTTTAAATCCAAGGATATATCCCAGCCCTTTTGCCATTAAGGAATAACCATAAAAATCGAAGTAAATCTGCAGGCTGAACGCAATAAGCCCCAGCCATGCAAGCGGTGTTGAGATGCTTTCAAATCCAATCGTTCGTATGTCCCTCCACAACCCGCCAACCTGATTCGCTATCAGTACCTTCATTCCCAGACCAATCGTAAATTCCCGGAGACCTTCTTCAATCATTGAAAATGAACATCTCCGCTTTCTGATCCAATCCCTCATTGCGGAATAAGTCACTATTGGTCCGGCTATCAACTGCGGAAACATACTTAAATACATGCCAAATCCGGATAAAGAACGCTCATACGGAATCTTTCTTCCGTAAACATCTATAAGATAGGACATCGCTTGAAACGTGTAAAAACTGATGCCTATTGGCAGAACAGGCTGATACGGCGGGAAATTTGCAGAAAATCCCAATGCGTTTAGTAACTGGCTAAAGATCTGCATTATAAATCCTAAATATTTAAATAAAACCAGCCACGAAAGGTTATAAGCAATACCCATTGCCAGCATTTTTTTACTTTTTCTCCTGTTTCTGCCAATCAGTCCACCAAATATATAATTTATCAAGATTGAAAAAAGAAACAGGGCGAAATAAAACGGATTATCCCTTACTCCATAAAAATAAAAAATCAGGCTTCCAATAAAAAGACATACATTTTTCCACCTAGACGGGCAAATACCATACAGCAGGAAAAATAATGGTAAAAACTTAAAGATAAAAACAATGCTACTAAAAACCATAGCTGCTGCACCCTTTCATTCACCTCAATACGCCATATTTTGCATAAAAATAACTGCTGTAAAATATAACAATCCCCATTGCACATTTTTACAGCAGTTATCCCTCTGCCAATGATCAATAATTAATCCCGTTGATCGCCAGCCCCCCGTCTACCACGCTAAAGTTTATGCTCGCTATCCTTCCGTCTGAAATAGGAAATCCCGCCATACTGGGTTGTAAATTTTCAATATCAGCCATTTCTATGGATTCCAACAGTTCATCCGTAAACACAGCCTCTGCGCCAAGGTTCAGGAAGTCCTCTTTAGTCTCCACTACACCAACATCCGGCAATCCCACATAAACCGGAAATGCCGTCAGCTCTGCCAATGCCTCCAGATCCTTTTGGGCGGTTGCCTCTTTAATTTTCTCGGCAAATTCCTTCGCTGCCTTACTGTCAACTGCAAAGTTGTCCTCATATCCTTCTGATGTCTGTACTGGTTTTTCCGCAGTATCTGTCTCTGCTTTTTCTGCCACATCTGTCTCTGCTTTTTCCGCAGTATCTGTCTCTGCTTTTTCTACAACAGAATCCTGCCCGGTTTCCTCCGATATATTCGCAGGGATACCCTGCTGCGTATCCTGACGGGACTGCTGGCTTTCGCCGCATCCCGTCAGAACCGCTCCTGTAAGAGCAAAACCCAAAACCATAACAGCCACATTCTTCATTTTCTTTCTCATCTTAATTTCCTCCTGTAATTTCAAATTCAATCTCTCCTGACGAACCAGGTGCAATTTCATATTTCCCAAAAACGATAACCGGGCGGTTATTCTCATTGATATAGAACTTCACATCTTCCGAAATCCCTGCAAACCCTCCTTCCTCTGCTGTAAAGAATACTTCTCCTGCCTTTTGTCTTTCAGCAATCTGTTCCCTGATGCTTTCATTTACCAGCTCCACATAATCACCGCCCAGCATATCCTTTAATGTAACCAGCTTTCCTGTTCTCAAATCCATGTTATAATATTTTGATTCACTATAAGCGGTTGTCCAGCTTTCAGTTCCCCACACAACAAAGGAAAGGTAGTTGCTGCCTTGCTGCTTTATTTCATAGCCCACGGTAATCTTTATATTGTGTTCCGCCCATTCTTCCGGCGTGCCTCCCGTTTCCAGATACGCAGTCCTGTATTCTTCTGCACGCAGGAGCGCCTCATCTGCATACTGGTCACAGCGGGCAAGGATTTCCTGATTAATCCCATCCACCGTTATCCCTGTATCCTCTGTAATCATCTCAATCGTCGGTATTTCCACAGACACCGCTATATCATCCTTTTCTGTTTCATAAGAACGGAATGTCAGTATCCGTGCCAGCCCTCCGATTACCGGAAGCTCCCCTGCTTCTTTTGCAAATACCGGACTTGTATTCAAAGCCGCTGTAAAAAGAATGCATACAGCCGCTGCCGCCGCTTCCACACTGCGTATTATCCTCTTGAACCTGTGGATCCTGCCAGCCCCATTTTTTTCTTCCTGCTGTTTCCTTGACTTTTGTATCTCCTGCTGAATCCGAAAGTTAAGTTCCTCCGGAATCGTAATCTGGTCATATCTTTCTTTCATCGTATCTAATTTACCCATATATCTGCCTCCTGAATATTTTCCTTTAACTGTTTTAAGCCACGATAGAGTTTCGTTTTAACCGTATTCAGATTTAATCCGGTGATACAGGAAATTTCTTTCAAGGACAACTCTTCAAAAAACCGAAGTTTAATAATTCCCTGCACATCCAACTCCAATCTGTCTAATTCTTTTTCCAGGCCATCATCCTGCTCATAGCCCTTTTCGTAATACACCTCCTCCTGTTCCAGCCCATCATCAGAAAGCAAAAGCCTCTTCCGCTTTTTCAGGACCGTCAGACTTTCATTAATTAATATTCTATAAAACCAGGTCCTGATCGCATCCTCATTTTTTATGCTTTCATGCGCCTCTAGCGCTTTGCAGACCGCACTTTGGACAACGTCAAGAGCGTCCTCCTGATGCCTGGTATAACTATAAGCCACTCGGTAAAACCGGTCTTGGTTTTCAAGAATATACTGGATTAACCTTTCATATAATATTTGTTTCATAACAGGTGCACACCTTTCTTTTGTTCTTTTACTATATAGATTTTTCAGATATCGAAAAAGTTTCAAAATATTATTGATTTATCTTAAGGAATAGGAAAGAAACAAACATTGTCACGAATTCGGCGGCCGGTACGGCAAACCAGACTCCGGTCATTCCCCAAATTTGGGGTAAAAAAGCGAGAAACGCAAGCAGCAGGGCAAAGGAGCGCAGGAATGTGATTACGCCCGAAAAATGCCCTTTTCCATAAGCCATCATACGGATTGCCGAGAAGATATTGATTCCGGCGAAAAGAAATATTTCAGTGTATAGATAACGGGAGGCGCGACCATGGAGAAACCAAAGTATACGCCGATAAACAAAAACTGCAGATACATAATGATGGATACCGCCGCAACGCCATCTTCTCCTGCAAAGATAAGGGCAGTCGGTTGAATACGATGATTGTAACGGCAATGGCCAGCCAATCCACAAATTCCGATGCTCCGTTCACCATGATTTAACGCAAAATCCGGTATAGAATAATTTCAGCGGGATTTTTCATTTTT
Organism: Lachnospiraceae bacterium; assembly: GCA_021769135.1. Taxonomy (GTDB): domain Bacteria; phylum Bacillota; class Clostridia; order Lachnospirales; family Lachnospiraceae; genus Kineothrix. The sequence continues at coordinate 16,237 of JAETTM010000065.1, read as the reverse complement.
ATTGACATATTTCCCGCAAAAACGTATAAGAATATCAGAGATGGGAAACCATCGTCAGGAGAGTTCCTGCCAGATAGTGGAAAACTTTAAAATCGAAGGGCGATTGCTATAATCGCCCTTTTCTCTGTAGGAGACTAATGAAAGAAATAAATACCCTGTTTTTACTTACGCAATATTTTACCCATATCCTTCCCTCTGGCAAGCTCATCAACCAGTTTATCCAGATAACGTATCTCCTGCATCAGCGGTTCTTCGATATCCTCCACCCTGACGCCGCAGACCACGCCTTTAATCAGCTTCCTGTTCTCATTTAATTCCGGGGCACCCCGGAAAAAGTCCCCATAAGCAACCGGCTGCTCCAGCATCCCTTCCAGTTCCGGCTGGCTGTATCCGGTAAGCCATCGGATTATCTCATCAACCTCCTGCCTTGTCCTTCCCTTTCTCTCTGCTTTTTGGACAAGGAGTCCATACACTTTTGAAAAATCCATCTGATATATTTTCTCATTTCCCATACAATGCACCTCTTGGAAAAAGCAATCTGTGTTTTCTGTACCTTCACCTTCACGCCGTCCACCTCTGAAAAAACTTTTTATTCAAAAGCCTCATACAGCGGAATCGCTTCCGGCCTTCCGCCAAAAAAGTATAATATATCCTGTTCCATTCCCCGCACCTTCCAAAAACTTTCTTAATCCTACGGGTGATTCCCTGTCTCATAGCACCACCCTGCAATATCGGAAATCAGTTCCACCGGAACCGGCCTGCTGTATGGAAGCTGTATAGTTCCTTTACTGGTCTTGTACTCTTTCAGACGCTCGGAAAACTCCTGGACAGCCTCCGGCCCCGGATACAGGCCGGCATGTTTCTTAAACCCGGCAAAATGGATAATGTTATGCTCCTTCCAATAAGTCGGCATGCTCCATGAAATCCTCTCTTCCGCCTCCGGCAGCGCCGCGCGGATTGCTTCCCTTATTTTCTTCAGGTACTCCTGTACCCCTTCCGGCTGTGCCGCAATATATTCATCCACCGTTTCCGGTGCTTTCCCGCAGTAATGATCCTGTTCCTGCCTTTTAAAGGTACGCCCACACTTTGGACATGTCCACATCCTTCATCCCTCCTGTCTCATTCCCGTTCCCTGACCGTGACCAGAACCCTGTCCCCCGGCCGCTTCCCTATCAGGGAACGGATATCTTTACGCACGCCTATGATATAACACACACTCCCGTCAGCGTTCTTTACTCCCATGTTTACGACACTGCCATCATACGGCTCCCCATCAAATGTGGCGTGTACCTTCACCCTTCCCCGTCCAAACTCTTTCTTGATATCATAGGGGAAGATGACATAAGCGCCGCCTGTCTCCCCCGCTTCATAGAGCAGGGATTCATACTCATAAATTTTTCCGTTCACTGCCTGCACCATCCAATCTGTTTCATACAGTATAACACGGATTCTATCTGGATAAAAGGGAAAAATCCCCCTCTCATCATACACGCTACACATAATGATACCTGTCTTTGTTACGATAAAGAAAAATCAGCGCCATAATCAGCATCATTACAATTGTCGGAAATGCAAATTTCAGCAGCGGCTTTATCGTAAAGTCCTGTGAAAGCGGTTTTTTTTCCGCCTGTATTTCATTCATGCTCCATGCCCTCCGTTTCCTCTTTCCGCAATACCTGACTGCTGAAACCGCTTTTGGGTTTCTGTAGTGCGAACTTCTGTGTCGGGTAACCAAACTCGGCCAGCAGTTCCCTTGTGTCAAAAGGTTTTGGCAGATAATCATTGGCGCCGCTGTCAAGACCGGTCACTTTTTCCCGGATGGGTATTTTCCGTTGCCCCTTTTACCCAAGGCAGCCATCAATAATATGTACAATTCTTCCTGCTGCCTTTGCAACGTTTAAATCGTGGGTAATCATAACAATTGTATTTCCCAGCCCGTGAAGCTGCCCGAAAAGCGTCAGCACGTCCTTACCGCTGGCCGTATCCAGCGCTCCGGTAGGTTCGTCGGCAAGGAGCAGCGCCGGTTCTCCTACAAGCGCCCTCGCAATCGATACCCTCTGCTTTTGTCCTCCCGAAAGTTCCGACGGCTTATGGCCCAGCCTGTGCCCGATTCCCAGCATCTCGATAACCGGAAAACATTTTTCTTCAGCTTCTTTGGTAGTCATGCCCCGGACTACCAGGGGCATAATAATGTTCTGCAAAATATCGTAGGTTGGAATCAGCTGGTAATTCTGAAAAATGAATCCAATCTCTTTATTGCGGATTGCTCCCATCTGCTTTTCCGTCATGCTGTGGATGGGCTCTCCATCCAGATAATATTCCCCCGAATCCGCCACATCCATACAGCCGATGATATTCATCAAAGTAGTCTTGCCGGAGCCTGACGGCCCTAAAATTGCCACGAATTCCCCTTTCTCCACCTGAAAATCCACATTCTTAAGTACCGGAACCTTTTCCGTTCCAAGCATATATCCTTTATTAATGCATCTCATATCTATAATTTTGTTTCCGCTCATTTTTACCCTGCCTTTCATTATTCATGGTTCAGCGCCACTACCGGGATTAGCCGCGACGCCTTAAACGCCGGGTAAAATCCGAAAACAGTTCCTGTCAACACGCCAAACAGCAGGGATAAGGCCCCGCCGGCCAAAGAAAGTTCCACACGTACGGAAAAGCTTTCGATAATCGGCGTAATGCCCAAAGACACCAATACGCCTAAAACAGCCCCCACCAGGCTAATGCAGCTGGCCTCCAGCAGAAATTCTGTCAGAATATCCTTCTGGCCGCATCCAATCGCTTTCAAAATACCAATCTCATTGGTGCGCTCCTTTACAGAAACAAACAATACATTCATAATCCCAATCCCCCCTACAATAAACACAATGACGGCCATAGCCATTAAAAGGAGAGTAAGCGTTTCATTGGACTTTGAGGCCGCCTCCATCTTGCTCCCTGCATCGGAAATGGTAAATTCCACATTTTCCCCATAGCTTTCAGCGAGCACAAGCGCCGCCTGTTCCATGACGCTTTCCACGTCATTTACGTCTTCCGCCACCACGGTAATCGCAGGGCTTACATCTTTACCGGTAAGATATTTTATACCTGTTTCATAGGGAATAAATATCGCTTCATCCGGGCTGATGCCCGACGCCACCGTTCCCATTTCCATCAGCACGCCGCTCACTATGTAAGAACGGTTGTCAATGTAAACCGAAGAATCATAGGCATCCAAAACGCTGTCAAACATTTCCTTCGCCACGCTGTAACCCAGGACGCAGGTCCTCTCCTTATAAGCATCGTTGTCGTCCGTGAGAAATGCGCCGATGGCCATTTCCAGATTGCTGATATCCGCATAGTTTGCTTTTACGCCGGCAACCGTGTAAGAAGCGCTCTCTTCCAGGCTGCCGCCTTCCGCCTCCTGCCTTGTTGTATAGGAGATTGTGGCGCTTGCTATTTGCGGAATACTTTCTTTAAGGTTATCGGCATCCGCCTGGGATAAGGTGATTTTTGCCGTATTCATCTGATTTTCCATTCCGCCGAACGGGGAAAAGCCGCCGCCCATGCCGCCTGCCCTTCCCTCCGGCATACCTCCTCCTGACATTCCTCCTCCCGGCATACCGCCTGGCATACTTCCTCCCGGCATTCCTCCCCCTGGCATTCCTCCTGTAAAACCGCTTCCATTATACTCATAGGAAATGTCCACGGAACCGGCATTCAGATTTTTGAACTGCTCCGCGACCTCCATTTTCCCCCCTGTTCCTATGGCAATAACAAGCATGATTGTTGCGGAACCTACGATGATACCCGTTGAAGTAAGAAAAACCTTAAACTTATTTTGTACAAGATTCAGCCACACCAGACGGCCGATTTCAGATAATCTCATATTTTAACGCTCCTTTTAATCCTTCGCTTTGCTTTCTATCAGCACGGTTTCTCCTTCGGAAAGCCCTTCCTTTATTTCTATATTGATGCCGTCCGTAAAACCGGCGGTTACCTTTTTCCTGACGATTGCTCCGCCATCCTCCCTTACTTTGACATAGGCTGCGCCGTCCTCCTCCGTTACCGCCCTGACCGGCACATAAAGCACTTCGGATGCCTCGCCTGTAACAAAGGTCACTTCCGCCGTCATATCCTGATACAGGACATTGCCGGTATTTTCCACGGTTACCGTTACGGAATACATGGTTTTATTGGTATTGCTGTCTATTTCCGCATCCCCGATTTCTGTAACCGTTCCCGTAAACACCTCATCCTCAAAGGCTGCCAGCGTCACATTTGCCGTATTCCCAAGGGCTACCTTCTCCAAATCATCTTCCTCCACCGAAACCGTAATGGTAACCTCATCATAATTATTCAGGCTGAGCAAATCCATGTTCTGGGTCAGGTAATCCCCCTTCGATACATAAACCTCCGTAACCACACCGGAATTTTCCGCCGAAATGACCTGTTCTATAATGAGAGAGTCAAATTCCTCCAGCTTTCCCGCCGCATTTTCATATTCTTCCCTTGCCGTTTCCGTTTCAAAAGCGCTTTGCTCCGTAGCAACATCGTAAATCTCCTGGGCGTTCCCGGCATAATAATCCCTCTTATCCCGTTCCCCTCTGGCAGTAATTTCCCCGCTTTCCAATTCTTTCCGCGCAAGGGCAAGAGCGGTTTCATTTTCCGCCTTTTTCTCGCCAAACTCCTCGATGTCCTCCTTAAGCTGCTCGATCTCATCCTCCAGGGTATCTACCATTTCCTGAGCGTCGTCGGCGGTCTGATACGCAATAATCCACCAATAAAGCGCATTTTCTTTATCCGTTCCTTCCATAGTGAAAAGGGCATTTTCCAGCACCTTTTTTTCTTCTGTAAGAAGCGCCTCCTTTTCCGCCAGCTCTTCCTGCGCATCTGCCAGTTCCTCTTCCGTCTCCGTAAGGGTTTCCTCTGCCTCCTCCACCGCTTCCGTAAGGGCCGAAACCGTCTCGTCATACTCAGCCTGAGAATAGGCCTCGTAAAGAGAGTTCATCTTGAATTCGCCCTCCGCCTCTGCATCTGTCTTCTTTTGCGAAGTCAGCGCCTGCTGATAGACCAGTTCTGCATCGATGGCATCCTGGGAAAGTTCCGTACGGATTCCCTCTACGCTCTCCTTGGTCAATTTTAAAATCGGCGTTCCGGCTTCAATCTCCTGTCCGGCTTCCACATATACATGCTCAATTTCCAATTGTCTGTTCCCAGAGTTTCCCGAATCCGATATTCCCTGTACCATACCCATCATCATGCCGCCGTCCTGGCTGCCCGCATTCCCGGCGCCAAAGGTAAAATTTCCGCTGCCGGTAAATTCGCTGATATCCAAATCAAAGGCCTGTACGGCAGTGCCCACATCCACGCTCCCGCTTTCCGTGACCCTTTTTGCCAAATTTCCCTTTATTACCTGTGTTTCCCTGTAGACTACTTTCTCTTTTTTGGAAACTGTTATGATGACAACACTTACCGCCATGACCAGGAAAAACGAAACGATAAAAATAATCCATATTTTTTTGTCCTTCCCTTTTTGGGGCCTGCATTTTTTTATCATCTTTTCTAACTTCTCTTTTAACTTCTCTTTCATATATCCCATCCTTCTATTGCCCGTCGGAACGCGGGCTTTTCGCGAAATCCCCCGGCATTTTATCTGCCCGGCATATTTCCCATTGGCCCGCCGTCCATAGACGGAAAACCATTCCCCATATCGAGGGCCTCCCCCTCCATAGACGGAAAGCCATTCCCCATATCGGGGGCCTCCCCCTCCATGGACGGAAAGCCTTCCGCGCCGCCTACTCCTTCCGTTCCGTAATCCGCCCCACTGTCCTCTTTATCCGCCTTTTCCGAATTTACGTTCATAATGCTTTCGATATATACGATATCGCCCTCTTCCAAACCGCTTATAATCTCTATGGAAGCCGTATCGGAAAAGCCCGTTTCCACTTTTGTTTTTACCCTGTTTCCTTTGGCATCCTTTTTGTAAACATAACTTACGCCGTTTTCCTCAAATACCGCTTTTTTTGAAACATAAAGCACGTCCTCCGCCGAATCCGTCACAAAAGTAACATCGGCGGTCATTCCTCCATACAGTAAAGCCGTATCCCCCTGCACCAGGATTGTTGCAGGATAGCTTATAGTAGACGCATGCTCCGACGTGGACGTAGTGGTAATGCTGGTAATTACCCCTTCCCATATCTGCTCCGGATAGGCGCTGAAGGAAAGTTCCACGGAATCCCCCACGGATATTGCCGCAACATCCTCTTCCGACACATCGATGTTTACCGTATATTCGTTTTCTTTCGCATAGGTGAGCATGGCCCTGTTATCCGTCAGCTTATCCCCCGCCTCGTAAGAAACGCTGGTAACCAGCCCGTCCTCCGGTGCGCAGATACAGTTATCCTCTCCTACGAAAGACTGCAGCGCATCCATTTTCGCCTGTATTTCATCCAATTCGTTCTGTGCCTGATTTACCGAATCAGACAGGGAATCCACAGAGTAGTCGTAAATCTCTTTTGCCAGTTCGCCTGACAGGGATGCGGAACAATAGTCATTTTCCGCATTCTGGTTATCCAGCACCTGCGATGCCCTTGCCTTTTCTATTTCCCCTTGCTTCTTTTGGATTTTCGCCTGGTTATCCGTAATGGTATCCCTGCACTCCTGCAATTGGTCTTCCAAAGCTTCCAGCTGGCTTTCCGCCTGCTGATAATCCATAAGATTGCTGGTATATGCCGTGGAATTATGTAAATCTGTTTCTTCATATTTAGCTTTTGCCCTGTCATATGCGGTCTTCGCTTCCTCATAGGAATCCAAAAGTTCTTCGTCAGCAAGTTTCTCCTGCGCCATGGCAATTTCCAGCTCCAACACTCTGATTTCACCTTCCAGGCTCCTGATTTTTTCCCCGCTTGCGGTAAGCGCCGCCTGATAATCCGCCGCGGCGCGGCTTCCTTCCTTTACGCTGCTGTCATAAGTGCTTTTAGCGCTTAGCATGGAGATATCATATTCTGTTTGGGCATTTGCCAGCGTAATTTTCGCCTCGGTAAGGGCCGACTCCAGCTTTCTTTCCACCGCGCTGACGCTGTCCTGCGTCAGCTTAAAAAGGATATCCCCTTCCGAGATGCGCTGTCCGCTGACCGCGCACACCTCTTCAATCTCAAGATATTTTTGGGCGCTCTCCTCATCGCCTTCATCGTCTTCATCCTCTTCCTCCTCTTCCTCTTCATCCAACTCTAAATCCAGCTCATACATAACAGAGCTTTCCCCCAATGACAGGCTGCCGCTTTCCATAATTCCAAGAATCAGATTTCCCCTGACGACCGTTTCTTCTTTATAAACATAGGTTTCCGTGCTTAAATTGGGCTGAATAAACAGCGTATACACGGATGCCCCCAGCAGGATAACCAGCCCAAGGCCGATAAGAATACAGTTTCTTTGGAATTTTTTATCCTTTTTCCACTTTTCTTTCATTGCCCCTCTTCCTTCCTCCTGTTTTCCGGGTGCCCTTTATCCCCATCCTGGGGCATATTCTTATCCTCTGTATTTTCCTCCGTTCCCGGTCCGCCCTGCTGCATATTCTCCATTTCGCGAATCGTCTCCTTAGACATTCCAAAATATACGTAGGCAGTGAGATTGGCATCCAGAACGCTTACATCCCCTTCCAGGGCCACAGTAACCTGGTAGGTAATGGAAGAGCGGCTCTGGGCCTGGGCGATGGGATTAATCATAGTTACTTTTCCTTGATAGTTTCCATACCCGCTAATCATGACATAAGCCTCATCCCCTATGGAAATCCCGGCAATATCGCTTTGGCCCACACTCGCCGTTACCGAAACCTCTTCCGGATTGCTATAGGCAATTATCAGGCTTTCCCCCGAAAGATAGCTGTCTTCCCTGACTCCGTTCATCACAATCGTTCCTGCGCTTTGGGTATAAAAATATCCGTCTCCGATTGCTTTCTCAAAAAGGGCAAGATTTTCCGCCGCGTCTTCCTTCTTATCCTCTAAAGACGCAAGCGCTTCTTCCAGGCTCTCCAAAGCGACTTCATATACCGCCTGCGCATTGTCGCTCTCCGCCAGCGTTATCTCATAATCTGATTTGCATGTAATCAACTGCTTTTCATACTCTGTCTGAGCCTTAACCAGCTCCGCTTCCAGGGATGCAAGGCTGCTTTGGGCTTTTTCCAGTCCTGCCTGCGCCGTTCTCCTGGCAGTCTCATAGTTTTCCAGCGCTGTTTCATATTCCTCCCCTTCCTGCTTCACCATTTCATCCAACAGATTATATACGGATATCATCGTCTCCTCTTCGCTGTATCTTCCCCTCATGTTTGAAACGGAACTGTTCCCGGAGCCGCTTTCCAAACTGGGAACGGAATTGCCATAAAGGCTCTCTTTATCTTCTATATCCCACTTTTCATAAGTTTCCATAAGCAGAGTAAAATGTTCATAATAAGCCTGGTAAAGCTCATCTATTTTATAATAAGCCCTGTAATAATCCTCATTCACCGACTTCGTATATTCATCCGCCAAATCTCTGGCTTCCTCTACCTGCTTTTCCAGTTCCTTGACCGTCTTCCCAGCTTCAGCCGCCGCATTGTCATATTGGGCCTGACTATATTTTTTATTCACTTCCGCATTCTCTTTCGCTACACGCGCATCGATTATACCGGCTTCATAATCAATGATTCCCTGCCGATAAGCCAGCCTGGTCTCCGTGACCGCATCCTCCAGCTCTTTCCTGGCTTCTTCCAGCGTCTCTTCAGAGACCTTAAAGACAGCAGTTCCTTCTTCCACTTCGTCTCCCATGGAAAGATAACTTTCCTCAACGTACAGCGCTGTTTGAAGGAAATCCAATTCCCACGTTTCTTCCAGCATCCCCACTGCCGTCAACCCGCTTGCGCTTATAACGCCTTCCCCCAGGTTATTCATGGCAGGCGGCATATCCCTATTCCCTCCATCGTTTTTATGCCTTATCAAAAATAAAGCGGCAACACTTGCCGCAACGATAAATATCCCTGCCGCCAACAGGATAATCAAAGTCTTTTTCGTCAAAAATTTCATCGTTTCCCAATCCTTCTCCATTTTTATATTGAACTTTATTCTAAATGAATATAAAATGTTATCCTTAAAATAATCTTGAAAAAGCATGAATAAATTGTGAAACCACATATCTTTTCAATTTTCATTTAAGGTTTATGTTATACTATATATACAGGCTAAATGAAAGGAATGGGGAAATGAGAATATTAGTGGTAGAAGACGAAAAGCCATTGGCAGATGCCCTGACAGAGATTTTAAAGCAGAACCACTATTACGTGGATGCTGTTTATCACGGAAGCCAAGGGTTGGAGTATGCGCGCTCCGGAATTTATGACCTGATCCTGTTGGATATCATGCTTCCCGGCATTGACGGGCTGTCGATACTAAAAACCCTCCGCAAAGAACATATTACCACCCCGGTCATTATTCTCACTGCCAAGTCCGAAGTATCCGATATCATTACAGGCTTGGATGCGGGCAGCGATGATTATCTTGCCAAGCCTTTTTCCACAGGCGAACTGCTCGCCAGGATTCGCGCCCTTTCCCGGCGCAACGCGGCATACAATGAAGAAGTTCTTTCCTGTGGGAATTTATCGTTTAATAAAAGCACGATGGAGCTTTGCTGCGGTTCCGATTCCTTAAAGCTAGGCTTAAAAGAATCCCAGCTCATGGAGCTTCTCCTGAATAATGCGGGCCGGATTATGCCTAAAAACCTCCTGATTGAAAAAATCTGGGGGCTGGACAGCGATGCGGAATACAATAATATAGAAGTTTATATATCCTTTCTCAGGCAAAAATTAGCCTTTCTGGGAGCCGGTACGCAAATCAGGACAATCCGCGGAGTGGGGTATCAGTTGGAGGGAAGAAACAATGATTAAGAGACTGCAGCGCCGGTTCATCCTGCTGACCATGTCATGCATCGGTTTTATCTTTTTTTTGATTTTGCTGATACTGAATATTTCCATGACAGCCTCCAGCCAGCAACGGGGCTTTAACCTGTTATCCGAGTATATCCGGGATAAAAATAACCTTAAGCCCCCTGCCAGCGAACGCCATGCCAGGGATAACTTGACTCCTGATAAAACCCCTCCGGCTTTCAAGGCAGGAGGCCGCCCATATGACTGGATTAATGACATGCGGATTTTTTCCATCGTCTATGACCAAGACGGCGAGGTCAGCGAAATTTCCACAAAAAACAATCCCAATTTGACCGATAGCAATCTGCTGGCTCTGGCTGATGCGATTATGAAAAAGCCAAAAGATAAAGGCAGGATTTCCGGTTACCTCTATCTGTATATCCCTTCCGAAGAAGGAGTCTCCATATACTTTCTGGATTATGGGCCGGAACGGGAAATGTCCATGCAGCTTTGGCGGATGTGCCTGTGGATTGGGCTTGCCGGAATGTTAATTATTTTGATACCTGTCATTTTCCTTTCACGGTGGATTGCCAAGCCTGTACAGCTGGCTTTCGACCGGCAGAAACGATTTATTGCCGATGCCTCCCATGAATTAAAAACCCCTTTAACCATAATCACAGCCAACGCGGAAGTGCTGGAAAGCGCCCTTCCCGATAATAAATGGCTGAATTATATCCTCGAGCAAAGCAGACGGATGAAAATATTAATCAACAGCCTTCTTGACCTTGCCCACTTGGATTCTGAAAAAGGGAAATCCGCTTTCCAAAGCTTTGACCTGAGCAAAGCGGTAAGAAAAGCCGCCCTTTCCTTTGAAAGCCTGGCATATGAATATGAGAAAAAATATTTCTGCGATATTGCAGATGGGATGACTTTATACGGAAATGAGGAAAACATAAAACAGCTTGTCACAATTCTTTTGGACAATGCTTTCAAATATTCAGATGCAAAAGGATGTATAACAATATCCCTTACCCGTGCAGGGGAAAAAAAGCAGCTTTTGGTTCACAATACCGGAAAAGGTATCGACGCAATGGATCAGAAACATATTTTTGAGCGCTTTTACCGGATTGACAGTTCCAGGAGCAGGCAGTCCGGCGGCTACGGCCTGGGGCTTTCCATCGCGGAATCCATCGTAAAAAGCCACAAAGGGCATATCAGTGTAAAAAGCGATGGAAAAAGCTATACTGACTTTTGTGTTCTGCTGCCATAACCCCAGGCCGCCAACAGGCAATGATGGAAAATCAGTAATTAATACCGTTAACCGCCAGCTTTCCATCAGCATCCCTGCGGCGGGCAACGTGCCACGCCCGCTGCCTGCCGGAATCAAACTTGCCCCGCGGATACGCTGCGCCTGATTTCCACCAGCAAAAGCACCAGACTGATACCCATCATAATATGCCCAATCCCGGCAATGCCGGAAATTGCCGCGCTCATGCCGGAGGAAAGTGCAGGTACCAGCACTTGGGCCGTTCCCCGCGTGACGAGCATCACAGCGGTCAGGTTCAGGCCAATATGATAAGCAATCAATACCCTCCCGGTTTTTCCGCTTGTGAAAGAAAAGCTCTTCTCCAGCAAAAGCAGCAGCAGGAAAAGCATCATGCCCAGCAGGAAATAATGGGTATGGACGACTGAAAGGGCGGTTTTGGCGGTAAAACCGTTGAATTTGGTGAACTCCCGGTAAAACACGCCGCCAGCCATTGCAAGAATGGCGTACAGCAAAGCCGAATTTATGTAGCGTTTCATTGTCAATCCTCCTTCACTTGCATTCCTTTTTCATAGCAAAATATCCGATAAGCACCGTCCACACATAGGCGCAAGTCTTTGGTATCATCAGCATCCCAATCAGGGGTATTGCATCCGCCCAAAGCACTACCGGGATGTAGAAGCCAAAGCTTAACACGATAGTCAGCCACATCCAGCGGAACGCCTTATCCCCTTGCTCCTTTGCACTGCGGTAAAACAGCACGATTACCAGAAGCCCCAGCATGGCAAACGGGATATTGCGGTAAATGCCCCAGGAGAGAGGCGCTTCGGCACTGAGCCACCGGTTCTGGGGCATCATGCACAGCCCAATCCGCACGCCGGCCAAAACATACACGGCAACGGTAAGGGCTCCCCGCCCATTAATCCGATACCGCTTCCGCCAAACATAATAAAGCAGCACATAAAAAATTGTCATCGTGACCGAAGTAATGCACTTCCCAACCCCCAAGGGCACAGTATAATTCTCCAGGCCGGTAGTGCACAGGGCAATGGCCCGCGGAACCAGGTGGAACGCGTCCCCCGCTCCCAGCACAACCGCCATCCATCCGAACAGGCGGAATTGGCATTCCCCTTTGCTGTTCCGAATCATTAAGCCCCCGATAGCAATAACAGTTATCAAATAGAGGGCATCAAACAGTGTTTCTACAATTGCTTGCATATTTTATTCTCCTTTTGGAAGCTTAGTCAAAAACCCTGCCGCAAGCGCGTCCGCTTGGCTCATTGCTCGCGGGAGTCAACACCCCCGCTGCAAGCAACGGGGCATCAAATTTGCAGCGCTGCAGAGCAGCGGGGTATTGACCCTCGCGGCATTCGCCAAATGCTCATGCAAGCACGGCACTTGGCTCATTGCTCGCGGGAATAAAGGGTTCTGCGGACAATTTCCAGCACGGCGGCAGGATTATAGTCATGACGGAGCAAGGCGGACAGCATAAGCGAAAATAAAACATCCGCAAATTTTTCGGCTGTAAACTGCTCCGAAAACGCATCGTCCCGAATCCTGGTATCCTGCTTTAAGACGGAACACAGCCCATCCTGGATATGCTGCCATGCCTTCTGCATTCTCCGTTTTCCATCGGATTTATCCTCCTGCATAAACCCCAAGGAGTGCATCGTAAAAAATCCGGGATACTGTTTGCCACCATACTCCATCCTCCCATACATCCAGACAATACAGGACTGCGTATCCTGAAACACAGCCCTATCTTCCGGGAAACTGAAAATTTCACACCAAACGCTTTCCACCGCTGCACAGGCCAGCGCGGCTTTGGAATCAAAATAATTGTAAATGGAGCCCACCGATACCCCGCAGGCGGCTGCAACAGAGCGGATATTAATCGCAGACCACCCCTGCTGTTGAATCAGTTCCCGGCTGGCTTTCAAAATATCCTCTTTTGATGTTACGACTGTATTCATCCAATCACCTCAATATGAACTATGTTCAGTATAGAGAATCGCATCTATATTGTCAAGTGTTTTATGAAAAATATTCCCTATACGGTGCCGTCCTCTGTAACTGTGTCAGCACAGATAAATTCAAAAATGCTCGTTACAATAATGTCTGCTGTTCTGGGATTACGAAACAATGAAACCAAACATACCACACCAAGAAACAAGACTATAACTGCCTGTCTCCACTGAAAAATCTTTGCTTTTAAAATGCAATAAACCGACAGCAGTAATATCATCATCTCCGTCCAATGCGATGATTTGGAGGTGTATAAACAGAAATCATTTCCCCCTTCCGTTCTGCCTTCCCCCGCGCCTGTGTAAACACCGTCTTTATAGTTCCCTTTTTCCTTTTTTTCCGGTATACGAATCCCCATGCGGCAGAATCTCGTACAAAGCCCGCAATTTGTGCAGGAATTGCTTTGATGCCTTATTTTATATAATCTCTTTTCTCTCCTTGTCTGCAATGTCCTGTGGTGTCACGGAACTTTCCATGTGACTGCCAAAGGATTTGATTTTTTTCAGTTCTTCTGATATCATGGCGCCGCCTTCCTATTCTTTATAATAAATCACCGGGATTCCTTCAAACGCCAGCCCTTCTTTCCTGCACAATTCGTAAAAATCGCCGTTCCTGTTATTGTTCTGCCATTCAAAATAAATCTGATACAGTTTCACATAATACTCAAACTCTTCCACAAGCTGTGGCTCTACTGTTTTTTCTGAAAGGATTTTCTTTGCCGCACCCACAATATTTTCAAATTCCTCTTTTGTAATGCGGATACTCTCCGGAAAATGATGCTGCCCCCACCATAAGGAATCAAGCTGCTCCCTAAAGTAGAGTTGAACCGTCTGCGAATCACATTTTTCATGCATATAGGCACGCTTCAAAATGGGGTAGAAATCATGCTCCAGCTTTGGATCATGGGGATTGTAGATGTTTCCAAAAATCTGGTACGCCCACCGCATCTGCGGCATCTGATTCTTTTCACATTCACGGCTTAAATAGCTGTCAAGTAGCTTCGTTAATTGAAATGGCAGATGACGCCTGGGCAGGTCATCGCCCGGAAATTTCATCTCATCCAGGTATTCCCTGCAAAATTGGAACAAAATAGCGTCTGCGTCCTCATCCGACACATTCTCTTTAAAAGATTTTGTAAATGTGAACAGGAAGCTGTTCGCCTGCTTTTTCAATCCCTTTTCACGCAGATTCCAATATTTCTGTATCTCTGTGATAAACTGCTCATAATACATGTTCAAACTCCTCTGGAACTAATTATCATTTAATGCCAGTTACCAGCTATCCCAGTAACTGGGGTTGATTGGATCAAATTCATCCTCCCAATAGCGGTATAAGTCATATATTCGGTTCTTGTCACGGTCTTTTCCTGATTTTATCATACATACAAACACAGTCTGGCTGGGGGGAAAATATTTCAGCTTGCTTTTCAACTTCATTATCACAGGTTTATTGACAAAGAGTTCCCGCTTTGGCCTTGCAAAATACCCCCAATACAGTTGAGGATAATTTTTTATGACCGTTTCCCCAAGATATATAGAAATATCCAGTGCAACTTGGCTTCATACGTCTCCCCGAACAGGAGACGTAGCCACCTTTCGTCCGCCTCCCTTATTTCCTTCATATTAGCCATATCCTGATTGAGTTTCCCCATCAGCGCAGACCTGTCCGGCGCGACTTTGGCGACCTCGCTTTTCCGCAGGATTCCCCATATAGACATTCTGCGCCGCATCCTCTCTGGCATATTCGGTTATCTTCTCCTGAAGGGAATCCGACATCTTCCAGTCCTTCTTGGATGAGGGCTTTCCTGACTTTTGGATGCCTGCCTGATAGCTTTTTGCTATTCCTGTAATATCCATTTAAGTCTCCTCCTGTTTTGCCGGAAAGCAGCCATCTATGAACACAATGCTGCTAAAAGTGACTTGTACCTTTCCGTCTCATTTTTTATATCTTCGGCGGTGACTCCATAATAAAAATATATTTCCCTGAACAGCTTCTTTAACTGCTTCATGGTTTTCTTATCCCCGCTGAATGAGCCATCTATCACCTGCCAGACAGTTTCCACCCCTATCTGCATCATGCAATTTTCAGGACACTTAATTTCATATATGTGGAAATCTATGGGGAAGATATCATCTGCAATTTCCGCTGCCATCTTCTCCCTCTCCTGTACCTGCCCCCAAAATGCTTTTAAGGCTTCCACATCCTCACCTTTGGGCGGCTCCAAGTCCATCAGCTCCCCAAGCAAATCCGGGCGGTGGCGCATTACAAGGGATGCCTTTAAGCACTTTCTCTGCTCAAGGTAATTATGGGACTGCTGCGAAACCTCCTCAGCGCCGTATTTCCTTTTCATCAGTTCCACGACTTCCCCCAGCGTATGGGGATTGGCAGTAATCTGCTTTTTTATCCTGTTCCTCTTTATTATTCGGAAATAATTCTGTATGCGTGTTGTGAGCTTTACCCTGCCGCCTTTTCCTACAATAAAAATACTTGTAGGCCCATCTGCGCTGCCTATAATGGATACACTGCCTGCGCCCTTTCCCATATCTACATCTCCCATTCAAAAAAACCCTACTCCCCGATTCCCCAATCTGCCGGAACGCCGGGAATGCCTGCCCCACCTTGTCGGTCTGTGGCTTATCACCGATTAGTTTCCTTTCTCCATAACCACAAGCCATTCATTATATTCTGGAAGCGGATTTAAGGATATTGCTTTGTTCATGTAATGCAAGGCAAGATAATGTGAACCCGGTGGTGTCAATGGTGTAAACACATAGTATGCCGCCAGAAAACTCAGATGTGCCGCCCGGACGGTATCACCATTTCTCTCATTCATCTAAATCCTTACTGCCCATCTCCAGCACGTTGTCTTTTCCTATAATTGGTTCGTCAAACTTTATCCTCATCTTAATTCTCTTCTTTCTTATTTTACCAGAACGCCGGGGTGCCTGCCCTGTATTGTCCGGCTGTGATCTATTGCGGATATGCATCCAATACAACAGTGCATCTATCCAGACCTAATTTGCAGCTTCTCTCCAAAATAAGCCTTCTGAAAACGCAAT
>JAETTM010000004.1 GCA_021769135.1 Lachnospiraceae bacterium | reverse complement strand
GGGCGAATTTTGGACTATTTGTCCAATAGGCTATCCTTGAAATAATAGTGGGTTAACGGTATACTTAATAATAAACAGATAAATTAGATTAGCATAAGGATGGCTGGCGAAGCCTGGCATCCGTTGTTTGTAGAAAGGACCGAGGATGGCAAAGAAGACACAAAGATTAAAACCGGATACAGTATTAAAGAACTACTGGAGAAATAATGAACAGTTTGCAGACATTTTTAACGCGGTCCTTTTTGGGGGAAGACGGGTTATCAGGCCGGAAGAACTGGAAGATATAGATACGGAAGAATCTTCCGTATTGGAGAATAAAGAATATGTTGAGAGTATTCAGGCATCCAGAGATAATGCAAAAATAAGGAAGAAATCTACAGAGCATGGAGCAGAGTTTGTAATCTTCGGCATAGAAGGGCAGGAACATATCCATTATGCTATGCCAATGAGGGTTATGGGGTATGATTATGGCATCTACAAAAAGCAATATGACAGCAATGCCCAAAGGTATAAAACGGCAGATGGGATAAATGCCGATGAATATATATCAAAAATGAAGAAGACAGATAAATTTATACCGGTAATTACTATGGTCATATACTATGGGGAAAGGGTTTGGGATGGGGCTACAAGCCTCCATGGAATGTTAGACATTTCAGATGAAATAGCTAAGTATGTAAATGACTATAAGATACTGCTTGTAGAGGCAAGAAAAAACGATTTGGTACTGCATAATGCGAACAATATAGATTTATTTAATTTGCTGGAAATTATATTGGACCGGAGCATTCCAAAGAATGAGGCAAAGGAAAAAGCCATACAATATAGTGAACAGCATAAAACAGACCGAAATGTGATTATGACGGTGGCAGGTGCCACCAACAGCAAGATTGATTATGATGCTTATACGAAAGGAGACGGCAGGATGTGTACATTGTTTGAAGAAATTGCGAGAGAGAATGAAATTATTGGAATTGAGAAAGGAAAAGCAGAGGGAAGAGCAGAAGGAAAAGCAGAAGGAAAAGCAGAAGGAATTATAGAAACAGGATTAGAATTCGGCCTTTCAGAAGAGGATATATTAATGCGGCTGCAGAAGAAATTAAATATATCCTTGCAAAAAGCGCAGGATTATATGGATAAATTTGCACAGCAAACTGTGTAGATGAAAAGAGGGCGATTATCATTCCCTCCAACCATTGGGAGATAAAGCTGGGATTGGATATTTCTCAAAGAAAGGATAACTTATGGCAAGGACTGTAGCGATTGGACAGCAGGATTTTGAAACGATTAGGGAAAAAGGATATTTCTACATTGATAAAACCAGATTTATCAAAGAATGGTGGGATAGTGGGGATAGCGTGACATTAATCACCCGCCCGAGAAGGTTTGGCAAGACGTTGACGATGAGCATGCTGGAAAAGTTTTTTTCGGTCAACTATGCGGGCAGGGAGGATTTGTTTGAAGGGATGGAGATATGGGAATACAGCGAATACAGGAAACTGCAGGGAACATACCCGGTGCTCTTCTTAAGCTTTGCCGATGTAAAGGAGACCAACTTCCAGGATGCGAGGAAGATGATTTGCTATCTCATCGAACAATTGTATAGCCAAAACGATTTTTTGCTGGAAGGATGTCTGCTTAACGAGAAAGAGAAGAAGTATTTCAGGAATGTCACGGCGGATATGGAAAACTATGTCCTGTCCTCATCATTGAAAACTCTGTCAAATTATTTATGCCGTTATTTTGGGAAAAAGGTTATCCTCTTTTTGGACGAGTATGATACGCCAATGCAGGAGGCATATGTAAAAGGATATTGGAAAGAACTTGTAGAGTTAACCAGAAGTTTATTTAATGCTACCTTCAAGACGAATCCTTGCATGGAACGTGCTGTTATGACGGGAATAACGAGAGTAAGCAAAGAATCCGTTTTTTCTGATTTAAATAATTTGGAAGTGGTGACTACCACTTCAGATAAATATGCGGAAATATTTGGTTTTACGGAAGAAGAAGTATTTGCTGCATTAAAGGAATTCGGCCTCTTGGAAAAGGAAAAAGAGATAAAAGAGTGGTATGACGGCTTTACGTTTGGAAAGATGCAAGATATCTACAATCCATGGTCAATCATTCATTACCTTGATAAGAAGAAAGCAGGCCTCTACTGGGCCAACACCAGTTCAAATAAACTCATAGAAAAGCTTCTTAGGGAAAGCAACCCCGACATTAAGCAGTCTTTTGAACGTTTATTAGGCGGAGAGCCGCTTCATATGGAGATTGACGAGCAAATTGTTTATGACCAGCTTATGGTAAAAAAGAATGCAATCTGGAGCCTTCTGCTTGCCAGCGGATATCTGAAAGTTGTGGAGAACGTATTTTCAGAGAAAACGGGGCGGACTTACTATGAACTGGCCCTGACAAACAGGGAAGTGAAAATCATGTTTGAAAATATGATTCAGGGGTGGTTTGCGGAAAACAGCAGCTATAACGCCTTTATTAAAGCGCTCCTTTTGGATGACGTAAAAGCGATGAACACTTATATGAACCAGGTTGCCATGGAGACTTTCAGCTATTTCGATACAGGAAAGTCACCCTCTTCAGAAAAGCCGGAGCGTTTTTACCATGGGTTTGTCCTAGGGTTAATGGTAGAGTTGGCGGACCGGTATACCCTTACCTCGAACCGGGAGAGCGGCTTCGGGCGATATGACGTGATGCTGGAACCAAAGAAAGCGTCGGATAATGCTTATATTTTTGAATTTAAGGTACAGGATACCGATGAAAAAGAGCTGTCCGACACGGTTCAGGATGCGCTTCGGCAGATAGACAGACAAAATTATGAAGCATCCCTCGCGGCAAAAGGCTTTTCCAAAGAACATATACGGAAATATGGATTTGCTTTCTGCGGCAAGAAGGTGCAGATAGGCAGGGCAGATTAAAGCAGGTTAGTGTGAAAAATAAATTTTTCACAGAAAAGTTTGCAGGCTGTGGAAAGGGCATGGTTATTTATATGGATAAATTCGGATACTCATTTCTATCATTCCCGCCCACCATTTGAACACCTGGGAACCATAAATAATCAGATATCCAAGCCCCCTTCGTGCGGCAAGGAATTCGCCGATGATAACGCCTACCAGAGCGAGGCCGATGTTGACTTTCATATTGCTTAAAATAGTTGGTATAGAGCCGGGAAGTACAACTTTTAAAAACGCCGTTTGTTTTCGGCCTCCCAATGTATAAATCAATTTTATTTTTTCTTCGTCAATCTGTCGAAAACCGGTGTATAAGTTGATGATGGAGCCGAATATTGCGACGGAAATTCCTGCTACAATTATGGTATTTATTCCAGTTCCAAGCCATACAATGAATAAGGGGGCAAGGGCGGATTTGGGCAGGCTGTTTAAAATAACCAGATAAGGCTCCAGTATTTCGGCGCATTTATCGGAATACCATAAGAGGGTTGCAAATAACATTCCGATTACGAAGACAAGAAGGAAGCTTGCAATGGTTTCCAACAGGGTAATCCCTGTGTTAATAAAAAATGTGCCGTCTTTTATCATACCGGCAAAGCATAGGGCAACCTGACTGGGGCTGCTGAAAAAGAATGAATCGATATAGCCCATTTGGGCGCTGAATTCCCAAAGAGATAGAAACAGAATGAGAATTAGCAGGCGAATAAAGGCAACCATCCGGTGATGCCTTTGATGGGTGCGCTCAAAAATTTCCTGCTTACTTAGCGGGGCATCCGTCATCCGATGGGTTCGGTATATGGCTTTCATCAGAAATCTCCTTCCATAATTGATTAAAATACCCCTGGTACTCCGGAGCGTTCCGGGAAGCGAGGGGGGAGGTGCCGGTTACGGTTAAGTGGATAGGGATATCGCATTTTATCGTGGCCGGACGTTTGCTTAAAACGAGAATGCGGTCGGCAAGGCTGATAGCTTCCGACAGGTCATGGGTCACTAAAATGGCCGTTTTTTTTGCAGAACGGATAATGCTGCAGATATCGGAAGAGACGGAAAGCCTTGTCTGATAGTCCAAGGCGCTGAACGGTTCATCGAGCAAGAGGATTTCCGGGTCCAAGACCAGGGTGCGTATCAAAGCCGCGCGTTGTTTCATGCCGCCGGACAGTTCCCCGGGTTTTTTGTCTTTGAATTTATAAAGCCCATAATCTTTCAGGAGCTCTATGGCGCGTGCGGTTTTTTCCGGCGTAACCTGATGGTTGATTTCCAGGCCCAGGATAATATTCTTGTAAATCGTACGCCATTCCAACAGATGGTCATGTTGGAGCATATACCCAATGCGCGGGCTGCATTTTGCCTGGGATTGCATATTTCCGCCTTCTTCGTTGTTTTGAGGGAAACGGATTTCTCCTCCTTCCGGAACGATGAGGCCGGAAATAATGGATAAAAGCGTGGATTTACCGCATCCGGATGGGCCGACAATCGCCAGGAATTCGCCCTTTTTTACTTGAAAGGATATATGGGATAAGGCATCTGTTTCGCCTTTTAAGCTGTGGTAGGAATAGCAGATATCATTTAATTCTAATATCGGTTGTGTCATAAGCTTCCTCCAACTTCATATATGCTTATTATATGACTTCATATATGTTTATTATATGAAGGGAAGAAAAATGGTGTGAGTCAGGAACTGCCCGTAAGGGTGGCATATGAAAGAAAAGATTGAAAAACGTAAAAAAATGTGATAGTATCAATTTACTGTTTTTGATGAATTTAGGAGGAAAATGTCATGGCACAGCTTTGGGGCGGACGTTTTACGAAGGAGACGGATGAGCTTGTTTATCGTTTTAACGCATCCATTTCTTTTGACAGGAAGTTATTTGAAGAGGATATCGAAGGGAGTATCGCCCATGTGGTAATGCTGGAAAAGCAGGGGATATTGTCGGAAGAAGAGAAGAATGCGATTGTTAAAGGGCTTGTGGGAATCAGGGAAGATGTGAAAAGCGGAAAGCTGGAAATCACAGATGAATATGAAGACATACATAGCTTTGTGGAGGCAAATTTAACCGCCAGGATAGGGGAAGCCGGCAAGAAGCTTCATACGGGCAGAAGCCGCAATGACCAGGTGGCTTTGGACATGAAGTTATATATTAGAAAAGAAATTTTGAATGTGGCGGAAGAATTGGAAGGACTGCTACGGACATTGCTCAATGTGATGGAAAACAACAAAGAAACTTATATGCCGGGTTTTACCCATTTGCAAAAGGCCCAGCCCATCACATTGGCGCATCATATGGGGGCTTATTTCGAGATGTTCCGCCGGGATAGCCTAAGGATGAAGGATGTCTATGAAAGGATGAACTACTGTCCGCTGGGGGCTGGTGCGCTGGCTGGAACCACTTATCCTTTGGACAGGGGATATACGGCGTCCTTGCTTGGATTCGAAGGTCCTACGTTAAACAGCATGGATTCGGTGGCGGACAGGGATTATTTAATTGAATTTTTATCCGCATTATCCACAGTAATGATGCATTTGAGCCGTTTTAGCGAAGAAATCATCATATGGAATTCCAACGAATATCATTTTATAGAAATAGATGATGCATACTCTACGGGGAGCAGCATTATGCCCCAGAAGAAAAACCCGGATATCGCAGAACTGGTCAGGGGGAAAACCGGCCGGGTATATGGAGCCCTCGTATCCATCCTGACAGTGATGAAGGGAATCCCCCTAGCATATAATAAGGACTTGCAGGAGGATAAAGAGCTTACATTCGATGCCATAGATACGGTAAAAGGCTGTCTGGCTTTATTTACCGGCATGTTGAAGACAATGAAGTTTAACCATGAAGTGATGGCATCCAGCGCAATGAACGGTTTTACCAATGCTACAGATGCGGCAGACTATCTGGTGGGGAAAGGCGTTCCGTTCAGGGATGCCCATGGGATTATCGGGCAGCTGGTGCTCTATTGCATTAGCAAGAATACATGCATTGAGGCATTGAGCATGGAAGAACTGAAAGCAATCAGCCCGGTATTTGAAGAGGATATTTACGATGCGGTGAGCCTGAAGGCCTGCGTGGAAAGGCGGCTGACAATCGGGGCACCCGGGCCGGAGGCAATGAATGAAGTAATCCGCAAATATAAAGATATTGTAGAAAACAGCTGGTTATCAGGCTTTATTGCCAAAGGAAATGGCATAGACGGGAATCAGGAATAGGACGGCAAGGGTAGTAAAAGAAAGTAAAAATGCGTAATAAATTGCGCGGAAATGAGGTAACTATGAGCGAAAAGTTAAAGGTAGGTATTTTAGGCGGAACCGGTATGGTCGGGCAAAGGTTTATTTCCCTGCTGGAAAACCATCCCTGGTTTGAAGTGACGACGATTGCAGCAAGCCCGCGCTCCGCAGGCAGGACTTATGCCGAGGCGGTAGGCGGCAGATGGAAAATGACGACGCCTATGCCGGAAGCGGTAAAAGATATTGTGGTAATGAACGTAAATGAAGTGGAAAAAGTAGCTTCCCAGGTGGATTTTGTCTTCAGCGCGGTGGATATGACAAAAGAGGAAATCAAGAAAATCGAAGAAGATTATGCGAAAACGGAGACACCGGTTGTGTCCAACAACAGCGCCCATAGATGGACGCCGGACGTGCCCATGGTAGTGCCGGAAATTAATCCGGAGCATATGAAGGTAATCGATTTCCAGAAAAAGAGATTGGGAACGGAGCGGGGGTTTGTGGCCGTGAAGCCCAATTGTTCCATCCAAAGCTATGCCCCGGTTCTGACTGCATGGAAGGAATTCGAGCCTTACGAAGTAGTGGCAACTACATATCAGGCCATTTCCGGAGCCGGAAAGACCTTTAAGGACTGGCCGGAGATGGAAGGGAACATTATTCCTTACATCGGCGGGGAAGAGGAAAAAAGCGAAAAGGAGCCTTTGCGGATATGGGGAAAAATTGAGGATGGGGTTATTGTACCGGCCACATCGCCGGTTATTACCTGCCAATGTATCCGCGTACCCGTTTTGAACGGGCATACCGCAGCCGTGTTCGTAAAGTTTAAAAGGAAAGCGACGAAAGAGCAGCTGGTGGAAAAACTGCTCCGGTTTAAGGGCGTTCCCCAGGAACTGGGGCTGCCTAGCGCACCAAAGCAGTTTATTCAATATCTGGAGGAAGACAACCGCCCTCAGGTAGCCATGGATGTGGACTTTGAGAACGGAATGGGCATAAGCGTAGGGCGCCTGCGGGAAGATGCGGTGTACGACTGGAAGTTTGTAGGGTTATCCCACAATACGGTAAGGGGAGCCGCCGGCGGTGCAGTCCTTTGCGCAGAGTTGTTGAAAGCACAGGGTTATATTACAAAGAAATAAGCCTCGCGGCGATTGCCAAAGCAAAGAGCGGCTGCATAGCCGTTGCCCATATGGCTTGGTTCGCTGCTTGCGGGGAAATATATACAAGCCCTCATCATTACCAAATGATAGGGCTTGTTCTGGGATGAACATAAAATGGGAAAAAATTTATTTATAGCGGAAAAGCCCAGTGTGGCGAGGGAATTTGCCAAGGCATTAAAGTTAAATATAAGCAGCCGGGATGGCTTTATTGAATCAGGGGATGCGATTGTGACCTGGTGCGTAGGGCATTTGGTAACCATGAGCTATCCGGAGGTATATGATGAGAAATACAAAAGATGGTCGCTGGCCACGCTCCCCTTTATTCCCGAAAGATTCAAATATGAAGTGATTGAGAATGTAAAAAAACAGTTCGAGATTGTCAGCGGCCTGTTAAACCGGCAGGATGTAAGCACCATTTATGTTTGCACTGACTCCGGGCGGGAGGGGGAATATATTTACCGGCTGGTAGAGCAGGAGGCGAAAGTTGTCGGAAAGCAGAGAAAGCGGGTATGGATAGATTCCCAGACGGAAGAAGAGATATTAAGGGGGATTCGGGAAGCCAAGGATTTATCTGAATATGACAACCTTGGCTCGGCCGCCTATTTAAGGGCGAAAGAAGATTATTTGATGGGGATTAACTTTTCCCGGGTACTCACTTTAAAATACGGCAATGCGATTAAATCTTACCTGAAAGCGGACCGGGCGGTAGTCTCCGTAGGCAGAGTGATGACCTGTGTGCTCGGTATGGTGGTAAAGCGGGAGAGGGAAATCAGGGAATTCGTAAAAACCCCTTTCTACCGGGTGACAGCGGGAGTAGAAGTCGAGGGAAAAGGGTTCGACTGCGAATGGAAAGCGGTGGAAGGAACAAAATATTATGCCTCCCCGCTTCTGTATAAGGAAAATGGATTCAAGGAAAAACGGGCAGCGGAAGAATTAATTGCTTATCTGCAAATGGATCCTGTGTCACCCCCTATAGTAGAAGGGGTTGAAAAGAAAAAGGAAACGAAAAATCCGCCCCTTCTATATAATCTGGCCGAACTGCAGAATGATTGTTCCAAATATTTTAAAATCAGCCCGGACGAGACGCTTCGTATCGTTCAGGAATTATATGAAAAAAAGCTTACGACATATCCAAGGACGGATGCCAGGGTGCTTTCCAGCGCGGCGGCAAAAGAGATTTATAAGAACATAAGCGGGTTAAAGAATTATTCTCCGTTGGCGGTTTTTGCCGGGGAAGTGCTGCAGGGAACGGCTTACAAGAATATCCTTAAGACCAGATATGTCAATGACAAGCAGATTACGGATCATTACGCTATCATTCCTACCGGACAGGGGCTGGGCAATTTAAACGGGCTGAACCAGACTGCGGCAAAGGTATATGAATTGATAGTCCGAAGATTTCTAAGTATTTTTTATCCCGCTGCAGTTTACAGGAAATTTGCTCTTCGGGTGGACATAAAGGGGGAAAAGTTTTTTGCGAACTTCAAGTTTTTGGAGGAAGAGGGCTATTTGAAGGTAATGGACTTGTCCTTTTTGAAGAAAAAGGAAGCGTCAGACGGCAGAAAAGAGGATGAAGGGGGAGAGACGGATACAAGAGACCCGGAATTCATTGCATTGGTTCATCGGCTGAAAAAGGGGGCTGTGATGAAGCTTAACAGGCTGGAAATCAAAGAAGGGGAGACTTCGCCGCCCAAGCGTTACAATTCCGGCACCATAATCCTGACTATGGAAAACGCGGGACAGTTCATAGAGGATGAAGAACTGCGGGCGCAGATAAAGGGAAGCGGCATAGGAACTTCCGCTACCAGGGCGGAAATTTTGAAAAAGCTGGTGAATATCCAATACCTTTCTTTGAACAAAAAGACCCAGATTATAACCCCTACCCTGATGGGGGAAATGGTCCATGATGTGGTAGCGGGCGCTATCCGACCATTGTTGGATCCGGCGCTGACGGCAAGCTGGGAGAAAGGGCTAACTTTAGTGGCCGAAGGGAGCATTACGGAAGGGGAATATATGGCAAAACTGGACGATTTCGTAACCAGACGGACTAACATGGTGAAACAACTTGGGAATCAGGATTACTTATATGGAATGTTTGACCTTGCAGCAAAGAATTATAAATAATCTGGCAATGCGCAAAAAACGGCATGGCTATTGATTGTAAAGGAAGGAGGAATGGAAAAAATGGAAAAATGGAAGATAACACAATTGTATACGTTAGAGGAAACAATTGCGGCGGCGATTTTTGAAGGGGCTCAATACCCGTGGGAAGTGCTTGGGAAAATAAAGGATTTTATTGTCGAACTGGGGAACAGCCTGCCTGCGGACAAATATGAGAAAAGGGGGGAAAATATTTGGGTGGCAAAATCGGCCCATGTTTTTCCCAGCGCATATATCGGAGGCCCGGCCATTATTGATGAAGAGGCGGAAATACGCCACTGCGCTTTTATCAGGGGAAGCGCCATTGTAGGAAAAGGGGCAGTAGTGGGCAATTCTACCGAACTGAAAAATGTCATTCTGTTTAATAAAGTACAGGTTCCCCACTATAATTATGTTGGCGATAGTATTTTAGGGTATAAAGCACACATGGGGGCGGGATCTATTACATCTAATGTGAAAAGCGATAAAACGCTGGTAGAGGTGAAATCCGCTGAGGGGTGTATAGAGACAGGATTGAAAAAATTCGGGGCTATGCTGGGGGATTGCGTAGAGGTCGGATGCAATTCCGTGCTCAATCCCGGCACGGTGATTGGCAAGGGGGCAAGCGTATATCCTACTTCTGCGGTAAGGGGATTTGTTCCGGAAAATTGTATTTATAAAGGGCCGGGGGATGTAGTGGCCAGAGTTTGATGGGCGTTCCCTCAGACCATCATCTTTCTGTCAAATTCGTGCGAGCGCGATTTGCCGGACAAATGACGGTCTGGCTTGAACTGTAACCTAAACTGGAAAACTGGAAAAATATCTTAAAATATACTGGATTTTTTGGGGGAAATGTGCGAAAATAGGAGTTGGATTGAAGTTTTTTAAATTGTGAAAAACGCACTTATGTGCGTGGGCTGCCGATAAAAAAGTTGGCGGCCGGTAAAAAATTCAAAAGTTACATATTGAAAGGAGTTTTCACATGATTTATTCAAAGGAAGTTGAAGAAATGTGTACAGTAGCACAGGGCGTAAATCACGGCTGTGCGCCTATCCCGGAAGAAGCAAATTGGGTGAAGGCAAAAGAAGTAAAAGATATTTCCGGCTTGACACATGGTATAGGCTGGTGCGCACCTCAGCAGGGCGCCTGCAAGCTTACGCTGAATGTAAAGGAAGGCATTATCCAGGAAGCATTGGTAGAGACTATCGGATGCTCCGGTATGACCCATTCCGCAGCTATGGCGGCTGAAATTTTGCCGGGAAGAACAGTTATGGAAGCATTGAATACGGACCTTGTATGCGATGCCATCAATACTGCCATGAGGGAATTGTTCTTGCAGATTGTATACGGAAGAAGCCAGAGCGCATTTTCCGAAGACGGACTTCCGGTTGGCGCAGGCCTTGAAGACTTAGGAAAAGGATTAAGAAGCCAGGTTGGTACGATGTACGGCACTTTGAAGAAAGGTCCCCGTTATCTTGAAATGGCTGAAGGATATGTAACAGGTATCGCATTGGATGCAGATGACCAGATTATTGGCTATCAGTTCGTAAGCCTCGGCAAAATGACAGATTTCATCAAAAAGGGCGATGATCCGAATACAGCATGGGAAAAGGCAAAAGGCCAGTATGGCCGTGTGGCAGATGCTGTTAAGATTATTGATCCGAGAGAAGAATAAGGAGGACTTGGAAGATGGCATTATTTGAATCATATGAAAGAAGAATTGATAAAATTAATTCCGTGTTGAACAGCTACGGAATCTCTTCTATCGAAGAAGCTGAGAAAATCACGAAAGATGCTGGGCTTAACGTTTATGACCAGGTAAAAGGCATTCAGCCGATTTGCTTTGAAAATGCTTGCTGGGCATATACGGTTGGGGCAGCAATCGCAATCAAGAAAGGCTGCAAAAAAGCGGCGGATGCAGCGGCAGCAATCGGCGAAGGCCTTCAGGCTTTCTGTATTCCAGGCTCTGTTGCCGATACCCGTAAAGTAGGCCTTGGACACGGCAATCTGGGCAAGATGCTTCTGGAAGAGGAAACCGAGTGCTTTTGCTTCCTGGCAGGCCACGAATCCTTTGCAGCGGCGGAAGGCGCTATCGGTATTGCCGAAAAAGCAAATAAAGTGCGCCAGAAACCTTTGAGGGTTATCTTAAACGGACTTGGAAAAGATGCTGCACAGATTATTTCCAGGATTAATGGGTTCACCTTTGTGGAAACCGAGTACGACCCTTATACGAATACCGTAAAAGAGGTTTATAGAAAATCGTATTCCGAAGGGCTTCGTGCAAAAGTAAATTGCTACGGTGCAAATGATGTATGCGAAGGCGTTGCCATTATGCATAAGGAAGGCGTTGACGTTTCCATAACCGGAAATTCTACCAATCCTACCAGATTCCAGCATCCCGTTGCGGGTACATACAAAAAAGAATGTATCGAACAGGGCAAGAAATATTTCTCCGTTGCTTCCGGCGGCGGTACAGGACGTACCCTTCACCCGGATAACATGGCGGCGGGCCCCGCTTCCTACGGCATGACGGATACTATGGGACGTATGCATTCCGATGCGCAGTTCGCAGGTTCTTCTTCCGTACCGGCTCATGTTGAGATGATGGGCCTTATCGGTGCAGGAAATAACCCGATGGTCGGCATGACCGTTGCGGTTGCCGTTTCGATCGAGGAAGCGGCGAAAGCAGGCAAATTTTGATTGAGTTGAATTGAAAACCGTAAAGATATAATGTAAAGACAGAAAAAACGCCATGATTCATTTGAATTGTGGCGTTTTTAAACACAATACGAATAAATTTTTGCTGAAAATTAGTGGTTGGTGCGACAGAGGCGTATTTTCTGCTCCCACCATAATGAAAGGGGAAGATAGCCTGAAACTGCGCGGGTTCTGGGGTTTTTATGTTTGTGGTGTTCAAGATAAATCAAGATAATTTGAGTTCGTAGCCCTCATATAACCCTCATTTTTTCTCTGGCTATTTTTTGTGAACATTGGAAAATGTGATAGAATGAAACTAAAAAAAGAAAAAATTGCTTTTTATTAAAGATAGGTTATTTTTGGTACAAAAAAGAAGTTGACTTTTTATATGTATTTGCATATAATAACATCAAGAAATCGGTTTTTCGAAACTGGTTTCTTGTAGATAACGAACGGGCTTGTGTGTTTTATACATGCAAGCCTTTAGATTTATGGAGGGTGTGTATGTTAAGGGGAATGGTTTTTATTGATCATATGAATTTTGATATTGCGTTGCAGAAATATTATAAAAGCCTTAATAAACCAACGATAAAATTAGATTATAATAAATTATTTAGAAATGTTTGCGCTCAGATTTCGAATGTAGATTTCCTAAAAGGATTTATATTTGTTCCTAAGCCGGATGAATTTTTGATGAAAGATAAATATCTCGAAAATTATTATAACTGGGTTACAGGAATGAAAAATGCCCCATATACAGATGTTATTGAGGGAAGATATGTTGCAAGACCGGTAGACGAGAACATTCCAATGGAGATAGATAATAAAAGTACATATTACAAGGTGGAGAAAGGAACGGATATAAATTTGGCTGCACATGCTATAAGTAAGGCATTTTATAATTCATATGATATAGCGTTCTTTTTGAGTGCAGATACAGATTATATAAAAGTATATGAAGTTCTAAAAAGTATCGGTAAAATTACGGTTGTGGTTGGTGTAAAGGGGCAGAATATCAATAGTATAAGGCCTATGGTAGATAATGTGCTGATTTTAAATGAGGAATTTTTTGATAACTGTAAGAGAGATGTAGTGGTTAGACGTTAAAATTAAGTAATATAAATCGAGTTGATAACCCTCGCATAGCACTCAAACAGCTTGAAAACGCCGTAAAATCAAGGCTTCCTGTGTCAATCGAGGAAGCTGCTAAGGCTGGCAAATTTTGATTTAATTACATTTAAAACTGAAAAAATAACATATAAAACGCCATAATTCTTTTGAATTGTGGCGTTTTAATATACAATGCAGACCCAATCAGATTTTTGCCGTTTGCAGTTGAAATAATTTTTCATATTAGGTAAAATAGAGATACTCTACCTTGAAGGAAGCTTTTTGCATTATAGAAATGATATATCGCGTATTTTCGGGTGAGGGAGTAAATTTTACTCAAAAACTAACAATGCGGCAGAAAATAATAAAAATACTTAGCCAAAAGGAGCGGATGTAATGAAAAAAGCAATGAATCAATCTTTATTAATCTTAATTATTAACGGCGTTTCAGTTATTTCCTTAATATTCATGGTGTTATCCCTATTAAGCTACAGCAAAGCGAATGCAGAACTGAGGAAGGCTAACGATGACAGGTTTGCGCTAACATATAATGCCAACCGGTTCATGAACGGGTCTTCTTATCTGACCAATGAAGTGCGTGCATTTGCCGCGACAGGGAACGAAGTTCATTATGATAATTACTGGAACGAAATCAACAATCTAAAAAACAGGGACCAGGGAATAGCGGCTATGCAGGAAATCGGGATTACTTCCGAAGAACAGGAAATGATAGATGCTATGTCCGCGCTTTCCAATGAGCTGGTTCCTTTGGAAGAGGCGGCCATGGAAAATGTAATGGCCGGAAAAAGGGAAGAGGCGATAGATTACGTATATGGGAACGATTATAGTACGGCAATTGTACAAATCAATTCCCTGAAGGAACAGTTTTTAAGCCAATTGGACGAAAGGGCCAAGAATGAAGTGGATGTTTTAGTAAAGAAGACGAAATTCATCAATATCACCATATTCATTGCGATGGCGATTGTGGCCGTTATGCAGTTTATTTGTATGGTAGTAGTCAGGAATGGCGTTTTACGCCCTGTTTTAAAAGTAAAAGAGCAGATGGGGGAAATTTCCCAAGGCAATTTGTCGGCAGAATTTTCCCTGGAACCGGATACTTCAGAAATTGGTATGCTGGTGGAATCCATCCATGAGACGAAACAGGAGCTAAAAAAATATATCAATGATATCGACGATAAGCTAAGCCAGATGGCGGAAGGCAAAATGGACTTGACCATTGATAATGATTACAGGGGAGAATTTTTGCCGATTCAGAACGCCATGAAACAGATTTTGGATTCTCTGAACCGTACCCTTTCCAATATTAACTATACGGCCGGGCAAGTGTCGGAGAAGTCTAGGAGCATGGCATCGGATGCGGAAACCCTTTCCAGCGGCGCTATAGAACAGGCATCGGCGGTTCAGCAGCTGACAGCCAGCATCCAAGATATATCTACGCAGGTAAACAGTACATCGGCGGATGCGGAAAATGCTAGAAAGTGTACGGCGGATACGGCTATCCAGCTGGAAAACTGCAACAAGAAAATGAAGGATTTGACATCCGCTATGGAAAATATCTCCAAGGCATCCCAGCAAATTGGCGGTATTATCAAGACGATTGAGGATATTTCTTTCCAGACGAACCTTTTGGCGCTCAACGCCGCAGTAGAGGCCGCTCGGGCCGGTGAAGCAGGCAAAGGCTTTGCCGTAGTGGCGGAGGAAGTAAAAAGCCTTGCGAATAAAAGTTCTGATTCGGCCAAGGATATTACCGAGTTGATTGAAAATTCCATCCAGCTGATACAGCACGGAACGGAATTGTCGGTAGAGACAACAGAGGCGCTTTCCTTCGGCGTTTCCAGTGCGCAAACGTCAACGGATTTGGTGAATCGAATTGCAGAGTCTGCATTACAGCAGGCGCAGTCGCTGCAGCAGCTGACTCAAGGCATGGACCAGATTTCGGATGTGGTTCAAACAAATGCGGCAACCGCGGAAAAGTCGGCCATGTCCGCAAAAGACCTTTACAGCCATGCAGAAGAAATGAAAGTATCTGTCCAGCAGTTCCAGCTTAGATAGTTCTTGGCACATTGCGCAAAAAAGCTGTGAGTTTTCATCGGAACGTTTTGCTCCGTTGAAACCCCACAGCTTTTTGTGCAATACGCTGATGGCCAACTCTGTTTTATGGCATTGAGAAATGAAAAAATGTTGTAGTTTTTTTTATTTTGTGATAGCATAGAATCTATACGTTAACTTTAGCATAGTAAAGTCAAATGGATATGTGCTTTGGAAAGGATTTAAACGATATATGACAAAGGAAGAATTTCAGCAATTTGCGGCATCAGGCCATCCTATTTATCTCGATGGGGCCACCGGCTCCAACTTGTTAAAAAGAGGAATGCCGGTGGGGGTGTGCCCGGAAGAATGGATTCTGGAGCACAGGACAGTGCTTGTCGGGTTACAAAAGGAATTTATAAAGGCGGGAAGCAATATGATATATGCCCCCACTTTTTCAGCTAATGCCATAAAGCTAAAGGAATATGGGCTGGAAGAGAAGATAGGGTGGATGAACCGGGAATTGGTGGCCATTTCAAGGGAAGCGGCTGATGGGAAATGTCTGGTGGCCGGTGATTTGACCATGACAGGGGAACAGCTTTCCCCAATCGGCACTATGGATTTCGAAGAATTGGTAAATATATATAAAGAACAGATAGGGTATTTGGTCGAAGCCGGGGTGGATGTCCTGGTGGTGGAGACGATGATGAGCCTGCAGGAGAGCCGGGCAGCGCTGATTGCCGCCAAGGAATGCTGCGATTTGCCGGTCATGGTGACAATGACCTTTGAAAGCGATGGACGGACACTGTACGGAACCGATGCGAAGACGGCGGCTGTTGTGCTTGAAAGCCTGGGAGCATCCGCCATAGGGGCGAATTGTTCTACAGGGCCGGATAAAATGGCGGATATTATCAGGAATATGGCAGAAGCGTCTTCCATTCCGATTATTGCCAAACCCAATGCCGGTCTGCCTTTTTTGGACAAGGATGGAAATACTGCTTATGACATGGACAGCAGCGCCTTTGCGGAAGGGATGGTCAGGCTGGTAGAAGCGGGGGCATCCCTTCTTGGCGGCTGCTGCGGTACGGCACCGGAATATATTGAAAAAATGAAAGAAGCGACGTATCGGATGGAAACGGCCCGCCGGAAAAAACCGGAAAAAAGATACCTGACATCGGAAAGAAAAACAGTTGAGTTCGGTTTAGGGGATAATTTGATTATTGTAGGTGAACGGATTAACCCTACCGGGAAAAAGAAGCTGCAGGAACAGCTGAGGGCGGGAAGCCTGGATATGGTGCTCCAGTTCGCTCAAGAGCAGGAAGCCTGTGGGGCCGGCATTTTGGATATCAATATGGGCATGGGGGGCATCGATGAGAAGCAGATGATGCTAAATGCCTTGGAGGAAGTGGCAGGAGCAACTTCCCTGCCCTTGGCCATCGATTCCAGCCATGTGGAGGTGTTGGAAGCGGCGCTTAGGCGGTATCCGGGAAGGGCATTGATCAATTCCATATCCTATGAAAAATCAAAATTCGAAAATCTGCTGCCCATTGCCAAAAAATATGGAGCGATGTTTATCCTGCTTCCATTATCGGATAAAGGGCTACCGGAAAATTTAGAGGAAAAAAAGGAAATTATCCATAAAATTGCGGACAGAGCCCAGGAATTAGGAATGGACAAGACGGATATCGTAGTCGATGGCCTTGTGACCACTGTAGGGGCAAATAGGAAAGCCGCTCTGGAGACTTTGGAAACTATCCGTTATTGTAAGGAAATGGGCTATGCCACCATATGCGGCCTGTCCAATATATCCTTTGGGCTGCCGGGAAGGGGATATGTAAATGCGGCGTTCCTGACCATGGCTATTAAAGAAGGGCTTACTATGGCAATTGCCAACCCTTCCCAGGAACTTTTATCCTGCAGCGCTTTTGCGGCGGATCTTCTGATGGATAAGAAAGAAGCGGATATCCGCTATATCCAACAGATGAATGGGAGGGAAGAAATTAAAAGTACAAGCCGGACAGTTCAGGCGGCGGGCAAAGAAGGGCAGGCTAAAGAAAAAGAGCCGGCATCCCCCGCAGAGAATGTAAGGGAAGACGTTTTAAAAGGGAACAAGAAAAGGATAGCCGAAGATACGAAAAATGCCCTCGATTCGGGCCTGGCTCCTGGAAAAATATTAAATGATATTTTATTGCCCTCGATCAATGAAGTGGGAGAATTTTTTGACAAAGGGAAATATTTTTTGCCCCAGCTTATCGCCAGCGCCGAAGCCATGAAAACGGCTATTGAATATTTGGAGCCCCTTTTGCAGGAATCCAACGGCAAGAAGGAAATGCCTGCGGTGGTCATCGCCACGGTGGAAGGGGATATCCATGACATAGGGAAGAATCTGGTGGCCCTTATGCTGAAAAACCATGGTTTTCAGGTCATTGACCTGGGCAAAGATGTTCCCAAAGAGAAAATCATCGAGGCGGCAAAGGCCAATCATGCCAGCATCATTGCACTGTCCGCCCTTATGACTACTACGATGCAGGAAATGGGCAAGGTCATCGCTTATGCGAAAGAGCAGGGAGTGGATGCCAAAGTGATAATAGGCGGGGCGGTAATTACACAGGATTATGCGGATGAAATCGGAGCGGACGGCTATTCCAAGGATGCGGCGGATGCCGTAAAGCTGGCAAAACGTATCTTGGATATTGAAAGTTGAGTTAACATGTTTTTTCTGGAAATGGACAAAAAATCGGAAGGACGAGGGA
The DNA here is from genome assembly GCA_021769135.1 of Lachnospiraceae bacterium. Lineage (GTDB taxonomy): Bacteria > Bacillota > Clostridia > Lachnospirales > Lachnospiraceae > Kineothrix. The sequence goes on along the minus strand of JAETTM010000004.1, from coordinate 93,412 downwards.
TAGATGATGAATGGTGCAGATGCTATTATAAAATGTTTGGAAAAAGAAGGGGTAGAGATTGTATTTGGTTATCCGGGAGTGGCGATTTGCCCTTTCTATAACAGTATACTGAATTCCGATATCAGGACAATACTGATAAGGACAGAGCAGAACGCCGCCCATGCGGCCAGCGGCTTTACCCGCGTTTCCGGGAAACCGGGGGTGTGTGCGGTGACATCCGGCCCGGGGGCAACCAACGTGATTACCGGGATAGCCACCGCCTTTGCAGATAGCATCCCGTTAATATGTATTACCGGGCAGGTAAACAGCGAACTGATAGGCAGCGATGTTTTCCAGGAGGCGGATATTACCGGAGCGGTGGAGTCGTTTGTAAAATACAGCTATCTGATAAAGGATGTCAACGATATCCCCAGGGTATTTAAAGAAGCGTTCCATATTGCAAATACAGGGCGCAAAGGGCCTGTTTTGATTGACATTCCTATAGACATCCAGAATGCGGCGATAACGAAATTCCAATATCCGGAAGAAATCAGTATGCGGACTTACAAGCCGACGGTCAAAGGGAATATGGTTCAGATAAAAAAAGTCATCAAAGAGCTGGAAAAGGCGAAACGCCCGATTATCTGCGCGGGGGGAGGCGTGCTTTTAAGCGGTGCGGAGGATGTTTTAAGGGCGTTTTCGGAAAAATATAAAATCCCGGTAATATCCACGATGATGGGGATTGGAGCTATGCCGACAAAACATCCTTATTACTACGGGATGGTGGGCAACAACGGGAAACCCTGTGCCAACCGGGCGATGAACGAATCGGATTTGTTGCTTATGGTAGGGGCAAGGGTTGCCGACAGAGCGGTAAACCAGCCCGATTTGATTACGAATAATAAGGTATTGGTACATATCGATGTGGATCCGGCGGAAATCGGCAAAAATGTAGGGCCCCATATTCCTTTGGTAGGGGATGTAAAGCATATTTTTGAAGATTTGATGGAACAGGAAATGTCCTGTGGACAGACAAGCTGCAACTACGAAGAATGGATCCGCCTTTTGGACGGCTATAAGGAGTCCATGGCAGTAAAAAGAAAGCCGAATAAAAAATATGTGGATCCCGCCCGTTTTATCACCATGCTTTCGGATAAAATGGAAGAAGACGGCATTTATGTGGCCGATGTGGGCCAGAACCAAATTTGGTCCTGCGGATATCATGTAGTAAAAAAAGGCCGCTTTTTAACCTCCGGCGGCATGGGAACAATGGGGTATTCCATTCCGGCCGCTATGGGGGCGAAGCTGGCGCAGCCGGGGAAACAGGTAGTGGCCGTATGCGGGGACGGATCCTTCCAGATGTCCATGATGGAGCTGGCAACTATGCGCCAGCATAATATTCCGGTGAAGATTATCGTGCTGAAAAACAATTATTTGGGCATGGTGAGGGAATTCCAGCATTATGCATATAAAGACAACTATTCCGTGGTGGATTTGTCGGGCAGCCCGGATTTGGAAAAGCTGTCATCCGCTTATGGCATGGATTTTCTGCGGCTGGAAAATATGGATAAGGCCCAGGAAACTATCGACGCTTTCCTAAAGGAAGACTGCTCTATGTTATTGGAATGCATTATTGACCCTATGGATTTGGTAAAATAAGACTTTATATCAGGAGGACAAGTGAAATGAAGAGAATATATTCTGTGCTTGTGGAAAACCGCTCCGGCGTCCTTTGCAAAGTAGCCGGGCTTTTCTCCAGAAGGTGCTTCAATATCGATTCCCTTGCGGTGGGGGAAACGGATGATAAAGCGGTTTCCTGTATGACCATTGTAAGTAGCGGGGATGAACGGACCATTGAACAGATTGAAAAGCAGCTGAATAAAAAACTGGATGTCATCAAAGTGAAAACCTTTGATGAAAGCATGAGCATCAGCCGGGAACTGATGCTGATTAAGGTAAAATACAACCGTAATAACCGCCGGGATATCATGGAAAACTGCGGCATTATGAAAGCACAAATTGTAGATATGTCCAAAAATATGATGATTATACAAATATGCGATGTGCCGGAAAGGGTTCAGCTCTTTATCAAGATGCTCCAATCCATCAGCATTGTGGAAGTAGCCCGGACCGGAACTTTGGCGCTGCCGAAGTGTATTGACTTTTAAAGGCCCAGTTGATAAAATAATGTCGGATAAATGAGCTTTACGCAGATTACAGAAAGGACTTGGTTGTTCGTATGCATAAGAAAGTAAAAGTATTTCAGCTTCTGGTAGACAATACATCTGGCGTGTTAAGCCGGATATCGGGGCTTTTTTCCAGAAGGGGTTATAACATCGAGAGCATTACGGCAGGAGGAACGGCGGATCCCAGATATACAAGGATTACCATTGTAGCTTCGGGGGATGACGAAATTCTGGACCAGATTGAAAAACAGGTAGCAAAGCTGATAGACGTAAGGGATATCAAAGTGCTTGCGCCGGATGACAGCGTATTCCGCGAATTAGTGCTAATTAAAGTTAAGGCAACGGCCAAAGAACGGCAGGCGGTGATTTCGGTAGCGGATATCTTCCGGGCAAAAATCATCGACATCGCGCCGGAAAGCCTTATTGTGGAACTGACGGGAACCCAGTCGAAAATAGAGGCGTTTATCAGCCTGCTGGAAGGCTACGAAATATTGGAACTGGCGCGGACGGGCATTACTGGCCTGGGCAGGGGAATCGGCAATGTAACCTATTTGGAAGACGAATAGGTAACCTATTTGGAGGACGAATAAGTTAGCTCTTAGGGAACTACCCTTTCAGTTATAAAATGTGAAGAAGACAGAGAAAAATGGAGGAAAAAGAAATGGCGAATATTTATTATCAGGAAGACTGTAACCTGTCCATGCTGGATGGAAAAACGATTGCGGTTATCGGCTACGGCAGCCAGGGGCATGCCCATGCGCTCAATGCCAAGGAGTCGGGATGTAACGTAATTATCGGGCTTTACGAGGGCTCTAAATCCTGGGCAAAAGCGGAAGCGCAGGGGTTTCAGGTATATACGGCGGCAGAAGCGGCAAAAAGGGCAGATATCATTATGATCCTTATCAATGATGAGCTGCAGGCGAAGATGTATAAGGAATCCATCGAGCCCAACCTGGAAGCAGGGAATATGCTTATGTTCGCCCATGGCTTCAATATCCATTTCGGGCAGATAGTTCCTCCTAAGGATGTGGACGTGACGATGATTGCTCCAAAAGGGCCGGGCCATACGGTAAGGAGCGAATATCAGGCGGGAAAGGGAGTGCCTTGCCTCGTTGCAGTGCATCAGGATGCCACAGGGAAAGCCCTGGATATGGCTTTGGCTTATGCGTTGGCCATCGGCGGCGCCAGGGCAGGGGTGCTGGAAACTACGTTCCGGACGGAAACGGAAACGGATTTGTTTGGGGAGCAGGCAGTTCTTTGCGGCGGCGTATGCGCATTGATGCAGGCCGGGTTCGAGACATTGGTGGAAGCAGGATATGATGCCAGAAATGCATATTTTGAGTGCATCCATGAAATGAAGCTGATTGTTGACCTGATTTATCAGTCCGGCTTCGAAGGGATGAGATATTCTATCTCCAATACGGCAGAATACGGCGATTATATTACAGGCCCTAAGATTATTACCGAAGAAACAAAGAAGACAATGAAGAAAATCCTTTCCGATATCCAGGACGGCACCTTTGCAAAAGACTTTTTGCTGGATATGTCCCCGGCAGGCGGCCAGGCCCACTTCAAGGCAATGAGGAAATTGGCGGCGGAGCATCCGTCCGAAACAATCGGTAAGGACATCCGCAAGCTGTACAGCTGGAATAACGAAAGCGATAAGCTGATTAACAACTGATATTTCCATGGAAGAAAGCATTGCGGCTGCATAGGGGCCGCAATGTTTTTGCTAAAGCCGTATTCTTTACCATTGACTTTTTGCAGGATGCAGGATAATATATAAAGTAACAGTTGTTCTAGTTATGTATAGGGAGCCGGTTCTTTGCAAGAGGGACCGGTTTTCTTAAAGAAGGGGAAAAGCTTTCGTCAAAAGAAGGGAGAAATATGCGCAATAAAGTACTTGTTGTGGATGATATGGAGCTGAACCGTGAACTATTGGCAGAAATATTGAAAGATGAGTATGATATTATCACGGCGGAAAACGGAAAAACGGCTTTGGAATACTTGGATAATCAGAATAATGAAATTGCAGTAGTTCTCCTGGATTTGATTATGCCTGAAATGGACGGTTTCGGGGTGTTGAAGGTGATGAATCAAAGGATGTGGATGGAAAAAATACCGGTCCTGGTCATCAGCGGGGAGACAGCTATTGATGTGGAAAAGGAATGTTTCGAATACGGGGTGTCCGATTTTATTCACAAACCCTTTGACAATGCCCTTGTTAAGAAGCGGGTAGAAAATATCGTCAATCTTTTCCAGTACCAGAGAGAGCTTGAAGATAAAGTGGCCATGCAGACAAAAACGCTGCGGGAACAGAACAAAAAGCTGGAACAGCAGGCCAGCAAACTGAAGCAGAGCAACGAAAATATTATCGACATCCTCGGCACAGTGGTGGAATCCAGGAACCTGGAAAGCGGCGAGCACGTACAACGGGTGAAAGGGTATACGGAAATTATGGCGCATGCGATTAGCAGGAAATATCCCGAATATGGGCTGACGGGGGAAAAGATAGGTGTAATCGTTTCTGCCAGCGCCCTTCACGATTTGGGAAAGATAGCCATACCGGACAGCATTCTTTTAAAGCCGGCCAAATTGACCCAGGATGAATTTGAATATATGAAGACCCACACCATTAGGGGATGCGAGATACTGACCAGCATCCAGGGGGTATGGAATGACGAATATGCCAAAATAGGGTATGAAATCTGCAGGCATCACCACGAGCGGTATGACGGCAGGGGATATCCGGATGGCCTGGAAGGGGAGGATATCCCCATTTCCGCCCAGATAGTTTCGGTGGCGGATGTTTATGATGCCCTGGTAAATGTAAGGGTATATAAAAATGCTTTTGCAAAGGAAGAAGCATTCCGGATGATTATGGACGGCGAATGCGGAACTTTTTCGCCCAAGCTTTTGGAATGCCTGAAAGAAACAAAGCAGGAATTTGAAGAGCTGGCTGGAAATATAAAGGATTAGGAAGGAGAATTGCGAAAATGGGAATGACAATGACCCAGAAAATCCTGGCAGCTCATGCCGGACTGGAAAAAGTGGAAGCGGGGCAGCTGATCGAAGCGGATTTGGACTTGGTATTGGGAAATGATATTACCAGCCCTGTCGCTATTAAAGAAATGGAAAAAATGAATGTGGAAGGCGTTTTCGATAAAGATAAAATCGCGTTGGTGCCCGATCATTTTGTTCCCAATAAGGATATTAAATCGGCGCAGCATTGCAAATGCGTCAGAGAATTTGCCTGCCGCAATGAGATTACCAATTATTTTGAAGTAGGGGAAATGGGGATAGAACATGCCCTGTTGCCGGAAAAAGGCCTTACCGTAGCCGGGGATGTGATTATCGGGGCGGATTCCCATACTTGCACTTACGGGGCGTTAGGGGCTTTCTCCACCGGCGTGGGGAGCACGGATATGGCGGCCGGCATGGCCACGGGCAAAGCCTGGTTCAAAGTGCCTGGGGCAATTAAATTTAACCTGGTTGGAAAGCCTTCGGAATGGGTGGGCGGAAAAGACGTGATTTTACATATCATCGGCAAAATCGGCGTGGACGGCGCATTGTATAAATCCATGGAGTTTGTGGGGGAAGGAATTGCCAACCTTACTATGGACGACCGCTTTACCATAGCGAATATGGCCATCGAAGCAGGGGGCAAAAACGGTATTTTCCCGGTGGATGACCTGGCCATCGCCTATATGAAGGAGCATTCCAGGAAAAGCTATACTATCTATGAAGCGGACGAGGACGCTGTTTATGAGGAAGAGTATACCATCGATTTAAGCGAGCTTCGCCCTACGGTGGCGTTCCCTCATTTGCCCGAAAATACGAAAACAATAGATGAAATCAAAGAGGATATCGAAATCCAGCAAGTAGTCATTGGCTCCTGTACCAATGGACGCCTGGACGATTTGCGCATTGCGGCAAAGGTGCTTTCCGGAAGGCATGTGGCAAAGGGCCTGCGCTGCATCATAATCCCTGCCACACAGGCGATTTATCTGCAAGCTATGGAAGAAGGGCTGTTAAAAACTTTTATCGAAGCGGGAGCTGTGGTGAGCACCCCTACATGCGGGCCCTGCCTTGGGGGATATATGGGGATTTTGGCGGAAGGGGAGCGTTGCGTCTCCACCACCAACCGTAACTTTGTAGGCCGTATGGGGCACGTGAAATCGGAGATTTATCTGGCAAGCCCTGCCGTAGCGGCGGCCAGCGCTGTAGCCGGGAAGATTTCCTGCCCGTGTAAATTGTAGATATTAGAATGTGTAAAACAGCTTAGAAATGGAGATAATTATGAAATCAGCAAAAGGAACTGTATTCAAATATGGAGACAATGTGGACACCGATGTGATTATTCCGGCCAGATACTTGAATTCCTCAGACCCGGCGGAGCTGGCTGCCCATTGCATGGAAGATATCGATAAAGAATTTATTAAAAAGGTGAAAAAAGGCGACATTATTGTGGCCGATAAAAATTTCGGCTGCGGCTCTTCCAGGGAGCATGCCCCCATTGCCATCAAGGCGGCAGGGGTAAGCTGCGTAATCGCGGAAACTTTCGCCAGGATTTTTTACCGCAACGCTATCAACATCGGGCTTCCCATCGTAGAATGCCCGGAAGCTTCTAAGGGAATCGAAGCGGGTGATGAAGTGGAAGTGGACTTCGACAGCGGAGTGATTAAGAACCTGACCAAAGGAACCAGCTTCCAGGGCCAGGCTTTCCCGGAATTCATGCAAAAGATTATTGCGGCGGAGGGTTTGGTAAATTATATTAACGGGAAATAAAAAGGAAGGGCAAGTTATTTATATGGCAAAAAAAATTAATCCCAAACCGTTTCTTTTTCTGGCTCTAACCATATTTTCCGCAATGATACTATCCCTCTGCTTTCAGGATACCATTAATTACGATGAATATTTCAGCATGCAATGGTGCCGTTTGGGCTGGAGGGAAGTGATGCGGACATTGATTACCGATGTCCATCCGCCTTTGTATTATATTTTGCTGAAAGTAGTAACTGATTTGGCGGGAGGAAGCCTTTTCTTTGCAAGACTATTTTCGGCAGTGGCCGGAATAGCATTGCTTTGGATTGGAAGTTTATTCCTGGAACGTAATTTCGGTGCCAAAACGGCTTTTTTTTATTCCTTCTTCCTTTATCTGAATACCTTTGGAATCCAGAAAACGACGGAAGTCCGGATGTATATGCTGGCCAGCGTCTTTACGGTCTTGAGCGGTATCATGTCATATTATATTTTAAAGGAAGAAGAGAATAAAGGACGTTGGGTTTGTTTTACCCTTTTTAGCTTATTGGCGGCCTATACCCATTATTATGCACTTCTGACAATGGTCTTTTTGTATGGAGGGCTGATTGTCTATTTCCTTTTTACCCGCAATAAAAAGAATATGATTCGCTGGCTGCTTTGCTGTGGGGTTACCATCGTGGGCTATCTGCCCTGGCTTCCTGTGGCATGGAAACAGGTAATGTCCGTGAACGGAAATTATTGGATTACCGCGCCTTCTTCCAGGCTGGCTCCCATACGTGAGCTGTTTAGCGGGGAAGTGCCCTATACGGAGCATATATTTCCGGCCATTATTCTTCTTCTCATGGCATTCGCCGCCTTCCGTTTCTTAAAAAGCAGGAGCGTGGACAGCTATTGGACATTGATGTGCGGCAGCGCTTTGTGGGGGATTTTAGTATTTTCCATATGGTATGCTTCCAGGTTCCGGCCTATCCTGGTCAGCCGCTATTTGATAATGCCTATGTGCCTTGCGGTCCTCGGCATCAGCGGCATGGTCAAATTCCAGAACAAATATGCGGTGACGCTGGTGTGCCTGCTCTGCGTCCTGTCCGGGGGAATCTGCTACCGGAATGCGTTCCGGACGCAGCTAAACCGGAACACATCCAGGACCGTCCAATTTATCAATGACAGGACGACACCGGATGATATTATTCTGTATATACGGGATGATTATGGGTACTTTGGCAATTGTGTGGAATATTATTTCCCGGATGTGAAAAATATGGATGTGGATGAGCAGCAGCTGGAAACGCTGGCCCAGGAGGAATTGATGGAGACAGGAACGGTATGGATTTTTGACAATGCCCATTATTTCCGGGATAATCCCCAAATAGACGGCCTGTCTATAGAAAAATGCGGCACATTTGGATTCAGTACCCTGGAATTCGATATTTATTTTATAGAGAAGTAGAACATTGGATTCCTACGGGCAATGAGCCAGGTGGCTGCTTAAAGCCAACCTTTGGATGACTTGGACATATTGGCAACTACTGTGAGGGTTCACATCCCGCTGCTTTGCAGCGGGGTTGCTGATGTCACATGTGAAACGGTTCCGCAAATAACCCCATATGGGAAATCGGCTCCTTCCCGTCATGGAGATGGGTAGTATCCCCCATGGCCTGTACACGGAAATATGCGGTGCCCGGCATCCTTTCTTCCGAAGTCACGATGGTAACCGACGTGGGTGCCAGGAAGAAATTCTGCCAAAGCAAAGTGGGGGCAATCCCCAGCAGATGGGACAGCATCACACAGGTCACGCCCAGATGACAGAAAATCACAATGGTATCGTCGCAGTAGTTATAGGTTTTTCCTTCCGGTATATCGCCTATGGAAGAGGTGTCCGTTCGGTAGATATTGCCATCTCGGATATAGCCGTAATCTGACAAAATACCATCAATGCCATGGCACACCTCATCATATCTCGGTTTAATCTCATCATTTTGCTGATAAACGGGGGCTTCATGCCAATGGTCCTTTTCATAGAACAAAGGGTCTTTTGTCCAGTAGGAAGGCATGAAATCCCAAGGAACCCCATACCTTCCGGTAGTGGGGTCAGTGATGAGATAGGTAAATTCCCTCAGCCAGTCATAAATGACCGCTTTTCTTCCCATTTTTTCCAAAGAGAAGGAAGCGGTATCTTTGGCCCGACCAAGAGGGGAGCAGTAAAATTCTTTTACCGGCCATTGGCTGACCCTTTTTGCCAAAAGCTTTGCCTCACGCCAGCCCTTTTCCGTCAGCGTATCGTTTTTATAATCCGGATCTCCGTGTCTGATAAATATTATTCTCATAAGTATGTCTCCATTTCCTTTTCATATTTTTCATTATATGGTAAAATACTCAAAGAGTAAAGAAGATTATGGAAAGGAAACGGTAACGGAATGAATATAGAAGAATTTTTCAGCGAATTGGACGGATATTTCCAAAGGAATGAACTGGACAAGGTTGACCCTTTTTTGACCGGTTCCCTGGAAAGGGCGAAGGAAGCGGAGGATTATGCTTCCTATATTGCCATTGGAAATGAAATGATAGGCTTTTACCGGAGCGTATCCATGTTCCAAAAGGCCTTTGACATTGCGGAGGACGTGCTTTTGCTCATGGAAGAGCTGCAATTGGAAAACACCGAGCATTTTGCCACCGCCCTGGTGAATACGGCCACTGCATACCGGGCGGCCGGGAAAACGGAACAGGCTTATCGGTATTACCAGCAGGCCTTGCAGATTTACAGCCGTTTGCTGCCGGAAGGGGATTATCGATTTGCCGGGCTTTACAATAATATGAGCATCCTTTTGGAGCAGATGGGAGAGAATGAGGAAGCAATCGCGCTTTTGCAGAAGGCGCTGGACATCGTAAGAAAGCTTGCGGAAAGCGAAGCGGAACAGGCCACTACCCTGACCAACCTGGCGCTCCTTTATTTTAAAATGAACAGGGAAAAGGAAGCCGGGGAAGCATTGCGGGAAGCTCTGGAGCTGTTTGAAAAGAATGGGAACAGCCAGGAAACGGATGCCCATTACAGCGCCGCATTGGCGGGCGTAGGGGAAGCCTATTACCGCATGGGGGATTATGAAAATTCCCTCGCTTCCTATAAAAAAGCTTTGGATGAGGTGAAGAAGCATTTCGGGGAAAATGAAAGCTATGCGGTGCTATGCGAAAATTGCGCCGCCGTGTGCGATTGTCTGCAGGATTTGGGGGCTGCAGAGGAATACCGGAAACGGGCGCAGCGCATTTATGAGCAGATAAGGGTCTGAATGTTTATGGCACAAAAGGGCTTTTCGCAAACGACATGGTCAGAATATTCAAAAAAAGGCTATTGGCTTTGTAATTAGCATGGAACATTGCAGGGAGGAGGAAAAATGGGATGAAGGGGTTGGAATTGGCGGAAAGATATTATTATGCTTATGGAAAAGGGATGGTGGAAGAAAAATTCCCGGAGCTTAAGGGCAGGGTGGCCGCAGGGCTGGTGGGGCAGGGATCCGAATGCCTGGGGTTTGACGATAATATTTCCATGGACCATGATTATGGGCCTTCTTTCTGCTTATGGCTGACAAGGAAGGATTATGAAGCCTATGGGGAGGCCATGATGGAAGAATACCGGAAGCTGCCGAAAAGCTTTGAAGGAGCGGAGGGGCGGCAAGAGAGCCTCCATGGGAGCGGCAGGGTGGGGGTCCTTTGCATTCCGGATTTTTATTACGGGCTTCTGGGAATGGAGGACGTGCCGGAAAATAACCGGGAATGGATGGGAATCCGGGAAGCTTCCCTTTGTACAGCCACCAATGGAAAAGTGTTTGAGGACCCTCTGGGGGAATTCAGCCGTATCAGGAACGGGCTGCTGGATTTTTACCCGGAGGATGTTAGGATAAAAAAAATAACGGCCAGGGCGGCGGCCATGGCACAGTCCGGGCAATATAATTATGCCCGGGCCATGAAAAGAGGGGAAAATGTGGCGGCGAAGCTGGCATTGGCGGAATTTACCCAAAATGCCATTTCCATGGTATACCTTTTAAATAAACGTTATACCCCCTTTTATAAATGGATGCACCGGGGCATGAAGGGGCTTCCTTTATTATCCGAAATAGGGGATATACTGAATCTGCTGGCACTGATGGAAGAACAGTCTGCAGCCTGGGAAGGCGTTGGGGAAAATGACTATCTTTATACCCTTAACGGCAATGATAAATGCGTTTTGATTATAGAAGCGGTATGCAATTTGGTGCTTCAGGAACTGGCCGCGCAGGGTCTGACCGATGAAGAAGATAATTTCCTGGAAAACCATACCTTATCATTGATGGAGAAAATCAAAGACCCCTATATCCGTTCCCTGCAAATTATGGAAGGGTAGGGTTTCACATTGAAAATAAGAAAGAACGATATCCGGCTGGCATTGGCAGTGCTGGCCGCAGCCCTTTCACTTTTTGGCTGGCAGCGCTATCATTATGGAAAAATGACGGGAAATGCCAGGGTGATTGTGGAACGGGAAGGGGAAATGCTGGGAAATTATCCCCTGGCCGCTGAAGAGCGACTCACTTTTACGGATGGCCAGGGGCGAAAAAATGTAATGGCTATCCGAGACGGGCAGGTTTCCATGGAAGAAGCGGACTGCCCGGACAAGCTTTGCGTCAAACATAAACCCATAGACAGGAACGGAGAAAGCATTATCTGCCTTCCCCACAAACTGGTTATCCGGATTGAGGGCGGGGAAGAGGAAGAAGTGGATGTAATATTAAGATGATAAGAAAGACAGCATATATGGGACTATTTCTTGCAACAGCCCTGATTTTATCCTATGTGGAATCCCTGATCCCCTTCTATTTCGGAATCCCCGGGGTAAAGCTGGGCCTGGCGAACCTGGCCGTACTGTTCGCCCTATACCGTTATGGATGGAAGGAAGCCCTTCTTTTGAATATTATGCGGGTTTTGCTGGCCGGTTTTTTATTTGGTAGCCTGTTTACCATCATTTACAGCCTGGCGGGCGCTGCAGCCAGCTTTGCCGTAATGTGCATCCTGAAGAGGCTGGGCAGCTTCAGCATCATGGGTATCAGCATGGCGGGCGGCGTATCGCACAACGTAGGGCAGATACTGGTTGCATACTTGGTAACCCAAACACCTGGGGTTGCTTTTTATCTGCCGATACTTTTAGCGGCCGGCCTTATTACCGGCCTGCTCATAGGAATGGCTGCAAAAAAAGTACTGAATTTGAAAGGAGCATTCAAAAACCAATGATTGCATATATAAAAGGAGAAATCATCGACATCTCCGAGGACAACCTGATACTGGAAGCGAACCAAATCGGATATAACATCAGAATATCCCCCGGCACTGCGGGAAGGCTGCCCGGCATTGGAGAAGAAGTCAAAATTTATACCTATACCTATGTGCGGGAAGATGCCTTTCTCCTCTATGGGTTTCTTACCAAAGACGATTTGGATATCTTCCGCCGCCTGATTACGGTAAACGGAATCGGCCCTAAAGGCGGGCTGGCTATACTATCGGTGATGACTGCGGACAATTTGCGCTTTGCCATATTGTCCGGAGACGCCAAAGCGATTGCAAAAGCGCCGGGCATCGGGGCGAAAACGGCGGAACGGGTGATTCTCGACCTAAGGGATAAGGTATCGTTGGAGGAATCGCTGGAAAAAAGTTTTACAGGGGGAACCGGACTGGGACAAGATATGGCCGGAGCGGCCGGAAGCCAAAAAGCGGCAAAGGCGCGGAACGAAGCGGTAGAAGCGTTGTCAGCTCTCGGATACTCCCCGTCGGAGGCATTAAAGGCGGTAAAGAAAGTGGAAATAACCGACGGTATGGATACGGAAGAGGTCTTAAAACAGGCTTTGAGGAAAATGAACGGATAGCAAAGGCTGAGGTTTAGAAAGGCATGGTCATACTATGGCAAAAAGAATGATTGAAACTGGATTTACGGAAGAAGATGTGAAAATCGAAGGCTCCTTGCGCCCGAAATACTTAAAGGATTATATCGGGCAGACAAAGGTGAAGGAGAACCTGAAAATATATATCGATGCGGCAAAGCTGCGGAAAGATGCTTTAGACCATGTGCTTTTTTACGGCCCTCCTGGGCTGGGGAAAACTACCCTGGCCGGCATTATTGCCGCGGAAATGGGCGTGAATATGAAGGTGACAAGCGGGCCTGCCATAGAAAAACCGGGGGAAATAGCGGCTATCTTAAATAATCTACAGGAAGGTGACCTATTGTTTGTGGACGAAATCCATCGGCTGAACCGCCAGGTGGAAGAAGTCCTTTATCCGGCGATGGAAGACTACTGCATTGACATTATGATTGGGAAAGGCGCTTCCGCCCGCTCCATCCGGCTGGATCTGCCCAAGTTCACTTTGGTGGGAGCAACCACCAGGGCAGGGCTTTTGACCGCCCCTCTAAGGGATAGGTTTGGGGTAATACACAGGCTGGAATTCTATTCACCGGAGGAACTGAAGCTGATTATCCTTCATTCCGCCAAAATATTGAATGTAGAAATCGAAGAAAAAGGCGCTGCAGAGTTGGCCCGCAGGAGCAGGGGAACCCCCAGGCTTGCCAATAGGATGTTAAAGAGGGTACGCGATTTCGCCCAAATCAAATACGATGGCGTGATTACGGAAAAGGTGGCCCGGACAGCGCTGGATTTGATGGAAGTGGACCGCATGGGATTAGACAATATCGATCGAAATATTTTGATAACGATTATCGACAAATTTAAAGGCGGCCCGGTAGGGCTGGACACTTTGGCGGCATCCATCGGGGAAGATGCCGGAACGCTGGAGGATGTTTATGAACCCTTTTTGCTGAAAAACGGGTTCTTAAACCGTACCCCGAAAGGAAGGGTTGCCACAGATTTGGCATATCATCATTTAGGGCTTGAAATTCCCTCTTAATATCTATATAATAAATATTGTATTGGCGCTTGTAATAAGGTAGCATATTTTGTGGAAGGAAGTGATGGGGCATGTCGGCAAAGACGGATACGGAAGTAGTTATCGGCGGGAAGATGTTTACGTTAAGCGGGTATGAAAGCGAAGAATATTTGCAGAAGGTGGCATCTTATATTAATAACAAGATAACGGAATACAGCAAAGTTGACAGTTTTCGACAGCAGGCTCCGGACACCCAAGGTATATTGCTGCAGTTAAATATTGCGGATGACTATTTTAAGGCGAAGAAGCAAATAAGCCTTCTGGAGGAAGAAATTCAGGAAAAAGAGAAGGAATTGTATGATTTGAAGCATGAACTGATTGCATCTCAAATTAAATTGGAAAGCACGGAAAAAAACGTAAAAAGCCTTCAGGCTAAAGTAAATGAAGGAGCAAAAAAAATAGCCCGTATGGAAACGGAACGAAAAGATAACAGGAACAAAGCGAAACAAGCGGAAAAAGGGGAAGAGTAAAGCGGGGCGGATGCCATGAAGCAGGTACATTTCCTTTTGCGCCATTGTACATATTGGCAACGGACTTTCCTATAAGGCAAGAGTTGGCCGCTGGGCCAACTTTTTTTACCTTATGGGATTGCCGGAAGGAGGATAAGGTTGGAAGAAAAAAAAGTGGAATTGCTTGCACCGGCAGGGAATTACGAAAGTTTTTTAGGGGCCGTGCATGCAGGGGCGGATGCCGTTTACCTTGGAGGGGAGAAATTCGGCGCAAGGGCATATGCGGACAACTTTACCAGAGAGGAAGTGTGCAGCGCTATAAGCTATGCCCACGTATATAACAGAAAAGTATATCTCACTGTGAATACCCTGGTTAAGGAGAAGGAATTCCATGAGGTATATGATTATCTTCAACCTTTTTATGAGGCCGGGCTGGACGGAGTGATTATTCAGGATTTGGGCGTATTTCGGGCGGTGGGAAGATGGTTTCCCGATTTGAAAAGACATGCCAGTACTCAAATGACGGCTACAGGCCCATTGGGGGCGGCTTACTTGAAAGGGCTGGGGGCTGCAAGGCTTGTGCCTGCAAGAGAGCTTTCTTTGGAGGAAATAAAAGAAATAAAGGAAAAAGTGGAGATAGAGGTGGAGACCTTTATTCATGGGGCAATCTGCTATTGTTATTCCGGGCAGTGCCTTTTTAGCAGCATCCTTGGGGGAAGAAGCGGGAATCGGGGAAGATGCGCCCAGCCTTGCCGCCTGCCGTATCATACAAGCGGAACCGGAAAGAAGCAGTATCCTTTGAGTTTAAAGGATATGTGTACGGTTGAACTTTTAGGGGAACTGATAGAGGCCGGGATAGATTCCTTTAAAATAGAAGGGAGAATGAAAAATCCGGAATATGCTGCCGGGGTAACCCGAATTTATCGGAAATATATTGACAGGTATTTGGAAAACCCTCTGGATTATCATGTGGACAGCGAAGATATGGAAAAGCTGAAGGCATTGTATATCCGGAGCGGAATTAGCCAAGGATACTACAAAAGGCATAACGGAAAAGAAATGATAACCTTGGAAAATCCCGGGTACAGCGGAAGAGATGAACGGTTGGAGGAAGAAATCAGGGAGTCCTGTATCCGGAAGGATTTCCGTCTGCCGGTGAATGGGGAAGCCAGGCTGCTTGCGGGGGAACCGGCAATCTTTTGCCTGTCCGGGGAAGGGGTAGGCGCAGAGGCAATCGGCGAAGTGGTACAGGAAGCCAAAAATCAACCGCTGAACAAAGCGGGTGTGGAAAAGCAGCTTTATAAAACCGGAAATACACCTTTTTATTTGGAGGAGCTTACCCTCCGGTTATCGGAGGACGCTTTTCTCCCGGTAAAATCACTGAATGATTTGCGCCGGAAAGCTTTTGCCATGCTGGAAGAGGAAATCATTAAAAAGAATGGGTTCGCCCCATCCCGAATAAGCGTTCAAAACAGGGATTATGAGACATGCGGACATATAAGGCCCAAATGTCAGGAAAAGGTTCCGAAACTCCACGTATTGGCGCTGACCCGGGAGCAATGGGATGCCGCATTAAAATGCGGGGTGGAACGTATTTATATAAATGCCGATATATGTATGGACAGAGAATGGCTGGAAAACTTTTCGGGGCAGGACGGACAAACGGAATGTTATCTGGCTTTGCCCTATGTCATAAGGCGTAGAGATGGCGTCTATTTGGATGAAATGAAGAGACTGCTTCAGAACCCTGCTTTTTCCGGCGGGCTGGTGCGAAATCTGGAGGAATTACAGTTTGTCAAGGAATGGGGAACAAAAAGCTGTTCCAGGATTCCTTCGGAGCGCCGCGGGCGGCTTCCGGAGGACAGGGCCGGCGAAAGGCATGCGGTTTCCGATGCGGGGCTCTATATCTGGAATAAGGAAGCAAGGAACGTTTTAGAAGAAATATGCGGGGAATCTTATTTGCCATATGAGCTGAACAGATATGAAATCGGCGGACTTGCGGCAGGACAACAGGAGCTGTCTATGGTGGTATACGGCCGGATCCCCATGATGATTTCCGCCAACTGCGTAGCTAAGACCACAGGCCTATGCGGCATGGAAGCCTCCCGGAAAAAGGGAACAGGAACTGCAAAAACGTTGGAGACAAAAGCGGAAGGGTGGTTTGATATTCTGACCGACCGCTATGGAAAAGAATTTCCTGTGTGGCTCTGCTGCAGGCATTGCTATAATGTGATTTACAACTCTTTGCCCTTGTCATTGCATCATCATATGGGCTCGATGAAGCAAATGGGCATATCCGCGCTGCGTCTGGATTTCACGATGGAAAGCGGAAAAGAAACGGAAAGGGTAATCAGGTTTTGGCAGGGGCTGCTCGAAGTGCCAAACAGCGCATCGGCCATCCCTCCATACAAAGAATACACCAATGGCCACTGGAAGCGGGGAGTAGAATAACCAATGGAATTATATATTACGGAGATATCCAAATATGTCATTGCTTTATTGATGGCATTATATGCTTATGAATCCTTTGCCGTATTCCGGTTTCGTGAGGAAGAGCGCCGGGGAGGAATTTATACGCGGCAAAATCTGCTGATGCTTGCCGTCCATTTCTCCTGCTTTATGGTTATATGCTTTGAAACGGGGGATATCAGTTATTTGTTTTTTTATATTTTCCAGCAAATTGTACTGTTTGCCACAGCGGTGCTGTTTCATATGATTTATCCGGAGACAAACCGCCTGATTGTCAATAACATGTGCATGCTTTTAAGCATAGGATTTGTGATTTTGACCAGACTTTCTTATGAGAAAGCGGTAAAGCAGTTCGTGATAGTGGCTGTTTCCATCGCGGTGGCTATGGTAATCCCTTTTTTCATCCATAAGCTAAAATTCCTGAAAAAGCTGAAATGGTTCTATGCCTTGGCCGGCATCGGGGCATTGGGGATAGTCCTCATTCTCGGGGCCTATACCTATGGTTCTAAGATTTCCTATTCTATAGGAGGGATTACCTTCCAGCCTTCGGAATTTGTAAAAATCATTTTCGTTTTCTTTGTGGCCAGTGCCTTGCATGAATCCACGGGCTTTCTGGATGTATTTACCACGGCGGTGATAGCGGGTGTCCATGTAATCATTCTCGTAGTGTCCAAAGATTTGGGAAGCGCATTGATTTTTTTCGTAGTATATGTGCTAATGGTATTCGTGGCAACGAAGAACCCCCTTTATCTTCTGGCCGGCGCGGCGGGAGGAAGCGGCGCGGCGGTGATAGCTTATCGGGTGTTCAGCCATGTGCAAGTGCGGGTGCAGGCTTGGAAGGATCCATGGAGCGAAATTGATTCCGCAGGATACCAGATTACCCAATCCCTGTTTGCCATCGGCAGCGGAGGATGGTTCGGTATGGGTCTGTTTGAGGGAACGCCGGAATCCATTCCTTTTGTGGAGGCCGACTTTATCTTTTCTGCAGTAGCGGAAGAACTGGGCATTTTGTTCGCCATGTGCATGATATTGGTATGCATCAGTTGTTTTGTCATGTTTATGGATATTTCCATGCGGCTCCATGACAGCTTTTACCGGCTGATTGCCTTCGGCTTAGGCGTAACTTATATTTTTCAAGTATTTTTAACCATCGGCGGGGGCAGCAAATTCATCCCATTAACCGGCGTAACCCTGCCTCTTATCAGCTATGGCGGCAGCTCCGTATTGACCACTTTGATTATGTTCTCTATTATTGAAGGGCTGTGCATGATAAAAGAAGAGGAACAGGAAGAATTAACGATTACAAAGAAAAGGGGAAAAAAGGCCGTAATAGAAGATGGCCCGGCGATGAAAAAAGCGAGAAAGAAAAGAGGGAAAAGCCGGGAAAACGAAGAATCAGACGAGGTTATAGAGTAGAAAGTGAAAAAAAGGAAAAAACAGAAAAAGAAACAAATGAATATGGCTATTTTATCGGTGACGTATCTGTTCGTGGCCGTTTTCCTCGGGATGATGTTTTATATCTGCCATTATTCCGTAACCCATCAGCAGGAATTGATTAATAACAGCTATAATGGAAGGCAGCAGATGCTTATTGCCAAAAACGTACGGGGGAAAATTTATGGCGGCGGAGGAGAAATCCTTGCCCAGACGATAACCGATGAAAACGGGAATGAAGAACGCAGCTACCCATATGGGAACTTGTTCGCCCATACGGTTGGATATTCCACCCATGGCAGGGCTGGGGTAGAGGCGCTGGGAAACTATTATTTAATCCATTCCAATGCCCCGTTGTCGGAAAAGGTGTCCAACGATGTGGAAGGGATAAAGTATCCTGGCGATGACGTTTATACGACCTTGGACGTAAACCTGCAGGAGGTGGCCAATCACGCCATGGGGATCTACCGGGGAGCGATTATCGTTTCCGAGCCTTCTACGGGCAAAATCCTGGCCATGGTTTCCAAACCCGATTACGACCCCAACCAAATAGAAGAGTTATGGGACGGCCTGGTAAAGGACACGGAAAGCGGCATCCTGCTGAACCGGGCCACCCAAGGGCTGTATCCCCCCGGTTCCACTTTTAAAATCCTCACCGCGTTGGAATACATGAAAGAAAACCCGGACACTTACCGGAACTACCAATTCCAGTGCGGGGGAAGCTTTACATCGGGAACGGACAGAATCAACTGCTACCATGGGCAAAGTCACGGCAGCGTAAATTTTTCCTCATCCTTTGCCAAATCCTGCAATGCCTCCTTTGCCAACATAGGGTTGCAGCTGGATAAAGCCAAGTTTGCCGATACGCTGGAAGAACTGCTGTTTAACGAAGAACTTCCTTTGGAAATCATCCATAACAACAGCCATGTGGAAGTAAACCAGGATTCCACCGATGGCGATATGATGCAAGTTTCCATCGGCCAGGGAACTACAGGGATGACGCCCATGCATCTGAATATGATTACCAACGCCATTGCCAACGAGGGAACATTGATGAAGCCCTATATAGTAGACAGGGTGGAAAACAGCACCGGAACCGTAATAAAACAATTTTCCCCCTCATCCTACAAAAGGCTGATTTCCCAGCAGGAGGCCGAATCGTTGAAAGAACTGATGCGGGGGGTAGTGGAAGAAGGAACGGCCAGAAAATTGAAAGGCCTATCCTACACGGCAGCAGGAAAAACCGGCTCCGCCGAATACAACAGCATAAAAGAAGACTCCCACGCCTGGTTTACCGGCTTTGCCCCTGCGGACAACCCCCAAATCAGCGTAACCATCATCATAGAAGGCGCCGGCTCCGGCGGGGACTTCGCCGTTCCCATTGCCAGAAGGATCTTCGACGCTTACTTTGAAACGCGATAAGTATATCTCCGCCGCCATCAAGCGCCAACGTTGACAAATAGCTTATCAAAAGAAAATAATTCTTGGAAAATAATACAAATATGCTATAATATACGCGAAAGCCATGAGCAGTGCCAAACGTGAAAATAACAAATCGGCTGCCCCGCAGACGAATTTGTCATTTCCACGTTTGATAGGGCGAAGCCCGTGAGTTGGGAAACCAAAGGTTTCCCAACTCGCACTGCGGTCCTACGCCCTACGCCACTGTACCCCTACACCCCCGCGCCCCAACTCGTCCCCTACGCCACTGCGGCCCCCCGCATCCCCATCCCCACCCCGGATACCCCAAGCCGCCCTCATTGCAGCCATCCACCCTCACGACAGGAGCGTTCCAAACCAGTGAAAATAAAATTCTACCCAAACCTCTACGTAGGACAGGGAATCAAAAACCCGAATAAAGTAAAATGGAAGCTGAGGCACAATGCCGGCCAGCTGAAAATATACGTCATAGCTTTGGCACAGGGAAATGACCAGCTGGAAATATACCACTGCGCATTCCTTCAGCAAAAATACTACAAAAAACATCCGCCATATATCATAGGCATAGCCAATGGCCATGAGGAAGCTATAGAAATCGTAGTTGATATTGCAAAAGCGGCAATGGCCAGAGACGGATATCCTGATTTAAAGAAATTTTTGTTCCCGGAAAATGATTAAGAGGTAAATATGCTGCACATATTATTACTGATATTGAAAATAATAGGGATTCTTCTGGCGGCAGTCATAAGCCTGCTGCTTCTTTCCATTATTTTCGTACTCTTTGTTCCCATAAGATACCGCATTGAAGCGGACGGCAAGCTAGGGGGAAAAGAGCCCCTTTGGATGGAAATCAAAATCACATGGCTTCTCCGCATAATAAGCGTAATATTTTCGTATCCGGGGAACGCCGGCTTAAAAATAAAGATAGCGGGGATTCCCGTTTTCAATTCTTCCCGGAAAAGAAAAAAAGGCCCGCCTAAAAGCAAAAAGGAAAAAAAGAAACCTGTGGAAGGGAAGGGCAGTTCTGAAAAGGAAGAAAATTCGGATTCGGAGAAAAAGCCCGGAAAAGAAGAAAATCCCCAAAAAGACGACAAATCCGAAAAGGATGAAAACTCCGAAACGAAGGGATTCGATGGAAAAGAAAGCATTGAAGGCAAAGAAAACAACGCGTCTGATAACGAATCGGCAGCAAGGGAAGCCGAAAACGCCCAGACCCAAAGAAATCCCCTGAAAAAGTTTTTTTCCGCTCTTTTACGCCTTTTCCGAAAACTTTTGGATGCGATAAGAAATATAGAGTACACAATACAGGAATTATGTGGTAAAATAAAAAGCACTATGGAGAATATTCGGTATTATACCGATTTATTGCAGGGAGAAATCTTCCGCAGCGCATTCCAGAATGCGAAAGGACAGCTTTTCCGGATATTGAAAATGGTCAAGCCGCGAAAGTGCAGGGTCAATCTGCTCATAGGGCTGGATGATCCAGCCGGAACAGGGCAGATAATGGCAATCTATGGAATGCTTTACCCGCTGATTGGGCAACATGTATTTGTACAGGCAGATTTTGAAGAGAAAATAGTGGAAGGCGACTTGTATATCAAAGGGAAAATCACATTCATTGTCTTTTTGATTGCCGCCCTGAAATTATATATGGACAAAAATGTAAGGAAATTATTGAAAATGCTGAAAAGGGAGGATGCTTAAATGGCAGATAATAACTTTGCGGAAGTAATCGAATCATTGATGAACGGCATGAATAGCGTATTATCTACAAAAACAGTGGTTGGGGAAGCGACCCAAGTAGGAGATACGATTATTCTTCCCCTGGTGGACGTAAGCTTCGGAGTAGGGGCTGGTGCCAGCGCTGCGGACAAGAAAAGCGGCGGAGGAGGCGGTTTCACTGGAAAAATGACACCCAGTGCGGTCCTTGTCATCAAAAACGGCGTTACCAAACTGGTAAATGTGAAGAATCAGGATACCATGACAAAGATACTGGATATGATTCCGGATATCGTGGACAAATTCACAAAGCCTGACGAAAAGGAAGAACTGCCGGACGACAAGACAGCGGTGGATATCGCTTTTCCAGAGGAAGATTAAATTTATTCATCATTTGGAAGGATAGGGCATAGGATAGAGTAAGGAGCATAAGCGGAGATGTAGCATGAAAAAAATGATTGGTTTTATAGCCTTTTGGATTGCAGTAGGGATGCTGCTTATGCTTCTGTTTTTCACCAGCAGGCTTGTAGGATTGATTATTTGCGCATTGCTGTTGCTGATTGGCTACAATTTTTATTATTGCGGCTAATACAGTGTTCCAATCTGTGCTGATGCCCAAATTTACAGGCCACTGGCCGCATGGGAATCAGATGTAGGATACGAAGGTGTGGGGAAATGAAAAGTATGGAAAATATTTTAAAGGACGGAACAGAAAAAGATTTGAGAGAAACGAAAGCATGGTTTGTAAGGGAAGACTTGCGGTTGAAAGCAGCACAGAGGGAGCTGGAGGACAAACAGCGTAATTTTGAGGAAGAAAAGAAAGCCTTCGAAAAGGAAATGAAACATCAGCAGCATAAAATGCAGATAGAAAAAGACAGGCTGGAACAGGAGAACCGTTTGCTGGAGCAGAAGTTAAAAATCCTGCAGCAGGGCTATATCCAGCTGGATGAGGATCGGCACAGGCTTCAAAGGGAAAAGGACAAGTTTAATTCCAAGAGAAGCGCGTATGCTTATGAAAGCCAGGGATTTTCCCATCATTCCCAGGTTGCGGAAATGATGTTCAGCGGGGTAAACAGTTATCTGACGTTGAAAAAACGCTACAAAGATTTAATGAAAATGTTCCATCCCGACAACGTGACGGGCGACCATGAAATGGTGCAGATCATTACAAGAGAATACGAAGAGCTGAAAAGGGCTTATGAAATGGGGAGCCAGGCCAGGTAGCAAAACGGCCTGGTTTTTCGGCATCCTCACCTAGCCATGGGATGCGCCTGGCATATTGCACAAAAAAGTTGTGCGCCTTCCATTGTGCGAAGCATTCCGATGAGCCTCTGAAGCGAAAATCGTGTTCAGCAGTGGCTTCCACGATTTTTGAGTCTCATCTCCATCGCACAAAAGTCAGTTGCACAAACTTTTTTTGTGCAATATGCCAGGCGCATCCCATGGTCAGGTGAGGATGCCCGAATCCTATAATATAAAAAAACAGCCTTTTCAGCTGTTTTTTTATACGCTCCATAAAATTTCATTTCTCATTTTTAGGCTCTTTCCACTTTGCCAGACCTTAAACAACGTGTGCAAACATGCATTTTCTTAGCGCCGCCATTCACTTTACACTTTATGTTTTTGATGTTGGAATGCCAGATTCTGTTAGATCTTCTATGAGAATGGCTTACGTTGTTACCAAATTGAACGCCTTTACCACAAATATCACATTTAGCCATTTTAACACCTCCTCAGCATTATACTCGCAACATTAGTATAATAGCAGATAAAATCACATATTGCAAGCAAAAATTTCATGTTATGAAAAATTATTTATAGAAAAAAATTTTTTGAAATTCAATATTTTCTTGTTTCTTTACCAAATAACGGTTATAATACATCATATATATATATCCAGAAGCGGGATATTTTCAGGACTAAGGTTAAGGAGGGATATTATGAAAGCTTTTTCTATGGATACCCATATGGGAAATATAGCTATTGACAACGAAGTGATTGCACAGTATGCGGGGTCAGTTGCCATGGAATGCTTTGGAATCGTCGGGATGGCCGGCGTGAACGTAAAGGATGGTCTGGTTAAGCTTTTGAAAATGGACAGCATGACAAGGGGAATCAAGGTTTCCCTTCATAACAATAAGCTGATTCTTAATTTCCATGTAATCGTTTCATATGGCGTCAGCATATTGGCTGTATCCGATAATCTGATTAGCAATGTAAAGTATAAGGTGGAAGAATTTACGGGTATTGGGATTGAGAAAATCAACATCTTTGTAGAAGGTGTAAGAGTGATTGATTAAGGAGGAAATTTGTTGTGGTCAAAACAATCGACGCTGAGATGCTTTCTAAGATGTTCTTAGCTGGCGCAAAAAATTTGGAAGAGAAAAAAGAATGGATTAATGAACTGAACGTATTTCCTGTTCCGGACGGCGATACTGGAACAAATATGACCTTAACCATTATGTCCGCAGCCAAAGAGGTTTCGGATATGGAAAAACCGGATATGGCCGCGTTGTGCAAAGCGATATCCTCCGGCTCTTTGCGGGGCGCAAGAGGGAATTCCGGCGTTATCCTGTCACAGCTTTTCCGCGGCTTTACCAAAGGAGTAAGGGAACACGAAAAACTGAATACGAAAATTTTGGCGGATGCCTTGGACAAGGCTGTGGAAACCGCTTATAAAGCGGTTATGAAACCGAAGGAAGGCACCATTCTTACCGTAGCAAAGGGAGGCGCCCAAAAAGCGAGGGAGCTGGCCGATAACGGGGAAGAAAACCTGGAATTTTTCTTCAGGGAAATCATCCAATATGCGGATGAAGTGCTGGAGAAAACACCGGAGCTTTTGCCGGTACTGAAGCAGGCAGGCGTAGTGGATTCCGGGGGCCAGGGACTTATGCAGGTGCTGAAAGGCGCTTACGAAGCTTTCCTCGGCAAAGAAGTGGATTTTAAGATTTCCGATATTTCATCGGGGCGCACTCCGTCGGGCGCCGCATCGAATATAGATGTACAGGCACAGATGGATATTAAATTCGGCTATTGCACGGAATTTATAATTATGCTGAACCGAAACTTCAATATTAAACAGGAAATGGATTTTAAAGCTTATCTGGAATCCATCGGCGATTCCATCGTAGTAGTTGCGGACGATGACGTGGTCAAGGTACATGTACATACCAACGACCCCGGCCTGGCAATACAGAAAGCTTTAAAGTACGGCGCTCTTTCCAATATGAAAATCGATAATATGAGGCTGGAGCATCAGGAGAAACTGTTTAAAATGTCGGAGAAACAGAAAGAAGAACAAGTGGAGGAAGAGCCTCCTCGGAAAAAGGATGTGGGCTTTATTGCCGTTTCCGCTGGAGACGGGATACAGGAAATTTTCAAAGGGCTCGGCATCGATTATATTATCGAAGGCGGGCAGACGATGAACCCCAGCACCGCAGATATGCTGGATGCGGTCGAAAAGGTGAATGCCGATACGGTCTATATTCTGCCAAACAATAAAAACATAATTTTGGCTGCAGAACAGGCAGCCCATATGGCGGATGAGAAGAAAATTATCGTAATACCCACAAAGACAGTGCCCCAAGGGATTACAGCGGTCATCAACTTTGTACCGGAGCTTTCTATGGAAGAAAATACGGAAACCATGATTGAAGAGATTAAATCGGTGAGCACCGGCCAGGTAACTTATGCTGTAAGGGATACCGTGATTGATAATAAGGAAATCAAGCAGGGAGACTATATGGGAATCGGAGACAGCGGCATCCTTTCCAACGGTTCCGACCTCTTAGACGTTACTTTCCGCATGATTGAAGATATGATGGAGGACGATAAAGAATTAATCAGCATTTATTATGGGTCGGAGGTTGCAGAAGAAACTGCAGAAGAACTGAAAGAAAAGGTAGAAGCCCGGTATCCGAAATGCGATGTGGAGCTGCAATACGGCGGCCAGCCGATTTATTATTATATTATTTCGGCGGAATAAGATTAAAAGCTGTTTATAGCCTGAGTTTTCATTCCGAAATGCAAACGGTAAAAGCCCTGCTCATGCATGCCCGGATACACGGTGCCTGTATAAGCGGGGTTTCCTTTTGGGGAGATGCCACTACAGCTGCGCAGGCCGCGCTCAATATAATATCATACATGGAAGGAGCATCCCTATGGACACCAGCCAAACCATCACCAGTTTAAAAGGGATAGGCGAAAAAACCGCCGGACTTTTTGCCAAATTAAATATCCGAAGCATAGAAGATCTGCTCCACAATTATCCCCGGGATTATGAAACCTTTTCCCAACCGTCTCTTATTCAGGATGCGGCTTGCGGGGAATTATGCTCCATCAGGGCATGCCTCGTAGGAAATATAACGGCTAAAAAAGTGCGGAACCTGACCATCTTGAACTTTACGGCCAAAGATACATCCGGAGAAATATTCATGACCTATTTCAATACCCCCTATATAAAAAATATCCTGAAAAAAGGCTATTTTTATATTTTTAGAGGAATTCCCCAGAAGAAAAACGGGAAATTGATTATGGAGCAGGCAAAAATATATAAGCCCGAAGAATATTTTAAGCTGATGGGCGTTCTCCAGCCGAAATATCCGTTAACCGCCGGGCTTACCAACCATATGGTTGCAAAGGCGGTAAAACAGGCGTTTACTTCCTGCAACATGGAAAAGGATTATCTGCCGGAATGGATTCGGCAAAACCTACAGTTGGAGGCTTACAGTCAGGCCTTGGAGGAAATCCACTTCCCGCCGGATTATGACAGGATGTTGGAGGCCAGGAGACGGCTTGTTTTCGATGAATTTTTCATTTTCCTATTGGCTCTTCGCAAGTGCAAGGAGCACCGTGCGGGCTTAGAAAGCGGCTATCCTATGATGGATGTGGCCCAGACAAAGAGGCTGATAGAAGCTTTGCCCTATTCCCTGACCGCGGCCCAGAATAAAGTATGGATGGAAATCAAGCGGGATCTTATGGGGAAGAACGCCATGAACCGGCTCATACAAGGCGATGTGGGCTCCGGGAAAACGATTCTTGCGTTTTTGGCGCTGCTCATGTGCGTGGCCAACGGCTATCAGGGGGCCATGATGGCACCTACGGAGGTCCTGGCCGGGCAGCATTACGAAACCATGCGCAAGCTGACGGAAAAGTACCGGCTTCCTTTCCGCCCTGTGCTTTTGACCGGCTCCATGTCGGCCAAAGAGAAAAGGGAAGCTTACGAAGAAATAAGGAACGGGGAGGCCAATGTAATCATCGGCACCCATGCCCTCATACAGGAAAAGGCGGAATATAAAGACCTGGCCCTGGTGGTGACGGACGAGCAGCATCGGTTCGGCGTAAGGCAAAGGGAGAGGTTGGCAGGCAAAGGGGAAGGGGTACATGTAATGGTAATGAGCGCCACCCCTATTCCCAGGACATTGGCCCTGATCCTTTATGGCGATTTGGACATTTCCATTGTGGACGAGCTGCCTGCTGACAGGCTTCCCATCAAAAACTGCGTGGTAGGAACGGAGTACCGGGAAAAGGCATACCGCTTCATAGAAAAGGAAGTAGGGAAGGGGCATCAGGTATATATCATTTGCCCAATGGTGGAAGAAGGGGAAACGGACGGGGTGGAAAACGTGGTTTCTTATACGGAGAAGATGAAAAGTATACTTCCTGCCCGGATACAGATTGCCTGCCTCCACGGGAAAATGCGTCCGGCGGATAAAAACAAGATTATGGAAGAATATGCCGCCCATAATATTGACGTATTGGTTTCTACAACGGTAATCGAAGTGGGAATCAATGTGCCCAATGCTACCGTAATGATGGTGGAAAATGCGGAACGTTTTGGACTGGCCCAGCTGCACCAGCTCAGGGGACGGGTTGGAAGGGGGGAAAGCCAATCCTACTGCATTTTTATCAACGGTTCCGGCAAAAAGCAGAATTTCGACCGATTGGAGATTTTAAACCATTCCAATGATGGGTTTTATATCGCCGGGGAAGATTTAAAGCTGCGCGGGCCGGGCGATTTGTTCGGGATACGGCAGAGCGGGCTGATGGATTTTAAGCTGGGGGATATTTATCAGGATGCCGATGTATTGAAAACAGCGGGAAAATATGCGGACAAAATATTGGACGAAGATGCCGGGCTGGAAAAGCCGGAAAATAAAATGCTGGGAAAGTATATGGAGAATGTGCTCAATGCGGTTGACTTTTGGACAATCTGACAGTAATATATAATATGATGAATGGAAAGGGAAAGGAGAGTACTGTGCTTGCAGTACGGTGTGAGGCAGTGGCAAGGATTGGAATTGTAACGGACAGCAACAGCGGAATTACTCAAAAACAGGCAGAGGAATTAGGGATTTATGTGCTGCCTATGCCTTTTATGGTAAATGAAGTGACTTTTTTTGAAGATATAAGCCTAACCCAGGAAGAATTCTATGAACGGCTGGCCAATGGGGATGATGTTGTAACCAGCCAGCCTTCCCCGGAATCCGTGATGAATCTTTGGGATAAGGCATTGAAAGAATGCGATGAGATAGTGCATATCCCTATGAGCAGCGGCCTGTCCGGTTCCTGTCAAAGCGCTATCATGCTATCCCGGGACTATGACGGGAAGGTACAGGTAGTGAATAACCAAAGGATTTCCGTGACTCAAAGGCAATCTGTTCTAGATGCATTAAAGCTGGCGGGGCAGGGGAAAGATGCAAAGGAAATTAAAGAGTTCCTGGAGAACGACAAATTCAACTCCAGCATCTACATTATGCTGGATACATTATACTATTTAAAAAAGGGAGGCAGGATTACCCCTGCGGCAGCGGCCTTGGGAACTTTATTAAAGTTGAAGCCGGTACTGCAGATACAGGGGGATAAGCTGGATGCCTTTGCGAAAGCAAGAACCACCAGCCAGGGAAAGACGATTATGATAAATGCCATTAAAAACGATATGGTCAACCGTTTCGGCGGAGTGGATAAAGACAGTATCTGGCTGCAGATTGCCCATACCCATAATGAAGCGGCTGCAGAGGCCTTAAAGGAAGAGCTGCTGGAAACATTTCCAGGATTCGACATCCACATGGATCCGCTTTCCTTAAGCATAGCCTGCCACATCGGCCCAGGCTCGCTGGCAGTTGCCTGTTCCAAAAAAATATAGGTTGAAAATGGTTATACGGAAACGTATAGCCTTTTTTATATCATAGGAAATTGCTCCGCTTCCACTACATGCGGTATTTTCCCCTTTTATTTCCACAAAATGTATGCTATACTACAGAATGGATTTTTGAAAGATTTAGGGAAAGGATGTAAACAATGGCAAAAGCAGATATCTATGACGCCTCAAAAATAACGGTTTTGGAAGGGCTGGAAGCGGTCAGGAAACGGCCGGGAATGTATATCGGAAGCGTTTCTTATAAAGGGCTGAATCATCTTATCTATGAAATTGTGGATAATGCCGTGGACGAGCATCTGGCAGGCTATTGCGATAAAATAAAAGTGACATTGGAAGCGGATGGCTCGGCCACGGTGGAAGATAACGGCCGGGGCATCCCTGTAGGGATGCATGAAAAGGGGGTAAGCGCGGAGCGGCTTGTTTTTACCACCCTGCATGCCGGGGGAAAGTTCGACAATTCCGCCTATAAAACAAGCGGCGGCCTTCATGGGGTAGGATCTTCCGTGGTAAACGCCCTGTCCGCCTATTTGACCGTACAGGTAAAAAACGGCGGTTTTATATATGAGGATAAATACGAAAGAGGAAATCCGGTAATCCAGTTAAAGGACGGACTGCTGCCGGTAATCGGCAAAACCCGGGAGACGGGAACAAAAGTAAACTTCCTGCCGGATGATACGATTTTCGACCGGACCCGCTTTAAGGAGGATGAAGTAAAAAGCCGCCTGCACGAGACGGCCTATTTAAACCCTACGTTAACGATAGTTTATGAAGATAAGCGGAAAACTCCGGCAGAGCATATGGAATATAAGGAACCGGAGGGCATCGTGGGTTTTATTAAGGATATGAATAAATCCAAGGAAACGGTCCACGATGTGATTTATTATAAAGGGGAAAACGAAAACATTTCTGTGGAAGTGGCCTTTCAGTACGTGAACGAATTCCATGAAAATGTACTTGGCTTCTGCAATAATATCTACAATGCGGAAGGCGGCACCCATCTGACCGGATTTAAGACCATGTTCACCAACGTAATCAACACCTATGCCAGGGAACTGAACATTTTAAAGGAAAAGGATGTGAATTTCACCGGGGCCGACGTGCGAAACGGCATGACGGCGGTAGTTTCCATCAAGCATCCCGACCCCAGGTTCGAAGGACAGACGAAGACAAAGCTGGACAATCAGGATGCGGCAAAGGTGGTCAGCAAGGTAACGGGGGAAGAGATTGTCCGTTATTTTGACCGGAATCTGGAAACATTGAAGAATGTGATTTCCTGCGCGGAAAAGGCGGCAAAAATACGGAAAACGGAAGAAAAGGCAAAGACGAATATGCTGACCAAACAGAAATTCTCCTTTGACTCCAACGGAAAGCTGGCCAACTGCGAATCCAGGGATGCTTCCAAATGCGAAATCTTCATTGTGGAAGGCGATTCCGCAGGGGGCAGCGCAAAGACCGCCAGGAACCGTGCTTTTCAAGCCATCCTGCCCATACGGGGAAAGATTTTGAACGTGGAAAAGGCCAGCATTGACAAAGTCCTTGCCAATGCGGAGATTAAAACGATGATTAACGCCTTTGGCTGCGGCTTTTCGGAAGGATATGGCAATGACTTCGATATCTCCAAGCTTCGCTATGACAAGATAATCATTATGGCGGATGCGGACGTGGACGGCGCTCATATTTCCACCCTGCTGCTTACTTTATTTTATCGTTTCATGCCGGAGCTTATCTATGAAGGGCATGTGTACATTGCCATGCCGCCTTTATATAAAGCAATGCCGTCCAAAGGAGCGGAAGAATATTTGTACGATGACAAAGCGTTGGAAAAATACAGAAAGCGCCACAAAGGCCCGTTTACCCTACAGCGTTACAAAGGCCTTGGCGAAATGGACGCCGGGCAGCTATGGGAAACCACCCTTAACCCGGAAACGAGGCTGTTAAAGCTGGTTGAAATCGAAGACGCCCGCATGGCTTCCGAAGTAACGGAAATGCTCATGGGCACCGAAGTTCCCCCCCGTAAAGCTTTCATCTACGAACACGCTACCGACGCGGAACTGGATATTTAGATGAGTTTTAATGGGTGCTTCCTGGGCACTTGCGGAACTGGGAAATCAGCAAGTGCCCAGGAAGCACCCCAGAGAATTTACGGACGCGCAGCGGCCGGAAATTTCTCTGCAAGATGTATGTTTTACGGTGCTGTAGGGGCACTTGCGGAACTGGAATAGGAGGAACCTGTCATGGAAGACAGCAGAATAATAAAAACAGAATATTCGGAAGTGATGCAGAAATCTTATATTGACTATGCGATGAGCGTCATAATTGCCAGGGCCCTTCCCGATGTAAGGGACGGATTAAAACCGGTGCAGAGGAGGACTCTGTATGATATGCATGAACTGGGTATCCGCTATGACAGGCCTTATCGGAAAAGCGCCCGTATTGTAGGGGA
Organism: Lachnospiraceae bacterium; assembly: GCA_021769135.1. Taxonomy (GTDB): domain Bacteria; phylum Bacillota; class Clostridia; order Lachnospirales; family Lachnospiraceae; genus Kineothrix. The sequence goes on along the minus strand of JAETTM010000004.1, from coordinate 62,416 downwards.
TACGATGGGTAAATACCATCCCCATGGAGACAGTTCCATATATGAAGCCCTGGTGGTCATGACGCAGGATTTTAAAAAGGGAATGCCTTTGATAGACGGCCATGGCAATTTCGGCAATATCGAAGGGGATGGGGCAGCGGCCATGCGTTATACGGAAGCCAGGCTGGAGAAAGTTACCCAGGAGGCTTTCCTTTCCGATTTGGACAAAGACGTAGTAGACTTCGTTCCTAATTTCGATGAGACGGAGAAAGAGCCCGCGGTGCTTCCGGTAAAAATACCTAACCTTCTTGTGAACGGCTCCGAGGGTATTGCAGTAGGAATGGCTACCAACATCCCTCCCCATAACCTGGCGGAAGTCATTGACGCGGCTAAAGCATATATGAAAGACCCGGAAATTACCACAAAAGGGTTGATGAAATATGTGAAAGGGCCCGATTTCCCCACCGGGGGGATTGTTATCAATAAAGATGAGCTTCTATCCGTTTATGAAACCGGAACAGGAAAAATAAAGATTAGGGGAAAGGTGGAAATAGAGAAGGCCAAGGGAGGAAAAACCAACCTTGTAATCACGGAAATCCCCTATCCGATGATAGGCGCCAATATCGGGAAATTCCTTTCCGACGTGGCGGCCCTTGCGGAAACCAAGAAAACCCAGGATATCGTGGACATTTCCAACCAATCCTCCAAGGAAGGCATCCGAATTGTCATCGAGCTGAAAAAAGATGCGGATGTGAACAATTTTATCAACATGCTTTACAAAAAAACCCGTTTGGAGGATACTTTCGGCGTAAATATGCTGGCGATTTCCGATGGCAGGCCGGAGACTATGGGGTTAAAGCAAATTATCAAGGCCAACGTTGATTTTCAGTTTGAAGTGGCCGGCAGAAAGTATAAGACCCTTCTGGAAAAAGAGCTGGAGAGGAAGGAAATACAGGAAGGGTTGATAAAAGCCTGCAATGTCATCGACTTAATCATCGAAATACTTCGGGGCAGCAAGGATAGGGCAATGGTAAAGGATTGCCTTACGGAAGGGAAGATTGACGGCATCAAATTCAAGTCAAAGGAATCCCGTATTATGGCAGCCCAGCTCAGGTTCACGGAAAAGCAGGCCAATGCCATACTGGATATGCGTCTATACAAGTTAATCGGATTGGAGCTTGAAGCCCTGATCAAGGAACATGAGGAAACAATGGCAAATATTTACCGGTATGAAGATATCCTGGAACGCAGGGATTCCATGGCCCAGGTTATCATCAAGGAGCTGGATGCCATAAAGAAGGAGTATGGAAGGCCACGGCGCACAGTGGTGGAAAATGGGGAAGAGGCGGTTTATGAGGAAAAGAAAATGGAAGAAATGGAAGTGATGTGCCTCATTGACCGTTTCGGTTATGTGAAAACTATTGATATGCCTACTTATGAGAGGAACAAAGAAGCGGCCGACGGGGAAAATAAATACGTTTTCCCATGCAAAAACACAGGGCGCATCTGCGTCTTTACCAACATGGGGCAGCTACATACCATTAAAGTGCCGGACATCCCCTTTGGAAAGTTCCGGGATAAGGGCGTACCCCTGGATAATATCAGCAATTACAGTGCGGAAAAGGAAACCATTATTCTGGTGACCGGCCAGTCCCAGCTGAACCTTTACCGGGTAGTGTTCGCCACCAGGCAGTCCATGCTAAAAATTGTGGACGGCGGGGAATTCGATGTGGCAAAACGGACAGTATCCGCCACCAAACTGCAAGAGGGGGATGAAGTAGTCTCGGCGGCTATCCTGAAAGAGCAAAGCAACATCGTGTTGCAGACGGCGGAGGGGTATTTCCTGCGCTTTCCCATAGAAGAAATACCGGAAAAGAAAAAGGGCGCAGTGGGTGTCCGGGGAATGAAGCTGGGCAATAAGGATTATGTGGAAAATGTATATTATACCCAGAATTCGACAGAAAATTTCATCGAATATAAGGGCAAAAAGATGGAACTGAATAAGATAAAAGCGGGGAAAAGGGATACAAAGGGAATTAAGCCGCGGATTTAGGAACAAAATTATATATTATAATTATAGAAAAAAAGATTGACCAGAATCGAAGAAACGATTATGATGGTAGAAAGATGGAAATTGTACCTAAGATATTTATTGTAAAGCAAAGGGTTTGTTATGAGAGTAATTGCGGGAACGGCAAGGCGTCTTCCTCTAAAAACGCCGGAAGGAATGGGCACGCGGCCTACGACGGATAGGGTAAAAGAAACCTTATTCAATATTTTACAGCCATATTTGGAGGATTGTTTATTCATCGATTTGTTCAGCGGCAGCGGAGGGATTGGTATCGAGGCGCTCAGCCGTGGGGCAAGGCATGCCTATTTTGTGGATAACAATAAGGAAGCTTTTTCCTGCATCAAGCATAATTTGGAATTCACGAAAACGGAAAATCGGGCAACCATTTTCCGGCAGGATGTGTGCGGGGCGCTGGCCCTTATTCATGAAAAGGAAGCGGATATTATTTTTATGGATCCTCCCTATGGGGAAGGATACGAGAATAAAGTACTGGCCTCCCTGGCGGATAAAGCCTATGTAACAGAAAATACATTGATTGTTATCGAAGCTGGCCTTTTGCAGGATTTTTCTTTTTCTGCTTCTTTGGGGTATGAAATTATACGGGAAAAAACATATAAAACAAATAAACATGTATTTTTAAAAAAAGGACAGGAAAGCTGAGAAGGGCAAGGGGAAAAGATGAAGGCTGCTATTTATCCGGGGAGTTTTGACCCGGTTACCTATGGACACCTTGATGTAATTCGTCGTGCTGCGGATATTTTTGACGAATTAACAGTAAGCGTGTTGAACAATCAATTAAAGACTCCATTGTTTTCTGTGGAAGAACGTGTTAAGATATTAGAAGAAGCGACAAAAGATATCCCGAATGTTAAGGTGGATTTTTTCAGCGGCTTATTAATCGATTACGCGAAGAAGAAAAATGTACATGTGGCAATCCGGGGATTGCGTGCGATTACCGATTTCGAGTATGAACTGCAGATTGCCCAGACCAATAAGCTGCTTTCCAAAGGGGAACTGGATACAATGTTTTTAACCACCAGTTTGGAATATGCTTATTTAAGTTCCAGCAGCGTGAAGGAAATTGCCAGCTTCAACGGGGATATATCCATGTGTGTGCCAAAATTTGTGGCGCAGCTTATTTATGAAAAATACGGACATAGATAATACTGTCAAAAGATGGCGGCAGTAATGGGAGAGGTTACTATATGAGCAGCAGGATTGAACAATTAATCGACGAAATCGAAGAGTACATTGATAGTTGTAAATACCAGGCGTTATCCAATACGAAGATTATCGTGAATAAAGAGGAAATTGATGAACTGCTCCGGGAACTTCGGATGAAGACTCCTGATGAAATCAAGCGGTATCAAAAGATAATCAGCAATAAGGAAGCCATCTTGAACGATGCCAGGACAAAGGCGGAAGCTTTGATTAATGAAGCTACCGTACATACCAACGAACTGATTAACGAGCATGAGATTATGCAGCAGGCTTATGCCCAGGCCAATGAAGTGGTGAGTTTGGCCAGCCATCAGGCACAGGAAATATTGGACAATGCTACCATCGAGGCCAATAATATGAGGGCGGCGGCGATTCAGTACACGGACGATATGCTGGCAAACCTGGAAAACATGATTGTTCAGACGATGAATATGACAACATCCCATTATGAGAGTTTTATTAATAACTTAAACGGATATGCGGAGGTTATCAGGTCCAACCGGGCGGATTTGCGCCCGCAGGAAACGGATTCGTTGCTGGACGGGGCGGAGAACGGGGCAGACGGCGAATCCCTGAACTTAGATATGCTGAAATAGGGAAGATAAATAGTAAAAGTAATTGCAAACCGGTTTCGCCCTCAATGACGGAGCCGGTTTCTTTGTTCCCGCGGGCAACGGGCCAAATGCCATATTTACGCCGGTGCGCGGCTTCCGTTGGGCATTTTGGGAAAGGGCATAGTTATAAATATGAAAATTTTTTTGAAAGCGGCGGTAAACGGCATGGCCTGTTTCCTTCTTTTTTGTCTGTTTAGCATCCGGGGATATGCGGCTCAGCCGGTAGTGGTGGTGTTGGATCCGGGACACGGAGGAGAGAACCTGGGGGCGCAATATGACGGATATACGGAAAAGGATATGACAATGGCGGTTGCCTCTGCCATGAAGGAAGAATTGGAAAAATACGAAGGGATTGAAGTCTATATGACCCGTAATGGGGATAAGGATATGAGCTTGGAAGAGCGGGCGGAATTCGCAGCCTCGAAAAATGCGGATTTTTTGTTTTGCCTGCACTTCAACACTTCCCTGGAAAGAAGCCTTTTTGGCTCGGAAGTCTGGATATCCGCTTTTGGAGAAGAATATCAGAAAGGATACGGTTTTGCCAGCGCGGAGCTGGAGCTTTTAGAAGATATGGGCCTTTATCCCAGGGGAATCAAAACAAGGATGAATGACGACGGGGAAGATTATTATGGGATTATCCGCCATTCCACGGAAAAGGGAATACCCTCCGCGCTGATAGAGCATTGCCATTTGGACCACAAAAGGGATATGCCTTTTTATACTTCGGAAGAAAAGCTGAGGCAGCTGGGAATTCTGGATGCTACTGCCGTGGCAAAATATTATGGGTTAAAATCGGAAGTGCTGGGCACAGATTACAGCGGATATCAAAAGGAGGAACCTCCGCTTCCTTCCGCGCCGATGAAACCGGACTTGACTAAACCAGATGTATGCATGATAGATGTGGACGATGTGGACGAAAAAACGGGAGACGTGACGGTCTCCATATATGCCGTGGATTATGACAGCTATATTTCATATTACAGTTTTAGCTGGGATGGCGGGGAAAATTTTTCGAACCTGGAGATTTGGGAGCCCCGCGGCAAGGATCTTCTCACCTTTACGGCAAATATCCCTTCGGGAACTGTTCCCGATTTAGTGGTGAGGGTATATAATAAATATGATATTTCTACAGAAAGCAGCCATGTTTATCTTCCTTCCATGCTGTACGGAGAGGAAAATCCCATGCTGTACGGGGAAGAAAATAACCAAAATTCCGACAACGGGGAAGATTTGAAAGCCCCGGCCCAGTCCGACGGGGAGGATGCTGTGGAAGCAGGCGTGATGACTGCCCGAAATAATCCGAAAGCACTGCCTGAGGAGGATATGGGAGAAAACTTCAACGCAAATACAGCCCCTAAGCCGACCGTCTTATATTTTCTCCAAGTGGCGGCGGTTTGCTCCTCCATTCTTTTTGTTCTTGTCCTGCTGGCTGGAATCCTTTTAAAGGGGAGGCGCTCAAAGAAGAAACGAAGAAGGAAAAAATAACTGCCAAAGGAAATAGTAAAACAAAGTAATTCCAGAAAGCGCCATTTTATGGCATATATAATTTTTAAGGGAGAGATCCGTCTTCTTTATTATGCTGTATGTCTGGGCAATGCAGGAAAAACCGCCGAAGGGCAGCAAAAGCAGCACGATAAGGGGGGCATGGCTGCCTATGCGGCTGATGCCGCTGGTAATTTCCAAAAAGCAGTTCAAAACGGCCCCGGAATCTGTGCCGGAGAAAGAAAACACGGGCAGGAATGCCCTGGGAACCAGATTGAGCAGATTAAACAGCACCATATAGCCTCCCAGCTTGGCTATGCTGTAAAGGCCCGATAAAATGGAATCGTCCAAAGTGTCCAACAGCGATATGGGAGCAGCGCCTTCCGCCGCGGAAAGAATGTTTTTCAGTTTGCGGACAGGACCCAGGCGGGACGGAGACGGGATATAGGCCCGGTATACCGTATGCCTTAAGAAAATGCCGTAGCATAAAGGCAAGCCATACATGCCGAAAACATAGGGAAGGACCAATTTCAGTTCCAAGGTTGGAAGCACAAAGCTGATAAAATATACGGGGCCGATATTATTGCAAAAAGCCAATAGGAAAGAAGCTTCTTTTTTAGTAATCCTGCGCCCTTCATATAAATCGGCGATGACCTTTGCACCCATAGGGAATCCACAGAGGAAACCAATCACAACGGCATATAGGCCGTTTAAGCTTATTTTGAAGAACGGCATGAGAAAAGGGCTGACCGCTTTGACCACATGTTCCGTTAGATCCAGGCGTATCATAATACCGGACAAAATCATAAAAGGAAGCAGCGTAGGAACCATCCGGTTAAACCAGAGCTGCAGGCCGGTCAGGGAAAAAGCAAGGCTTTCTTTCGGGAAAGCCAGCAACAGGCCGGTCAGAAGAAGGAATGCGAGGGTAAGGGAAAATGTTTTTATATTTTTTCTCAAATAATCACCATTCTCAATAAAGAAAATCTAATACAAGTATATGAGATACATAAAAAAATAGAAGGAGAAGGGAAATGCTTCGTTTAGATAAATTTCTATGCGACGCCAACATAGGCAGCCGCAGCCAGGTAAAGGCTTTTCTGAAAAAGAAAGCGGTAAAAGTGAACGGGGAAATTATCGACAAGCCGGAATTTAAGGTGAAGGAAGGACAGGATAAAGTTACTTTCCAGGGAAAAGAGGTAGAATATCACAAATATGTTTATTATATGCTGAACAAACCAAAAGGGGTGGTATCCGCTACAAAAGACAATCTATGTGAAACGGTAACGGATCTTTTAAAGGATAGCGGATACGATGACCTTTTTCCGGTAGGGAGGCTGGATAAGGACACGGAAGGGCTGCTCATCATGACAAATGACGGCGAATTGGCCCACCGTCTTCTTTCCCCGAAAAAGCATGTGGATAAGGTTTATTATGTTGAATTGGATAATGCCCTTACGGAAGAAGGCAGGCGTTTGTTGGAGGCCGGCATCGATATAGGGGAGGAAAAACCGACTTTGCCTGCAAAAGCGGAACGAATTACAGAAACCAGCCTTTATCTGACGCTTCGGGAAGGGAAATACCATCAAGTCAAAAGAATGCTTAAGGCCGTAGGATGCCAGGTCGCTTACTTAAAAAGAATCGCTATGGGAGGGATTTCCCTGGACGAAAGCCTTCCCAGCGGAGGCTACAGGGAATTGACAAAAGAAGAACGGAAGAGGATTCTTCTGTAAAAAATACAGAAATGGGGAGTAACATGAAATTTTTAAAAGGTTTGCTGTACAGCATTTTGATTCTGTTGTCACTTATCAGTCTATTTATCATCGTCTGCGCGTTCCAGCCCGCGCTTTCGGAAAAGGCGGCCAGTTTTTTCCGGGATAAGCTGGGGAACGGGGCTTCTTCTTATGGGGAAGATATGGCCCAGGAGGATATGCTGCCTATGCCGGAAAGCGGCGCCGGAGAGGCCGAAGCCGGAGACGCCGGGATGAATGGCGGAACGGATAGTGCCAGCACGGGAAACGGGGAAAACGGAACGGCGGGAAATCCGCTGGGAGAAAATATCGATTCCGGATATGTTGCCCCGGAAAGGGAAGAGGTCAAGGTTCCCGATTCCGTCACCGGGCGTGGAGGGTATACCCCGGTTCAGGAAGTAGCCCAACAGATTGACGAAGAGGAAGCGGAAGAGCTTCAGAAAAAGTATACTTATGGCGAAACGGGAGAAGATTTAAGCTTCGATACGGAATATTACCCTTATTATGGCATGCTCCCGGAAAAGCTTCAATCGCTGTACCGCCAGATTTATGCCAATGCCATGGCGGTAAACGGGATTTTTAATCCTATTGTACAAGTGAACCAGACGGAGCTTCGCCATACATTTATGGCAGTATTTAATGACCATCCAGAGTTGTTTTGGCTGGATTCCGCATATAGGGCAAAGTTTGCAAGAAACGGGGAATGCGCGGAAATCTCCCTGGAATTCAATTATCTGGTGGATGACCTGGATGCGGCCAAGAGCGACTTCCAGGCCGGGGCGGAAAGCATACTGTCCGGGGCAAGAAATCTGGGGAGCGACTATGAGAAAGAAGTATATGTGCATAATGCCTTGTTGGACCGGATTGACTATGATATGGGCGCACTGCTTAACCAAAGCGCCTACAGCGCCCTGGTGGGAGGACGAACCGTCTGCGCCGGATATGCCAGAAGCTTTCAATATCTGATGACCGAACTTGGCATCCCTTGTTATTACTGCACCGGATATGCGGGGGAAAACCATGCCTGGAACATTATCCGCCTGGACGGGGAATATTACAATGCGGATGCCACCTGGGATGATACGAATCCGGATAAATACGGTTTTTTCAATAAAACGGACAGCGAGTTTTCGTCCACCCACAGGAGGGAAGATTTATCCGTCTATCTTCCGGCCTGCAACGGAACAAAGTACAGCAATCTGGAAGCTTCCGAACAAGAGGCCCCCCAGTCCCCAGAGCCCCAATATGCGGATGACAGGAGGAGCCTGGATGAAATCGGGTTTTCGGAAAACGATGTGCTGCGCAGCCTGCAGGAGTATTATGACGACTGCTATAACCAGCTGGCAGCGGCGGGCGGCTCGCTTCAGTTTATGAACATTGTGGACAGCGAAGACCTTTGGATGGAATGCTACCGCGCCTATGAAAGCGACAGCTATTCGTCGGGATATATGGACAGGGTGCTGGAAGAGATGGGGGCCGGCGGATGTGAAGTGGATGTGGAAGCGGAAAGCCTAAGGGATGGAAGGGTTCTTTTATATCATACAATTACATTTTTTTAATGAAGGAGAGGAACACTTGATATGGAGAGCATTTTAAAAAACAAATATTATTTATATTTTACCGAATTTTTTGCCGGCATGTCAGTTATGGCAGTGGAACTGGGAGCCAGCCGACTGTTGGCCCCGTATTTCAGTTCTTCGCAGATTGTATGGACCATTATCATCGGAACGATAATGATTGCCATGGCTTTAGGGAATATATGGGGCGGGAGAAGCGCCGATAAAAACCCGAACCCTGACAAGCTGTATATGAGGCTGATCATCGCGGCCATATGGATAGCGGCGATTCCCGTAGTGGGGAAATACATTATCCTGGCTATTTCCGCTGTGCTGATTATGACTGTCAATAATAATTTCCTCATATTGGCAGGGTTTGTGGCTTGTATGGTGATTTTTGTATACCCTCTGTTCCTTCTTGGCACGGTGACCCCTTCCCTTGTGAAATATACGGTGGACAGTCTGGATGACAGCGGGAAAACTGTAGGCACTTTGGGTGCCTTTAACACTATCGGGAGCATTATCGGCACTTTTTTGCCCACCTTTGTAACCATACCGGCGGTGGGAACATCCATTACCTTTTTGATTTTTTCGGGGATACTCCTTGCCCTTGGCCTAGTTTATTTTATTAGCAAAAGGGCAAAAAGAGGAGCCTGCACAGCAGCCGTTGTACTTTTTATGCTTTGCAGTATTTTAGGGCATTCCGGCAGCTTTGCTTTTTGGGAAAACAGCCTTTTATACGAAGGGGAATCCATCTACAATTATTTGCAGGTAAAGGAGACCGATGACAGCGTTATCCTTTCCACCAACGTATTATTCGGCGTACAGTCCATTATGAAAAAGGATGATTCCCTTACGGGCATGTACTATGACTATGCTTTGGCGGCTCCTTTCATGGCGGGAATGGACGGAAAAGAAAAGGGGGATATCCTCATCCTTGGGATGGGAACGGGCACTTACGCCAGGCAATGCATGAATTATTTTGAAAATGTCTCTGTGGAAGGGGTGGAAATCGATCAAAAGATTACCGATTTGGCGGGGGAATATTTTTCCCTTCCGGATACGGTGGATGTGACCACTTATGACGGGCGCGCTTATCTGCAGGCCGTGGATAAAAAATATGATGTAATTATGGTGGATGCTTATCAGGATATTACAATCCCTTTCCAGATGTCTTCCATAGAGTTTTTTTCCATGGTGAAAGACCATTTGAAGGAAGGCGGCGTGATGGTAGTCAATATGAACATGCACTCTGAAGAAGAAGGAAATATTAACGAATACCTTTCCGATACCATTGCAAACGTTTTTGGCGCCGTGTATACCGTAGATGTAAAAGGCTCCACCAACCGGGAACTTTTCGCCGCTGAAACCGAAGAAATATTGCAGAAGCTGGAAGAGGGCACCGGGCGTTTAGGGCATGGGGAACTGGCGGATATGATGAATCGGGTTTCCGGGGAACTGGTAAAGTATGAAAAGGGCGGCCTCTTGCTGACAGACGATAAGGCCCCGGTGGAACTGCTTGGAATGAGCGTCATCGATGGGCTGATCCAGCGGGAAATCGGATACTACAAACAAATATTTGAGCAGGATGGAATCCAGGGCATCCTAAACGCCATGTAAGGCGAAGAACGGCTCGTCCATGGGGAGAATCCCTTAATGGTGTTTCCATACTTTGCTGGGCTGGGCGCTGGCTGTGGGAAAGCGCAGCAGCAGGGTGCGCAGCGCTTTCCAGCAAAATGGATATAAAGGCCAGAAATAGCTAATTCCCCCAAAAACAGGGGTCGTTATGACGGAGAACAGAACCAGGATAATTCCTCCCAGGAACCCCCATAGGCCAAAAAGGGCGGTTGTTATTACCAAAAACAGCCGGTAAACCCTAAGGCCGTCGCCAAATTCTATGCTGGCCAATGACAAGCTGGTCAGCAGGGTGACGGCGGCATAGAATAAAATTTCAATGGAAGCCCAGTTTAGCTCCACGGCAATATCCCCGATAATCAGGCCCCCGATAATGGATAAAGAGCCGGAAAATCTATTGGAACTGACAGAGGCGGAATATTTAAACAAATCCAGAAGAAATTCCACCGCAAAAACATAAAAAATAATCGTTGGCCCGGGAAGGGATTCTGATGAGAGGATTCCCCACTTTTCGGAGAAACCGGGAAAGTAAACGGTAAGCAGGAGGAACAAGGGCATGAGGATAAGGCTCACCGGTATGCACATAAAACGGATGAGCCGAAAATATGTGCCTACCACCGGGCTTTTATAATAATCTTCCGGGCTTTGCATAAATTGAAAAATCGTACAGGGCAGGATAAGGACGGAAGGGGAATTGTCTACAATCAAGACGATATGCCCTTCCATAAGAAAGCTGCAGGCCACATCCGGACGCTCCGTATAATGCATACACGGGAGGGGATGAAACCAGCGCTTTTTCACAAGCAGTTCTTCCAGGCTTTTAGCCCCCATGGTTAAAGAAGTGACGGCCAGGCTGTTAAGAGCCTGTTTTAATTTGGCTAAAAGATCCCGATTCACATTGCTGTCGATATAGGTTATGGCAACATCCGTTTTGCTTTCCTTTCCTATGGACGTCATTTCAAAGGTCAGCCTCGGAGAACGGATGCGGCGGCGGATGAGATTTGTGTTGAACAACATTGTTTCCACAAATCCATCCCTGGCCCCCAGCGTGACACGTTCCGTATCCGGTTCGCTGACGTTTCTTGCGGGATAAGTACGCACGTCTATCACAATCGCCTGGGAGAAACCATCGATAAATAAAACGGAAGGGCCGCTTAAAATATTTCGGGTAATATCCTCCCAGCTGTTGCTAAGGGAAGCCTGGGCATAACCGATTTTGGCATTCAAATATCTTTCAATATCCTCTATTTTGCTGTCGTTCATGTAGAGGGGGTTCTGCAAATCCGAAAAAATCTGCTGCAGCAGCTCCACCCGGCAGAAGCCGTTGATTCCAATCCAATATGCCTTCGTTTCCCCTAAAAGCAAATTTCGGGTAACGATGTCAAAGCTTTTGGGGATGGGAAAAATGGATTCTATCCGTTCTATATTCTTTTCAAGGCTGGAAGATAATTCCATGGTATAAACCCCTTTGCTAAAGTTTGTTCCCGCGGGCAAGGCATCAAGCGGCTGCCTGCAGAGGGGCCTTTGACTTGAATAACGCGTTGCCAGGGCATTAAGTATTGTACACAGCTTTAGCGATTTTATGCGCATAACCGAATCGTACGAAATAAGATACGGGGTTGACGGAACGAGCAGAAAAGCATATGATAAAAATTGGACTGCCTGGGGAAACAGGTGCAAAACCTGTACGAGCCCGTCGCCGTAAGGCAAATATACTACCATCGGCCTGACTAAAAGCCACAGTTTGGGAAATGCCATTGGAGAAAACTCCGAGAAGGCCGGCCGTTGGAGATGCCAAGTCGGAATATCCAGGCGCAAATCCTTCTTTTTAGCTGCGGGCGCCGGCTCGGGAAGGAAATATCAATCAAAGGAGATTAATGCTATGCAGAGAAAACATGGAAAGAAATCATTGTCATTCATCCTTTGTATGGTGCTTATTGTGGCTATGGCACTGTTTACAACTGGCTGTAATGGAAAAACGGGAAACACGGAGGGCGTATCGGCATCCGGATCCAATGGAGAGGAAATGGCTATCCAGTCGGAAGGCGGTGTGCTGGGAAAGGGGGAAAAGGCATTTCCTCTTACCGTGGTGGATAAAGAGGGCAACGAAACCCAATTTGAAATTCACACGGATAAAGCGACGGTAGGGGACGCTTTGACCGAATTAGGCCTGATTGCCGGGGAAGAAGGCGAATATGGGCTTTATGTAAAGACGGTGAACGGGATAACTTTCGATTACGATACGGACGGGGTCTACTGGGCTTTCTACATAAATGGGGAATACGCCCAGACGGGGGTGGATTCCACGGAAATTAAGGAAGGGGAGAACTACTCCTTTCAGGTAGAATAGCCGTGAAAATTTCAACGAAAGAAATGGCCGTCTTTGCCATGCTTGGAACCATTATGTACGCTTCCAAGATTATTATGGAATTCGCGCCCAATATCCATCTGCTGGGGGTCTTTACCATTTCCTATACCATTGTGTACAGGAAAAAGGCATTATATCCTATCTATATTTATGTGCTTTTAAACGGCGTTTTCTATGGCTTTGCCACATGGTGGATTCCGTATCTTTATGTGTGGGCCATTCTTTGGGGGGCCGTCATGCTTTTGCCTAAGAAAATGCCGAAAAAGGTGCAGCCCCTGGTATATATGGCAGTGTGCGCCATGCATGGCTTTTTATTCGGCACATTATATGCGCCGGTGCAGGCCATATTGTACAGCTTCAATCTAAAAGAAACCGTCGGATGGATTGTGGCCGGGCTGCCCTGGGATTTCGTCCATGGGGTCAGCAATTTTTTCTGCGGGATATTAATCCTGCCCATTGCTTCGGCGCTGCGATTTGCAGAAAACCATTTGAAAAATTCTTCCTAAATAATAATTAGGATTCTCTTAAGGTTTTATGAAGTATATTGAGTTGCCCTTTAAAATGTGGTACGTTTTAGGAGGAAGAAACGTGTCCGGGGCAAAAGGCAGGAAAGAAAAGAAACAAGCCGCGGCACGGGATAGGAGTACTGATGAAAAGCAGATTATACTATATACTATTTTTAATCTATGTCGTCGCCGCGGCTTTTGTTTTATATGTGAACGGCGTATTTACCGGAGAGGAAGGCTCGTTGGTGAATTTAACGATCAACATTGTCTTCTTAATCATCATAGGTATTTTATTTATCATATCGGCCATCAGCTTCAGCCGTCTAAGCTATACTACGGATGAATTGGTGGCTTTCACAAGCAGGCTTCAGAAAGAATATAAAGAGGCAAACGGCAAGAACCTTTGGGGCAGTTACCAGGAGCGGAACGATGCTTTTGAAAACGAGGAATTAAGGAACGCGTTCAATAAGTACCGCCTCAGGATAAAAAGTCTGCGGACGAAGCGGGGCATTTCCGCCCCCTGCGATTTGGAAGAATATATCAACGAGGATCTTTTGGACAGGGTAAGCATGAATTTCTTTAATTCCGGCCTTTCCGGAACCTTTACAGGGCTGGGGATTCTTGGAACTTTCCTTGGATTGTCCCTCGGGCTTGGCTCTTTCAGCGGCAACGATATATTTACCGTTTCCGATAATGTGGGCGCTTTGCTCTCCGGTATGAAGGTCGCTTTCCATACTTCGGTATACGGCATCTTTTTCTCTCTGGTATTTAATTTCATTTACCGAAGCATTATGTCCGACGCTTATGAAAAACTGGAAGAGTTCCTATGTATGTTCCGCCAGACCGCCCAGCCCCATGCCGTCAGGGAAGATGAAGCTTCGGCCGCCATGCTGGTTTATCAGGCCAGCATGTCCAATACCCTGAAACAAGTGCTGGAGATAATGAAAGGAACATCCGCGGACCAGGCCGCAGGGGTAGGCCGGATTGTGGAACAGTTTACCGGGCAGATGCAGACGGCGCTGGACGCAGATTTCAAAAAACTGGGCAATACATTAAAAGCGGCAGGGGAAACCCAGATGGCAAATACGGCAAATACCAAGGAACTGGTGGATGCGGTGGCCGCATTGGTAGAGGTAAACCGCAATGTGCAGTCGGCCCTTGCTAAAGCGATGGACAGGCAGGAAGAGTTTGCCGGACAGCTGAAGGAACAGAAAGAAAAGCTGGAAAGCACATGCAACGAAATCAACGAAGAAATTTCCAGCCAGCTATATGCATTTGACCAGATGAGGAGCCTGTATGAGAAATAAACGAAAGAACAGGGAAGCTTTCGCAGAACATAGCTATTGGCAGTCCTATTCGGACATGATGGCGGCGCTTTTACTAATGTTTGTCCTGTTGATAGCCATAACCCTATCCATTTATAAGCAGAAAACGGAAGATTTGGATAAAACCCGCCTGGAACTGGATACTGCCCGGGCGCAATTGGATTCCGTGATTACGGATTTGGAGAATTCCAAGGCGGAAGTGGAAAAGTCCAATGAAGAATTGGCAGCCTCCCTGGCCCAGCTGCAAGAAGCCTATGCCCAGGCCGCTTTGACCAAAGAAGAGCTGAATAAGGCTTATCTGGAAATAGAAAACGGGAAACAGGAGCTGGCGGCAACGAAGAGCGAGCTGCAGAATATTGTAGGGATCCGCACGGATATTATCGGCGCCTTACAGTCCGCTTTCAATAATTCCAGCATGAAAGTGGATGCCCAGACGGGCTCAATCACCTTTTCCTCCGATGTTCTGTTCCGCTACAACAGCGCCACACTCACTGCGGAAAGCAAGAAAACGCTGCAGGAGATTATCCCTATGTATTTGGATGTGCTTTTGCAGGATCAGTTCAGGGGCTATATTGCGGAAATTATTATTGAAGGCCATACGGATACGGACGGCGGCTATCAGAGCAATATGGAATTGTCTTATGAACGGGCAAACGCGGTGGCGGATTTCTGCCTGAATAAAAGGAACGGCTTAAGCGAAGAGAAGATTGAACAGCTCCAGCAAATCCTTACCGTTAACGGCAAATCCTGGAGCAATCCGATTTATAAAAAGGACGCTTTTGGCAATGCCACGGAGGAAGTGGATATGCCTTCTTCCCGGCGTGTGGAGATTAAATTCCGTCTGAAAGAAGACGAAATGATTGAAAAGATATCGGGAATTCTGGCTCACTGACCGGTTTCTATAGTTTTGAGCCTAGTATACGAAAATGGCAGGCCTTGTTATGGGCCTGCCATTTCTCATTACGATAAGCCGACTCGCGGAGCGTGGCGGCGTTCGTTCAGCAGCGGTATTCGAAAAACTTTACATCTATTATTTTTTTTTTACTTGTGGTAATATATACAGGATAGATTTTAAAATCATTGATGATTTTCCCGAAAATGCAGCACAAAAGCCGGGATAAACATTTAAGGCACAGATTGGGGATAGAAATGTTAGAAAACATAGATGCGGTAATTTTTGATTTAGACGGTTCTTTGGTGGATTCCATGTGGATGTGGGGGCAGATAGATGTGGAATATCTGGGAAAGTTCGGAATTTCTCTGCCCGAAGGGCTCCAGGCCGATATTGAAGGGATGAGCTTTAGCGAAACGGCGCAATATTTTAAGGAACGGTTTAAACTTCCCGATTCCATCGAGAAGATTAAAGAGGACTGGAATTCCATGGCATGGGACAAATACAGTCATGAAGTGCCTTTGAAAGAAGGTGTGGAAGAATTTCTTGATTATTGTAAAGAGAGGGGCATCGCCTTGGGAATCGCTACCAGCAATTCCCGGGAACTAGTGGAGAACGTGGTATCGGTGCATGGATTGGAAGGTCATTTTTCCTGCATCATGACCGGATGCGATGTGGCGAAAGGGAAACCGGCCCCGGATATTTATCTGGCGGTGGCCAGGAAACTCCATGTCCGGCCGGAGCGCTGCCTTGTATTTGAAGATATTATTCCCGGAATCATGGCGGGAAAGGCCGCAGGGATGAAGGTATGCGCTGTGGAAGATGCCTATTCCATAGTACAAAAGGAAGAGAAACGGGCGGCGGCCGATTATTATATCGAAGATTTTTCAGATTTATCCGCAGAATATAGAAGGAAACGAATTTCATGAATGGATTTTTACCGATAGCAAAAGAAGAACTTGAGCAGCGGGGCATTGAACAGCTGGACTTTGTTTATGTCATCGGCGACGCTTATGTGGACCATCCTTCCTTCGGCCATGCGGTGATAAGCCGCGTGCTGGAGGCCCATGGCTATACGGTAGGGATTATTTCCCAGCCGGACTGGAAGGATGAGAAAAGCATTGCTGCGTTGGGGAAACCCCGGCTGGCTTTCCTCGTATCAGCCGGGAATATGGATTCCATGGTAAATCATTATTTCGTATCAAAAAAAAGGCGGCCCAAGGATGCTTATACGCCGGGCGGGGAGATGGGAAAAAGACCAGATAGGGCTACGGTGGTATACAGCAACCTTATCCGCCGTTCCTACAGGGATGTCCCCATTATCATCGGCGGAGTGGAAGCCAGCCTGCGCCGTCTTGCCCATTACGATTATTGGTCCGACAGCTTTAAACGCTCGATATTGCTGGACTCCCAGGCCGATTTGATTTCTTATGGAATGGGAGAAACGTCTATTGTAGAAATTGCAGATGCACTAAACAGCGGAATCTCCGTGAAGGATATTACTTTTATTGCCGGAACGGTCTATAAGACGAAAGACATTTCCGGTATTTACGATGGGCTTATGCTTCCTTCTTATGATGAGATGAAAGCGAGGCCGGCTTCTTATGCGGATAGCTTTTACCTGCAGTACCAGAACACGGATTCTTTTAACGGCAAATATTTAATAGAGCCTTATCCCAACGGCATCTATGTGGTACAAAATCCTCCCTCCAAGCCCTTATCCATGGAGGAAATGGATGCCGTTTATGATTTGCCCTATCAAAGGACCTACCATCCTTCCTACGAAGAGAAGGGCGGCGTACCGGCCATTGCGGAAATTAAATTTTCCCTCATCAGCAGCAGAGGATGCTTCGGCGGCTGTAATTTCTGCGCCCTGACCTTTCATCAAGGAAGGATTATACAGGCCAGAAGCCACGATTCCCTCATAAGGGAGGCGCAGCGGATGGTAAAGGAGCCGGATTTTAAAGGCTATATCCACGATGTGGGAGGCCCCACTGCCAACTTCCGCCACCCATCCTGTGAAAAGCAGCTTTCCGCAGGCGTATGCAAAAACAGGCAATGCCTGTTTCCGAAACCTTGTCATAACCTGACGGCGGATCATAGCGATTACCTCCGGCTTTTGCGCAAATTGCGCGCCATCCCCGGTGTGAAAAAAGTATTTATCCGTTCCGGGATACGGTTTGATTATCTTTTGGCAGATGAAAACGACAGCTTTTTTCGCGAACTGGTAGAGCACCATATAAGTGGACAGCTTAAAGTGGCCCCGGAGCATATCTCCGACGCAGTGCTTTGTGAAATGGGAAAACCGGCCAGGGCGGTTTATGATGCCTTCGTAAGGAAATATAACAAATTGAATGAACAGATGGGGAAAAAACAATTTCTGGTTCCTTATCTGATGTCCTCCCATCCGGGCTCCACGCTGAAAGAAGCGGTGGAACTGGCGGAATATTTGAGGGATTTAGGTTATATGCCGGAACAGGTGCAGGATTTTTATCCGACGCCTTCCACCATTTCCACGGTCATGTATTATACCGGCCTGGATCCGGTAAGCAAAAGGAAGGTTTATGTCTGCCGCAATCCTCATGAAAAGGCGATGCAGCGGGCATTGATACAGTACAGGAACCCGAAAAACTATGAATTGGTATATGAAGCTTTGACAAAGGCGGGAAGAGAAGATTTAATCGGTTTTGATAAAAAATGTCTGATACGTCCTAAAGCTTTGGCAAAAAACAAGGCGGAAGGGGATAAGGCATACCGCCCCGTGCCGAAAAAGGGGATGGCCGGGCAAAAGGCCAAAACCTACGCCCAGGAGGACAAAAGGAAAACCGGGGGAGGAAAAGCGGCGGAAAAAGCCTTCAGGAAAGATGCCGGACAGCAGCAGCAGGGGAGGAAAAAGAAGGTAATCCGGAATGTGCACAAAAAGAAAGTCCGCACATGAAAAGAAAGTCCGCCATATAACGGAGCCGGGGAATTATACGAATGATATGAAAGATATGAATGATGAGAAAAGAAGAATGGGAAAGGATATGGAAGGGATGGCAAAGGATGCGGGGAAAAAGAAAATTATCATTATAACGGGGGCCTCTTCCGGGTTCGGGATGGAATTTGCCCTTCAGCTGGATAAACTGTTCAGGTCTACGGGAAAGTACGCTTGTGCAAATCGGCCTGCCGGGCAGGGGTGCGGGGAAATGTGGCTTATCGCCAGACGGAAGGAGCGGCTGGAAAAGCTGGCGAAAACCCTGTCCGTTCCCGCCAAAATCATCTCCATGGACGTAACAAAGGAAGAGGATATTTTAACTTTTTGCAAAATGCTGGAAAATGAAAACGTCTCCATCCGGATGCTGATAAATTCCGCCGGTTTTGGATTAATGGGCCGGTTCGATAAAATCAATATAGAAGAACAGCTGGAAATGCTGGATGTAAACTGCAAAGCCCTTACCCGTCTGACCTATGAATGTATCCCCTATTTAGGCAGAAACGGACGTATCATCCAGCTGGCCTCCAGCGCCGCTTTCGTTCCCCAGCAAAATTTTGCCATCTATGCGGCCACCAAATCTTACGTATTGAGCTTTTCCAGAGCCTTGGGGGCGGAACTGAAGGAGAAATCCATTTGGGTAACGGCGGTATGCCCAGGGCCGGCGGATACGGAATTTTTCCATCGGGCGGAAAAATACGGCTCCACCCTGGCCATAAAAAAATTGACCATGGTTTCCCCTGAAAGAGTGGTGAAGGAAGCTTTGCGGGATTCCTTTCATAAAAAAGCGCTTTCCGTATGCAGTTTGCCCATGAAGGCATTTTGCATTATAACAAAGATAGTTCCCCATGGATGGATTTTATGGGCCGCAGAGCTTATGGGGAAAAAGAAAGGGAAAACAGATGTGGGATAGAAAAGTTGCCAAAGGGCAATATGGATATTTGAAAAAACAGAAGATATGGAGTACGGCCAGGACCTTTATTTTATTCGCTTTATCCTTCTCCATTTTTGCCATCGGAGTAAAAAGCACGGGTTCCAAAGAGAACCTCCTTACGGTAGTGGCCGTTTTAGGCTGTCTTCCTGCAGGCAGGAGCGCGGTCAACATGATAATGTTTTGGCGGGCCCGGGGCTGTTCCGAAGGAGCGAGAGCAAAAATCAGCACGGTTTCCGGCGGGATGATACAGCTTTATGACATGTTTTTTACTTCCTATACGAAAAATTTTCCGGTCAGCCATATGGTAATTCAAAACCATGTAGTATGCGGCTATGGGGAAGGCCCAAAAGCGGATAGCCAGGGCTGCGAAAAACATTTGAATACCTATTTAAAACAAGGGGGATGCAAAGGCGTTACGGTTAAGATTTTCGTTGATCTTGAGAAATACTGTGAAGGTCTTGACAACCTGAAAAAGCAGGCGGAAATCGGCCTGCCCCGGGAGGAAGGCCATCCCACAAAGGAAGAACTGGAGATACTGGATAATCTTTTATCCATAGCTTTGTAAAATCCGCCAAAACGAACATTCTCATATGCAGGAAGGAAAAGATTAATACAATGATAAAAATAAAGATAAGCGAAAAAGATGCCGGGCAGCGTCTGGATAAGTATTTGCGTAAATATCTGGCAAAATCCACCTCCGGCTTCCTATATAAAATGCTCCGGAAAAAGAATATCACTTTAAACGGAAAAAAAGCTGCCGGAAATGAAATGCTTCAGAAAGAGGATGAAATCACCTTATTCCTTTCCGATGAAACCATTTTGAAATTCGGCGGAATTGTACCCGAAGGAGGAATTTATGGCGAAGAAGGGGCAAATTCCATGCAAAGGAATCCAAAGGATAGGCAAAAACTGGAAATGCGCTCCGAACAGTATCAAAAGGCTTATGAGACCTTTGGCGAACTGGGAATTATTTTTGAAAACGAACATATTCTTGTGGTGAATAAGCCGTCGGGAATCCTGGCCCAGAAAGCTTCCCAAAAGGATTTGTCATTAAACGAATGGTTCATTGGCTATCTTATGGCAAAAGGGGAAGTCAATCAAACGACGCTGCATACTTTCAAGCCATCTGTCTGCAACCGGCTGGACAGAAATACAAGCGGCCTTGTCCTGTGCGGGAAAACCTTGGCCGGAAGCCAAAAAATCAGTTCTTTGCTCAAGGACCGGACCTTGCGCAAGTTCTATTGCATGTTTGTAAAAGGCATTATAACGGAGGGGGCGCAAATCGAAGGCTACCTGACAAAGGACAGGCAGGCCAATCGTGTCACGCTTTGCAAAAACGGGGAAGATGAGGACGCTTCTTATATTAAGACCATATATAAGCCCTTGAAGAATTACCGGAACATGACCATGCTGGAGGCAGAACTGGTGACAGGGAAAACCCACCAAATCCGCATCCATTTGGCCAGCATCGGCCATCCGGTCCTGGGCGACTATAAGTACGGCTATCTGGAATTCAATGACCGCTATAAGAAAAAATATGGGATAACCACCCAGCTGCTGCATGCCTCCCGCCTGGAATTTCCACAGCTGGAAGGGGAATGGGCGGATTTGTCTCAGCTGGTATTGACAGCTCCTAGCCCGGAGATATTTCAGATAATAGATGAGAGTTCGGAAATGTGAGGAAAGGGAATGGCAACATGGAATTCCAGGGGGCTGCGGGGCTCCACATTAGAAGATTTAATCAACAGGACAAATGAAAAATATCTGGAAAGCGGCCTGGCCCTTATTCAAAAAATCCCCACGCCGATTACCCCTATTACCATCGACAAGGAAAACGGCCATATTACTTTGGCCTATTTTGACCAGAAGAGTACCGTTGACTATATCGGTGCGGTACAGGGAATTCCGGTCTGTTTCGATGCCAAGGAATGCACAAAGGATACTTTTGCCCTTCAGAATATCCATGAACATCAGGTGGAATTCATGCGCCAGTTCGAAGAGCAGGGCGGAATTGCTTTCTTCATTATATACTATACGCATAAAGAAGTGATGTACTACCTTCCTTATGAAATGCTTCGTTTTTTCTGGGACAGGGCCAAGCAGGGCGGACGGAAAAGCTTCCGGTTTGAAGAATTAAATCCTGCCTATATCATGCAGCGGAAAAGCAGCATATTCGTTCCCTACCTGGATATGATACAGCAGGATTTGAACGACAGGGATTAGTGCTGGAATTTTGAGTACGCAGCACTGGCCAAGTTTGTGTCTGCGCGGCATCCACAAACTTGATATGCGCAAAAAGCCGCGCAGAAATGGAGTAAAAGATGGGAAAAAAGCTGGTTCATACGCCGGAAGGCGTAAGGGATATTTATGGGGAGGAATATGCGGGGAAGCTGCGGATAGAGAACCTTATCATGGAAAAGGTAAGGAGCTACGGCTATGAGGATATCCAGACCCCTACTTTTGAATTTTTTGACGTTTTTTCCAAGGAAGTGGGCACCACCCCTTCAAGGGAATTATACAAATTTTTTGACAAAGAAGGGAACACTTTGGTCCTACGCCCGGATTTCACCCCGTCCATGGCCAGGTGTGCCGCCAAATATTTTATGGACGAAGATGTTCCCATCCGTTTCTGTTACAGCGGAAATACTTTTACCAACAATTCCAATCTGCAAGGGAAGCTGAAAGAAGCGACCCAAATGGGCGCGGAGCTGATAGGGGAAGCCTCTGTGGAAGCGGACGGGGAGATGGCCGCCATGGTCATCGAAGCGCTGCTTGCCACAGGATTGAAGGATTTCCAGCTGAGCATCGGAAATGTGGAATACTTTAAGGGGATTTGCATGGAGGCAGGTTTGGATGAGGAAACCGAACTGGAACTGCGCGAATTTATTTCAGGAAAAAATTATTTCGGCGCCGAGGATTTGCTCCGGGAAAGGCAAGTACCTGGGGAATACAGGGAAGCCTTGCTGCAGGTGACGGATTTGTTCGGCACTTATGAGGCGTTGGAACAAGCAAAGCTGCCGATACGCAATGAACGCTCCCTGAATGCGGTGGAACGGCTGAAAGCCCTTTATCAGGTGCTTTGCTATTATGGGGTGGAGAAATATGTCTCTTTTGATTTAGGTATGTTAAGCAAATACCATTATTATACGGGAGTCATTTTTAAAGCCTACACCTATGGCGTGGGGGATGCGATTGTTAAAGGCGGAAGGTACGATACGCTGCTTGGGCGTTTCGGGAAAGAAGCGCCTGCTATCGGTTTTATGGTAGTCGTCGATGACTTGATGGCCGCTTTGGAACGGCAGGGAATCAAAATGGATCTTCCCCCAAAAGCGGAAATCATGGAATACTCCAAGGATACTTATCAGGAAGTTCTGGCCAAAGCAAAAAAGCTCAGGCGGGAGGGGAAGAGGGCCGTAATGATTCCCTATAGGAAAACGGAAGGAAGGACGGACAAAAAGTGATGGAAGAGACACGTTATCTTACATTTGCACTGGGGAAAGGGCGTTTGGCAAAAAAAACATTGGAGCTGCTGGAGGAAATAGGGATTACCTGTGAGGAAATGAAGGACAAGGACTCCAGGAAGCTGGTTTTCGTCAACGAAGAAAGAAAACTCCGCTTTTTCCTGGCCAAAGGGCCCGATGTTCCTACCTATGTGGAATATGGGGCGGCCGATATCGGGGTCGTGGGGAAAGATACCATTCTGGAGGAAAACCGCAGGGTATATGAGGTGCTGGATTTGGGTTTTGGCAAATGCCGCATGTGCGTATGCGGACCTGAAAAATCCAGGGAATTGCTGCAGCACCATGAAAGGATTCGGGTGGCCAGCAAATATCCCAATATCGCCAAAGATTATTTTTATAATAAAAAACACCAGACGGTGGATATTATACGGTTGAACGGCTCCGTGGAGCTGGGGCCTATGGTGGGGCTCTCGGACGTGATTGTGGATATTGTGGAAACCGGCTCTACCCTGAAAGAAAACGGCCTTGCAATATTAGAGGAAATCTGCCCTTTATCCGCCCGGATGATCGTGAACCAGGTAAGCATGCAGATGCAGACGGATAGGATTAAGAGGCTGATTAATGAGATAAGGGGGCATGTGTTGTAGGCAGGGTGAGAATATGGAAAGGAGCAGGGATAAATGAGGATTGTAAGATTAACAAAGGACACAAAGAAGGATTTGCTGGGCAGCCTTTTAAAGAGGAGCCCTAATAATTATGGACAGTATGAGGCGGTAGTGGCGGAGATTATTGCCGATGTAAAGGAAATGGGAGACCAGGCCTTATTTTCTTATACGGAAAAATTCGATAAATGCAGGATTGACGCTTCCAATATAAAGGTCACGAAAGAGGAAATCAGGGAAGCTTATGAAAAGGTGGATGCAGGGCTGGTAGAGGCGATGAGAAAGTCAGCGGAGAATATACGGGCTTTTCATGCAAAGCAGCTGCACAATTCCTGGATAGATACGAAAAACGACGGTTCTTTATTAGGACAAAAAATTACGCCCATAGGGATATCCGGGGTATATGTGCCGGGCGGAAAGGCGGCTTATCCTTCCAGCGTATTGATGAACGTGATTCCGGCGAAAGTGGCCGGGGTGGAAAGGGTTATTATGACTACCCCTCCCGATAGGGATAGGAAGGTATATGCGGGAACCCTTGTTGCTGCGGACATCGCGGGAGTGGATGAAATTTATAAAGCTGGGGGCGCCCAGGCAATCGCGGCTATGGCTTTTGGAACGGAAAGCATACCCAAGGTGGATAAGATTACCGGCCCGGGGAATATCTTTGTAGCCCTGGCAAAAAAAGCCTGCTTCGGGTATGTCAGCATCGATTCCATCGCAGGGCCCAGCGAAATATTGGTGATTGCGGACGAATCTGCCAATCCCCGTTATGTGGCGGCGGATTTGCTTTCCCAGGCGGAGCATGACGAACTGGCCAGCGCCATATTGATTACAACAAGCGAAAAGCTGGCAAAGGAAGTGGACAGGGAAGCGGGCCGATTTACGGAATCCCTTTCCAGAAAGGAAATTATACAAAAATCCCTGGACAATTATGGGTATCTTCTGGTTGCGGATACGATGG
This sequence comes from Lachnospiraceae bacterium, assembly GCA_021769135.1. GTDB lineage: Bacteria > Bacillota > Clostridia > Lachnospirales > Lachnospiraceae > Kineothrix. Next base: position 38,027 of record JAETTM010000004.1, on the reverse strand, counting down.
AAGAGGCCATCGAAGCGGCCAACGAAATCGCATCCGAGCATGTGGAAATATTGACGGAAAACCCTTATGAAATTATGCCGAAAATAAAGAATGCGGGGGCGCTGTTTTTAGGGGAATATTCTTCGGAACCATTAGGGGATTATTTTGCAGGCCCCAACCATATTTTACCGACCAACGGAACTGCCAAATTCTTTTCCCCGCTGAATGTGGACGATTTTATGAAAAAAACGAGCATTATTGCTTATTCAAAGGAAGCTTTGGAGGCAGTTCATAAAGATATTGAACTATTTGCCAAAAGCGAGGGGTTGACGGCTCATGCAAATTCTATTAAAGTAAGATTTGAAGAATAATCACGCATTGTCCGGCTTGGTCAGTCAAAGGGGCGGGGCGGTCAACAGGCAGCAATGGAGGATTCATATGGAAAGAAAATCAGTCATAGAACGGAAAACAAAGGAAACGGATATTTTTGCAAGCCTGAATCTGGATGGAACGGGGAAAGCGGATATCCATACGGGAATCGGTTTTTTTGACCATATGCTGGACGGCTTTGCCCGCCATGGCTTTTTTGATATCAAAGTGAACGTTTCGGGGGATTTGGAGGTGGACGGGCATCATACCGTAGAAGATACCGGCATTGTCCTCGGGCAGGCCATAAAAGAGGCATTGGGAGATAAGGCGGGAATCCGGCGTTACGGCTCTTTCATCCTTCCTATGGACGATGCTTTGGCGCTATGCGCCGTGGATTTGTGCGGCAGGCCTTATTTTAGCTATGAATGTCAGTTCCCGTCAGAAAGGATAGGGGAATTGGATACGGAACTGATTCGCGAATTTTTTTATGCGGTTTCCTATTCCGCAGGAATGAATCTGCACATAAAAATGCTGTCCGGATTAAACGGCCACCATATGGCGGAAGCCATGTTTAAAGCGTTTTCCAAGGCTCTGGACGAGGCGGTGTCCAAGGACGAACGGATAAAAGATGTGCTCAGTACAAAGGGGAGTCTGGCTTAGACAATGACATTGCAAAGGAGAAGGGTGTATGGATAATCAATATAAAAAATTAGTGCCCTGCATCTATCTGTACAAAGGGAATGCGGTAAAAAGCTTATCGGATATTACTATTATTGATACCAACCCGGTGATGCTAGCCAAATATTACAGCGATAACCATGGGGATGAGCTTATTGTTTTCGATATGTCGAAAGGGGATGCGGAACACGAGGAAGCGCTGGATATCATAAAGGAAATCTGCAATACGGCGGAAATCCCCGTTACCGGTGCCGGAAACGTCCACCGTATGGAAGATATAAAGAAGCTGCTCTATGCGGGATGCAAAAAGGCAGCTTTGAACTATTCCAAGGCGGAGAATATTGCCATTACGAAAGAAGTATCCAAGAAATTCGGGAAAGAAAAAATAGCGGCATGCTATACCGAAATGGAAACAATATTGGAAAATCAGGAACTGCTGGAAGAATATGTGGATGAATTGATTCTGGTCAATGCCGCCGCTTTAAGGGAAAGCATCCAGGTCTGGGAAGGCACTCCGCCGATTTTAGCCATGCTGCCGGAAGTTTCCCTGGATAAATTGATGGAGATCCTTTCCGATTCCTCCATATGCGGCATTGCAGGCCATGCCATCAATGAAAACGCCAAGGAACTTTCTGCCATTAAATCGTTGTGCCAGGAAAACGGCCTAAAGGTCAACACCTTCGAAGCGGCCTTTCGTTGGGAGGACTTTAAACTGAATTCCGACGGACATATTCCTGTCGTAGTGCAAGACTATAAGACCAATGAAGTGCTGATGGTAGCCTATATGAATGAAGAGGCTTACCAGATGACCATCCAGACGGGAAAAATGACCTATTACAGCAGAAGCCGGAATGAACTTTGGATAAAAGGCGAGACCAGCGGCCATTATCAATACGTGAAATCATTGACGGCGGACTGCGATCTGGATACCATCCTGGCCAAAGTATCCCAAGTAGGAAACGCCTGCCACACCGGCAGCCACTCCTGCTTTTTCAATGAAATCGTTAAGAAAGAATATGAAGAGACCAATCCCTTGACAGTATTCGAATCCGTAACAGGCATTATCAAGGACCGGAAAATCCATCCTAAGGAAGGGTCTTATACCAACTACTTGTTCGATAAAGGGATTGATAAAATATTAAAGAAGCTGGGGGAAGAAGCTACTGAAATTGTCATCGCTTCCAAAAATCCCAACCCCAATGAGATTAAATATGAGATTGCGGATTTCCTTTACCACATGATGGTCCTAATGGTGGAAAAGGGGGTCAGCTGGGAGGAAATCGTGGAGGAACTGGCCAAGCGGTAATGTGTGGCGAAATGTAAGGGTAAAAGTACAGTCGAGGGTAGAACGGCACTGCGGGCCTGCAGTGCCGTTCTGCTCTGAGCTGTACTTTTATTCCCGTAAGAATAAGTAGGTGAGAATTAGTATCGAAATAATATTGAAAAATTATGGAAGTAATGATATGCTATTGACAATTGACAAAAAAATGCAGGAAAAAATACTAAGATTTTACTTGCGGAATATGAAATTAAAATTTCTACAAGGAGAACACAAATGAAACGGTTGATAGCGTATCTGATGGCATTTTGCCTGTTTGCAATGAGCGCCCTGCCGGTCCAGGCGGGGGAAACGGGAACTATTACAGGAGGGAATGAAGCGGCTGGATTCACTGCCCCCGAAAGCACAAGCCCGTCAATTCCGGCGGATGGGGCGGCTCTGTCTGCCCCCGGTGTTGGAACGGAAGGAAGCGGAGGGGAGACACAGGCACCCGGAAGCGAACCGGCTGGCGGAGTACAGTCGCAGGGCACGAACGGAAGCACAATTGAGCCTCCTTCCAACGAAACAAACAGCGGAAACGGGCAGGATGCCCTGAACCCGGCTCCGGAGGATGGCCAATTGCCGGATGAGATGAATCGGGCGGGGGAGAATGCCGGGAAGGAAGCGGCACAGGGAACCTCATGGAATGATAAGGCAGCGTCTCCCGGCGGGATGGGGGGAATCGAGGCAATTTTGCGGAATACCCTTCCCATTGATAAAATGGCCGTAACGGTTACGATAGAAAAAGACCATGCAGTAGTCGGCAGCCAAGTGGTTTCCTTGGAAAACCGTCCGGAAAAGCATTCGGTTTATTTTCCGGTGGAACCTGGCACTTATACTCTGAAAGCGGCAGCCCCCGGATTTCTCACATTTGCACAGGATATTTCGGTGCAGGGGGATGTAGAAAGCGCGGAGATACATACCGGATTCATCAATTTGGACAATATATCCTATACTGGCGGCGCAGTCCATCCCGGGGTAATGCTTATCGGGGATGCCACCGGAGACGGTATTATTGACGGGAACGATAAGGATGCCATTATGGACGCTATCAGCGGGGAATGGAATGGCAGCTATGTGACCGATTTGAACGGGGATGGAAAGACAGACCTGGTAGATTTACAACATTACGCGGATAGCCACGCCAAACTAAACGATGGTGCGGACACAAGCGCATCCGTGGCCAGCAGTATCTCCCCCAACGCTGTACAGGTTAATATCAACGAAGCTACCACCAAAGCGGAAGGCAGCATCCCCGACCTGCTGACGGGAAAAGCAGGAAGCGTTATTTTAAGCAGAAGCCAGGGGGAAGCGATTTCCGAATCCGCCCCGGTGGAAATTGGATTTAACCTTCAAAGCCAGGGGGAAAATGGCGCAATCGTCGAGCAAATTGAAATTTCTACAGGACCGGAATCCATACTAAGCGGATGGCTGATTGTGGAAACGGATACGGATGTAAAAACGGCGCAGATTATAGGCGGAACGGCGGGCGAGCTTCAAAGCGGGCAGCCGGAAGAAGTTTTAAGCGGCCTGTCCATGGCGGTTCCATTGGCAGCCAGGCCCGAAAACGAAGAAGGGCTGCTTATTGTGAACCTTGGAAAGCAGACGGCCGTAAAGAAGGTATCTTTGCGCATTACAGGCTCCGGAAAAGGAACTTTGGCAGAGATTACAAAAGTAGAATTTTTAAACGATATGGAAAAGCGCATTCCGGAGCCGGAGCCTAATATCCCAAGGAATTTGTCTGCAACCGGGGCGGATAAATCTTTTTACCTGTCCTGGGAGCCCCAGGTGAATATTACCGGCTATGAAGTGGAAATCAGCTATCATGGGCAGACGGAAACGGTGCGCGCCGCTTCCAACAATCTGGAAGTGAAATCTTTCCAGAAGGAAAAGCTGGTCAACGAAGAATCTTATGAGGCCCGTGTCCGCTCCGTCAACGGCACATGGGCAAGCCCTTACAGCGAAAAGGTGCTGGCCGTTCCAAAGGTTTCAAGCAGGCCGGACCCGCCGGATAACCTAAAGGCGGCAGGAGGCCGCCGTTGTGTCCGTATGAGCTGGAAAGCGATGAAAGATACGGATACCTATAACGTCTATTTTAAAGAGGCCGGTGAAGGGGCTTTCCAAAAAGTCACAGGCATAGAGAAAAACCAGTATGAAATTACAGGTTTAAAAGACGAGACTACCTATGAAGTATATGTTACGGGCGTGAATGTTTTAGGGGAAAGCAATCCTTCCCTGCATTCGGAGGCAACCACCATTATACTGAAACCGGCGCAGATGCCTGGCTATAAGCTGTTAAATGAATCCAACGGCACAGGGGCTGTCAGTGCGCACATTGTAAACGTGACCCATGGCAGGGGCCAGATGGAATCCAGCCTTTTGGATAAAGACGGCCAAAGCGCCTTCGGTACGGTGGATAAAGACTTTGGCTCCTATTATCAGGTTATGGACTGGGATGACGGTGCGGAATATGTGTCCCCGGATAAAGGGCTTTTGTTCACCCTGGACGATTATTATAAAATAAGCTATATCGCATTTGCGGAAGCGGAAGACATCGCTTCCTTCGGCAAAGTATCCGTGTATTATTATGACAAAGAGCACCCGGACGGCACTTATGCCCAGAACGTGTCCGTATCGCAAAGAACGGACAGCAACGGCAGGAAATATTATTTCATAAAATTGTCGCAGCCTGTCACCGCAAACAAAATCCGGTTAGGCTTTGCGCGCAATTATGCTTTGCGGAATATCGTTATAGCGGAAGTGAATTTTTACCACTATGATAGTTTGGAAGACGATATATTGGCTTTATATGGCGATGATTTGCACACAACGCTGAAGGAAGGCGTTACGGCTAAAACTATCGATGCTTTGCAGGAGCGCCTGGATACGGTTGATGCAAAAAGCGGGGAATATCATCCGGAACGGGCCGCATTGCAGAGGGAATTGGAGAACGCCAGAGGTTTATTGACATCCGGCCTGCGGGATATTATACAGATTCATACCGGAATTTCGGCAGGAAAGGACGGCCATTTAGGCTTTGGCGGCCTGAACGGATGGCAGCCTTTAGGGGTTACCGCCTACGAAGGGGAGCAGGTTGTCATCTATGTAGGGCATGATAAGCTGAAAACTGGCTCCAACTCGGCATTGAAGCTGATTGCTACCCAATATCATGCGGAAGCGGGCAGCTTCGCATCCGAAGTGGCCACATTGAAAGTGGGGAGGAACGAAATCACCATACCGTCCATCCAGTCATTGGCTTTTGAAGGCGGCGGCGCACTTTATGTCCAATATACAGGGAATAACGAGAACGAAAAGTATGCGGTACGGGTTAGCGGCGGCGCGAAAGAACCGATTCTCGACCTTTATGGCATTTCCAATCCCCAGGAGAGAAAGGACCTTATAACCGCTTATGTGGAAGAACTGGAAGAGCATGTGGCAAACCAGGAAAAACTCCATGTCCAAATACATGAAGCCGCCGGCGAAGGAAATAAGGTGAACCGGGCTTATGATAACAAAAACTGTATTTTAGGCGCAACGGATATCGTGCTGGATAAGATGATGCTGTCCGTATCGGCGGAAAAAATTCTGGCCGGGCTTGGCAGCGGAAGCGCACAGGAGCGGGCTGACCAGTTGGAGAAATCCCTGTCCGCCATGGAAGAAATGCTGGATTTCTTTTATCACCATAAAGGGCTGAGCGAAGACCCTTCCGCACCCCAGACGGACCGTATGCCTGCCCAGCATCTGAATATCCGGTATATGCGTATGTTTGCAGGAGCATTCATGTATGCTGCCGGAAACCATATCGGGATTGAGTGGGATTCGGTAACCGGTCTCTCTTCCTGCGGCTCCTTAACAGCGGATGAAGACGGGCGCTATATCGGCGGAAACTATTTTGGCTGGGGAATTGCCCATGAAATCGGGCATAACATTAACCAGGGAAGCTATGCCATAGCGGAAGTGACAAACAATTATTTTGCACAGCTGGCCCAGGCGAAAGACAGCGATGATTCCGTCCGTTTCTCTTATGAAAACGTATATCAGAAAGTCACTTCCAATACGGTGGGCAAGCCATCCAATGTGTTTACTCATCTGGCAATGTACTGGCAGCTCCATCTGGCTTATGACAGGGGATATAATTTTAAGGTTTACGGCAGCTATAAAGAACAGCACGACAATCTGTTCTTTGCCCGCGTGGATACTTATAGCAGAAATACCTCCCTGGCCCCCGGAACTTTAAACCTGAACGGGGGAAGCGAACAGAATTTCATGCGCCTTGCCTGTGCGGCTGCCGAAAAAGATTTAACGGAATTTTTCATTCGCTGGGGCCTAGTGCCCGATAGCGATACCACCAGCTATGCCGGCCAGTTCCCCAAGGAAGAAAGGGCCTTGTATTATCTGACGGACAATGCCAGGGTTTATGAGATAGAGCACGGGGTTACCGGCTCCGTGAAAGACAGCAATGTCATCGGTCAGGGCAGCGGGGTGTCCGTAAGCGATAAGGTGCCTAATGAAGTAACCGTTTCCATCCAGAATACCGCGAACCCGGATGTGATTCTCGGCTATGAAATCATCCGGTATTATTATCAGGACGGACAGCCTGTACGACAGGTAGTGGGCTTTTCCACAGAACCCTCTTACCGCGATTATGTGTCCACAATCAATAACAGGGTACTGACTTATGAAGTGATTGCGGTGGATAAGTTTGGATACCGTTCCAATGCCGCACGGATTGGAGATGTCCGGATTTCCCATGACGGAAGCCTTGATAAGTCTGCCTGGACAGTGACGACCAATATGACCTCGGCTGAGGATGAGGCAAATAAAGATATGACGGCAACGGAAGAAGAGCCTTGCTCCCCGAAAGCGGAGCCTGCCGCCCTGAAAGTTGTCGATAATGACTATAATAGCGTCTACTCCGGCTACACCGCCAGCAGCGATGCGGTCATTACTCTTCAGCTGGGCCGGGTGCTGGCCGTATGCGGGCTCACCTATACTGTCCGGTCGGCAGCGCCTGTGGGCGATTACGAGATTTTGACCAGCGTGAACGGCAGCAACTGGACAACCGTAAAGACAGGAACCTTTGACGGGAAAAAGGACAAACAGACCGTTTATTTTGAAAATGCAGCCAAAGACCCGTGGATTTGCACCTATGATGCCGCTTATGTCAGGCTAAAGGCTACCGGACAGAATACGATGAATATCGCGGAAATTGATTTATTAGGCCCGGCGGGCGACAGCATTTCCTTCGGGGTGGAAGGAAGCGGCGGACAAGAACCGGTTGGCATCCTGCAGGAGGATTATGCCTATACGGCGGAAAAGGAAGACGGCATTATTCCGGCAGGCTCCTTGATTTTCCTCGGAAGCTATAAAGGAAATCCCGCTTACAACGTAGTGATGCTTTATGACGAAGAAGGAAACCCGGTAGGAGGCGTGGATTCGGAAAACGTGCTGAAAGCCGAACAGATTATTTTGGCAAATGTTCCGGAAAACGGGCTTCTTGGCGAAGTGAGCGACGGCATTTGGATTTACTGGATAGAGCCGGAAAACGGCCAGCTGCCTGACCTTGCCGGGAAAACGGTCCGGGCGCAGCTCTACCGCGTGGATAATGCCCTGACCAACGAAGGGCAGCGGCTTGTCAGCGACGCCATGCCTTTGCAGGTACCGGATAAACTGAACAAAATCACTTTTATAAAAGACACCGAAGGAAAGGAAGAATAAGAAGTGAAACGAAGCAGGAATATACTATATATGCTGGCAGCCATGCTTGGGATATTCATGCCTTTCCAGGTCCGAGCCGCCAGCCAGGACGCGGTGACCCTTAGTCAGGAAGGGGAAAACGTATCCGTATTTCTGGAAATGAGCAAGGCGGAAGAGGAAAATATCACTGCGGTTTCCGTGTCCTTGCAGATTAGTGCCCAAGGCAATGGCCGGATAGCGGTAGATTTTGAATTTTCCCCTGAACTTGGCAATGGAGAATATGGATTTAATTACAAAGAAAATGGCGACAATACCGGAAAACTGGATATCTATGCGGCAACGGGAACAGCCAAAAGCCTTTTTGGAGAAAATGGGCTGGATTTAGGGAATCTTAAAATAACGTCCCAGAATTCTTCCCAGGCCATTCCCGTCACAATCAATTATTGTGACGGTTCCTTCCAGACGGCAAATGCGGCTTATGGAAGCAAAACCCCTATAATAGAGCAGGAAACGGCCTCCATCAGCATGCAGATTGGAAGCGGAACGGTTCCTCCGCCTCAGGAAAATACCCCTGGAACAGGCGGAGAAGGAGAACAGAAACCGGGAACGGGAAATCCGGAAAGCGGCAATCAAAATGGCGGCAACCAGGGGAACAGCGGCCAGGGGAGCGGAAACTCCGGCGGAAGCAATATGAACGAAGGGCTGTACGATACCACAACCCAGTTTACCAATAATCCCTCCAACGCCCAAAATATCCCTTCTTCCATCATCGGAAACAACAATCCGGCGGAAGGGCTTATAGATTTAAGCGCCATGGCGGGGCAGGAATCCGCCGGCGGCTTTACGGCCAAAGGCAAAGGCGCAGCCAATACGGCGGGAAAAGTATCCGTTGTTGCGCCTAAAGACGGAATGTCCAGCATCCTTGTTTCCAACGCAGAAAATGGCGCTTCCTCCGGCGAAGGGGAAAATGGCGGCCTTACAGAAGACCCACAAGGGCAGGGAATGCCGGCGGATGGCTCCATGGAAATTAAGCTGGACAAGGAAAACGGCGGTATTTTAGGCGGGCATAAAAGCGGCCTGGGCAAGGTTCTGCCAATGGCAGGCCTGGGCATTGCGCTCATCCTTATCATAGGGCTTATCATTTTTGCGGCCGTCAAAATAAAGGATGCTAACAGAAGGAAAAGAAGGCGCCGCAAGAAAAATCTACCCGAACGGGAAAAAGGGAAAGGAGCCAGAAAAAAGAGGAAAAAACGTCACCTTAAAAACTATAAGGACTAGAGGTGCATTCGTGAAACCTTTTCAAAGAGAAGGAATACACGGTCAGTTTTATTAATATAAATGAATAAAGACTTTTGCAGGAACTACGGGCATGCATGTTCTAAACAAGTATAAAAAAACTGTTTTTGTTGTACTGCTTTTATGTGCTATGTTTTTTGCCGGCAGAGGGGTAGGATATCTGGCGGAAAACTTTATTCTTCCAAACGGGGGGGATGTGAATTCGGTAGGCTCTTCCCATATTTCGGCTTCGGAAAACTGGGGGCTTGGAGGATATGGCGATGGGGTGAAGCCTACCGGAATCGCTCCGGCGGAGGAATTGAAAAAGTATGATGCCTATTATGTGGGGGATGGCGATGAGAAGGTCATTTACCTTACCTTTGATGCGGGATATGAAAACGGGAATACGGAAGCAATCCTGGATGCTTTGAAAAAGCACAATGCCCCGGCTACCTTTTTTGTGGTAGGGCATTATTTGGAGTCCGCGCCGGACCTGGTAAAGCGCATGGCGGAAGAAGGCCATTGCGTGGGAAACCATACCTACCACCATCCCGATATGTCACAGATATCGGATATGGCATCTTTCCGGAAGGAAATGGAAGATGTGGAAAACCTATTTTCCCAGATAACGGGGAAGGAGCTTACCAAATACTACCGGCCTCCCCAGGGGAAATACAGCACGGAGAATTTGAAAATGGCAAAAGAGCTGGGATACCGGACGTTCTTTTGGAGCCTGGCCTATGTGGATTGGTATCAGGATAAACAGCCGTCCAGGGAAGAGGCCATGGAAAAGCTTACCGGACGCATTCATCCGGGCGCAATCGTATTGCTTCACAGCACTTCCAAGACGAACGGGGAAGTATTGGATGAACTGCTTGGAAAGTGGGAAGAGATGGGGTATCAGTTTAGGGCGTTGTCGGATTTGGTGGATTGAGAGTTTGTGGAGGTGTGAGTGCCAAAAGCCCTGCCTGGGGAAGGCGCCTGGCAGGGCTTTTGGCACGCGATACTGTATTGGCGGTGAGCAGGGGAGGTATGGTAGTTTGAAGGTGGCGGTTGGAGGGGCGCGAAGCGTACTTTTGTTCTAAAATAATTTAAAATAGCATATTTTGGTGTAAGAGGAAAAGAGGACACATGGGTTAAAATGGGGAAGATTACTACGAATCAGAAATTGCAGTTGATACGTTCCATACGGGAGGAGAGCCGGGATAACCGGATGAAAATGAGGCATAGGGAACGGCTTTTGTATGGAACGGAGAGTAAAATGGGCGATGATATGCCGTTATACAGCAAAGGGTATTATGGGAATGAAGAGCGGGAATTGTACGCTTTGGAAGAAGGCGGTATCCCGGCGGGGGGAAATTCCTTTTCTTCCTTTAAACTCCGGCTGGTATTGGCAATCGCCTTTTTTTGCGTTTATCTGGTGGCCGATGCGGGGGAAGGAACGATTGCGGGAATTTCTACGGACACTATGAGGGAAGAGATGAATAAGGATTTCGATGCTGGTTTGGAAGAAGTAGTATTTGATTTTGAGGACAATTTCCCGTATACTCTATTTAAGTAGAACTTTGTAAAGCAATTCTATAGTTACAAAATGTTAAAAGAGGAGTACTGGTAATAATTATGAGCGAGCTTGCGTTAAGAGATGAGATACTGCTTCAGGTGGAGAAACCGGCGCGTTACATTGGGAATGAGGTCAATGCGGTAATCAAAGATAAATCCCAGGTCGATATTCGTGTGGCTATGTGTTTCCCCGATGTATACGAAATCGGCATGTCCCATTTGGGGATTCAGATTCTGTATGATATGTTTAACCGATTCGATGACGTGTGGTGTGAACGGGTATATTCGCCATGGGTGGACTTGGATAAAAAGATGAGGGAGGAAAAAAATATCCCTCTTTTTGTGCTGGAATCCCAGGAGCCGGTAAGGGATATGGATTTTCTGGCAATCACCATCCAATATGAAATGTGTTATACAAATATTTTGCAGGTTCTCGACCTGTCCCGGATTCCCCTTAGGGCTAAGGACAGGAGCTGGGAACATCCCATTGTAATCGGGGGCGGGCCATGCGTTTACAATCCGGAACCGATTGCCGCGTTTTTCGATATCTTTTATATCGGCGAGGGCGAGACCCGTTACCGGGAATTGTTGAATCTGTATAAGGAATACAGGAAGCAGGAAAAGTCCAGGGAAGAGTTCCTGCGGGCAGCGGCAAAAATCCCCGGCATGTACGTGCCCCGGTTTTATAAGGTTGAATATAACGAGGATGGAACCATCCAATCTATGCTTCCCACAGAGGAAGGGATTCCTGAAAGGATTGTAAAGGAAGTGGAAATGGATGTTTCCCATACCTATTATCCCGAAAAACCGGTGGTTCCTTTTATTAAAGTCACCCAGGACAGAGTAGTCCTGGAAATACAAAGAGGTTGTATCCGTGGCTGCCGTTTCTGCCAGGCAGGGCAGATTTACCGCCCGGTGAGGGAACGGGATTTGGACATGCTTAAAAGATATGCCCTTGCCATGCTTAGGAACACAGGGCATGAGGAAATTTCACTAAGCTCGTTAAGCTCCAGCGACTATTCCCGGCTGCCGGAGTTGATAGATTTCCTGATAGAAAAATGCGGGGAAAAGAAGATTAACATTTCCCTTCCCTCGCTGCGCATCGATGCCTTTTCCCTGGATGTAATGGGCAAAGTACAGGATATAAAAAAAAGCAGCCTTACTTTTGCACCGGAAGCGGGAAGCCAGAGGCTGCGCAATGTAATCAACAAAGGGCTGACGGAAGAATCGATTTTACAGGGGGCTGCCCTGGCCTTCCAGGGCGGATGGACAAGGGTAAAGCTTTATTTCATGCTGGGCCTGCCCACCGAAACAGAAGAGGATATAAAGGGAATTGCCGAATTAGCAAATAAAATTGCAGCAGTTTTTTTCGAAACCGTACCGAAGGACAAACGGACAAACGGGAAAGTGCAGATTGTAGCCAGCACATCCTTCTTTATCCCCAAACCATTTACCCCCTTCCAATGGGCCCCCATGTGCACGAAAGAAGAATTTCTGGAGAAAGCCTACGCTACACGTTCGGCCATAAAACAGCAGCTGAACCAAAAAAGCATAAAGTATAACTGGCATGAGGCGGATATCAGCGTATTGGAAGGCGTATTTGCCAGAGGCGACCGGAAGATTGCGGATGTGATAGAGCTGGCCTATAAAAAAGGGTGTATTTTTGACGCATGGAGCGAATTTTTTAAAGGGGATGTGTGGATGGAAGCCTTTGAAGAATTGGGGATAGATATGGCTTTCTATACCACGCGCAAACGGGAACTGGATGAAATATTCCCTTGGGATTTCTTAGACTGCGGCGTGAACAAAGAATTTCTGAAAAGGGAATGGAAAAAAGCATTGGAGGAAACGGTATCCCCCAACTGCCGCGCCGGATGCCAGGGATGCGGCGCAAACCGCTTCGGCGGCGGGGTGTGCTTTGAAAATACTGGGAAAGGGTACGGGAACGGAAATGAAGGTAAGGATTAAATTTGCCAAATCAGGGGCAATGCGTTTTATCGGGCATCTGGATATTATGCGGTATTTCCAAAAAGCAATCCGCAGGGCGGATATAGATGTGGCCTATTCGGAAGGGTTCAGCCCTCATCAGATTATGTCATTTGCATCCCCCTTGGGGGTGGGCCTTACCAGCAACGGGGAATATCTGGACATAGAGGTAAAAACCCATGCCGGCGCGGAAGACATGAAACAAAGGCTCAACAAAGTGATGGTGGGAGGGATGGAAATCCTTAATGTCACCATGCTGAAGGAAGATGCGAAAAATGCCATGGCCAGCGTTGCCGCTGCGGAATATACGGTCAGGTTCCGCCAGGGCTATGAACCTGGATTCGACTGGCCCGACCGCCTTATGGAATTCTACCATAGCCCTTCTATTATCGTGGCTAAGAAGACGAAAAAGAGCGAAATGACGTTGGATTTAAAACCTTTCATTTACCGCTTATCCCTGCTGGGGAAGGGAGGAACGGCCCCGGCTGTCCGTATGCTGGTAAATGCCAGCAGTTCCGGCAATGTGAAGCCCGGGCTGGTGATGGAGGCCTTCTTAAGGGCCAACGGGGAAGAGCTTTCCCCCTTTGCCCTGGAAATCATTCGGGAAGATACTTATGCCGATGTGGGAAAAGAAGGCGAACCCCATTTCGTTCCTCTGGATGCCATAGGAATGGAGTTTTAGACAGCCATGAGTAAAAAATATATTATTATCAAGCACGAAGAAAAGATATTATCCCTTCTTTTTGAAGACAACCGTCTGCTTCATGTAAAGACGGAGAGGGAACAGGGGAGCATCCTCGGGAATATTTATGTGGCCAAAGTGATAAATATTGCCAAAAACATTCATGCCGCATTTGTGGAAATAAGCCCCGGTTTCCCATGCTTTTTAAACCTTGAGGACATAAAGGGGCCTTCGCTGCTCAACCGTCCTTATGACGGCAGGATTCTTGCGGGGGATGAAATTATAGTTCAAGTTTATAAAGAGGCATCGAAGACCAAGCCCCCCGCCGTCAACTGCGCCCTTTCTTTGGAAGGAAGGTATTGTGTGGTTTCGGCAAGGAGGCCTGGCATCTCTTATTCCGCCAAGCTTTCCGATAAAGCAAAATCACGGATAAGGGATGCTTTAGCCAAGGAGCACATTTTGGAGGAATATGGGCAGACCCAGGGAATCATCATCCGTACCAACGCAAAGAGCCTTATTGAGCCGGAGGAAACTTCCGACGGCCTTGCCTTTCTGGCGGAAGAAATCCGGCATCTTTCCAGTCAGCTTAGCCAGATTATGGATCATGCCCCCCACCGCGTCTGCTATTCCCTTCTTTACCAGCCGCCGGCCATATACCTCACCGGCCTTAGGGATGAACCGGAAGGCCAATACGAGGAAATCGTAACCGATGACAAGGACATCTATGAAAGTATTTTGACGTACAAAAAGGAGAATCCCGGCTATCGCCTTCCTGAAATACGTTTCTATCAGGACGACAGGCTGCCCCTGTATAAGCTTTACAGCGTGGAAGCCCGCATCCAGGAGGCCCTGAGCAAAAAAGTATGGCTCAAATCCGGCGGATATCTGGTCATAGAGCCTACCGAAGCGCTGACGGTCATCGATGTGAACACCGGGAAAATGATAATTGGGAAAGATATGGAGCAGACTTATTTAAAGATTAACCTGGAAGCTGCGCAGGAAATCGCCTTGCAGCTTTCCCTGCGCAATATATCCGGCATCATCATCGTAGACTTCATCAATATGCGTCCGGAAGAGCATAACCGGCAATTAATATCCGTTCTGGGCGGCCTGCTGAAAAAAGACCCGGTAAGGACCAAGCTGGAGGATATCACCGCTTTGGGCCTGGTGGAAATTACAAGAATGAAAAAAGAGAAACCCTTATACGAACAATTCCGTAAAGGGAAGAAGGAGAATACCCATGGAACTGATTAAAATGGAGAAAGTCAGGAATGGCAAATACTTAAAAAATTATGAACTGACTTACCGGAATAAAGCGGGAAAAGAAAAAACTTATGAAATTGTAAGCCGGAAAGAGCTTTCCGGAATAGAAGACATTGGAAAAAAGGTGAGCGGACTTTCCATTGCGGCAGTAAACAATGGAAAGCTTCTGCTATTAAGGGAATTTCGAATGGGCGTTAATCAAATCGTTTATAATCTATGCGCAGGCATGCTCGAAGAAGGAGAATCTTTCGAGCAATGCATCCAAAGGGAGCTTTATGAGGAAACCGGCCTGCATCTAAAGAAAATTATCGATATACTTCCCGCATCCTATGCGGCGGTCGCCATCTCCGACACGAAAACAAGCATTGCATTTGCGGAAGTGGAAGGTGAGTTTGAGGACCACACCTCGGAAAACGAATGGATTGAAGCCAGATTTTATACAAAGGAAGAAGTAAAGGAATTGCTGAAAACCGCCCAATTTAGCTCCAGGGCGCAGATTATTGCTTATTTCTTTGTGCAAGGGGCACTGTAAGTGAATGGGGGCGGACGCTGCGGGAATGACATTGAAAGTTGAACTGTTACGAACAGTTCCCTATTTAAAAAAACCCCTTGACAATTCCTATGGCAGGATGTTAAACTAACGAAGTATGCCGCATAGATAGGCTTTAAGTGTATTTTATGTGATTTACTGTTTTGTTAAAGCATATAATACCGCCGACTCTAGCGAGTAAAGCAGGCTTGTCCTGTATTATAGGAGGTGCAATATGTACGCAATTATTGCCACAGGAGGAAAACAGTATAAAGTTTCCGAGGGCGATGTCATTCAGGTGGAAAAGCTTGATGTGGAACCCGGAAGCGCTGTGACATTTGACCAGGTCATCGCTATCAGCGATAACGGGCTTAAGGTTGCCGGTGACGTAGCTAATTCATCCGTATCCGCTACCGTTATGGAGCATGGAAAAGGAAAGAAAGTAATCGTTTACCGTTATAAAAGAAAAACCGGTTACCATAAGAAAAATGGGCACAGGCAAGCATACACTCAGGTTAAAATTGACAAAATTAATGCATAAGCGTTTTGAATTGATATTTTAACATTCAAGGTAAATGCTGAAAAATGACGAAAATAGTAATTGAAAAGTCGCAGGCAGGAGAATATAAGGGGTTTATTTGTAAAGGGCATGCCGGCTATGCAGCAAAAGGCAGCGATATTGTTTGTGCTTCCGTATCCGTTTTGGTGATTAATGCCATAAATTCCATGGAGAAGCTGGCGGGGGAAGAGGTAGACATAGCGGCCGATGAAACGGCAGGCGTAATTCGCTGTAAGCTAAACGGCCCTTTGTCCGAAAAAGGGAAACTCCTTATGGATTCCATGATACTTGGTCTGTCGGAGATCGCCTCTCAATATGGCAGACGATATCTAGCAATTAAATTCAAGGAGGTGTAATACCATGTTAAATATGAACCTTCAATTTTTCGCTCACAAAAAGGGTGTTGGTTCGACAAAGAACGGCAGGGATTCCGAATCCAAAAGACTTGGTGCGAAAAGGGCTGACGGACAATTCGTAAAAGCAGGGAACATTCTGTACAGACAGCGCGGAACTAAGATTCATCCCGGGATTAATGTAGGCAGAGGCGGCGACGACACTTTGTTTGCTTTAGTAGACGGTGTTCTTAGATTCGAAAGAAAAGGAAGAGATAAAAAACAAGCTTCTGTATATCCTGTAGAACAATAGTACGAACGAATCGGCTTCAAACATAACTGGTGTTTGAAGCCGTTTTTCCTATATAGCAAAATATGTACAGAAATGGGGTTGAATATGTTTGCAGACAGAGCAAAAATATATGTAAAAAGCGGAAAGGGCGGCGATGGGCATGTATCTTTCCGCAGGGAAAAATATGTTCCTAACGGAGGGCCTGACGGCGGCGACGGCGGCGATGGCGGAAGCGTTATTTTCCAGGTGGATGATGGGCTTAACACCCTGGTCGATTTCAGGCACATCCGCAAATATGCTGCCGAAAACGGGGAAAACGGCAACAAGAAAAACTGCCGCGGGAAAAACGGCCAGGATATCGTAATCAAAGTGCCTTATGGAACCGTAATCAAAGAAGGGGAAAGCGGAAAGGTTATCGTGGACATGTCCGGGGATAACCGGCGCGTTGTCCTTTTAAAAGGGGGAAGGGGCGGCAGCGGGAACCAGCATTATGCCACCAGCACCATGCAGGCGCCGAAATATGCCCAGCCCGGGCAGGAAGCAAAGGAACTGGAGCTGCAACTGGAATTGAAGGTAATTGCCGATGTGGGCTTGATTGGATTTCCCAATGTAGGGAAATCCACGCTCCTTTCCCACGTCAGCAATGCCCGCCCTAAAATTGCCAATTACCATTTTACTACCTTAAACCCCAACCTGGGCGTGGTGGACCTGGATGACGCCAAAGGCTTTGTGATGGCCGATATCCCCGGCCTCATCGAAGGGGCTTCGGAAGGTGTTGGCTTAGGGTATGAATTCCTGCGCCATATTGAGCGGACAAAAATCATGATTCATATCGTGGACGCGGCCGCTTCGGAAGGCCGTGACCCTATCGCGGATATCTATGCCATCAATAAAGAGCTGGAAGCCTACAACCCGGAAATCGCCAGGCGGCCTCAGGTGATAGCGGCAAACAAAATAGATATGATGGGCAATGGCATGGATATGGAGGGCAGAAGCGCGCCCATCGAACGGATTAAGGAAGAGTTTGAGCCCAAGGGAATCAAAGTATTCCCGATTTCTGCGGTAAGCGGACAGGGCGTAAAAGAACTTTTATATGCGGTAAGCGGCCTTTTGGCAAACATGGACGATAAGCCCGTTGTTTTTGAGCAGGAATTTTTCCCGGAGACGGATCGCCCTGCCAATGAGCCCCATATCGTATCTTATGACGAAGAGGAAGACGTTTATATCGTGGAAGGGCCGCGCATCGAAAAAATGCTTGGCTATACAAATCTGGATTCCGAAAAAGGTTTTTCCTTCTTCCAGAATTTCCTGAAAGATACCGGCATTTTACAGGAATTGGAAGACCTGGGGATTCAGGAAGGGGATACGGTCCAAATTTATGGGCTTTCCTTTGATTATTACAAATAAACGATTACAAGCAAAAAGAATGGAGTATTATTTATGACAAGCAAACAGCGAAGCTATTTAAAAAGCCTGGCCAACAACCTGGATTCTATTTTCCAACTGGGCAAATCCAGCCTCACCCCGGAATTTACGGAAGCGGTTTCCGAAGCTTTCAATACGCGGGAATTGTTGAAAATCGCCGTGTTGAAAAACTGTATGGATAATCCGAGGGAAATCGCCGAGACATTGGCTGAGCGCACCCATTCCCAGGTTGTGCAGGTCATCGGGCGGAAGATTATCCTATATAAGGAAAGCAAGGAAAACAAAAAAATTATCCTGCCATAAACGCTGTGAAACTGGAATAGGGAGGATATCTTCAGTGGGAAAAGGTAAGAAAAAAACGGGGATTATGGGCGGCACTTTCAATCCGATTCATATAGGGCATCTGCTTTTGGCCGAAAATGCCAAGGAAACTTTTGGGCTGGATGAAGTCCTGTTTATCCCCAGCGGCCTTTCTTATATGAAAAGCAAAACGGAAGTGGCGCCGAAAGATATACGGATGGCAATGACGCGATTGGCTATTGCGGACAACCCCTCCTTTGTTTTGTCGCCCATAGAGGTGGAGCGGGAGGGCAATTCTTATACCTGCGATACTCTGGAACTGCTTTGCAGGGCGGAGCCGGAAACGGATTTTTATTTTATTGCAGGGGCTGACAGCCTTTTTGCCATGGAAAACTGGAAACAGCCGGAAAAGATATTCCGTCATTGCACTGTCCTTGCGTCCGTCAGGGAAGGGAGCGGCGACGACAGCCGTCTAAAGGCGAAAATTTTATACCTTAAGGACAAATTCCATGCCGATATCCGATTGATCGATATGAAGGAAATATCCATTTCTTCTACCGATATCCGGCATAGGATACAAATAGGCAAATCGGTCCGTTATATGCTGCCGGACAGCGTCATCGCTTATATACAGGAACATCATTTGTACCAGTAGATAAATGGTGGGAAAGGAGCTAAAATGGAGTCCAAATCGTCAAACCTGAAAAAAATCCGAAGGTCAATGGAAAAAGCCTTAGATTCCAAACGTTTTGAACATACCCTGGGAGTGGAATATACGGCGGCAGCCCTCGCCATGCGGTACAACGAGGATATTATAAAAGCACAGACCGCCGGCCTTTTGCATGACTGCGCCAAATGTTTGAGCAACGAAAAGAGGCTATCCATTTGTAAAAAGCACAATATCAGCGTGAATAAAATAGAGCGGAAAAACCCTTTTTTGCTTCACGCAAAGGTAGGAAGCTATATCGCCATGCAGAAATACCATGTGCATGACAGCGATACAATAAACGCCATCTTGAACCACACCACCGGCAGGCCGGATATGTCTTTGTTGGAAAAGATTGTCTATGTGGCCGACTATATTGAGCCGGGAAGGAAACAGGCCCCTAACCTGACGGAAATCAGGCAGCTGGCCTTTACCGACCTGGATGAAGCTTTATTTAGGATTTTGGAGGATACTCTTGTCTATTTAAGGACAGTGGACGGGGATGTGGATCCGATGACACAGAAGACATATGAATTTTATAAGTCAAAAAAAGCACAGGCATCTGATTTATAGTCGTTAGGAAAGGAAGAAAGATGAACAGCAAAGAAATGACAGCACTGGCCATACAGGCATTGGAAGAAAAGAAAGCGGAAGATATCCAGGTCATCGATATCAGCGAAATATCGGCTATTGCCGATTATTTCATCATTGCCAACGGCACAAACCGCAGCCAGATACAGGCGATTGCGGATAACGTGGAGGAAAAATTAGGAAGGGCGGGAACCCAGTTCAAACAGATGGAAGGGTATGACACCGCCAATTGGATACTCATAGACTTTTTGGATATCATAGTCCATATTTTCGACAGGGAAAACAGAACTTTTTATAATTTGGAAAGAATCTGGAGGGACGGAAAACAGGTACCCCTGTCCGTGTTTGAGGATTTATAATAAATGAAAAAGTATATAGGCGACAAGAAATTTTACCTGATGGTCCTTTCCGTGGCCGTTCCCATAATGATTCAGAACGGCATAACCAATTTTGTGAGCCTGCTGGATAATATCATGGTTGGGCAGATAGGCACGGAACAGATGTCAGGGGTAGCGATTGTGAACCAACTTCTGTTTGTTTTTAACTTATGCATATTCGGAGGGATATCCGGTGCCGGTATTTTTACCGCACAGTATTATGGCTGCAAAGACCAGAAGGGAATCAGGGACACTTTTCGCATGAAGCTGCTGATCAGCGCTTTTATCACCATTACCAGTCTGGTCGTTTTTACCTTTTGGGGAGAACGATTAATTACATTATACTTGCACGAAACAGGGGAATCCGGTAATCTGGAGGCTACCCTGCTGTATGCCCGCAGATATTTAAGGATTATGATGTTGCAAATGCTTCCTTTTGCCGTCATCCAGACGTATTCGGGCACTTTGCGGGAAACCGGCGAGACCATGCTTCCCATGAAAGCAGGAATTTTCGCCGTATTTGTAAACCTGCTTTTAAATTACATATTGATTTTCGGAAAGTTCGGCGCACCGGCTTTAGGAGTGGAAGGAGCTGCCATAGCCACTACGGTATCCCGTTTCGTGGAACTGGCTGTCGTGGCGGGATGGACCCATAAAAATACCCAAAAGAACGGATTTATCATCGGCGCTTACCGGAGCCTGCGGATACCGAGAGGGCTGGTAGTGAAGGTTCTTATTATGGGCATGCCGTTAATGATAAACGAAGCGCTTTGGTCCAGCGGGCAGGCGGTGCTGATGCAGTGCTATTCCGTCAGGGGGCTATCCGTAGTGGCCGCCTTTAATATTTCCTCCACCATATCCAATGTGTTCAATGTAGTGTTTATTGCATTGGGCAATTCGGTAGGCATTATCATCGGGCAGCTGTTAGGGGCCGGAAAAATGGAGGAAGCGAAGGATACCGTCAGGAAGCTGATGTTCTTTGCCGTAGGAGGATGCGCCGTCATCGGTGCGGCCGTATCCCTTTTAGCGCCGCTTTTCCCGATGATATACAATACTTCCGGAAATATTAGGGATTTAGCAGCTAAATTTATTATTGTTTCCTCCATGTGCATGCCTCTTTACGCATTTATGAATGTAGCTTATTTTACGCTCCGTTCCGGCGGGAAAACTATCATCACTTTTTTCTTTGACAGCGTTTATTCCTGGGTGGTCAATATACCCCTGGCTTATGTATTATCCCGATTTACGGGCATGCATATTATACCTCTTTACTTTATCTGCCAGTTTGTAGATATTATAAAATGCATCATCGGCTATATCCTTTTGAAAAAGGGAGTTTGGATGAATATAATTGTAAAAAACGGCGCCGCTTAAGCGGCGTCGTTTTTGGAACGAAAATGCGCTTCACGAGCCTTCTACACATTATTGTTTATGATTCTTTGGCCGGATTGTCCGTATTCATATAAAATGAAATAAGATACAATCCGCATATCCCCACTAATGCATAAACAATCCTGGAGAACCAGGACATATTACCAAAAATAAAAGCTACCAGGTCAAAGCTGAAAAAACCGATTAATCCCCAGTTTACAGCACCTATAATCGCTATTGTCAAGGCGGTAAAATCCAGTGCTTTGTGATTCATTTTTAAGCCCTCCTTCATAATCAATCTAAGGCAAAATGCGCCCTAGCACTTTTTATTTTCCCCGAAAAAAGGATTTTCATGCATAATCATAAGCTTTTTTTTAATAAAATGTTTAAAATGTCATTGACAAAAAAAAAGAGAAAGAGTAATATAATTCAGAAATGGTGCTCTTAGGCCATTAAAAAATATTTTAGGAGGGAAAATTATGAAAAGATTTGACAAAATCATGAGCCTTGTTATGGCTTCTGCAATGGCTGCATCTTTATTTGTTGGATGCGGAAACGCAGATACAGGGGCACAGGCAGATAATGCTGCATCTGAAGCTAACGATACAGCTACAGATGAAGCGGCTGAATCCGATGCGGGCACAGCAGCGGCAGATGATAGCGCAGCCGCCGACACTGCCGCTTCAGGGGCATTCAAAATCGGCGGTATCGGACCCACTACAGGGAGCGCTGCCGTATATGGCGTAGCCGTACAGAACGCAGCCCAATTGGCGGTGGATGAAATCAATGCGGCCGGCGGCATCAACGGGGTATCCATCGAATTCAAGTTTGAAGACGATGAATGCGATGCTGAAAAATCCGTAAACGCATACAACACATTGAAGGACTGGGGCATGCAGATGCTGATGGGAACCGTTACCAGCGGCTGCAGCGTAGCAGTGGCGGAAAAGACAGCTGACGACAATATGTTCCAGCTGACCCCTTCAGGCTCTTCCGTAGACTGCGTAAAATATGACAATGCATTCCGCGTATGTTTCTCCGACCCTAACCAGGGAGCGGCTTCCGCTCAGTATATCGGTGAAAATTCGGTAGCTTCCAGCGTAGCGGTAATCTATGACAGCTCCGATATTTATTCATCCGGAATTTATGAAAAATTTGTATCCGAAGCGGCAAACCAGCCTTTTGAAATCGTATCCGCAGAAGCGTTTACAGCGGATAACAAGACCGACTTCTCCGTACAGCTTCAGAAAGCGAAGGATGCCGGTGCGGAATTGGTATTTTTGCCAATTTATTATACGGAGGCTTCTTTGATCCTTTCCCAGGCATCTACCATGGGTTATGAGCCGATTTTCTTCGGATGCGACGGCTTAGACGGTATCCTGAATGTGGAAAACTTCGATACTTCTCTGGCAGAAGGCGTTATGCTTTTGACTCCTTTCGCAGCTGATGCGGAAGATGAACTGACAAAGAAATTCGTAACGGCATATAAAGAAAAATTCGGCGATACACCGAACCAGTTCGCTGCTGATGCTTATGATGCTATTTATGCAATCAAAGCGGCCGGCGAAAAGGCAGGGATTACACCGGATATGGATATGTCCGCAATGTGCGAAGCGATGAAAGGCGCAATGACGGAAATCACTTTAGACGGCCTTACCGGTGTCGGAATGACATGGGATGCTTCCGGCGAACCGAACAAAGCTCCTAAAGCAGTTAAGATTACAGATGGCGTTTATACCGCAATGTAATTGAGATAGGCAGGCAGCTTTTCTTCCGGCACAGGCCATATCTTATGCAGCCAAAGAGGGATGCTGAAAGCTTTTCCAAAAGCTTTTGCATCCCTTTTTTACCATATAAGAATACTATTTTCTGTTATTTCTTTGACTACAAAGAAATTTAATGATATAATAGTATGATTTAACTTAATCTCATAACGTACAAAATGACGAAGAGGTGTTTTCTTATGAGCTTTATTTCTTATTTGATTAACGGCATCAGCCTTGGCAGCGTATATGCAATCATAGCCTTGGGGTACACAATGGTATATGGTATTGCCAAAATGCTGAATTTTGCCCATGGGGATGTTATCATGGTGGGGAGCTTCGCCGTATTTACCATAGTGAGTACCTTAGGCCTTTCCCCCATTCTGGGGATTCTGGTGGCTGTGGTAATATGTACTGTGCTGGGCATGGCGATTGAACGGGTGGCGTACAAACCGCTCCGTAATGCTTCATCGCCGTTGGCTGTGCTGATTACCGCAATCGGGGTAAGCTATCTGCTCCAGAACATAGCATTGCTGATTTTCGGCGCCAATACGAAATCCTTTACATCGGTGGTTACTATCAGCCCATTAAAGCTGGCGGACGGCCAGCTGATGATATCGGGGGAAACTATCGTTACCATCATCGCCGGGATTGTGATTATGATCGGCCTAACCCTGTTTGTCAACAAATCCAAGGCAGGCCAGGCCATGCTGGCGGTTTCGGAGGATAAAGGGGCAGCCCAACTGATGGGCATTAACGTAAACGGCACAATAGCCCTTACGTTTGCTATCGGTTCCGCGCTGGCGGCAATCGCAGGCGTATTGTTATGTTCCGCATATCCCTCCCTGACGCCTTATACGGGGGCCATGCCAGGAATCAAAGCCTTTGTGGCCGCTGTATTCGGCGGAATAGGCTCTATACCGGGCGCTATGATAGGCGGTATCCTTTTAGGCATTATCGAGATTCTTGGAAAGGCATATATTTCTTCCCAGATGGCCGATGCCATCGTGTTTGCGGTTTTGATTATCGTCCTTCTTGTGAAACCGACAGGGATTTTAGGGAAAAATATTCAGGAAAAGGTGTAAGGTGCCGCTTATGAAGAAAATGAAAATGACAAAAACAGCAAAAAATAATTTTGTTACCTATTTTATTGTGCTGATTGCATATATCCTAGTACAGATACTCTTAAAATCCGGGCATATGTCAAGCCTTATGGAAGGGCTGCTGGTTCCTCTCTGCATATATGTTATGCTGGCCGTATCTTTGAACCTGACAGTGGGTATTTTAGGGGAGCTAAGTTTGGGCCATGCCGGTTTTATGTGCGTAGGCGCTTTTTCCGGCGCATTTTTTTCCAAATGTATGGATGGCGCCATGCCGGACGGCATAAGGTTTTTTATCGCCCTCCTGATAGGGGCGGCCGTTGCCGGGGTTTTCGGCATTGTCATCGGTATTCCGGTCCTGCGGCTGAAGGGGGATTATTTGGCAATCGTTACCCTTGCATTTGGGGAAATCATAAAGAATCTGGTGAATGTTCTTTATATAGGAAAAGATAATAACGGTTTTCATTTTTCCATGAAGGATTCCATTTCCCTGCATCTGGGCGAAGAAGGGCAAGTGATTGTAAACGGTGCGCAGGGAATTACGGGGACTCCCCATGATGCCAGCTTTACGGCGGGAGTTCTGCTGATTTTTATTTCCCTGTTTATTATCCTGAACCTGATTAATTCCAGGGATGGCCGTGCCATTATGTCCATACGTGACAACCGTATTGCGGCAGAGTCCACCGGTATCAATATTACGAAATATAAGCTGATGGCTTTTTCCATATCCGCAGCGATTGCCGGGGTGGCAGGCGTGCTTTATGCCCATAACCTGTCCACTTTAACCGCATTGCCGAAAAACTTCGGCTATAATATGTCCATTATGATCCTGGTATTTGTAGTCCTGGGCGGCATAGGGAATATAAGAGGTTCCATTATTTCAGCTGTTATCCTTACATTGCTTCCGGAACTTTTAAGAGGGCTTAGCGATTACCGTATGCTGATTTACGCCATTGTGCTTATTGCGATGATGCTATTCAACTGGAGCCCGAAAGCAATCGAATGGAAGGATAAATTGAAAGAAAAATATTTTTCCAAAATACCGTTCCGGAAAGAAAAGGAGGTTAAATAGGATGTCTTTATTAGAAGTAAAAAATTTAACCATTTCTTT
The DNA here is from genome assembly GCA_021769135.1 of Lachnospiraceae bacterium. Lineage (GTDB taxonomy): Bacteria > Bacillota > Clostridia > Lachnospirales > Lachnospiraceae > Kineothrix. Next base: position 12,764 of record JAETTM010000004.1, on the reverse strand, counting down.
TGGAGGGCTAAGGGCTGTCGATGATTTTAATATCGATATAAAGAGGGGGCAGCTGTATGGTCTGATTGGACCCAATGGTGCGGGGAAAACTACCGTATTCAATCTTTTGACCGGCGTTTACAAACCGGATGAAGGGATTATCAAGCTGGAAGATAAGGACATTACCGGATTAAAAACCATTGATATCAATAAAGCCGGGATTGCCCGTACTTTCCAGAATATCCGCCTTTTCAAGGATTTGACCGTACTGGATAATGTAAAAGTAGGCCTTCATAACCATTATCGCTATTCCACCATCGAGGGCATCTTCCGTCTTCCTAAATATTATAAGGTGGAAAAGGCTATGGATGAGCGGGCTATGGAGCTTTTGAAGGTGTTCGAGCTGGATGGGGAAGCGGATTATCTTGCTTCCAATCTCCCTTATGGCAAACAGCGCAAGCTGGAAATCGCCCGCGCCTTGGCAACGGAGCCAAGACTGCTTTTGCTGGACGAACCGGCCGCCGGCATGAATCCCAACGAAACGGGGGAACTGATGGATACCATCCGCTTTGTCCGGGATAAATTCGATATGACCATATTGCTCATCGAACACGATATGAAGCTTGTTTCCGGAATCTGCGAGGCACTTACCGTATTGAATTTCGGCCGAATCCTTGCGCAGGGGCAGACGAGTACTGTTTTGAACGACCCGCAGGTAATCACTGCATATTTAGGAGAATAGGGGGAAATAAGAAATGGCTATGCTGGAAATCAGAGACCTGGAAGTATACTATGGTATGATTCAGGCAATCAAAGGTATTTCCTTCGATGTTAATGAAGGGGAAGTCATTGCCCTTATCGGCTCCAACGGCGCAGGCAAGACTACCACGCTTCATACAATTACCGGCCTTCTTTCTGCCAAGGCAGGAACGATTCGGTTCGAAGGGGAAGATATTACAAAAGTTCCGGGATATAAAATCGTTTCCAAAGGGATGGCGCATGTTCCGGAAGGAAGAAGGGTATTCGCCCAGCTTTCGGTGCTTCAGAACCTCCGCATGGGGGCTTATACGAGAAAAGACAAGAACGAGATAGAAGAAACGCTGAAAACAGTCTATAAGCGTTTCCCACGTCTGGAAGAACGCCAGAACCAGATGGCCGGCACCTTAAGCGGCGGCGAACAGCAAATGCTTGCCATGGGCAGGGCTTTGATGTCTCATCCCAAAATTATCCTTATGGATGAGCCTTCCATGGGTTTATCGCCTATCTTTGTAAATGAAATATTCGATATCATTAAAGAGGTCAGCGCCAGCGGTACTACGGTACTTTTAGTGGAACAGAATGCCAAAAAAGCCCTTTCCATCGCCGACAGGGCCTATGTTCTGGAAACGGGCCGGATAGTGCTGGAAGGAAATGCCAATGACCTTCTGAATGATGATTCGATTAAGAAAGCGTACCTTGGAGAAGCTTAAAATCGGCTTCGACACTTCGGGAAATAATTTTGTCATGTTGGAGGATGGAAATGAATAATAAAGTGGTTATTACAATTGCAAGGCAATATGGAAGCGGAGGACGTACGGTAGGGGAAATGCTGTCAAAGGATATGGGAATCCACTATTACGACAAGGAACTTATCAAACTGGCATCGGAAGAAAGCGGTATTAACGAACGGCTTTTCGTCAATGCGGATGAAAAGATAAAAATGACAAAATTATTTAAAATGGTTAAAAATATTTATACCGGCCAGTTAATCCCTCCGGAGAGCGATGACTTTGTTTCCGATAAAAATTTATTCAACTATCAGGCAAAGGTGATAAAGAACCTGGCGGAAGAAGAGTCCTGCGTTATCGTTGGACGCTGCGCCGATTATGTCCTGAAGGACTATGACAACGTCTTGAGCGTATTCGTCCATGCCCCGAAAGACTATTGTATGGAACAGGCAGCAAAGAAAGTCAGCATGCCGCCTAAAGAACTGGAAAAATATATCGCCAAAATCGATAAGCGCCGGGCGGATTATTACAAATTCTATACCGGGCGCGAATGGACGGACGCGAGAAATTACGATTTATGCCTGGACAGTTCAAAGCTTGGTTTTGAAAGGTGTGTGGAAGAGATTAAAGCTTATATAAAGGTAAGATTCCATGAATGAATATTTCCTATAAAGGCCTTATAAGGAAAGTCCGCCGCCAGACGGACTTTCCAAACTATTGAAATCATTTGCATAAACGGAAAATGCCGAACACTTTTCCCAGAACCTGACAGTCGTCCACAATAATAGGTTCCATGGCATCATTTTCCGGCTGAAGGCGAATATGGCCGTTTTCTTTATAAAAAGTCTTCACGGTGGCGGAATCGTCGATGAGGGCCACCACAATATCCCCGTTGGAAGCGGTATTACAGCAGTTGACAAAAATCTGGTCGCCGTTGTAAATACCAGCGTTAATCATGGAATCCCCTTTCACTTTAACAGCAAAAGATTCCCCGGAAGGAACGAATTCGGCCGGAATGGGGAAATAGCTTTCGATATTCTCTTCCGCCAATATGGGCTGCCCGGCAGCAACGCGGCCGACCACAGGAAGGCTTACCATTTCAGTCCTGACTGCCTGGAAACTGTCGTCACAGATTTCTATCGCCCTGGGCTTTGTGGGGTCTCTGCGGATATATCCGTTTTTCTCTAAAGTCTCCAGATGGGAATGGACCGACGAAGTGGACTTTAAATGGACAGCTTCGCATATTTCCCGTACTGCCGGCGGATAACCTTTTGTAAGAATCGAATCTTTAATAAATTCTAATATTTCGCTTTGTTTCTTTGATATTTTCCCATATCCCATATGAGCATTCCCTCCTAATAATTCTTTGCTTCCTTTTCAGAAAAATGTTCCCAATATATAAAATCCAAAATCTGCAGGTTTGTAAAATAAGTATACCATATCTCTTTTTAGATAGCAAACATATATTCCAAATATTTGTTCGCTTTTTGCACGAAAGCTCTTGACACCAGAATATTTGTTCGATATAATTCAAATATAGAGAACGTACGTTTGCAACATTTGTTCGCATATAAAGGCCGGATGAATGAAAGCCGGCAGAAATGAGGTATCGGATGAACAAAAGCGAAAGAAGAATATGGAATAATAGGATTAGGAGGCAGCGGGAGAGGAAGAAGCACATCATCGTATCGGTTTGTACCCTATGCCTTATTATATTGCTTTCCCTAACGGTCAGCAGCTTCTTATCCAACGCTAAGACAGCTGAAGAAATGCCCTATAAATATTACAAAAGCATCATGATAGAAGAAGGGGATACCCTATGGTCCATCGCTTTGCAGAATATAAATCCCGAAAACCGCAATATGGAAATATCCGCCTATATAAAAGAAATTATGAAAATGAACGGATTGCAAAGCGACAGAATTACAGCCGGGATGTATCTCGTTATCCCTTACTTTGCCGATGACAGGCTGTGATAGCGGGAGATAGGCAGCAGTTTTACGGCTCCCTCAATTTTACCGCATTCGCCGCCTTACGCCGCCTTTCGTCTTCCATAGCCGCATAATGCTTTTTCGTAGTATTAACATCCTTATGGCCCAGCACATCGGCAACTAAATAAATATCGCCTGTTTCCCGGTACAGGGAAGTGCCGTATGTACTCCGCAGTTTGTGAGGAGTGATTTTCTTCAGAGTAGTTACTGTGGATGCATATTTTTTCACCAGATTTTCCACTGCCCTTACCGTAATCCGGCGGTTCTGTATGGATAAAAACAATGCATGTTCATGCCCTGACAAAGGAACTATATGTTTTCGTTGTTCCCAATAGTCAAGCAATGCCTTTTCCACCTCTTCCCCAAAATAGACAACGGTTTCGTATCCGCCTTTCCTGCGGATTTTAATACCGCTGTTTTTAAAATCCACATCCTCCATATCCAGGCCGACGCATTCGGAAACACGGATACCCGTACCTAAAAGAAGGGTCAGCAGCGCCGTATCCCTCACTTTTGTTTTATCATGGAACTTTTTTTGGCTTTTTGTCAGCTTATCCCCATCCTCTACTTCATCCAGCAGCAGAGCCACCTCATCCGCATCCAGACGGACGATTTCCTTTTGATGAAGTTTCGGCATAGGGATTAAAGCGGCTGGGTTTTTTTCTATCAGCTCCGACTGGTAAAAATAATTATAAAAGCTTCTAAGAGAAGCCAGTTTACGGGATTTTCCCCGTTCTTCATTGGTGATTTCCCTGTTATCTTTTTGATAATAGGCCACATATTCCAAATATTCCTCAATATCTTCCCGTTTGATGCTGTCCAGGATAGAAAGGGGAAAATCCTTGATTTCCATCTTTTGGCAATAGCTGTTATTTTTTTTCATATATTCGAAGAATACTCTTAAATCATAGGCATAGGCCAGCCTCGTCCGGGCTGAAGTATTATTTTCGATTCCCCGGAAAAACTGCTTGCAAAAGGAAGGGAGTTCGGCCAGCACGTTTCTCATTTTTATCGTATTAAGCTTATTTTGTTCTTCATGATAATTATTTTTGTTATCCATTATAATTCCCAACCTTTCAAGTTGCTGTTGCGGATTGCCGTAAACATCCTTTCTTTCACTCCTGGGTTTTCCTGGTTCAACTGTTTCAGAAGCCCTTTCACATATTCCCTTTTTGTCTTGCCGTCGGCAGGGCATGGGCTTTTCACTACAGGAATCTGATGCTTATTCACAAAGCCTATGACATCCGCCTCATTCATATACAGCAGAGGCCTTATTACCGTAAGTCCAGTCCGATCCAGATAGGTAACCGGCGAAAAGGTGTGGAACCTCCCCTCAAAGATTAAAGACATGAGCATCGTTTCCACCACATCGTCCTTATGATGGGCATAGGATACTTTATTGCACCCCAGCCGTTTAACGGCATCATTCAATGCGCCTTTCCTCATCTTCGCGCATAAGGAACAAGGGTTTGTTTCCTTCCGGTCTTCAAATATAATCTGGGCAATATCTGTCTGTACAATATGGTATTCTATTCCCAAAAAGCGGGTGAGCGCCTTTATTTCTTCCAAATCCAGATTCTGAAAGCCAAGATCCACGGTTATGGCGCAAAGCTTAAAGCGGGCCGGATAAAAGCGCTGTAAGCCATGGAGGGCATACAAAAGGGTAAGGCTGTCCTTTCCCCCCGATATACCTATGGCAATATAATCGCCTTCCTCTATCATATGATAATCATCCGCCGCTTTTCTGACATAGCTTAGTACCTGCTGTAATTTCATACTTCTTCGCATTCTCCCGTTATTTTCTTGCTTGCTCATCTATTATAGCATTTTTAAAAAAGAATTCCTATCAAATTCTTTCGGTTTTACCATATCCTTGTCCGGAAAATATGTTATAATAATAATATAGATAAAAACCGCGCATCGCATAATGCATGAAAACCGAACAGGAAACAGAAGGAGAACACAAAGGCCATGAAATTCCGCATTGACAAAAAATATATCCACTGGGGCATTACCGCCTTTTTAGTAATCGCTGCCAGTATTTTGTTCTATTATTTATTATTCCATAAGGAAAGCATTTCCAACGGGTTTCATACATTTGCTACAATTACTATGCCAATATGGGATGGTCTGATTTTATCCTATTTAATGACGCCCATATTGAACAGCGTGGAGAAGCGGTTGGTTTCCCTTCTTTGCGAAAAATGCCATATGGAGCCTACTTCCCGCAATAAAAAGAGAATCCGCATGCTTTCCATATTCATAACGATAATTATAGTCACCTTTTTAATCTATAGTTTTTTTGCGACCATTATCCCGCAATTAATCCGCAGCATCCAAAGCATTATTCTCCAGTTCCCTATTTATATAGGCAACTTAACCATTTGGGTACAAAAGCTTTTAGCGGACAATCCGGATATTGAAGCCGCAGTCATCGAGATGATGGATAAATATTCTGTGGAGCTTAACAATTTCCTTAACCTGAATCTGCTTCCCAAAATGAACGAGCTTATCAGAGATGTATCCTTAAGTTTCTTAGGCTTCCTAAAAACGCTTTGGAATTTGATTATCGGCTTCGTTATTTCCATATATATATTAGGCAGCAAGGAGCTTTTTGCAGGACAGTCCAAAAAAATTGTCTATGCCCTTTTTGAAACGGATGCCGCCAATGCAATTATCTCCGATGTTCGTTTCACCCACCGGACATTCAGCGGTTTCATGGTCGGAAAAGTGATTGACTCCATCATCATCGGAATCATCTGTTTTTTCGGAATAAGCTTAATGGACATACCATATGCTATTTTAATCAGCGTTATTGTGGGCATAACGAACATTATTCCCTTTTTCGGCCCATATCTGGGGGCAATTCCCAGCGCCCTGCTCATTTTGATGGTAAATCCCTTGCAGTGCCTGTATTTTATTATTTTTATTCTCGTTTTGCAGCAATTTGACGGCAATGTGCTGGGGCCAAAAATCCTCGGCAATTCCACGGGCTTGTCCAGTTTTTGGGTAATTTTTTCCATTACCTTGTTCGGCGGGATGTTTGGCATCCTGGGCATGATTGCGGGCGTTCCCATTTTTGCCGTTATTTATGCCGGCATTAAGGCAATAATCAATCAGCTTCTTATTCAAAAGGAGCTTCCTACGGACACTGCGGATTATTTAAACGTGGGTTCCATCGAACAGGGGGAATTCATTCCTTATGAGACAAAAACCAGGACAGGATTTGCCAATTCCCAGGCCGAAGCAAATCCGAACAAAGGCCAGGGGAAAAATAAAAGCATTATCCACCAGTTTTTCCGTACCAGCAAAGAAGAGGATAGTGCCAATGAGGAACATAACAAAGAGCAAGATGACAATTAGAGGACAGAAACGCCAGTCAACAACCCCGCTGCAAGCAACAGGGCATCAAATTTGCAGCGCTGCAGAGCAGCGGGGTATTGACCCTCGCGGCATTCGCCAAATGCTCGTGCAAGCACGGCACTTGTCTCATTGCTCGCGGGAATAAAGGAGCATAGAAATGCGATTTGTAATTCAACGGGTTAAAAACGCCGAAGTGGCGGTAGGGCAGGAAACTATAGGGAAAATAGAGGAAGGCTTGTTGGTTTTTGTTGGAATTTGCGATACGGATACAAAGGAAATTGCCGACAAAATGGTTAAAAAAATAATTGGCCTGCGGATTTTTGAAGATGAAAACGGAAAAACTAATTTAGATTTAAAGTCAGTAAACGGAAGCTTGTTAATTATTTCACAATTCACCTTATATGCGGACTGCAAAAAAGGGAACCGCCCATCCTTTACCCGTGCCGGTGCCCCTGAAATGGCCAATCAATTATACGAATACATCCTAGCCCAATGCCAAAGCCAAGTACCCGCCACTCAGCATGGGGAATTCGGTGCCGACATGAAAGTTTCCCTCATCAATGACGGCCCATTCACCATTATATTGGATTCCGATGAGATTATCCATTAGCCGATTGCGAAACTCTAAAAATTAATTGAAAATAGATTCTCATAATGAAAGGAGAAAACAATGATTGCTTTCGGACTTATTATCGCTTTTTTATTAGTTTATTTCTTAATATATATACGGCAAGTAAAAAGGAAACGGGGAAATTCCATGAATTCTGTGGAAAAATTCCATAATAGTTATCTGAAACCTCAAGCCCATACCCGTTATCACATCCGAAATTCGCAGCCCAAACGCGATACCTACAACAAATACATCACCAAATATAACAGTTCCGAAGACTACCGGGAAAAATAGTGCCCTCAGTTTTCCGGCCGCTAACTATTCGTTAAAGCTGTCTTTTGCGAATAGTTAGATATCTCTCTCGTTATACGCTTTGTTCAACTCATTATTTCATTAATGCCTAAATCCTTACGCACAGCCAAATCTATAAAACTATTTCCAACCTGGACCAGAGGGCGCGTCAGATTGAACTTATTAATCAAAACAATCTGGCCAATCATTCCGTTGCTTAAACGGACATTGTGCCGGATAAAATTATTCGTCACATGGGATATGAATGTCATAAGCATATTGGAGTCATATTTATGATACCCGTTATCCTCAAGATGCTTCAGAAGCCAAAAAGGGGAACGGGGAGCAATCCCTTCTTCCTCCATAATCATGGTATCGTACGTATCTGCTATAGCGATAATCCTGGATATCTTATTAATATTCTTCACTTTCAGAGGGAAACCGGAGCCGTCCAAACGCTCATGATGGGTCAGCACCGCCTGCTTTACACTGATATCTATATTCTTATCCTTAATCAAATTATAGCCCAATAAGCTATGCTTGCCGTATGGCCCGCCTTTCATTTCCGCATGAAACGTAAAGCGGGGAGGCAGCTCCGCTTTATCGGTCAGCTTCAATAAGCCGATATCATGCAATAATCCCGCCGTTCCCACCAAATCAATCTCTTCTTTTTCAAGATTCAGCCATTTCGCCAGCACCTGTCCCCAAATCGCTACATTGATGGAATGAGTATACAGGCCCTCCGCATTCTTTTTCATGGAAAACAGCATATTACACAAGTTAACTTCATTTTCCGAGTTTTCCACAATATTATTCAACATATTAAGGAGAAGCGGAACGTCCAAGTCCTTCTCCTTTTCCACCACATCTATCAGATTATTGGAAAGTGTAGTTTCCGCAATATGGAAATTCTCCTTAAACTCTTCGATTTGCTGTTGCCTTACCTGCGGAACGGATTCCGGGGACGGAATATCATCTGGACTGGAAGCCGTTGATTGATAGTCAGCCATGACATAATCTATAAAATGCCTGGCCAGCAAAGCAACTACATCTTTCGTTACCGGAGTATTATTGGGAACGAGGACTGCCCCGGTTCTTGTATAAACATCGCTTTTTATAACCATCCCTTTTCTAAGGCGGTCCGTATGTACTCTAAACGCCATAAGCTTTAGCCTTTCTCGCCATTAAACGGGAACTTAATTCTTATTCTCGAAATCTTCTACAAACTGTACAATCAATTTTACAGTTCCATCCACTCCCAGGACACTGCTGTTAATACATAAATCATAGCTGTCAGCCCTGCCCCATTTTTTTGAGGAATAATAGTTATAGTAACTCTGGCGCTGTTTGTCCTTTTTGACAATCATATCCTTTGCTTTAGATTCCGTCAGGTCATACCGCTTCATAATACGCCTTACCTTTGTATCCAAATCCCCATAGATGAACAAATGGACGCAATTGCTGTATTCATTCAACGCATAATCGGCACAACGCCCTACGATAACGCAGGGGCCTTCATCCGCTATTTTCTTAATGGTATCGAACTGGGCTAAAAAAACCTTATGGCTGATAGGCATATCCACGAAAGAAGATGCATTATAACCAAAAGAATAAGTATCCATTACAAGATTATAAAGAAAAGAATTGGTAGGGCGTTCATCATGGTTCTGTATCATTTCTTCACAGAATCCGCTTTCCTTCGCTGCCCTGGTCAGAAGTTCCTTATTAAAACATTTAATCCCAAAGTGTGCCGCTACTTTCTCTCCAATTTCCCTTCCTGCAGAACCAAATTGACGGCCAATCGTAATCACTGTATTCATAGCAATCCCTCCTCTATATTTTTGCTTTATATAATATTTCCGGCATAAAATTCATTGCATGCTTATACCATATATATTTATTATATATAAAATACCCTAAAAATTCAACCAAAGATATCATTTATATATTAAACCCTTGATACAGCCCTATCCATATCCCCATTCATAATATATCATAAAATATTCAGCAGATGCTTGAAATATCCCGGCAAGGGAGCGTCCGTTTCGATATATATGCTTTTGCGGGGATGCGTAAACCCAAGGATTTTGGCATGAAGGCACTGCCCTTCCAGGCGGAAGGGGGATTTCCTCCCTCCGGCATAGACTTCATCCCCCAGCAGGGGATGCCCAATATGAGACAGATGAACCCTTATTTGGTGCGTACGCCCCGTTTCCAGTCGGCATTCCACATAGGTGAAGCCGGAAAATCTTTGCAGGACTTTATAATGGGTGACCGCCGTTTTTCCAGTTCTTTCGTTGACGGCCATCTTTTTCCTGTCTTTGGGATGCCTGCCAATGGGAGCGCTAACCGTTCCTTCATCCTCTTTCAAAACCCCATAGCAAATGGCATGATATTTACGCATAATGGAATGCTCTTTCAGCTGGGCAGCAATGCTGTTATGGGAAAAATCATTTTTACAGACAATAATGGAACCCGTAGTATCCTTATCAATGCGGTGAACAATCCCTGGCCGTAACACTCCGTTTATACCCGACAAATTCCCCTGGCAATGGAACATAACCGCATTGACCAATGTGCCGCTGAAATGCCCGGCGGCAGGGTGGACTACCATCCCCTTCGGCTTATTCACCACAAGCACATCGTCATCTTCATAGAGGATATCCAAAGGGATATCTTCCGGCAGAATATCGGGTTCCATAGCCGGGGGAAGCACAACTTTGATTTCATCCTCGCATCTTAACCGGTAATTTGCTTTCACTTTTTCCTGGTTCACCATAATCTGTTCATTCTTTAATAATTTTTGAATATAAGAGCGGGATAAGGAATCCATAAGGCCAAATAAAGCCTTATCGATTCGTTCGTCTTCCCACTCCTCCGTGACCTGAAAGCAAAATTCCATTTCAATCCTCATTTCCATGCCGCAACCGATACGTTGTATAACAGCCTTCCTATTCCGCCAAATCTTCTTCGCTAAAATAAATCTCCTTTATGGCATTTAAAATATCATCATCCGAAACAGTCATATCAATGACCGCTTTCCCCACTTTCTTCAGCAGTATAAATTTAATTTGCCCGGCATTCATTTTTTTGTCTGACTTAGTCAGTTCCAGGACTTTTTCCGGACTGATGCCGTCAACGGAAATTGGCAGATTAAAAGGAACGAACATATCCCTGATTTCATAATATTCATCCATGGTAAGAAGTTCGTGTTTCCATGAAATATATGCCGCAGCCACACAGCCCAATGCCACGCATTCCCCATGGTACAATTCAAAATTCTTAGCTTTTTCTATGGCATGCCCGATGGTATGGCCGAAGTTGAGAAGCGCCCTATCCCCCTGCTCCGTAGGATCTTTTTCCACTACCAGCTTCTTTATGGTGCTGCTTCTTACCACCATTTCTTCCAATACGGCCGAATCGCGCTCGCATATTTCGTACATATTTTCCAAAAGCCATACGTAAAAAATATGGTCTTTTATCAGTCCATGCTTCATAATTTCCGCAAATCCGGAGAAGAACTGCCTGTCCTCCAATGTTTTTAACGCGGAAACATTCATATACACCAGCTTTGGCATATAAAAAGCCCCTACCATATTTTTATAGCCGTCGAAATCCACGCCGGTCTTCCCGCCGATGCTGCTGTCCGCCTGGGCTAAAAGAGTGGTCGGTATCTGGATAAAGTCAATGCCACGCAAATAAGTAGAAGCCGCAAATCCCGTCAAATCCCCTACGACGCCTCCCCCTAAAGCGATCAAAAGGTCTTTCCTGTCAAACCCCTCCTTTATCAGAAAAGCGTATAACCCCCTAACCGTATCCAAAGTCTTGTTGGCTTCCCCGGCAGGAAAAGAAAATACCACCGCTTTCCTGCACTTCTCTTTTATCTGCCCCAAAATTTCCTCGGCATACAGCTTTTCCACATTGGAATCAGTAACTATGCATATTCTGCGCTCCGCCGCATGCAATGCTTCCAGTTCCGGGGCAAGCCCTATAAAGTCCTGTCCAAAAACAATATCATAACACGGTTTTTTGCCATAATTTATCGTTAGTCTTTGAGCCATATAAAAACCTCCATCATATCCTTCCCCAGGCAGGGCTTTTAACGCCCGAACCCTATAAGGTGAAAAAAAGCTTCCCATGGCCGGGAAGTTTTTCGTTGTTGTCCGCCGCCCTGTGGAGGGCGGTTCGATTCTCATTTATTTACGGATACGTCAAAAGCGCCTGACAGCAGTTCCTGGAAATCTCCGGAAATATCCACGCTTGCAGGCGTAATGATAAATATGTAATGGGAAATCTTCTGGAGATTCCCGCTGATTGCAAAACAGGATCCTGAAGTAAAATCTATAATACGTTGTGCGATTTCCACATCCAGCCCTTCCAAATTCAATACTACTGTCCGGTTGGCCAGCAAAGTCTCTGTAATCTCCCTGGCATCCTCCACCGTGGTAGGCTTAATAACGCACACTTCCATCCCTGCCCCTATCATCTTACGGGGTTGTCTTGTCATAGGCGTTATCTTTGGCGTAGTCTTTTTCACGGGCTCTTCCGCCGCTATTATTTCTTCCTTTGCGGCCGCACTTTTTTTCGGCTGCCTCGCTTCGGACGGTTCATCATAATAATCATCATCGTAATAATCGTCATCCTCATCATTCAATTTCATGTAGTTCAAAAACTTATCCATTACTCCCATGCTTAATACAATCTCCTTATAACTGGCCGTCAGACCGTTTCATAACGCCTTTCGCCAAATATGCCTGTTCCCACCCGAACATAGGTAGCCCCTTCTTCCACGGCTACCTCATAATCCCCGGTCATACCCATCGATAAAACATCCATATTAACATTATCAATGTTTTTCCCAGATATGTCAACAGATAATTGATACAAGCTTTTAAAGTATTCTCTGTTTTTTTCAGGGTTTTCTACATACCCGTCTTTAGAAGTTAACACCATATTCTTTGGAAACAAATTTTATATATAACTCCTTGAAACCGCCTTAAAATAAGGCTTTTTTTATTGCCCAAAATACTTGAAATTTTATTT
>JAETTM010000134.1 GCA_021769135.1 Lachnospiraceae bacterium | reverse complement strand
GAGCGGCAGGGCATCGACCAGATACCCACCGTCCATTTAGGCGTTGCCGCTTCCGCTATGGAGAAGCGCGGCATCCGCACCGAGCGCGGCGATCTGAACCGGGAAATCGAAGTGACGAACCAAAAACTCCGGCAACTGAAAGCCCGTATCGCCAAACTGCAAAAGTGGCTGAAAGAGGAACAGGAGAACACCGAGCCGCCCACCCTTGCCGACTATATCCAGGGCATCCTTTCCCGCAGGGCGCGGGAGGGGAAATCGCAGGTTTCCCAATCCATCTATAACCTCAAGGACGCGGCGAAAATGCTGAATTTCCTGCAAAGTAATAACATCATGGATATGGCGGGGCTTGATGAAAAATTCAAGTCCATGATAGGGGAGCAGCTTGACATTCAGCATAAACTGAAACCCATTGACCGGCGGTTAGGCACTCTGAAAAAGCACATCGAGCAGACCGAGATTTATTTCAAGTACAAGGGGAAAAAGCGTCTGACCGAGGCCGAGCAAATCCTGTTTACGGCGGCGCACGACTATCTGAAAGGCGTGATGAACGGCAAGACCGCCCTGCCGGTAAAGGCATGGAAATCGGAGTATACCAAGCTGACCGCCGAGAGGGAAACGCTCAACCGGCGGTATCTTGCGTTGAAAGGGGAAGTGAAAGAAGCCGAGCAAATCCGCAGGAGCGTTTACAACATCTTGCGGCAGGAACAGCGGGAGCAACAGCCCCGCAGGGCGCAGGATATGGAGCGGTAACAGACAGGGCGGCGGGGTAGTTACCGCCGCCCTACTTTAGTTTTCTGATAACGGAAATTTGTTTATAATTCTGTTATGTTGAGCATCTTCTGCGCTCTTTCAAATTCCGTTATCAACTGTTCTCCCACCACAAATATCTCTTTTTTCCACGGGTGCCCATACAAACCGATTGACCAATCAAATGATACAAAAAAATGATAATCGCCATCTGGATAATAACTCGGAAAATATACATTACAGTTTCGCTCTGCATCATAAAACCAATAATCTAACGGTACTTCTTCGCATGGATTATAAATAAAACAATCATGTCGCCAGTCCAAGGCATACATATTTGTGGCATTTACTCTGCAAAAAATAGAGTTTACAATTTTTTCTTGTTCTTCCGTGAAGAAACCATTCAAATGATATTTCTTATAGCTCATTGGCAATGAAAGCCATGGTTTTGAATTGATTTCACAAGAAGGATAAAACTGGAAATCGCAGCATATTTTATCCCAAATGGCGCTGTATTTGTTATAATCCAAAATTATTTCCATTTCCATTTCTTTAAGGCTAATCAATTTTTCACTTTTTGTAATTCCTGGTTTTGTTGCCTACACTGGAAAAACTATACCATATCCCATTAAAAAAAGCAACTTATTTCCGTTCCGACTATCCAGACCGTCAAGGCCGAGTAGTATTTTTTGCTTCGCAAAAAATCTCCACCCTTCCCCCTTGACCGTCTGGATTTTTGCCGTTGCCATTTCGCCGCCGAAAACGGGGAACAGGATTTGACAATCCTGCCCCCCGCTTTCGGCCGCTCCATTTTAACGGCAAAACCGTCTGCACTACTGCGGCGGCTGACGGTAGGTTTTGCGGTGGCTCTGCCCCCGCGCCCCCGGCCTCTCCCAAAGAACAGAATAAGGGCAAGTGCGTAACCGGCGGGCGTGGACATTTACTCGCCACGG
>JAETTM010000064.1 GCA_021769135.1 Lachnospiraceae bacterium | reverse complement strand
CGACTGTCTTCTGCTTTAGGGCTTGATGGAATGCCCGGTGCAACAGGCCTGGCACAACATGTATGGCCGCCTTCTCCTCACACCCCCTCAATGAAACATCCGATTCGTCTCATAAGTAGGCTCACAAGTCAAATGCATCCCCAGCTTCTTAAAAATCTTTTCATCCACCGAAGAAAGAATGACGGTGGAATGCACCTCGCACCCTTTCAGCTTCGGCAGCTGGGCCAGTGCCAGCCTGGCCGCATCGTCGGAGGCGGCGCTGATGGACAGCGCAATCAGGATTTCATCCGTATGAAGCCTTGGATTGCGGCTTCCCAGATAATCCGTTTTCAATGCCTGTATAGGTTCGATAGCAGCCCTGGATACCAGATGGAGCTTATGGTCAATGCCCCCTAAGGTTTTCAGAGCATTGAGCAATACCGCGGCGGAAGCGCCGAGAAGGTCGGAAGTCTTTCCGGTAATTACCTGGCCGTTGGGAAGCTGAATAGCGGCAGCGGGATGGCCGGTGTTTTCCTGGCGCATCATGGCGGCGGGGATAACCTTCCGGTCTTCACTGGAAATAGAAGCCTGTTTCATCAACAACTGCAGCTTGTATACAATTTCCTTTGCGCCCATGATATCTTTTTTCTGGTTATATAATGCCTGATAATAGCGGCGTATGATTTCCTGACGGGATGCTTCCCGGCAGACTTCGTCATCGATAATGCATTTCCCGGCCATATTGACGCCCATATCCGTAGGGGATTTATAAGGGCTGCTCCCAAGAATTTGCTCAAAAATAGCATTCAGGACAGGGAAAATCTCCACATCCCTGTTGTAATTTACGGTAGTCACCCCATAAGCGTCCAGGTGGAAAGGGTCAATCATATTCATATCGTTCAAATCCGCGGTAGCCGCCTCATAAGCCAGGTTAACCGGATGGCGCAGCGGCAGATTCCAAATGGGAAAAGTTTCGAATTTGGCATAGCCCGCTTTAATCCCCCGTTTATGCTCATGATACAACTGGGACAGGCATGTGGCCATTTTTCCGCTTCCGGGTCCCGGAGCGGTAATGACGGCCAAAGGCCTTGTCGTTTCGATATAGTCATTTTTCCCATAACCTTCATCGCTGACAATATGGGCAATATTGCTCGGATATCCTTCAATAATATAGTGGAGATAGGAGCGGATACCCAGGCGGGAAAGATGCTTGCGGAAATGGTCGGCGGCCGGCTGCCCGGAATACTGGGTAATGACCACGCTTCCCACATATAAATCCATGGAGCGGAAGGCATCGATTAAACGAAGCACATCCATATCGTAGGTGATGCCCAAATCCCCTCTGATTTTATTTTTTTCGATGGCGTCGGCGCTGATGGCAATAATAATTTCGGCTTGGTCTTTTAACTGGAGAAGCATTTTCAGTTTACTGTCCGGCTGGAAACCGGGCAGAACCCGGGAGGCATGGTAATCATCGAACAGCTTCCCGCCGAATTCCAGATACAGCTTATTGCCGAATTGGGCAATCCTTTTCCGTATCTGCTCCGATTGCATTTGGAGATATGTATTGTTGTCAAATCCTAATTTCATGGCAGAATATATAACCTTTCTTTGAACAATAAAAAAGTTGGCCCAGCGGCCAACTTCTGGCGACTTACAACGCTGTGGCGTAATTTCCTGTTATATAAAAAAGAGCTGGGCAGCGCATTAAACGCGAGGCTGCCCGTTTGCGGAGGCTGTCATAGCGGAATAATCTAACGCGGCGGCTATAAAGCCCTTAAACAGCGGGTGAGGCCGGTTGGGCCTGGATTTCAACTCGGGGTGGGCCTGGGTGGCGATGAAGAAGGGATGTGACGGAATTTCGCACATTTCCACAATTCGACCATCTGGGGAAAAGCCCGAAAGCATCATCCCGTTTTCAGTCAATGCCGCCCGGTAGTCATTGTTTACCTCGTAGCGGTGCCTATGCCTTTCGTGGATAGTTTCCTGCCCGTAGAGCTGATAAGCCTTGGAAGACTTGTCCAGAATACAAGGATAGGAACCGAGGCGTAAAGTGCCGCCGATGTCCTCAACCCCATTCTGATCCGGCATCAGCGCGATGACCGGGTGGGTGGTATGGGGATTAAGTTCCACGCTGTGGGCATCGTGATAGCCCACTACATTTCTGGCATATTCTACAATGGACAGCTGCATGCCGAGACAAAGGCCTAAAAATGGGATATTATGTTCCCGGGCATAGGTGATTGCATGAATCTTGCCATCTATCCCCCTGTCTCCGAAGCCGCCGGGCACAAGGATTCCGTCTGCGTCATGCAGGATTTCATCCGCATTTTCCGGCGTCACGATTTCCGAGTCCACCCATTTAATATTTACGGTGACCCGGTTTGAGATGCCGCCATGTTTCAGCGCTTCCACCACGCTGATATAGGCATCGTGAAGCTGGATATATTTTCCTACAAGGGCAATGGTCACTTCGCCGGAAGGGGAACGCAGGGAATCCACCATGGAAGACCAGTCGGTGAGGTCCGGTTCCGGGCAGGGAAGGTGGAGGCATTCGCAGGCGACCTGCGCCAGATTCTCCTTTTCCATCGCCAAAGGGGCCTCATAAAGATATTCCACGTCCAGATTCTGCAATACATGGCTGTTAGGCACGTTGCAGAATAAGGCGATTTTATCTTTGATGCCTTGGGTTAAGGGATGTTCGCTCCGGCATACAATAATATCCGGCCGGATACCCATTCCCTGGAGTTCCTTTACGCTGGCCTGAGTCGGCTTTGTTTTCATTTCCTGAGAAGCCCGCAGATAGGGAATCAGGGTTACATGAATCAAGATAGCATTTTCCTTTCCCACTTCGTGCTGGAACTGGCGTATGGACTCTAAAAAGGGCTGGCTTTCGATATCGCCTACGGTGCCTCCCACCTCAATAATCGCAATACGTATATCGGAATCCGTAAAATTCCGATAAAATCGGCTTTTAATCTCGTTTGTTATATGAGGGATGACTTGAACCGTACCGCCTCCGTAGTCGCCCCGCCTTTCTTTCTGGAGGACGGACCAGTAAATTTTGCCGGTGGTGACATTGGCATTTTTGCCCAGGTTTTCATCGATAAACCTTTCGTAGTGGCCCAAATCCAAATCGGTTTCCGTGCCGTCGTCGGTGACAAATACTTCACCATGCTGAATCGGGTTCATGGTGCCGGGGTCGATATTGATGTAGGGGTCAAATTTTTGCATGGTTACTTTATAACCGCGCGCCTTTAAGAGCCGTCCAAGAGATGCGGCGGTAATTCCTTTTCCTAAGCCGGAAACTACACCGCCTGTTACAAAAACATATTTTACAGGCATTTTTCCCTCATTTCTGCGCTGCTTCAAGTGTGCTTCAAGTTTATGGCACAGCGCTGACATAAACCTTGCATCCATAACTTATGTATTATACAATGATTAACGGCCAAAAATCTACTGTTTCCGGGAAAAAATTTAGAAATCTTTTATACATGATAAAATAATTTATAATTATCTTATTGATTTCTCAAACCTCAATCCCTATAATAAGATAAGCGGCCAAAATGCTGAATTAAGAAGCGTTTTTTTAATGCGCAGGGGCGCGTAAGGAAGTTTGCTGCCAAGGCAGCACGCGCCCCGCGCGGCGAGTAGGGGAGAAGGACATCCCCCTACTCGATTAAAAACAACATGGAAACGAGGAGAACTATGGATGACAATAATTTAAACCAATACGATGGCGGCGGATATAATAATGGCAATCGTGGCGGGAATCAGAATAATAATGGAAAGGGCGGGCCGGGGAGCAACGGAGACGACCCGAAGAGACAGAGCATATTTTTGCTTTTGCTGGCGTTTCTTATCACCCTTTTATGCATGAGTTATTTTATGAAAGCGCTGACCGGGGGCTCGGAGCAGGAAATCACCTATAACCGTTTTGTGGAGATGGTGGAAAAAGGCGAGGTGGAAAGCGTTAAAATTGAATCGGACCGCATTACCATTTACCCTAAAAAGGAAGAGGGAAGCGTAGGATTATATGCGATGCCGACGATTACCTATTATACGGGCAGAATATCCGATGATAACCTGACGCAGCGCCTGTTGGACAACGATGTGGATGTGAACGGGGTAGTGCCCGACGGCTCGGGAATGATTCTTTCGATTATTTTGACTTATGTAGTACCTATGCTGCTGTTATGGCTTATTTTGAGCCTGCTGTTCCGCAAGATGACTAAAAGCGGCGGCGGAGTCATGGGCGTGGGAAAAAGCAATGCAAAAGTATATGTGGAAAAGGAAACCGGAGTGACATTCAAGGATGTGGCCGGGGAAGACGAAGCCAAGGAGTCTTTGCAGGAAGTGGTGGACTTTTTGCATAATCCGGGGAAATATGCGAAAATCGGGGCAAAACTGCCGAAAGGCGCTTTGTTGGTAGGCCCTCCCGGAACAGGAAAAACGCTGTTGGCAAAGGCGGTGGCCGGGGAAGCCCATGTGCCGTTTTTCTCTCTGGCGGGTTCGGATTTCATAGAATTGTACGTTGGCGTAGGGGCATCCAGGGTAAGGGATTTGTTTAAGGAAGCCACAAAGAATGCCCCGTGCATCATTTTTATCGATGAAATTGATGCTATAGGGCGAAGCCGTGATTCCAAATACGGCGGCGGAAACGAGGAAAGGGAGCAGACGCTGAACCAGCTGCTGTCAGAGATGGACGGCTTCGATACTTCCAAGGGTATCCTGATTCTGGGCGCTACCAACAGGCCGGAAATATTGGATAAGGCATTGCTCCGTCCAGGCCGCTTTGACAGAAGGATTATCGTGGATAAACCGGATTTGAAAGGCCGTGTGGAGATTCTGAAAGTACATGCCAAGGATGTGCTCATGGATGACAGCGTGGATTTGGATGCCATAGCGCTGGCTACCAGCGGCGCGGTAGGCGCGGATTTGGCCAATATGATTAACGAGGCGGCTATCAATGCGGTGCAGCGGGGCAGGAATTATGTGTGCCAGCAGGATTTATTCGAAGCGGTGGAACAGGTTTTGGTAGGGAAAGAGAAGAAAGACCGTATCATGAGCAAAGAGGAACGGAAAATCGTATCCTACCATGAGGTGGGCCATGCCCTTCTCAGCGCTTTGCAGAAAAATTCCGAACCGGTACAGAAGATTACCATAGTGCCCAGGACGATGGGGGCTTTGGGCTATGTTATGCAGGTGCCGGAGGAAGAGAAATATTTGAATACCAAAGCGGAGCTGCACGATATGCTGGTAGGCTATCTTGGCGGGCGTGCGGCGGAAGAAATTGTCTTCGATACAGTAACGACAGGGGCGGCTAACGATATAGAGAAAGCCACCAATATTGCAAAAAATATGGTAACCCGCTTCGGCATGAGCGATAAATTCGGCCTGATGGGCCTGGCTACGATAGAAAACGAATATTTGGGCGGCGGCGCAAGATTGAGCTGCAGCGACGTGACGGCGGCCGATGTGGATACGGAAGTGATGCAGATATTGAAGGAGTGCTACGAAGAGGCCAAGCAGATGCTGTCTGAGAACAGGGAGCTGATGGATAAGCTGGCGGCTCATCTGATAGAAAAGGAAACCATTACCGGCAAAGAGTTTATGAAGATATATCGGGCAGAAAAAGGCCTCCCGGAACCGGAAGAGGGCGAGGACGGAAAGCCGACGGGCGAAACCAGGAGGATTGGTGAGAAGCCGGTGGAAAAACAGGCCGGCGGGAATGCTATGGAAGGCGCTGCATATGTAGGGGAAAAGGCGGATGGAAGCCAGGCTGCGGAAGGCTCGGGAAAGCAAGATTCTGACGTGGAAGCCGATAACAGTCAAGCGGCAGGCGGTGCGCCGGAAAATGAGAACAAAGAGGATAATTTCTTCAGCAAGGCGATTGCCATTGAGCAGGAGAAAATTAAAGACAGCTTCGGGGATTCCGATAAAGGGAACGAAGGGCCATTTGGCGGCAGCAAGGAAGAAAACCAGGGAGATGCCGGACATTCCGCTGATGAAAGGAATAACCAAAGTGGCAGCCGGGAAGGCAATGACGGGCCCGGAGGAAATGACAGCAACTCAAACGGAAACCAGAGCAATGGGCCGGTAGGGCGCTTCTCCAATACAACGGGGAATTTTGGCGGATGATGAGGAAGTCCACTATGTTCGATTTCGATGAAGAATTAAAAAAACTTCCCTCGAAGCCGGGGGTATATATTATGCATGATGAAAAGGATGCCATCATTTATGTGGGGAAAGCGGTCAACCTGCATAATCGCGTCCGTTCGTATTTTCGGAAAATTGTCGGTAGGGGCCCCCAGATTGACAAGATGGTGACTCAGATTGCCTGTTTTGAGTATATTATTACCGACTCGGAGTTGGAAGCCCTGGTGCTGGAAAATAATCTGATTAAGGAGTACAATCCCCGCTATAATACCATGCTGAAGGACGATAAGACGTACCCATATATTAAAGTGACGGTGGGGGAGGCTTATCCCCGGGTACTGTTTTCCAGGGAAATGAAAAAAGACCGCTCCCGCTATTTTGGGCCGTTTACCAGCGCAGCAGCGGTAAAGGATACGATAGATTTGATGAATAAACTGTATATGCTCCGAACGTGCAATAAGAGCCTTCCAAAAGAGACGGGGAAGGACAGGCCCTGCCTGAACTATCATATTAAACAGTGTATGGCGCCCTGTCAGGGATTTGTATCCCAGGAAGAATACAGGGAACAGATGGCACAGGCGTTGGATTTCCTGAATGGAAATTTCAGCCCTATTTTGAAGGAACTGGAAGGAAAAATGCAGGAGGCCTCGGAGAATATGGAGTTCGAGGAGGCAATGAAATACAGGGATTTGTTCAATAGCGTAAAACAGGTGGCGCAGAAGCAGAAGATTACCGACAGCGATGGGGAAGACAAAGACATCATTGCGCTGGCGCTGGACGAAAACGATGCGGTGGTGCAGGTGTTTTTCATCAGGGATGGAAAGCTGATAGGCAGGGAGCACTTTTATATGACGCGCGTGTCGGGAAATAAAAAGGAACAGGTATTGCTGGATTTTGTAAAGCAGTTTTATGCGGGAACGCCGTTTATTCCCAGGGAGCTGATGCTGCAGGAAGAGATAGAGGATATCGAGGTGCTGGAAAAATGGCTTTCAGCCAGAAAAGGAAGCCGAGTGTACATACGGGTGCCAAAGAAAGGAACGAAAGAGCGGCTGGTGGAATTGGCGGCAAAAAATGCAGCGCTGGTGCTAAGCCAGGATAAAGAGAAAATAAAGAGGGAAGAAGGGCGTACCATCGGCGCGGTGAAAGAAATCGCAGCTTTAATCGGCATAGAAGGCATCAGCCGGATGGAAGCCTATGACATTTCCAATATCAGCGGGTTTGCCAATGTGGGCTCCATGGTGGTCTACGAAAAAGGGAAGCCAAAGAGGAGCGATTACCGTAAGTTTAAAATAAGGACAGTATCCGGGCCGGATGACTACGCCTGCATGAAGGAAGTGCTCACAAGGCGTTTTATCCATGGGATGGAGGAACAGAAGGAACTGGATTTGAAAGAGATGGAAAAAGAATTCGGCAGCTTTACCAAGTTTCCGGATTTAATTTTGATGGACGGCGGGAAAGGGCAGGTGAATATTGCCCTGGAGGTTTTGGATGAGCTGCATATAGATATTCCCGTTTGCGGGATGGTGAAAGACGACAACCACAGGACCAGGGGGCTCTATTATAATAATGAAGAAATCCCAATTGACAGAAACTCGGAAGGGTTCAAATTGATTACCCGGGTGCAGGATGAGGCCCACCGTTTTGCCATAGAGTATCACCGCTCCCTGAGAGGGAAAACGCAGGTGAAATCGGTGTTGGATGACATACCGGGTGTGGGGCCGTCCAGAAGAAAAGCGCTGATGCGGCATTTCAAATCAATTGAGGAAATTAAGGAAGCGGATGTGGATAAGCTGGCCGAAGTGCCGGAAATACCGCGTCATATTGCGGAAGGGATTTATGGCTTTTTCCGTGGGAAGGAAGGGTGAAGGGGAGTTTACGCTGCTGGACAAACAATGATTGTGTATTTAGGGGACTGCTGCGAAACAGTAAATTGAAACAATTCCGGCAGCCCCTTTTACTGTGCTTTTTTATTAATATAATTGGCCTTATACTTGGAATACATAATTTTCTGGCTGTGGTACAGCCCGTAGTAGCCGGACAGCATGTAGCTGAAAGCGGCGGTAAGCAGGAAATAAGGCATGCCTTCATAGCCGAAAAGTTCAAAGCTGATAAGCAAGGAAGTGATGGGGCAGTTGGTGACACCGCAGAAAACGGCAGTCATCCCCGCAGCGGTACAAAGGGAGGGCGAGAACCCAATCAGGCGGCCAAACAGGCAGCCGAAAGTGCCGCCGATGCAGAAGGAGGGAACAATTTCTCCGCCCTTGAAGCCGGCTCCCAGCGTGAGTGCCGTGAACAGCATCTTCATAAGGAACATTTCAGGGGCAACATCGCCTTTCATGCATGGGCCGATTAAGCTGATTCCCGAACCGTTGTACCGCTGGCTTCCTGCCAGGAAAGTGAGGGCGACGACAATACAGCCTCCGGCCAGGATTCTCAAGTAAGGGTTCGGAAAAATTTTTTTATAAAAATGTTCCGACAAATGCAGGAGGACGCAAAAAAGGATGCTGGTCAAGGCGCATAAAGCGGCCAATATGGAAATTTTCAACCCGGAACCGGCGGTGAAAGCCGGGATGTTATCAAGCAGGAACAGCTCTGCCTCGGCACCGAAGAAAGCGGCGATGCTTTGGGCGATTAAAGCGGCGATGACGCAGGGCACCAACGCGGCATAGTACATAATCCCCACACTTACCACTTCCATGGAAAAAATTGCCGCGGCCATGGGCGTTCCGAATAAAGCGGAAAAAGCCGCGCTCATGCCGCACATAGTAATGATGTGCTTGTCCTTTTCATTAAAATGGAATAGCTTGCCGATTTCGTTTCCTATGCTGCCGCCCAGCTGCAAAGCCGCCCCTTCCCGTCCGGAGGAACCGCCGAACAAATGGGTAATCAAGGTGGCTCCAAAAATAAGGGGGGCCATGCGCAAAGGAAGATTATCCCCGGAATGTATGGAAGAAATTACCAGATTCGTTCCGGTATCTTTTTCGTCATGAAGCAAATGGTAGGCTCCCACAATAGCAAGTCCGCCCAATGGGAGCAGCAGGACAAGCCAGGGGTTTTCGGCGCGCAGCCTGGTTACTTTGTCCAGGCAGAAATAGAATAATGTGCCAATGGAACCGATAACTACTCCGGAAATAATGGCGAAGATGACCCATTTGATGGAGATGGTTAGCCGTTCTAAGTTGTGTTTCACTTTATGGCGGATGATTTCTTTCATAAATAAAATATGTACCTTTCGACAGAAAATGGATAGGCCGCCGGCTATGGCGGCATCTGTACGTCTGCTAAGAAAAATAAGCGTATGCGTATCAGCGCAATTTATTATACCATAAAAGGGGTAAAAGCAAAACCCGAAATCGGAACTATTATTGCTATTCTCCCAGTTCTATGTTAAAATCTATAGTCAGGAAATGCACTAATGGAAAACGGGAAAACAAGGGAAAAGGAGAAAATCTATGGCAAGTGTGAGTTTGAAGGATATTATTGCAAAAATGAAACTGGAAAATTTAACACCTGAGCTGGATATTTCAAAGGTGAAAATTACCCAGCCGGACATTAACAGGATTGCATTGCAGATGGCAGGTTATTTCGAGCATTTTGAGGCAACCCGCATGCAGATTATCGGTTTCGTGGAATATAGCTATATGCAGGGGCTGTCGGAAGAAAAGAAAAAGGAAATCTATACAAAGCTGTTTTCCTTTGACATTCCTGGGATTGTTTTTTGCCGTGAACTACAGCCGGACCCTATGTTTTTGGAAATGGCCATAAAGCATAAAGTGCCCCTTCTCATGACGAAAAAGGCCACATCCGCTTTTACGGCGGAAATTATCCGCTGGCTGAATGTAAAGCTGGCCCCCTGTATTTCCGTCCATGGGGTATTGGTGGATGTATATGGGGAAGGCGTGCTGATAACCGGCGAAAGCGGCATCGGCAAATCGGAGGCCGCCTTGGAACTTATTAAGAGGGGGCATCGTCTTGTAACGGACGATGTGGTGGAAATCAGGAAAGTGAGCGACGAGACCCTTATCGGCAGCGCGCCGGATATTACAAAACATTTCATCGAACTGCGGGGTATCGGGATTGTGGATGTAAAGACATTATTCGGCGTATCCAGCGTAAAGGACACCCAGAGCATAGATTTGGTTATTCGTCTGGAGGATTGGAATAAGGATAAAGAATATGACAGGCTGGGCTTGGAGGAAGAATACACGGAGTATCTTGGCAATAAAATTGTCTGCCATAATATCCCTATCCGTCCGGGGCGCAATCTGGCAATCATCTGTGAGTCCGCAGCGGTAAACCACCGCCAGAAAAAGATGGGGTATAACGCGGCGCAGGAGCTTTACACCCGCGTACAGAATTCGCTGGCCAGACGTCGGGACGAGGATGAAGACGAATAGGATGACGGTTTCCGCAATGATACGTAAAATAAAAAACTGGGGCTCAAGGAAGTCTTTGGCTGCAGGTAATAGAAAGGGAAAGGTTATTAAAAATGGGAAAGTATGTATTTGGTGTGGATGTAGGCGGAACTACAGTGAAGCTGGGGCTTTTTGATGTGGAAGGAACCCTTTTGGATAAGTGGGAAATCCCCACCAGAAAAGAGGATGGAGGGGAAAAAATCCTTCCCGATGTGGCGGATAGCATCAAAGCTAAAATGGAGGAAAAAAATATCGCAAAAATAGAAGTGGCAGGCGTAGGGCTGGGCGCACCTGGGCCTGTAGATGGGGAAGGCACGGTATATGGCGCTGTTAACCTGGGTTGGGGTACTTTTAGCATAAGAGACACTCTGATGGGCCTTCTGGATATTCCGGTAAAAGCAGGAAATGATGCCAATGTAGCTGCCCTCGGCGAAATGTGGAAGGGCGGCGGCCAAGGATGCAAAAATTTGGTGGCGGTTACTTTGGGAACCGGTGTGGGCGGCGGGATAATCGTCAATGGAGCCATTCTTGCCGGTGCATTGGGGGCTGGGGGAGAAATCGGCCATATCCATGTAGAGGATAATGAAACGGAGCGCTGCAATTGCGGGAATGCAGGGTGCTTGGAAGAATATACTTCGGCGACAGGGGTTGTCAGGTTGACTAAACGTATGCTCCGGTCCTGCGATGACCCCAGCGCACTGCGGGAACTGCCGGAAGATGAAATCTCTGCAAAGGCAGTGTTTGATGCCGTGAAGGATGGAGACGCACTGGCGATTAAGATTGCAGAGCAATTCGGCGAGTACTTAGGAAAATGCCTGGGCGTAATTGCCACTGTCATCAATCCGGAAATGATAGTGATTGGCGGGGGCGTGTCCAAAGCGGGCAAGATTTTATTTGAATATATCACCCCATATTTTTACAAAACAGTATTCAAAGGCTGTGGGAATGTAAAGTTTGCCCTGGCTACTTTAGGGAATGATGCGGGCATTTACGGTTCGGCGAAAATGGTATTGGAATAATAGCTGTTGGGTTAGGGAACGCATAAGTTATCAATTGGCTACATACCATAATAAAAAGGATTTCCTATAATGAAAAAGCAGGCAGGGGTCTAAGGTGAGCATATCCATTTATGATTATATAGAAAAAATTGTACCGCAGGAGAATATACTGTTCGATGAGCCTATGAGCAGGCATACTACATTCCGGGTAGGCGGACCGGCAAAATGCCTGATTAAAGTGAACGATAAAGACCAGATGAAAAAGCTTATTCCTTATCTTCATAAAACAGGGCAGAAGTTTTTTATCCTTGGCAACGGCAGCAACCTGCTTGTGGGGGATAAGGGCTATTCGGGGATTCTGGTAAAGCTGGGCGACGGAATGGAAGATGTGACGGTGGAAGGGGAGAGGATGAAAATTTCTGCGGGAACGCTCCTTTCCAAAGCTGCGTCCATAGCCAGGGAGAACGAGTTGACGGGGATGGAATTTTCGTCCGGCATTCCTGGAACAGTAGGGGGTGCCATCGTTATGAATGCGGGCGCATATGGCGGCGAGATGAAGCAGATTGTGGAATCCGTGGAAGTGATGGACAAAGAAGGCGGTATATTAGTGCTGGATAATGATACAATGGAATTCGGCTACCGCACAAGCGTCATTAAAAGCCGGCCGTTCATTGTATTGGAAACGGTGCTGCGCCTGCAGAAAGGGAAGAGAGAGGAAATCAGCGGCAAAATGGAAGAGCTGTCCAGGCTTAGGCGGGAAAAGCAGCCTTTGGAATTTGCCAGCGCGGGAAGCACTTTTAAGCGCCCCGAGGGATATTTTGCCGGGAAGCTGATTATGGATGCCGGGCTTAGGGGATTTTCCATAGGCGGTGCGCGAGTATCGGAAAAACACTGCGGTTTTATTGTCAACAGCGGAAATGCCACTGCGGCAGATATCCGGGAGGTCATAGAAGAAGTACAGCAATGCGTGAAAGCGAAGTTCGGCGTGTCCTTGGAGAGGGAGGTCATCTATTTAGGAGATTTCTAAAGGGCAAATACGGAGGAAGGCAGAAGGATATATGAGATTTGTGGTTGTGACCGGGATGAGCGGCGGAGGGAAAAGAACAGCCCTGAAGATGCTGGAGGACACGGGTTTTTACTGCGTGGATAATCTTCCAGTTCCTTTGATTGAAAAATTTGTCGAACTGGTGGATACGCCCGGTTCGGAAATTAAAAAGGTCGCTTTGGGGCTGGATGTGCGGGCGGACCAGCCTTTTGAAGAAGTACACAGGATATTGGGCAACTTGAAGAAGGTGGGCTATAAATATGAAATTCTTTTTATGGACGCTTCCGAGCAAGTGCTTTTAAAACGCTACAAGGAATCCAGGAGGCTTCATCCCCTTGCTTTGGAAGGAAGGGTGGAAGACGGCATTCGCAGGGAACGGGAAATCCTTAAATCAATGAAAGAAAGTTCGGATTATGTTATCGATACTTCCAACCTGTTGACCAGGGAATTAAAGGAAGAAATTGACCGTATTTTTGTGATGAATGAGGAATATAATAGCCTTATGGTAACGATTTTGTCCTTTGGCTTTAAAAATGGCATCCCGGCGGACTCTGATTTGGTGTTCGATGTACGTTTTTTGCCGAACCCATATTATATTGACGAGTTAAAGCCCCAGACAGGGAATGACAAAGCGGTGCAGGAATATGTGATGAGCTTTCCCGAAGCGGAGGAGTTCCTTTTAAAACTGGAGGATATGATACATTTTCTGATACCGTTATACATTAAAGAAGGGAAATACCAGTTGGTGATTGGGATAGGCTGTACGGGAGGGAAGCACAGGAGCGTGACATTGGCGAATGAATTGTACAAGCATATGAAGAACAAAGGAAATTATGGCCTTAAGATTTATCATAGGGATGTGAAGCAGGGAGTGTAGGTGATTATGTCTTTTTCAAGCGAGGTAAAGGAAGAACTGTCAGCAAATATCAGTACCTCCAGGCATTGCCAGCTGGCAGAACTGGCGGCTTTCCTCTGTTTTTTAGGAAGAGTGGATGAAGATGGAAAAGGTGGAATCAGCTTAGGTCTGCAAACAGAAAATGCAGCAGTTCAAAGAAAGTGCTTTACATTATTGAAAAAAACATTTAATATAGATAAGGATACCTTACGGCTGTATGATGAAGAGGGGAAAGGACATACATATGTTATCCTTACAGAAAACAGCAGTGATGTAGACAAGATACTTCAAGCCGTTAAAATAGCGGGAAAAGATGGTTTGGAGCATGCGGGGGAAAAAGGGGTCAATCCATTACTTATTAAAAATGCCTGCTGCAAAAGAGCTTTTTTACGAGGGGCTTTTTTATGCATAGGTTCCATGAGCGATCCTGGGAAGAGTTATCATCTGGAGTTTGTCTGTACTCATAAGGAGAGCGCGGAACAGCTAAAAAGGCTTATACAAGGCTTTGAAGTGGATGCCAAGATTGTCGTCAGGAAAAAATATTACGTTGTGTATTTAAAGGAAGGGGAAGGAATTGTAGATCTTTTGAATATTATGGAGGCGCATATATCTTTGATGAATTTTGAGAATTACCGTATAGTCAAAGAAGTGCGAAATTCCATTAACCGGAAGGTGAACTGCGAGACGGCGAATATTACCAAGACGGTGAATGCATCATCCAAACAGATAGAGGATATCCTCCTCATTAGGGAACGCTATGGATTTCAAAATCTACCAGACAACTTAAGAGTAACGGCAGAACTGAGATTAGAATATCCGGACGCAACATTGAAAGAATTGGGACAAATTATAAATCCAACGGTTGGAAAATCAGGGATGAATCATAGGCTGCGAAAATTAAGTGAAATTGCTGATAGGCTTAGGAATTAAAAGGAGGAGAAAAAATGATTGAAAAAAGTATGCAGGTACAACTGCCATCGGGGTTGGAAGCAAGACCTGTTGCAGTGTTGGTTCAGGTGGCGAGCAAGCATGAATGCAAGGTGTACATCGAATCGGAAGGGAAAAAAGTGAATGCAAAGAGCATTATGGGGATGATGAGCTTAGGGCTTGACACCGGCGAAACCATAACGGTGATTGCAGACGGACAGGATGAGAGACAGGCATTAGAGGATATTGAAGAATATCTGTTAAAAGGTAAAGTAAGCTAAAGGCTGGAAGCAACGGAGCATCGTACGATGCTCCTGTTTTGTTATACAGTCTGCATATTTTCAGGCGTGGAGGGATTATGGAAAAATCAAAGATATTGTTTGTATTTAATCCGCGGGCAGGGAAAGCAAAAATCAAGAATAAGCTATGCGATATTATTGACGTTTTCGTGAAAGCGGGTTATGAAGTGACCGTGTACCCCACCCAGGCGGAAGGCGATGCAATACGGGCGGTGAGGGATATGAGGGAGGGTTACGATTTGCTTGTATGCAGTGGTGGCGACGGCACTTTGGATGAAGTGGTGAACGGAATGATTAAGTGCGGGAAGCAGATTCCTATCGGATATATCCCGGCTGGGAGCACCAATGATTTTGCCAGAAGCCTTGGCATACCCAAGGATATGCGCAGAGCGGCGGAAATGATTGTGGACGGAAGGGATTATTCCTGCGACATTGGCGCAATCAATGAGCAATGTTTCGTTTACATTGCAGCTTTCGGGATTTTTACGGATGTATCTTATGAAACAAGCCAGAATATTAAGAACGTCTTGGGCCATATGGCCTATATATTGGAGGGGATGAAGCGGATTTCTTCTATTAAGTCCTATCGGCTGAAAGTGAGATATTGGCTAAAAGGCGGCGAGGGAATGACGGAAAAAGGGGATTTTGGAGCGGGAAGCAATTTGAAAACAGAGGAACGGCCGGAACATAAGGGAGGAACGGGGGAGAAGAACCGGGAGGAGGCGGATACGGGAACGCAAAAGGAGGATATGGAGGAAAGGGAAGCCGGATGGAACGGACTTATGGGCGGAAGCTATCAGGAGAAGGAGATAGAGGATGAATTTATCTTTGGAATGGTGACCAACTCCATATCGGTAGGGGGATTCAGGCGTATTACGGGAAAGTATGTGGAGATGGATGACGGGGAATTCGAAGTGACGCTGATACGCAAGCCTTCTAATCCGTTGGATATCAATGCGATTATGACTTCCCTCTTAAGCAGGAGGATTAATACGGATCATATGTATTGCTTTAAGACGCCGAAGATTACTTTTGAATCCGATGATGAAATACCCTGGACAACGGATGGAGAGTTTGGGGGGAACCATAAGGCGGTGGACATCGTGAATTGGAAGCAGGCGGTGAAAATAAGGGTCGGGGCGGATAAGGCGGCGGAAGGGCAGCTGGCGCGATAGCAGCCCGTAACGGTTTGGCCGCGATTTTGGCGGTGGATGGGCTGTAGGCTGTACGGCTAGCCCTTCCGTACCTTGCGGATGATTTTGTCCGTGATATGCTGCATCAGTAGGGAGAATCCGATTCCTGCCGCAAGATATACCCATTTGAAAGCGTCCGAGCCGTTGGGAAGGAAGATATATCCGATATCGGAGAGGAACGCGGCGCGGTCAAAGTCATGGAGGGAAGGGAAGAATGGTGATAACCTGTATAGGATTGCTTTGAGCAGCATGAACCCCAGGATGTGGTGCATCATCACAGCATAGGTGCTTTTGCTCAGAAAAAGCAGGCCCTTCAATCTGCCGGAAAGGGGCTCCAATATCCTGGAAATCCGCAGCCAGAAAGCGATGCCGGTGATAGCGGTGAGATAAGGGATAACCGGGCCATTGACAAAGCCGGTGCACCACACGGCGCTGTAGGCCAGGCCGCCGCAGTTCAGGACAATGGCCAGCTGTAAAATAAAAAGAACAGGAAAATAGTATTTGTTGGGAAGGCTGTCATGCCTTTCCAATTTTTTCTTGTACAGGATTCCCAACTGGTAAACAGGGAACATAAAGAGAATCCGGCCTGGGAATTTATAATATCCCCAGACATGCCCTCCGATGGCGAACCATACGGTGAGCATTCCTGCAATGAGACTGGCAAACAGAATCAGCCATTCTTTTTTCAGACGGAGCAGCGCGAGGGTTTTTCTCATGCAGATATTGAGAACCTCTATGAGAAAAAGGGCCGGCACGAACCATGAGGCAAAGTGATATCCAAATTGGTGTCCGCCGAGAAATGGGTCGAGGAACAGGGCCTTGAGGCTGGGATTATCGCCTATGGAGAAGCCGACGCGGTGCAGGGCCGACGCCAGCAGGCCATAGGAAAGGTTCCATAGGAAATAAGGGAGCATGAGGCGCAGGAACTTTCTTTTTATATAGAAAAGAATATTCTCTTCCGACGATTCCTTATAAAAGTATCCGGATATAAAAAGAAAAGCCATAACATGAAAAGAATAGTAGGGGAACATTCCTCCCAGATCAAAAATATGGAAATCCGCATGCCCGGCGACAACAAGTACGATGCATATGGCGGAGAAGATGCGAAAGGTGTTATTTGTCTGTTTTTCCATGAAAAGGCCCTCCTTGGCTTATATATATAATTTTAAATGAGCGGTCTATCATTTGCAATATATTTATAGGCCTATTCCGCAGGGTTTATTCCATAGGCAGGGATTTTGACATCGCAATATAAAAAACAATAAACTATTTCCTTTTTAAAAAGAATGTATTATAATATCCCTAGGAAATTCTACAAAATCATATGGAGGTAAATGAAATGTTAGTATCAGCAACAGAAATGCTTCAAAAAGCAAAAGCTGGCCACTATGCGGTAGGGCAGTTTAACATCAACAATCTTGAGTGGACAAAGGCTATTCTTTTGACGGCTCAGGAAAATAATTCCCCTGTTATCCTCGGCGTATCCGAAGGCGCAGGCAAATATATGGGCGGATATGACGTAGTAGTTGGTATGGTGAACGGCCTTATCAAAGACCAGAACATCACTGTTCCTGTAGCCCTTCATTTGGACCACGGCAGCTATGAACACTGCTATAAATGCATTGAAGCAGGATTTTCATCCGTTATGTTCGACGGTTCCCATTATCCGATTGAAGAGAACGTAGCGAAGACGACAGAATTGGTTGCAGCAGCTCATGAAAAGGGAATCTCTATCGAAGCGGAAGTAGGTTCCATCGGCGGCGAAGAAGACGGCGTTATCGGTATGGGCGAGTGCGCAGATCCGAAGGAATGCAAAGCCATTGCTGACCTGGGCATTGATTTCCTGGCAGCAGGCATCGGCAATATCCATGGTAAATATCCTGAAAACTGGCAGGGGCTGTCCTTTGAGACATTGGACGCTATCCAGCAGCTGACAGGGGAAATGCCTCTGGTTCTTCACGGCGGCACAGGCATTCCGGCCGACATGATTAAGAAAGCAATCACCCTGGGCGTAGCAAAGATTAACGTTAATACAGAGTGCCAGTTGGCTTTTGCGGCAGCCACACGTAAATATGTGGAAGACGGCAAGGATTTGCAGGGTAAAGGATTTGACCCTCGTAAGCTTCTTGCTCCGGGCTTTGAAGCAATCAAACAGACAGTAAAAGAAAAAATGGAACTGTTCGGCTCCGTAGGAAAAGCTTAAGAAACTAGGATTTTAAGGTAAAAGGGCTGCCCGTTACGGACAGCCTTTTTATGCAAGTTCCGTATAGGAAGTTTGCTGTCAGGCAGCAGCTTAAACCAGCTTTTTGGGGGAGGGGCAAAGTCGCTGCCCCGCGGCTAGCAGCGGGATATTTGGCTCCCGAACTATTACAGGGAATACGGCGGGCTTATAAAAATAAAAAGTGTGGGAGGTAAGAATAGTGAGTAAGAAATGGGATGTCAGAGTTGATGAAATGCCTTATACAATCGAGCGTAAGGGCGCAAAAATATTGGTAAATGGCGAAGCGTTCAAGATTAGGAAACTATACAATAAAAAAGGCTTTTTCCAGACGGAATACCGCGTGCCGGTAGGCTCTAAAATGGCTCTTTTAGTGATAAATATGATGGGCAGCGCCAGACTGGTAATCGATGATAAGGACTGTGCCACAGGCGAAGACTATGTGCCGCAGAAACTGCCGGGATGGGCATGGATATTTGTGGTGCTTCATTTTATCAACTGTTTGAATGGGGCACTTGGCGCTTTGGTGGCAATCATAGGCTTGATGGCCACATTTTCCATTTCCTGTAACAGGAAAATGAACGTAGTAGTTAGAGTACTGCTGGATATTGTTATTTTGGTGGCGGCGCTGGGAATTGTATTTGGCATTGCCCTGGCCTTAGCTTCGGCTTATTAGGAATATGCGTACAGTAGAAAGGACGGCATAAAGCATGAATATTTTTAAGGAAATGGGATTGGCTGTTTATAATTTCAAAAGTTATAAAGAGTTTTTGAATAACAGGAAATCGAAAGTGTTTTTGTTCGGCATAGTACTGATGCTTTTTTATTTCCTGCTTACAATAATAGTGCCTTTCTTCCAGATGAACGGCCTGGGTTTATCTGATGTAATCCGGGAGAACGTACCGGATTTCAAGCTGGAGGATGGCGTGCTGTGGGTGGATGACGTCATTGAGATAGATGATGGGGATACCTGTATCTGGATTGATACTAACCCGGATGAAGTGTTTTATGATGTAAATGAACTGGCGCCTTATTACAGCAGTTATGGCCAGGTAATTCTGATGGACTCGGAAAAAATTATCTTTAAAAACAACGGGAGCATGCAGCAATACTACTTTGATGAACTGGATTTCGACTATTCCAAGGATGATCTTATGGCATTGGTGCCCTCTATTTATGTGATTATTGTAATCTGCCTGGTTATAGCGTACATATTCATGACTGCATTCTTTTTCTTCGGAGTGCTTTTTGTGGCGTTAATCGGGATGATTGTAGCATCCTGTATGAAGTACCAGCTTACCTTCGGGCAGCTTTACCTCCTTGGCATTTACAGCCGGGTCCTGCCGTTGGCGATTAAGGCGGCGGTATCCTATCTGCCTTTCAATATCCCCTATTTTTGGGTGATTAATTTCGGCATTTCCATTTTTATCCTTGTCAGGGCAATACAGCATTTGAAAGAAAGCATGCTGCAGCAGCCAATGGAATTCCATTCTTCCAATGATACAATGAATTGGATGTAGGGCGACAGCCCCCGACTGGCGAATTTTTCGGCTTCGCTTTACTAACCCTCATGGAATAACGTAGGAAACGGTGCGAGGCAGAGGGCGTGGATGTATTGTTTTCTGTAGGGCTTTACTAAGCAGAAAACCCACATCCACGCCCTCTGCCCCGCTCCGTTTCCGGCCTCATTCCAAAATCTCTTCTACAACTCATCCCCTCCAACAGTCTCTTTCCCAGCCTTCACTTTAGCAATATACTCCTTGGTCATGGCAATTACCTGGCCGGACAGGAGAGTGACAGCGATTAAGTTGGGCAAAGCCATAAATCCGTTGAAAGTATCGGAAATATCCACCACCAGCTTTAAAGAAGCGTTGCATCCGATAAAGATAATAAGGATAAAGATTAATTTATATACCGGAACAGCTTTTAAACCGAAGAGATACTCAATGCCCCGCTCTCCATAATAGGACCAGCCGAGGATGGTGGAGAAGGCGAAGAGCATAACGGCGATGGAGATAAAGCCGCCCCCCACGGAACCGAATACGGACTCAAAGGCCGAACTGGTGAGGGCTACGCCGCTCTTTAAAGTTTCCGGCAAATCTGTGCCGATATATTTCGCATATTCCGTATAATCATAAACGCCGGAAGTGAGGATGGTAAGGGCGGTTAAAGTACATACTACCAAAGTATCGGCAAATACTTCGAAGATGCCCCACATGCCCTGCACAACAGGCTCCTTTACGTTGGAAGCGGAATGCACCATAACGGAAGAGCCAAGCCCTGCTTCATTGGAGAATACGCCTCTGGAAATTCCTCTTCTCATGGCTATCATAATGGTGAATCCGGCTACGCCGCCTCCCATGGAAGAGAGATGAAAAGCGTTGCCGAAGATAGAGCCGAAAGCGCTCGGAATTGCAGAAGCGTTGGCGAATATTACGATAAGGGCGCCGACAATATATGTAATGGCCATAAAGGGCACCAATTTTTCCGTAACGGAAGCGATTCGCTTGATACCGCCTACGATAACAAGGCCAGCCAAAAGCATGACAATCAGCGCAGTGGCCCATCTGGGTACGGAAAAGGAATTGTAAAGCCCGTTGGCGATTTCATTTCCCTGAGACATATTGCCGATTCCAAAGGATGCCAGCACGCAGAAAACGGAGAAAATAACGGCAAGCCATTTCCAGCCGAGCCCTTTTTCGATGTAAATCATTGCGCCGCCTACCCAGTCGCCTTTTTCGTTCTTATAGCGGTATTTGATGCCCAGGGTATTTTCGGCATAGTTGGTCATCATCCCAAGAAAAGCGGACAGCCACATCCAGAAGATAGCGCCCGGGCCGCCCAGGGCAAGGGCTACCGCTACGCCGGATATATTCCCAACGCCGATAGTAGCCGCCAGGGCGGTACATAGGGACTGGAACTGGGAAATAGCATGCTTGTCATCGGTTTTTCTTACATGGGCAGAATCTTTTTTAAACAGCTGGAGAAATGTTACATCGATCCAGTACTTGAAATGGGATATCTGGAATACTTTCGTGCGAACGGTGAACATAAGGCCCACAGCGAGGAAAATAACCAGCATGACCGGCCCCCATATAAAATCGTTAAGGATGCCGTTGATACTTGTTACAATTTTAAGAAATTCATCCATACATTTTCATGATAGGGCATGGGCTGCTCCCATCACGATACACCTCCTTCATAAAAAATATAAGCATAAACAGATATCAGCCATAGAAGATACGCAGCCAGAAGCTTTTGGATGCAGGAATCTATAAAAGATATCAAAAAAAGAGCGCTTATCATTACGCTCTTTGTAATGTAGTTATTTTATTACTTTACTACAGTATAGTCAATAAAAATATTGACAAAACTTTCACAGGATTTTTTCGGGATTTTTCAGCATTTTAGATATGAGTAAATTCCATGAACGGAGACGCCAAAGGATGAGCGGCCATGGGGAAAAGAAATATGCCTAAAAAGGGAGGATGCCAAGTAAAGTTACCTTTACTTGGCATTTATTATGAAAAAGTTATTTAAAAAATCAATTAACTCTGGCTGTCATGTATTTGTTTATCTTATGAATTTA
>JAETTM010000063.1 GCA_021769135.1 Lachnospiraceae bacterium | reverse complement strand
TCTGTCATTCGGCGGATAATTTCCACTTCGTCTACAGATTCCACACGCATGCCGAGATATTCCTCGATAAATGCGGGATCAATGATAGAGCCGCCGATTCCCATACAGATAGAGCCGATCTGCAAATAGGATTTGCCCCTCATTGTTGCCGCTGCCACTGCCGCACGGCCGAAGCGGAGCAGTTTCTCCACTACATCCTCCGGGATATCCGTAGCATCCGCATTCTGTACGTCATGCCCATAAATGCCGAAAGCCGGAAGCCCCTTCTGTGCATGGGTAGCGAGAACGCTTGCCAGATATACTGCGCCCGGCCTTTCCGTTCCGTTGAACCCCCACACGCCTTTAATGGTCATAGGGTCCATGTCCATTGTCTCCGCACCATAGCACCAGCAGGGAGTTACGGTCAATGTAATAGCAACCCCTTCCTTTTTGAACTTCTCCGCACATGCAGCTGTCTCGCCCACGCGCCCGATGGTTGTATCCGCGATCACTACTTTTACAGGCTCACCATTGGAATATTTCAAGTTCTCGGTAAACAACTTGGCCGCCGCCTTCGCCATGTTCATCGTCTGGTCTTCCAGAGATTCCCTTACCTTAAGATACCCTCTTCTACCGTCAATGGTAGGCCTGATACCAATTACCGGATAATCCCCAATCATTCTGTTTTCTGCCATTTGAAAATACCTCCTTCTTGCAAATATAATTTTTCTTCTAATATAATAATATCACTCGTTTTATGAAACGCATTGTGATATAATAGCATAAAGTATAACAATTTTCACTTTTTATATTAAATATTTGAACATTACTCCAAGGAGAACCTTTATGCTCTATTTAGACTATAACGAAAAACAAATGCACGGCACAAAAGAATTCCCCATCGCCTTCTACCATGTAGATCATAACCATTCCCGTTATGAAATGCCCTTCCACTGGCATAAAGAATATGAAATCGTAAAAATCCTTGAGGGCACATTCCGCCTTATGCTGGCCGACTCCGAAATTATTGCCCGCCCTGGGGAAAACTTTTTTATCCCCAGCGGCATCCTTCATGGAGGGATGCCCGAAAGCTGCATTTACGAATGCCTTGTTTTCGACCTGGATATCCTTTTCCTCCATACCGATATCTGCCGCCAGTATTTAAAGAAAATAAAGCACCAGGAGATTATTGTCCATCCTTTGATCAACAACACTGCCCCTTCCTTATGCGGCATCATCGACAGGATATTTTCCTCTATGGAAAAAATGCCGTGCGGATATGAACTGACCGTTATCGGTTCCCTTCTCGAAATGTTTGGGCTTATTTTCCATGAAAAATACTATATCGAAAGCGCTTCCGGCTGCGAGCCCCCTTTTCGGCATATGGATCAGCTCAAGCCGGTATTTGAATATATCGAAAAGCACTATTCCTCCGGCATTACCCTTCAACAGCTTTCCCAGATTTCCGGGATGTCGCCCAAATACTTCTGCCGGTATTTCCAGGCCATCGCCCACAGGACACCCATGGACTACTTGAACTACTACCGGATTGAACGCTCCTGTACCTTGCTTAGTTCTACCGATGCCCCTATCACTTCCATCGCTTATGACTGCGGCTTTAATGACTGCAGCTATTTTATCAAAATATTTAAACGCTATAAGCATATTACCCCGAAGCAGTATCAGCTGCAAATGAAGCATTAAGACACATTTGAAACGAACGCCGCCACCCTCCGCGAGCCGGCTTATCGTAAATTTCAGAAAGGGACAAGGATTTCTCCTGTCCCTTTCATTGATAACCAAATTTATTTTTTTGTTTCTATATTAATAACCATGCCCTTTCTATACCCTGCAAACTTTCATGCATGTTTTACATGCATTGCGTAGGCACAACATTTGCAAGACGAATAAATTCGTCTGTGAAAAATTTATTTTTCGCACTAACACCTTCTCTAAAAATACTTCCTTTTAAAGCTGTTGTTTTCCCCAATTACTCTGTGAGATTAGTCATAAAGGTTCGGAGCGATGGAATCATCTTCCATATTCGTACTGTCATACCAGTAACCTTCTGTCGGGATATCGCCTACTGTTTCGCCATTTGCGATAGCTGTCAGCGTTTCTACGGTCTTAATACCCATTGCCAAAGGAGACTGTGTAACTGCACCAAACATTGTACCGTCCTTGATAGCGCCTTTGATTACAGAACCAGCATCGAAGCCTGCTGCCAGAATCTTGCCGGAAGCCGGGTCGCTACCTAATACGCCCAAGTTGCCGTTTGCTGTCAGGATACCTTCTGCAGCAACCTGATTGGAACCGAATATACCGATAGTATCCGCTTTATTCAAAATAACGGAAGCTTCTGTTGCGCACAGTTCAACTGTCGTCTGAGCGGGAACCGCTACTTCGATAATAATGTCAGCGCTTGCTTCATCGCCGGCATCCTTGCAGTTATTTACATAGTATTCATTACCAATAACAGCTACTTTCTTTCCGTCCGCTGCTGCCAGCTCGCTGAATTTATCAATAAATCCAAGGCCGCGGCTTGTGATGGATTCGGATGTTGCTTCCTGGTTTACTTCGCCAATCCTTACCGGAGCAGTTGCATTTGCAATCGTATCTTTCAGTGCTGCATAAAGGTTGTCAGCTGCTGTTGCGCCTGCGCCGTAGTTATCTGTTGCGATTGTGGAAAGAACGGAACCAGCGGGAGCCTTCGGAATACCGGAGTCAAAGCATACTACCGGGATACCTTTGTCCATAGCTACCTGCAGCGCATCAAGACATGCATCCTGGTCGCATGCTGCAAGGCCGATGCCGTCAGGATCGTTGTTAATTGCGCTGTTCAGCATATTAACCTGATCTGCAATGTCGGATTCTGCGTTAGGGCCTGTACAGTTAGCTGTAACACCCAACTCAGCTGCTGCCTGGTTAACGCCTTTAACGGCTGCCTGCCAGTAGGAAGACTGATAGCTCTTTACAATGATTTCAAAGGTATAGTCGCCGCCATTTGCCGTCTGTTCAGCCGGCGCTTCTTCTGCCGGTGCCTCTTCCGCCGGAGCTGCTTCTTCTTCAGGAGCCGCTTCCTCTGCCGGAGCTGCTTCTTCTGCCGGTGCTGATTCTGCAGGTGCCGCTGCTTCCTGGGAATTTCCGCAGCCAGCAAAAACTGTCGCTGCCATAGCTGTACACATCAATACTGCTAAAATTTTCTTTTTCATTTACTTTCCTCCTGCTAAATTATTTGGTTATCTCTATATGATGCCGCTTTGTGCGGCTTCATACCGCTGGGATATAACTTATACGGCCGCTGCCCTTTTCTTTTTCAAAATATCAACCATTACGGCACCGATTAAAACCATGCCCGTAATAATTTGCTGCCAGTTCGCCTGCAGTCCGATGTAAGGAAGCCCTGTCTTAAGCAGACAGATAACGAATACGCCTAACAGTGAGCCGCCAACGCTTCCCGCGCCTCCGGAAGCGGAAACCCCGCCGATAATGGCGCCGCCGATGGCCTCCAGTTCAAACCCGGCCCCGGTTCCCGGCTGTACCGTGGAAAATACCGCCGAGTAAGCGATGGATGCCAGCCCTGCGAAGAACCCGGAAATCACATATGCCATAATATGATAAAACTTTACGTTAATCCCCGATAAAATGGTGGCTTCTTTATTGCTGCCGATAGCAATCGTATACCTTCCTATTTTCGTATGGTTCAGGACAAAAGCCATAAACATAACTAACAGCAATACCCAAAGCAAGCCTAACGGATATTTGGTATCCCCAATCGTGATTTTAAAAATATCCCTGAACCAGCTGCCTTCCGAACCGGTTGTAGGCCAGGAAATGCCGAAGCTTTTTGCACAGATGGAGCCCAGCCCTCTTGTAATCATACATGTACATAGCGTGGCAAGGAATGGCGGCAGACTCATAATGGATACGAGCGCACCGTTCAGCAGCCCAATCAACACGCCGAACAACACGGATACAAGCATCCCCGCCCATGTTGGCCATCCGCAATGAACCACCAGATAGCCGCCCGCCAGCGAATAGCAGATAAGCCCTGTTCCTATGGACAAATCCACGCCGCCGGTAATCAGCGGGAATGTAACGCCGATAGCCATCAGCGCTATGTAATAGGAATAATCCATGATACTTAATACCGTCGTATACCTTCTGAAATTCTCACTGAATATGCTGAAAAATATAAACAAAAATATTACAACCAGAAGAACGATAAGTTTTTGATTTCCCGACTTGGAAAACATAGACTTTTTCTTTTCTGCCGGTGCATTGACAACAGCTTTACTCATTCTCTCATCCTCCCATCCTATATTTCCCGTGTGGCCATGTTCATTATGATTTCCTGCGAAGCCTCGGAAATATCAATTTCCCCTGTTTTTCTGCCTTCGCACATAACGATAATACGGTCGCTCATTCGCAAAATCTCTGTCATTTCGGAAGAAATCATAATAATGGATTTTCCTTCTTCCGCCAGACGGTTCATCAGTTTATATATCTCGTTCTTCGCCCCTACGTCAATACCTCTGGTAGGCTCATCGAAAATCAGTATATCGCAGTTTCGAATCAGCCACTTGGCGATAACCACCTTCTGCTGGTTGCCGCCCGACAGGTTCACCACAAGCTGGTCTACCCCAGGAGTCTTTGTCGCCAGTGAATCCACATATTCCTGGGCTACCTTGTTTTCCTTCGACTTATTGATAAACAGCCCTTTGACAAAGTTCTCCATGGAGGCCATCGTAGAATTCTCCGCTACCGACTTTTGGACTACAATACCAAACCGTTTTCTGTCCTCCGACAAATATCCGATGCCGCACTTTACTGCATCCTGCGGATTATTAATTTCCACTTTCTTCCCATCGATATATATGTCTCCGCTTGTTTTAGGGTCGGCACCGAAAATTGCCCTGGCCGTTTCCGTCCTCCCTGCACCCATCAAGCCCGAAAAACCAAGGATTTCGCCCTTACGCAGTTCAAAACTCACATCCTGCACCATTTTCCCTGCATTCAAATGCTCTACCTTAAGCACCACCGGCGCATCCTTCGGCACTGCGCTTTCCGTCTTAGGGTCTTCATAAATAACGCGGCCTACCATCATGTTGATAATGTCATCCTTCGTACATTCATCGGTAATCAGCGTTCCCACATAGCCGCCGTCTCTCATAACCGTTACCCGGTCCGTAATCACCTTGATTTCATCCATACGATGGGAAATATAAACGATACCAAGCTGCTGCTGGCGCAAATCCCGTATGATTTTAAACAGTTCTTCTATTTCCGCTTCTGTCAATGCCGCCGACGGCTCATCAAAAATAATCACCTTAGCCTCATGGGAAATAGCTTTCGCTATTTCGCACATCTGCTGCTTCCCAACCGTCAGATTGCTCATCGTTTCCGCAGGGTCTATATCTATATGAAGCTTCTCGAACAGCTTGGCCGCTTCTTCATTCATTTTCTTATCGTCGATACGGATACCTTTTTTAAATTCCCGTCCTATAAAAATATTC
The DNA here is from genome assembly GCA_021769135.1 of Lachnospiraceae bacterium. Taxonomy (GTDB): domain Bacteria; phylum Bacillota; class Clostridia; order Lachnospirales; family Lachnospiraceae; genus Kineothrix. The sequence continues at coordinate 16,610 of JAETTM010000063.1, read as the reverse complement.
TGCGCCACAGTCAGATGCCCCAACATATTCAATTCCTGGTGCACAATCACAATGCCCGCATCCTGCGCCTCCCTTGTATTGTGGAATTCCACTTCCTTTCCTTCAAAGGTGATGCTCCCGGAATCTTTCGTATATATACCGGTGAGAACCTTCATCAGGGTAGATTTTCCTGCGCCGTTTTCTCCCATCAGCGCATGTACTTCCCCTCTTTTCACTTCAAAATTCACATGGTCCAGCGCATGTACGCCCGGAAAGGATTTATCAATATCTTTCATTGTTAAGATTACATCGCCCATTTTTACCTCATTTCTGCGCGGCTTTTTTCATCTCGTTTTTTGAGACTGCCCAACTTCTGAGATTACTCAGCTTTGCGGGAACTATACCTTAAGACCATCGATGCCCAAAGCCATTTATTTGAGCCCGCCGGATTTGCGGACACCACGCAAACCCAAACCCGGCAGCGCTATGTAAACAGCAGCTTAATTCTTCCTGCGCCTTGTCACAACATCCGCATAAACAGCTACGATAACGATAATACCTGTGATAATGAGCTGATAGTCCTTGCTAAAACCAAGGGCCAATATGCCTTCCTGCAGGAGTGCGATAATAAACACACCGATTATGGTTCCGCTGATGGATGCCAGTCCTCCCGCCATGGAAGTACCTCCCATTACACAGCCTGCAATGGCTTCGTTATTATACGTATCCCCGTATCCCGGCTGTACCGTCGTATAGGCAGCCACGTAGAAAATAGCCGCAATGCCTACCAGTATGCCGCAGATTATATATGCCAGCATCTCCCATTTCTTCACGTTGACGCCGGAAAGCCTTACGGCCTCTTTATTGCTTCCCAAACTCAATATGTAGCGCCCTGCCTTAGTCTGGTTGAGCACGATAGAGCATATTACTGCGAAAACAAGAAGAATCACAAGCCCTACCGGGAAGTTCCCTGCTTTTACAAAGCTCCTGTACCAGCCATTGGCATCTGCGGACTGGGGCCAGCTTACGGACTGGGTTTTTGTAAATACCGAAGCAAGACCCTTGGCAATATTCATGCTGGCCATGGAAATAATAAATGGAGGCACCGTCCAGTAAGCTACGAAATAGCCATTGAACACGCCGAACAGAAATCCTACCAATACGCTAATCAGCAGGCTGGCTGCAAGCGGCACTCCATAGCTTGTCAGGCAATATCCCGAAATCAGTGCGGAACAGAACATCACCGGGCCTATGGAGAAATCAATACCGCCGGTAGCGATAACAAATGTAACCCCCAACGATAAAAAGCCAAGGAAATACGCATAATTCAAAGCGCTCATAATTCTTTGCACGCCGACAAACTTGTCGCTGAGCATAGAGAATATTGCATACATCAGTACAAGCACGCCGCATAATACGATTCTGTTAATACCAATTTTCTTTACAATTGGATTCTGTTTAATCTTTTCCAACTCTCTTCCTCCCAACTATTTTTTGTTTACTAACACAACCCTTTTATCTTATTCCAGCGCCCTTTGCTGCTGCCTTGCCGTTCGCTTCCGGCCCTTGCCTTAAGCGGCCCGTAAGCATCGCTTTTGCATCTGCTTTTGGCATTTACATCCGGCACAGGATTATGTTCCTGTTGATTTCCCTTGCCATGCGGTGAAAATATCTTTATAATATCAATGACATTGACGTTATCTTTTTGATATTTTGTCTTTGGACACATATTCCGATATGCAAAGGAGAATTTGCCATGAAACATTTCAACAATTCCAATATGAAATACTTCCTTTTCCTTTTTCCGGCCCTCTGCCTTTTATTGCTTGGCGGCTGCGGAAAAAGCAGTTCGCCATCTCCCGCTTCCCCATTTTCCGATGCCGCCTGGAACTATACGGCGGAGGATATCATCGCTTACGAAGGCGACGGCTATTCCACCTATGATTCGGTCTATGGCGGAGTCTGCTATACTTACCCTAAAGTTTACGAGGAACGCAAGGGCATCATCAAATATATGTTCGACGGGCAGGAACGCCTGATGTGCATCGCCTGGACCTGTTCCGCCGAGGAAGAGCAGGAACTTTTTGAGCTTTACGATTTCATCGAGGGAACTGTCAATGCATTGACCGACGAAACAGATGTCACATCCAATGCAGGCCATGTATGGTACCGGGAAGATGGGAATATTATTTTGAGCCTTATGATTACTTCTGATTTGAAAGCGCTGCAATATGCCTATCTCCACCCCGATGTATCCAATCCGCCCAAAGAAGCAAACTAACAATATGATAAGAATAATTATATTGTCATCTGCTGTTTTTGGGAATGGAATATCTTACAGAAAAAGGTTAAAAAATTACTATGGGCATTTAAGGAGATTATACAGCGTGGGGCTAAAGTTAAATTCCTCCATCAATGCTTCGACCTGTGAAAGCGCCTTTTCTCTGGCCCCCTTTGAAGTCATAGGCCTTTTTACCGCACGTATCAGTATATTTTTCGGAGTATGCTCGAAGTCAATAAACTCTAACAGCTGGGTTTTATAGCCGCAGTATTCCAGCAAATTCGCCCTTATGGCATCGGTCGCCAAAGCACAGAACCTTTCTTTTATAATGCCATAATTTGTCAAAATGGACAGCGAGCCCGCCTTTGCCTGCTGATTCAGTTCGTGCTGGCAGCAGGGAACGGAGAAAATCATTTTCGCATCCCACTTTATGGCGTTATAAAGGGCCAAATCCGTAGCGGTATCGCATGCATGCAACGTGATGACCATATCCACAGGAAAGGTTGCATGATAGCCGCCGATATCCCCGACTTCAAATTTTAAACCCTCATACCCATATTTTCGGGCCGTTTCATTGCACTTGTCGATAACATCCGCTTTCAAATCCAGGCCAACCATATTGACTTCCAGATTCCGTATCCGGGTCAAATAAAAATAAACGATAAAAGTCAAATAGGATTTGCCGCATCCAAAATCTATAATGTTCAGCTCCTTTAAGGAGGATTTCTCAATTTCATCATTCAATATTTCCAGGAAACGGTTAATCTGTCTGTACTTGTCATACATGGAACGAACCACTTTTCCCTCTTTCGTAAAAATCCCCATATCGGCCAGCGGCTCTATCCGCATCCCCTCTTCCAGGATATATTTTTTCTTTCTGTTATGCTCCTCATGTACATTTTTCACATTCCCCGCCGCCTTATTCAGCTTATAGCTGCACGCGCCGGACTTGGATATCAGCAGGATATGCTCCCCCATTTGCCCCCATGCATTTACCTGGCGAAATTCATTGGATACGGCCGCCGTACTGTACCCGCCTAAATCCTCCGAAGGGATATTTTCATGGAAAACCTGTTTTTCCGTATATAAGCCCGCCTGATAATAGGCATTCTTTTTCTCAATCACAATCTTTTTGTACCGGAACTTTTTTAATGCCGGCTTGCTGATTACCATCTTCCTTATGTCATCCGCCGCTATTTTTTGCAGAACACTTGCCAATTCTTCCATTTTAATGACCATGCCTTTCTTGCATTGTATAAGCAATCAAGTAGGGGAATGTTCTTCTCCCCTACTTGCCGCGCGGCCCGCAGTTGCTTCAGCAACAAATTCCATATGCGGGCCTGCGCATACAAAAAGGCAGACAAACGTCTACCTTTTCAACATTTTACAAATTTTATTCTATCAGCTAGAATATGCAAAGTCAATCACTTAATCCCACAGGTCTTCCCACCCGGAAGCCCCCGGCCATAAAAATACCTGGCCCTTAATGAGGCGGCAGTTTTTATCGGCTTTCCTGATAATTTCCATTTCTTCCGTAGTTAACGGGTCCTGCGTCACACACCTTAAGTTGCTTAAGTACTGGGGCTCCTTTACGGAAAAAGGAATCGGTATCTGGCCTCTCTGAACCGCCCATTTCAGGCAGACAATCGCCGGATGTACCTGATGGGCCTCGGCAATCGCAACGATTTCCTCCATCTGGGTATCCGCAACGTCCTCCTGCGTCCTATCCCTTTCAGGCCTGGAAGGGGAGCCAATGGGACAATATCCGATGGGCTGTATCCCCTGCTTCAAGGCATATTCAAAAAGTTCCGGCTGCTGGAACCCCGGATGGCATTCCATTTCCAGTGCCGCCGGTTTAATCCTGCATAAGGGCAGCACGGCCTCCAGCTTGGAAATCGTCATATTGGACATCCCTATGTAGCGGACCATCCCTTTATCCACCAGCTCTTCGCACTGCTTCCATGTATCCATGAATTCATCCACGGAAAAAGGCTTGGAATCTGGGTTCCTGGAATCGCCGTCGCAGCCTGGCGCATGGTAATTGGGAAAGGGCCAATGCACAAAATACAAGTCTATATAATCCAATTGCAAATCCTTCAGGCTCTTTTCACAGGAACGCATTACTTCCCGGTGCATATCGTTCCACACTTTCGATGTGATGAAAAGTTCTTTCCGCTTAATATCCGTTTCCGTAAACACCCTATGCAGCACTTCACCGATTTTATCTTCGTTCTGATATACCGATGCGCAGTCAATCAGCCGATATCCGCTTGTAATCGCTCCATATACCGCATCGCTGACCTGCTTTGCCGTATACTTATCCGAGCCAAAAGTTCCCAGGCCCACGGAAGGTATCTCTTCTCCGGTATACAGCTTCTTTTTGGGCACATCGGCAGGGTTTATCTTATTCATCATTGTTCACCTCTATTCCAGTTCCGCATGTTCCCCTCCAATACCCGGCGCTTTGCTCATTGGCAGAGAAATTTCACGTCTGCTTTGCAGCCGCGAAATTCTCTGGGGGTATTTCCGGGGAACATGCTGTTTTCCAGTTCCGCATGTTCCCCTCCAATACCCGGCGCTTTGCTTGTTGGCAGAGAAATTTCAGGGAACATGCTGTTTTCAGTTACGCTTCGTCGGGGAAGGTTACGGCTACTTTGCCGCATTGGCCGCCTGCCATCAGGGCATAGGCTTCGCCCGCTTTTTCCAGGGGGAATTCGTGGGTAACCAGGTCTTCCGGATGGATTCCCCATCTTACTAACCGCTCCACCAGTTCTTCCATTTTCCATAATGATGTTACCCAAGAACCGTAGATGGTCTTCTGTCCGTGGATGATATCCGGGCTGGGGTTGAATGTGCATGTTCCGCCTTCGCCTACGAACGCAATCTTGCCCCATTCCCTTGTGGCCCTGATAGCAAGCTGCCTTCCGGCATCGTTGGCGCTGGCGTCAATTGCCCTTTCCACGCCCCTGCCTCCGGTCACTTCATAAATTTTATCCAAAGTGTCCTCGCCCGGTTTGAATACATAGTCCACCAAGCCTAATTTCTTTGCCAGTTCGATACGGTAATCGTTCATTTCCACGCCGATTAACTGGTTTGCGCCCATGCATTTTGCCAGCATCAAAGCCGCAAGGCCCACAGGACCCAGGCCCGTTACCAACACCGCATCGTTGCCGCAAATGCCGATTTTCTCTATTGCTTCATAAACAGTGCCGAATCCGCATGCCACCTGTGCGCCGTCCTTGTAGGTGAGTTCATCCGGCAGGGCAATCAAATCTTTTTCTTCCGCCAGAATATACGGCGCCATACCGCCGTTCCTCTGCCAGCCGTACGCCTGCCTGTGCTCGCTGGTGCAGGAAATATAATATCCCCTTCTGCAGTCATTGCAAACGCCGCAGCCTGAAATGTGGTAAACGATAACCCTGTCGCCTTTTTTAAACCGTTTCAGCCCTTCCCCTTCTTCCACGATAATGCCGCAGGGCTCATGGCCTGCAATCATTCCGGGGATGTAGCCTTCCGGCCCTTTTCCCACATGTTCCCTGTAAATGCAGCGGATATCGCTGCCGCATATGGTAGTTGCCTTCGTCTGTACCAGGACCTGTCCATGGCCCGGCTTGGGAATATCGAATTCTTTCAGTTCCACCGTGCTGTTTCCGGGCAAAATTGCCCCCATCATCTTGCTCATAGCTCTTTCCTCCTGTTCCTGTCCATAATCTCTCGGAATCTTCCTTGCACCTTCTCTTAAAACCTATATTCCAGTTTCACAAGCTCCCGCTTTTCTTTGTGCCGCACGCTGCCAATCCTTATCGAAAGGCCAATGCATGCCCTTCGGTGCGATTTACTATACTATAATTATAACGGATTTTTTCCATTCAGTAAGTAGTTTCTTTGACATTTTTAACAATCCGATGTCGCGTTAGCGAATATTTGTATTTGCAGTTTTCCCATCCATCTAATATAATAGTATTAGAGATGAAAGCTATTTACACAGACCTTTTCCAGATTTGCTGCAGCGGGCAAAGGCGGAGGCCTGGGCTGAAAGGAGGACTTTGCTTCTTATGCTGACACGTTTAGACGGCTTCGATTTGCATTTTACTTTGGGGGAATACGATTTCCACGTTTCCAATATCGTCCTGGAACGGTTCGAACGCTCCATCCCCCTTCATAGCCATAGCAAAAACAGCTATGAGATACATTATATCCCCTCCGGCCACGGCACCGCTTCCATCAAAGGGGAAACCTATCTTCTTGAGCCAAATACGCTTTTCGTTACCGGACCTTTTATTGAGCATGCCCAAATTCCTGACCGGAAAGACCCTATGTGCGAATACTGCATTTATTTGAAAATAGGGCGCAGCACTTCGCCCTCCGTTTCCCTTCCGGAAAGGGCCCTGGCAAACCAATTCCGGCAAATTGATTTCTGGTTCGGGCAGGACGGCCAGGATATCCATCCTCTGATGGCCCAGCTTTTTTCCGAATTGGAACACCGTTATACCGGCTACTCCATCCAGGCGGAAATCCTGTTAAAGCAGCTGATTATTAAACTGGTAAGAAATTACGAGGGGAATATAGAAAGCAGCCCGCAAATGGCCGCTTCCAATCTGATAGACAACAAATATTTGATTATCGAAGAGTGTTTCCTTTATGAATACCGCACCCTTTCCCTGGATATCCTGGCTTCCCGGCTGGGGCTGGGCATCCGGCAGACGGAACGGCTGCTGAAAGAACATTACGGCAAAACTTTCCTGCAAAAAAAGACGGAAGCCCGCATGTCCGCCGCTTCCATCCTTTTACAAAACCCCCAATTGTCCATTACCCAAATCGCGGAAGAAACCGGCTACTCCTGCATCGAGCATTTTTCCGCTTCATTCAAACGCTTTTACGGTCAAAGTGCGACTTCTTACCGCAAGCGCTTCTCCCCGTTTTCTTCCTGATTGGAAAAGGTATCTTTTTCAAAAAATCCCGAATATTTTCTCCCTGAATCCGCTGTAAATGGTGTCATAATCCGCAAACCCTATCCTGCTGTCCTTAAAACGCATCCCCCATTCCGTGCAGATGCTGTCCGCCACTTGCTTTGCATAATCGCTGTGGGTCATCAGGATGGCAGGGAAAGTATAATATATCATGAAGAAATTCAAATCCGTCTGCACTTTTCCGCTGACTTTCCCCTTTTTCACATATGCCGCCTCCACTTTATCCACGAAGGCCCTGCCGACTTCCTTTGCAGCTTTTTCCTTGTCTTCTTCACCTTCCATATAGGTCATCATTTCCGAAAAATAATGCCCGTGCGCTTCCCGAAACTGCACCATATTCTTCTCATAAGAATTTTTTTTCAGCTTTTTCATCATCGGCTGCATTTCCTCAAATATCTTTTCTACGCCATCCAACATATCCATCATTTTCCTTTCTTTTTCCAACATCAGCCGATAACCTCTTATGCGCTATATTCCCTACTCGCTCGCCAGTGTAAACTGCTCTACCAGCTGTTTCAGATTAATCGCCTCGGCGGAAAGCTCTTCGCTGGCTGCCGCGCCTTCTTCTGCAGTAGCGCTGTTGCTCTGTACGACTGTGGAAATCTGGCCGATTCCTTCGTTGACCTGCAAAACAGCTTCGGACTGCTCGTTTGTTACGGAAGAAATCTGGTCAATAGAGCCAACCATAGACTGGATATTATCTATGACACGCAGCAGCGCATTGGCCGTTTGTTTTGCGATCTCCGTTCCTGTCTGCACCGCTTCCGTGGAATGCATAATAAGCGTAGATGTATTCTGGGAAGCTTCCGCGGATTTGCTGGCAAGATTGCGGACTTCTTCTGCCACAACGGCAAATCCTTTGCCTGCAGTTCCCGCCCGTGCAGCCTCTACAGCCGCATTCAGTGCCAGGATATTAGTCTGGAATGCGATGTCTTCTATCGTCTTGATAATTTTGCTGATTTCTTCGGAACTGGATTGAATCTTTTCCATGGCATTCATCAGTTCCTGCATCTGCCGGTTGCAGACCGCAACGTCTTCGCCTGCATTGTGCGTCTGCCCGCGAACTTCCTGCGCTCTGTCTGCCGTATCCTTTATCTGATTGGAAATTTCGTTAATCCGGGCCGCCAGCGCTTCTACGGAGCTGGCCTGCTCAACGGCGCCCTGGCTTAAGTCCTGAGCGCTTGAAGATACCTGATAGCTTGCGCTTGAAACCTGTTCTGCGGAAGTATTAATCCGATGGAGAATCTCGCTCAGCCCCAACTTCAGGTTGCGCATGGAATGCAGGATGCTCTGGAAATCGCCTACATAAGCATCTCGGTTCCTGGACTGGATATCCAGATTCTGATTCGCCATTTCCCCCAGAAGATAATCGATATCGTGGATAATGGCGGACAGGCTTTCCACCAGTTCAGCGGTAGACCGCGCCAGCATTCCGGTCTCATCTTTGCTGGCAACCTTCGGAACGGGAGATTCCAAATCCCCCTCCACCAAAAGGCGCATACGTTCCGCACAGGCTTTCATGGGCCGGCTGATGCTATTGGCCAGTTTCACGGCAACTATAATGGAAAGCAGGATAGCAAGCACCATTACCACCAAGTTTATTGCTATATCAAAATATGTAGTGGAAAGATAATCCGACTGCGGGGCGGTAACTGCCACACTCCATCCGTCCGTGCCGTTTACCGGCGCATAAGCTGCAAACATGGCTGTCTTTCCGTCCTTGTAGCTTCCAAAGCCATTCCCGCCTTCCCTCATGGCGGCGTGGATTGACGCCAGCTCTTTCAGGGAAGAATCGCTTTCCGCCTCCTTCTCGATATTCTGAACAGTAATCGTATCCAAAGTAACGTCCGCAATCGTATCGCCGGAACGGTTGAGCATGTATGCACGGCTGTGTTCGCTCACATTAATCGAGGAAACGATATCGTTCAGGAATGTCTCGTGGGGAACAAAATAAACCACCCCTTCAATATCGGACCCCTTGATTCCTTCTTTATAGATAGGGGCCGCTACCATGATAGAAAGTTCCCCTGTAATCTTGCTGATTAGCGGTTCCGATACGTAGACATTACCCTGCATCGCCTGTTTCACATATTCCCGCTCGGAATAATCATTCCCATCGAAGATACTGATACCGTCCGGGCCGACAATATTCCCGCGCTGGAAGTCATGCATACTGACACGTTCGTCTATAATCGAACGTTTTTCCTCCAACGAAACGGTTTCATCGAGAAGCTGGGAAACGCAGCCAGTATCCATTGCAACATTCTTATAGGCGGCCAGTTCCTGTTCAATGCGCTCTGCCGCAAGAACTGCAGTCTCACTCATCATTTGTTCTACAGTTGAGATAGTGCTGTTATAGCTGAGCGTAATGCTGCATGCTCCCACCACAAGCTGTGTAGCCAGGACTGTCACCATAAGGCAAAGGGTGATTTTTGTCCGAATACTTTTCATTTTTCTTTACCTCCTAGTTTTTCATAAGTGAACTACGCTACGCTATCATCGCATTTTATATTATATGAATTTGCGCTCCGGTTTGTCAACCGTGTTCCCGGATATAAATCATCAATTAATCACAGTTTTTCCTTCGGCCTCACTGCCACGGAATCTGCCCGTTCCATTTTGCCTTATCCGTAATAGCTTCACTCCTCCCTGAATGGAAACAGCAGCTTTTGGTTTTCCTCCGTATATACGCTGTCATTTTTTATCAGTTCACAGCCGGAATCGATATATTTGGGAACTTTCTCTCCATTCAGCAGCTTGTCGGCGGCCTCCACCCCCAGGTATCCCATCTTAAAAGGATTTTGGATGACTATAATTTCAAAGACCCCCTCTTCCAGCATCTGTATCTCTTCCAGGGAGCTGTCGATTCCTACCACCCGTATCTCTTTGTGAAGCCCCTTTTCCTTAATTGCCCTGGCCGCACCCACTGCCGAGTATTCGTTCAGCCCCGCCACCAGATCGATATCCGGGTATTTTTCAATCAGTTCCATCATGAGCTCATAGGCCTTATCGTAATCCGAATCGCAGAATACCACATCCACAATCCTGTCCTCATATTCCCCCAGGCCTTTGCGCACGCCCTTCTCCCTTTCAATCGCCGTAGATGAGCCTTCTACATGGCCTACAATGACAATCTGGGAATCTTTTGTGGCATATTGCTTCATGTAGTTCCCTTCCACTTCCCCCAGCATCACATTATCCGTGGTAATCAATGTATCTTCAATATTCTCATCCATCGCCGAGTCCACTAATATAAGGGGAATCCCCTCTTCCTTCACCTTTTTCGCATAAGGCGTCGTCTCCGTAAAGCTGGAAGGCGTAAGCAGGATGGCATCCGGCTTCTGCTCCACTGCCCATTCGATTAATTCATTCTGGGCTTCCCAGTCATCCTCCGTCTCCGGCGCTACGATGGTCAGTTCCATTTTGTTTTCCGCCGCTGCCATTTCCACTCCTTCAATCAAAAGCTTCCAGAAATCATTATCTTCATCTATTACCTTAGGGATAAAAATAATGCGGAAGTTCCTCTCTTCCCGTCCGCCGCCCTGCCACAAAAAGAAACCGAAAACTACAGCCGCTACCCCTACCATCGCCCAAAGCCTTACGTTTTTTGCATATATCCTCATTTCTATAACCGTACTCCTTTCAAGCCCACCAGTACATAGGCGATTATGAAATATCCATTCCCTTGGCAGATGCTGCCCCAAGCCTGGGAATTGTAACCGTCACCGTAGTTCCCTCTCCGGGCACGCTTTCAAAATGAAGGCCATATTCCGCTCCATAGTACAGTCGGATGCGCGTCTGCACATTATGGATCCCGACCCCATTCTTCCCTTCACTTTCTTTGGATTTATTGAAGATGCCTTTCAGCGTTTCCGCATCCATGCCGATTCCGTTGTCGATAATCTTAAGGATTATCCTGTCTTCCTCCCCATAGCCCACAATCTTTATCAGCCCTTTGGAGCCTTTATATTTGATTCCATGATAAATGGCGTTTTCCACAAGCGGCTGCAGAATCAGGTTAATGACTTCTTCCTTTTTGATTTCTTCCTCCACTTCGATTTCATATTCCAGCTTGTCCTTATACCGCATTTTCTGAATGGTCAGATAGCTTCCCGCATAGTCAATTTCCTTCTCCAGCGGAATCCTCTCATTATCATTGCTGATGCTCTGCCGCAGCAGCCTGGCAAGGGCGGAAGTCATCCGTACCACTTCCTTATTCTTCCCCCCTTCCGCCATCCAGATAATGGAGTCCAGGGTATTATAAAGGAAATGGGGGTTAATCTGGGAACGCAGCGCCTTCATCTCGCTCTTCCTTTTTTCTTCCTGCTCATAAATGTTCTGCTCCATCAGCTGGCGTATCCTGGCCGTCATCAGATTAAAGGAATTCCCCAGGCTGTCTATCTCGCTGTCCGAACGTATGGGCACATCCGTGTGGAAATTCCCCTTTTCCACCTCTTTCATAGATTCCTTCAGTTCCTTAATGGGCCTGGTAATAGCCGTAGCAAAAAAGGTGGCCAGTATCATCGCAACGCAAAGCAATGCCGCCGCCGTAAGCATATATACATATTCCGTGTCCTTTTTATCCCTCATCAGCTCCGATATGTCCGCTACGCCTACTACCCTCCAGCCCGTTTTCTCCGATACGGAAATAGTATAGAGCTTCCCACCGCCGTCCTCCTGGGCCACGAAGTGATCGGAATCGCAGCCTAACACCTGGTCAGTCCTCTCCTCCATCAGGCCGTTATACAATAGCTGCTGCTTGGGATGGTAGATGATTTTTCCCGATTCATCCATAATGAACAAGTAGCTGTTGGTGGCAAGGCTATTGTTTTCGCACAAATCCTTTAACAGCTTATAATTTAAATCGATAAAAAAGACGCCCCCGTTTTGGCCGGTTGCAGGGTTTATTATCCCTTTGCTCAAAGTAACTACCCACTTGTAATTATTGCGTATCACATGCTGGACATGGGAAGATGTGAGAATGCTTTTCTCCCCATTCAACGCTTCCTCATACCATTCTACATCCTGTAAAGCCACATTTTCATTCAAGGTATCCTTCCCGTCATTGATAATATATTCCCTCTCCGGCGTCACCACCGCAATATTGGAAATGTCCTGCCGCGTTTCCACTACCGTATTAAACTGGGTGATAATGCGGCTGTAAGCTTCCTCCTTATCTTCCCTGGGCATTTGTGCAAATAAATAATTCTGCACATCCCCGCCCTGGATTACCATGGAAGAAATGTTCTCCATATAATTGATATAGGAATCGATATCCCGGTTCACCTGGCGGACCAGCCGGTATGCATAATCCGTAGAGTTCTCCAGGACCGTTCTCTTCGTATAATTAACGGATATCAAAAGGAAAATAACCATTGTAATGACAATAAGCAGCGAGAACAGGAACAGCATTGTAGTCCTTACGCTTTTAAACAAAGATAAAACCGTAAAACGATTTTTATGTTCCAACATTTACTTCCTCATTTCCTTTGCATACTCGGTAGGCGTCTTTCCCGTAATCTTTTTAAATGCAATGCTGAAATAATGGGAATCGTTAAAGCCTACCCGTTCTGCTATTTCATAGTTCTTCATATCTGTATTTTCCAACAGTTCCTTCGCCTTCTGCATCCTGCAGCCGATTAACACATCCATAAACGTGGTTCCTGTGGCCTGCTTGAAAATCGTGCTGAACCGGCTGGCGCTGATATTCAGGTAAGAGCAGACGGAATGCAGGCTTAAGTCGCAGTCGCTGTAGTTTTTCTCAATATAGTCCATGGCCAGCACCGCATATTTCTTGCCCCCAACATTCTTCTGGCTATCCAGCTTCCTGGCCGTTTCTATGCAAGAGGTGCATAAAATGTCCGCGGCTTCCTCCAGTTCCCCCGCCGCCAGGGCTTTCTTTAAGATTTCTTCTTTACATGCCGCCCTTTGGCCATTTTCCATTTCCGATGCCTTGCAGATTTCATCCACCATATCCACCACGCGCTGCAAAATCACCCCCGCACTCTGCCTGTCATACCGGCACTCCCGCAGTTCTTTTTCCAGGAATGCGAAATCTTCCTCTATTTTCCTTTCATCATTCCCCTTTACATGAAGGGCTATCCCGTCAAGCATCCCGTCCACATCCGCCTGTCTTTTTTCTCCACGGATTGCTTCCATAGCCATAATATGATTTCCGCCCAATACATAATGGTATTCCAAAGCTTCCTCCGCCTCTTCGTAAGAAAGGTAAATCTTTTCCGTTTCCTCCACGCAGCTCCCCAATCCGATATTCACCGCCAACTGCATGATTCGGTTCATTTGGGCAATGATTTCATTACATATATCGTTTACCGCCCGGCACATTTCCGCCGGCTCGTTGGAATGGAACAGGATATACGTGCGGTGGTCCTTCCCCTGGCATACTTCCCCAGTTTTACTCTGCTGCACCATCTCCTGTGCAATATTATGCAGCACAAAGGCCATCAAAGCGCTCTCCCTTTTCCGTTTCTCATCCAGTTTCCCTGAACGGGCATAAATATCCAATTCTACGATTGCCACCCGGTATACGGCGGAATCCAGGTTCAATCCTATCTTCTCCAGTTCTTTGCAGCTTTCTTCATCCGTCTTGCTGCCTCGTATCAGATGTAAAAGCGTATCGGAATACAACAGCTCCTGCCCTTTCCTATAGGCCGATTCCAGCTCCCATATCTTCCGCTCCGTTTTCTTTTCCTTATCCATTTCCGCCTTCAGGGCAAGCAGGGATTCCCCCATTTCCTCCGCGGTAATCGGTTTCAGCAAGTATTCCTTGACCCCATACCGTATCGCCTTTTTCGCGTAATCGAAATCGTCATAACCGCTTAAAATGATTATTTTCACTGCCGGATAATTCTCGCTCAGCTTTTCGCTCAGCTCCATTCCGTCCATATATGGCATACAAATATCCGTAAGAACCACGTCCACAGGATTTTTCTCTATAAATTCCAAAGCCTCTTTTCCGTTCTCGCAGCTGCCCGCCAGTTCGTATCCATACTGCTCCCACTTTACATTATCGCTCACTGCTTCGCGGATAAGCGCTTCGTCGTCCACAAGCAAAATCCGATACATCCTTCCCCTCCATTCCAGTATCTATTATACTGCGTAAAAATGCAGCACTTCCCTTTTCCAATTATCCCGGCAAAGGAAAATACTGCATCTCTTATCAAGCCTTCCTCCAAAACTTTGCCTATATCAAGTACCGATTGCAGCAGTCCAGACAATCCTACACTGCTATGTTAATTTACCGCAAACCGCTTTCTCCTTACGTTAATTCACCACAACGCCCTTCTGCAGCATGATATTGGCATAAAGGGCGCTTTCGCCCGTGGCGATAATCGCATATACCTTCTTTGCCTCCTCATAAAAAGCAAAGCGCTCAATCTGTCCGATGGCCTTCGCCCCGCGTTCGTCATGGCGGGCCGTGATTTCTTCATATGTTTTCCAGATAGGGGTTTCCACCGTATCCCCAGGCATCACTTCCATCAGGTTCACCGGCTTGTCCACATAAGTATCCAGCGGAAATACCTGTAAAATCGCATCCAATATTTCAGGGGTTCCATGCCCGTCCATACGAATGACTATCGCATCCTTCCCCATGGATTCCGCCGGGAAATTCCCGTCCGCAATCACCAGCCTGTCGCTGTGCCCCATTTCGCACAGCACCTTCAATAATTCGGGGGACAAAATCCCCGGAATACCTTTTAACATCGCAATCCCTCCAATTCTTATCTCTCTTTCCCCGCTGCCAGGCAGCGGATTTATTCTTTTATTTTACCAGCCTTATGCTGTTCTGTCATCCATTTTCGGCAAATATTTCCTCTAATCCGATACTTTAATTCTCTCAATCACCGACTGCCTGTGCAAAAAGCGGATGGCCGCCGGAATGAACAGCAGATAAAATGCAAACAGCACGCCGGCAAACACACACATGGCCGCCAGCGGGAAATGATAGGACATCTTTCCGAATAAGCCCAGCTGTTCAAACAGCTTCACCGTTCCTATGCCGCATATGGTGCCGACGGAAAGCGTCAGGAGCAGAGTCACCCCCACATAGCAGAAGCACTCTGCGGAAATCATCCGTGCCAATTGGCTGTCCGTCATTCCTACCGCCTGCAAAATACCGAATTCCTGCTGCCGGGCAAACAGGTTTGTCATCAATGTATTGATTAAGTTAATCAGCGCAAACATTCCGATAAACCCAACCATTCCGTACAGTAAAATAAGTGTACTCTTTAGGGAAGTTTTCGACAGCTCCATCATATCCATCAGGGCCGAAATCGTAGCGCGGGGGTCATCCACCAGCGCATAGAGCGCCTGCCGCTGCTCATCGGACACCTGGGCGGCATGAATATTCACAAAGGATGTAAAATCTTCAATGCCAGGGTAAAGCGTACCCAGCTCTTCCTCCGGCAGGACAAAACACGCAAACGAGCCGCAGCCTTTCCTGTGGTCCACAATTCCCATCACCGTATAATCTTTGGATATCCCGTCCAAGCTCTGCAGCGTAATCTTATCCCCCATGGATACTTTCAAATGGTACAGTTTTTCCAGCAGATTTTCACTGTCTCTTGTAACCAGAATGCCGTCATTTTCCAGCAGGGCTTCATAATCCGCATTCCCTTCCAATATTTCGCCATTTTCCCCATGTCAGGTATTCCTCCAGGACTTCCCTGCTGATATCCCGGCAGGACTGCACCTCTTTCTGCCTGTCGGCCAGGTATCCTGACAGCCGGCGCATTGCCGTCATCTCTTTCTGTACGCAGGCAATCGCTTCTTTCTGGAGGTTCAGGTATATGCCCTTTTTCAGTTCCTCCCGTATCCCAGGCTGTGATATTTTGGTGAAATTGACTGTCCTGTAATTCTTTATGGGGTTCGCCTTGACCGGGATATCCAACCTTTTGATTTCCCATATATCCTTATCTGTCTCATCCCCCTGCATCCCCTTTTGCCCTGTGAATTCCAGTATCTGGATAAAATAACAGAGGAGCCTGCTCCTGCCCGTGCTCACGCTCCCGTATACACCGTGTTTCTCGAAAGTCTGCGGGATGCCCTCTGACATCATCCATCCCTTAAACTGCCGCAGCCATGTTTCTGTGTCACGGTCGCAGAAGCTTTCCACACGCTTTGCGCGTTTCTGCAGGAAAATGCATACTTTTTTGAAAAACTGTCTTTCCCCATCCGCTTCCTCTGGATGTCCGTCGCCGCTTTATAGTGTTGTTCTGCAAATTAAATGATGCTACCAACATCACAATGAACCTCCCCGGGGCAAGCCCTCAAGTACTGTGCTCGGCTCCTACGTCGCCGCTCACAGTACTTGCCTTTTACATCTGCTTACGCATCTGTAAAAGCGGGGTATCGGGAAT
>JAETTM010000133.1 GCA_021769135.1 Lachnospiraceae bacterium | reverse complement strand
ACTACATTGTCTTTCCTCGATGTGTCATTCAGCTTTTCAAGCCTTGCCTGGAGCGATTTCCTTGTTTTCTCCATCTGCTTAATGGTATAGCGTTCCCCGTTGTCGGCTTTTGCCTGCTCTATGGCAAGCTCAATCTCGCTGATCTGCCTTTCTATCATGGCTTCCTGGCGCTCGATTGACAGAGGGATTTTCTCGAATTGCGAATGCCCGATAATCACCGCATCATAATCGCCTGTGGCTATCCGGGAACAGAATTTCTTCCGGTTGGCAGGCTCAAAATCCTTTTTTGTTGCAGCTAATATATTCGCACCGGGATATAACCGCAGGAAATCGCTCGCCCACTGCTCCGTCAAATGGTTCGGCACTACAAACAGGCTTTTCTGGCATAAGCCTAACCGCTTGCTCTCCATTGCCGCCGCTGTCATTTCAAAGGTCTTGCCCGCCCCGACACAGTGCGCCAGCAGGGTATTATCCCCGTATAAAACGTGTGCGACTGCGCTTTTCTGGTGGGGTTTTAGCTCAATATCCGGTGTCATTCCGGGAAATTTTAAGTGCGCCCCGTCATATTCCCTCGGCCTTGTGGAGTTGAACAGTTTATTGTATTTTGCCACCAAGTCCTGCCGCCTGTCCGGGTCACGGAAAACCCAGTCCTTAAAGGCTTCCCTTATAGTGTCCTGTTTCTGTGCCGCAAGGGTGGTTTCCTTTTTGTTTAATACTCTTTTTTCTTTCCCGTCCTCCATAATTGTGTCATATACCCGGCTGTCCTTTAAATTCAGCGAATCCTCTAAAATCTGGTAGGCATTCCTGCGGCTTGTTCCATATGTCATGTTCACAAGGGTATTTCCGTAATCCGCATTCTTGCCCTTAACATTCCACTGCCCCGTCACACCTGAAAACTGTATGCCCATGATATTTTTATCAAACAAATGCTGCGGCGTTTCAAAGGTGTCACGCATGAAATCCTCCAGATATTCCGGCTTTACCCATGTTGCACCGATACGCACTTCGATCTCGCTTGCATCAAGCTCTTTTGGCTGTACCTGTGTAAGCGCCTGCACGTTCACGGTATATTCCGGGTGGTTCTCCGCATAGGTTTTCGCTGTTTCCAGCTTGTCACGGACGTTGCCGCTCAGATACTCGTCCGCTGTTTCCCACTTGTCCGTTACGGGATTCTGGAAGATGATTCCCGTCAGTTCCTCTTTAATTTTGTCAACGCTTTTCCCGGACAGCTCCGCCATATAGTCAAGGTCAACCCTCGCTTTTTCTGACAGCGACACCGCAAGGGCTTCGGTTGCCGTGTCAACACTTGTGACAACCTCCGCTTTCTTAATGGTGCGCTTTGTGAACATATCCGCCTTGCCGACAAATTTTCCTTCCTCGTCCGTCTTTTCAAGGGAACATAACAGGCAATAGCTGCTGTCCTGGTTAAATGCCCGCTTGTTGGTCTGTGAATTGATAAGCCCGTACTTTTTGGAAAAAGCATCATACAGCGAATTTAACTCTGCCTGCCTTTCCTGAATGACAGTATCCGGATATTCCTCTAACTGCACACGGATAAGCTCCTGCGTACAATCCCTTATTTCTACCATGCCCTTAATGCGTTCCAGCATGGAATCTTTCATATCCACAGGCTTCATAACGGAATTTTCACGGTAATAAACCGTGTCATCCACTACGCAAAAGCTGTAATTCTTCACATTTGGGTCTGCCGGAATGGTCTGGGCTG
>JAETTM010000062.1 GCA_021769135.1 Lachnospiraceae bacterium | reverse complement strand
GCCGCGTTCCCATGCGCCGCCTTAGCGGCATGTTTCCTCTGCATGGGGCTGCGCATAAAAAGGAGTTGGCCCAACGGCCAACTCCCAGCGTCCTACAACCTTATAATGTAATTCCCCATTTCCTTTATTCCGGTATTTCTACCCGATATCATATACACTTCTCAAACGTATTCCATTCATATCCCCTGAAATAACTTTTATACTCTTTTCCCCGCCATTGATATCGAAATAATTGTCCGAAAGCAACAAATCCTCCGCTGCGTTTTGCACTTCCACACTTTTTGCATACGCATCAGCCGAAACGATTATCTCATCCCCATCAATGCGGTAAGACAGCTGCGGGTCTTCATACCTGAAATATTTCGGGTAGGAGAAAATAACTGTTCCCTCTGATATTACTTTTCCCTCCTGCCGCAATTCATAGCTTACATATTCTGAAAAAACATCAATGTCCGGCAGCAACACCTTATCAAGCCATACGCTGGAAAGCGCCGGAACGCACAGCTCCTTCACGCCTCCGTCATGCAGGACTTTAGCCTTTGCATCCCTTACCGCCCATAATACCTCTACATGTTGTTCCTTTCTGGTCTCATTTGCCACACTTAACCGGATGGATTTTTCAAATTCGAAATGCTCCCTGTTCATATCCGCTTCCTGCGTCATCATCCCTTCCTCCTGGCAGGAAATCATAAGCGGCGCAAAAAACCTCTTCTCCGCATAATGCAAAGCCTTCCACCTTCCGCAATAATCGATGGAGGACCAGGAAATGACCGGCCAGCAATCATTCAGCTGCCATACAATCGCACCCATGCAGCGCCCTCTGTTCCTTCTGAAATGTTCCACCCCATACCTGATTGCGTCTGCCTGCAAAAGCTGGGAAGCATAAATTACATTTTCAAAGTCCGTAGGGTAACGGTAAATCTGCTGCATATAATTCATAATTTTCCCATTGGCACCATACTGTCTTTGATGTTTCTCCATCACATAAGAAAACATATTCATATCCCTGGGGTCATCCGTAAACGTCTCAATGGTTCTTTTGCCGGGCAATGACTGGAAGCCAAATTCCGAAGCATAACGGAAGAAAAACTTACGGTATTCCGAAAACGGCCTGTTGCCATGCCATACTTTCCAATAATGCACATCCCCTCTGTCCGGGCTGTTCGGCTCATCGAAAGAGCCCCCTGAAGAAGGGCTGGCCGGCCAATAGAAAGTCTGCGGGTCATACTCTTCCAAAATTTCCGGAATCAACTGTTCATACATAATGATATAATCCCGCACTTCCGTCTTCTTCGTTACCCAATGATGTCCTTCTTCCACGAACATTTCCATCTCATTATTGCCGCACCAAAGCCCCAATGACGCATGATGCCTCAGTCTCTTTACATTATCAATGAATTCCTGACGGATATTCGCCTTAAACTCCGGGGTCAGTTCATATACGGCGCAGGCAAACATGAAATCCTGCCATACTATAAGCCCCAGTTCATCACAAATATCATAAAACCAGTCTTCCGGGTAATAGCCGCCGCCCCATACACGGACAGCGTTATAATTTGCCGCCACGCATTGCTCCAGGAGCTTCCTGGTAGTTTCCGGCGTAACTCTTCCAAGCAAATGGTCCTCCGGGATATAGTCCGCCCCCATGGCAAAGATTGCCACCCCATTTACCTCATGGGCAAAGCTTTCCCCCCATTCATCCTTTTCCACCTTCATCGTTAATGTACGAAGCCCAATCCTTTTTTCCCAGATATCCGCTATCTCCCCATCGGCATATAAGGTCACCTTTACCGTATAAAGCGGCTGTTCCCCGTAGCCATTGGGCCACCAGAGCATGGGATTTTCCACACTGATTTCTTTGGGTGAATTGCCATAGCTCTTGCTCATTCCATCCGGTGCCGTAATCTCCACCGTATACCAGTTATCCGCGTCATCCTTCTCCGCCACTGCTTCTCTTGATACCGTTTTTTCTGCTGCTTTTTCCGTCACTGCAAAATGCAGAACCACCTTCTCCTCCAAATGCTCCTGCCTGATGTAAACCCCATCCAGACGCGCGCCTTTCACCCCGATTAATGACACACTGCGGAAAATCCCCGCATCCGGCAAATGTGCGCCCCAATCCCATCCGAACATGCAGTGCGCTTTCCGTATATGGACAAAGCCGTCCATCGCATCCTCCGAGCCCATGGTCCTGCATTTGGCAAATTCTTCCTTTATATATTTTAACGGGGAATGCAATACCACCCGCAATACATTCCCTTTATCCCGTACCGCCTGCGTTATATCATACTCCCAAATACGATGCATATTAAATGCCCTGCCGATAAATTCCTGATTCAGGTAAATATCCGCAATGGTATCCAATCCATCGAAATGAAGTATAATTTTATCCTCTTCCTTCAACCCTTCATCTAAATCAAAGCATACCTCATACTCATAATCCTTTTCCATAAGGGGGAGAGCCCGAATCTCATTATCCTTCCAAAATGGGTCCTCCATATTCCCATTCCGAAGCAAATCCGTATAAACCGTTCCCGGTACAACAGCCGGCTGATATTCCTCCCCGGCACACCGCATCTTCCAGTTCCCATTCAATGTTTGTTGTATCATCCGCTCTCCTCCTTATGCTTATTATACTGAGCCTGCTCCCCTCTTCTGCGCCCAATTTTCCATCAACTGCACACAAACTGAAAAAAAGTTAACACCCTGCCTTACTCCGCCTTCGGATATTCGTTGCATAATAACCGATAAGGCTCCTCATCCTCCTCGATTTCCGGGAAACGCCCTATAGGCTCATAGAAACGGTTATCATGCTCATCATCATTGCACATGGATACTTCGCCAAGCAGCACATCCCCGCTCCCCTCTTCCACATGAAAATCATGATACATATAAGGATAAATAGTAATACTTTCCCCCGGCGTTAATTTCACCTTTGTTCCCGCCGGCACCGTAAACTCCCGTCCGTCGCAGTTCACGGTAACATCCGTATCCGCAAACCCTCCGTCTTCCGTAGAATTATAAACGGTAATCAATACATTACCGCCCCCTCTGTTGATGATATCCTCCATTTTCTTCCAATGGAAATGCATAGGCGCCATCTGCCCCTCTTTCACCAGAAGAAGCTTCTCCGCATAAGTCTTCGTATATTTATCGATTTTCAGATTCCCGTTGCGGATGGTAATTAATGAGAATCCCACTTCATCGAATTTGCCAAGGCCATAGTCCGTAATATCCCACCCCAGCATATTATCCCGGATTTCATTATACTCCGCCCCCTTTGATTCCCATTCCTTCGCAGTCCATTTGCAAAACGGCGGAATCTCAAAACCATGTTCCTTTATCATCTCTTCCATATGTCTGATTTCTGCATTAATTTTTGAACGTTTCATTCTTTTTGTCTCCTCATCGCTTCACTTTTATCAGACCCGGGCGCCAATATGCCAGACGCCTTCTGCCGCCAGGGCTTTTGGCACACGAACCCGGCCATTTTCCGCGCTGCCTTCTTGCGCGAAAGGCTGTTCCTTTTCATAAAGCATGAGAACAGCCTTTCCCCTGTTAACATAAGGACGGCCGGCAAAACCTGGCATCCGTTGTTTACATTCCTATTTTCCAGCCTTCCATTCGTCAATCTGTCTCTGCATCTCATCGATGACCTTATCGATTCCGGTAGCTTCTAATTTCTCCTGCAGCTTCGGCAGATATTCTTCCGGGTCCACGCTTCCAGTATACAACGATTTTCCGAATTCATCCAGCACATTGGCAAATCCTGCCACTTCTGTGCTGACCGGCTCCAAATCAAAATCGAATCCAAAGGAAGGGGCTTCCACTGATGAATCATTGAATTCTTTGAACGTTGCCCATTTGTCAACCGGCTCATTTTCCAATACATAGGTGTTGAATAATCCGCCCTGCACCCAATAGGAAACCGAATAGTTCTTTCTTGTCTCCTCATTCAGCTTAATCTTGTTTTCATATACGTACGGCTTTCCTTCCGCTGCTGCCGCTTCATCGGCCGGAACTTCCACCTTATCCCAATGTACCCCTTCGATGCCATAGTTCAACAGATTCCTGAGATATTCGTCCGTATTAATCAGGTTCAGCAGTTCCACTGCCTTCTCCGGATGTTTGGTCTGCGCGTTAATAGCGGTCAGCGCACCGCGGGCGGAAAGGTTTGTTACATAAGTATCCATGATAGGTGTTGCTACCACTTCATATCCAAGGTCTTTGCCCCATACCAGTTCGGCATATGGCTGCCCGTCACCCTTTGTTACAAAACGCTTGATGGACTTATCGTCAGATGCCGTAGCAGCATCCTTATTGATATAGCCTGCCAGATAATATTTCCTCATCGTATCTAACGTGGATTTCATCTTCTCCGTCTCAAAGACATTCTTAACGGTCAGTGTATCATCCCCATATTCGATTCCCACCGGGTCCTGTATCAAATCCATATAGATTGGTGCGGAATAGCTGCTTGTAAGATACATGGGCACTACACCCGGCTCTTTTTCATGAATCAGCTCCAGCCACGGCTCTAAGTCTTCCAGGCTATGTATCTCATCTACCGGCACATCATACTTATCCACATATTCCTTGGTAAATACCCACATGGGCATACTTCCAATTTCTTTTTCGCTGGGAACACCGTATGTTTTCCCTTGCACTTTCGCCGCTTCCCAGAAACGCTCGTCGATATTTTTGTACATCTCGGTATCTTTAATATAATCATCTATCTGGAGAAATGCCCCTTTATTCGCATTCTGGAGATAGTTATTTGCCCAGGAACAGGTGAAGCACAAATCCCAGTCATCGCCAGTATTGATTACCACCTGCATTTTCTGATTATAATCGCCCCAGCCCGCTGTGTTGATTTTCAGCTTTACACCGATTTTCTCAGAAATATATTCATTTACCTTTTCAAGAACCACATCCTGGTCTTTCTGCGCATCGCCAATCTGCCACCAGGTAAGTTCTACCACATCCTCCCCACTGGAATTCGTCTCAGCCTTACTTCCGCCGCACCCGGCCATAAGTCCTGCTGTCATGGCCATCGCCAGGCCCGCTGCTGCAAATTTTTTCCATAGATTTAACTTCATTATAATATCCTCCTGTTTTATTTTACTCTTTCACTGCTCCCACCGTCAATCCGTTTACAAAGTATCTCTGGAAGAACGGATATGCAAAAATTATCGGCAATGTGGAAATCACTACGATTGCCATCTTAATTGTCTCTTTCGGCATATTTGCCGCCGCTACGATACCGTCAACCCCCATTGCGGCTTTATTATTTGCCAGCCAGTCGATGGAGCTTTCTATCTGAATCAACAGATATTGCAGGGGAATCAAATCTTTGTTATCCATATACATCATCGCGTTAAACCAGTCATTCCAGTATCCCAGCGTGAGGAAAAGGCCAATCGTCGCCAACCCCGGAAGCGCCATCGGAATCACTATCTGGAAGAAAAGCCTCCACTCGGACGCCCCGTCGATTTTGGCCGATTCCACAACTGCATCCGGAATACTCGTTTTAAAGAATGTTCGAAGCACTATGATGTTAAAGGAATTTAAGCAAAGCGGCAAAATCAGTGCCCAGAGCGAATCCTTTAGCATAAGCACCTTTGTTACAATCAGGTAGTTCGCAATCATACCGCCGCTAAACAGCATGGGGATTGTAATAACGGTGGTAAAAAATTTACGGTATGAATATGTTTTCCTGGACAAAGCATAGGCGTATGTACCTGTTAACAGCAGTCCGATAATAGTTCCCACCACAGTGACAAGAATGGTCACCCCATAGCTTTTCAAAATATTTTCGCCGGCGCTTATGATATATTCATAGGCATACAAGCTCAGCTTTTCCGGGATAAACCGGTATCCATTCATCGTCAGCGAGGCTTCATCCGTAAAAGAGATGATTACCACAAAGATGAACGGAATTACACAGATGAATGATAATACGGCCAGAATGATATTAAATACAATATTGGTGGATGTTTTAATCTGGTTATATTTACATCCTTCCGCCTCCATTTTCCTCATCCTTTTTTCCATTTTTCTTTTAGACATTACTTTGTCAGCCATGTTTGTCACCTCCTTTTTTAGAACAATGCATTTTCATTATCGACCTTTGATACTATCTTATTGGCAATCATAATCATTACGAACCCTACGGTAGACTGGAAGAGCGCCGCTGCCGAACTCATCCCGATTTCACCGCTGGTTTTCAATGCCCGGAAAACATAAGTATCAAGCACGTTGGTTACCGGATACAGGGGGCCGGAATTTTTGGGCAGCTGGTAGAACAAGCCAAAGTCCGCTTTAAAGATTCCGCCGAAAGCCATAATCAGCAAAATAGTAATAACCGGTTTTAAGAGGGGCAGGGTAATATATTTAATCTGCTGCCATTTGGTCGCCCCATCCAGCACTGCCGCCTCATAATAAGTATTGTCGATACCGCAGATGGATGCCAGATAGACTACCGTGTTATATCCCATCCCCTTCCACTGGCTCATGAAAATAATGATAAAGGGCCAATATTTTGTCTCCGTATACCAGGAAATAGGTTCTCCTCCAAATTGCTGAATTACCGCATTGAAATAACCTTTTTCAGGATTCAAAAATGCGAATACGCAGTAGCTTACAACTACCCATGACAGGAAATACGGAAGAAACATCGAGCTCTGGTAAATCTTCATCATCCCTTTGTTTTTAATTTCATTCAGCAGTAACGCCAGCACTACCGGCACCGCCACGCCGAGGATGATAAATGTAAAATTGTAAAGCACTGTATTCCTTACAATTATCCAGGCATCACCGCTGCTGAATAGGAACTTAAAGTTATCAAACCAAACGGTCTCGCTGGTAAATAAGTTGTAGAAAAACCCACCCCCGGATAACCTGAATTTCTTAAATGCAACCAGAATACCGAATAACGGCAGGTATGCAAAAAACAAAAACCAGATTCCTCCCGGCAAACTTAAAATCAGCAGCTCTTTGTTGGCTCGCAGCCGGTTTAAGAAATTCCCGTCCGGCTTCTTTGCTTTTTTAGTGTTTGCTCTCACTTTTAGCCCTCCTTTTTTGTACTGCCCGTTGACTGAACAATTTGTCAACTTGCAGTGTGTTTTTTATCTATATCCACTGTATCATTGTGCACTTTTTATGAAAAGTTGAAAACCTTTAGGTTTATTGCATAAATTCTAGTTTATTTTTACAAATATTTCATATAAAAAAATCGTGAAATAATTTATCCATCATTTCACGATTTTTTCCACTCTAATATTTTTTCATTTCCCGCAAGGAAGCCGGTGACACGCCATAACACTGTTTGAATTTCCTATAAAAATAACTGGTATCCAGATAACCCACCTGCCTTGCAATGTCATTGATTTTCATATTCGTATTCAAAATCAAATCTTTTGCAATTCCATTCTTTTTATCGCTTAGATACTGGGCAAAGGAGCAGCCCACCTCTTTCTGGAAAATCTGCCCCAGATAAGAGGCATTCATATGATACTTGTATGCTAAGGTCTTCAGGTTCATATCTTCTTGATAGTTCTGCTGTACTTCTGCCATAATCTGACGGACCACCGGGGTATACTGGGAGTCCTCCTCATGCATGCATTCTATAATTTCTGTTATTTCAGAAATAAATGCGGCCTTTATCCCAAGAATATCATCCGCTCCGAAAATGGTCTCCATCAGCTCCGGCAAGTCGTAAAATCTATCCGATTCCAATTTGTACTCTTTCTTAATATCCTGGAGCAGCACGGCCATTTTCACCGCCGTCTGATACAGAGAGCCTGCCGAAGCATCCTTCCGTATATTGTCGATAAATAAATCTTCTATGTAGGCCACCGCAGGCTCTTTTTCTTTTTTCAGGATATATTTCCGAAACTGGGCTTCATCCATGAGAATCGCTTCCGTTTTCCTGCTCCTAATCTGCTTCTGGCTGATACAGCTTCCATAGCCTTCAATAATCAGATATTTTTGCAGTTTCCTGGCGGCCCTGTATGCTTCCGGCAGCTGTTCAATATTATGAAAGGATGAGCCGACCCCAATAAAAGTCATTATATCGTAGCTGCTTTCCATCCGGTTTTGCAGTTCTGAAAAGTATTCCAGCACACCGTTTTCATCCATTTCCCCATCCGCCAGCACCATAAGCAGATTATCCGGTGGAAGATGCACAATTTTCAGCCCGCATTCGTTCTTTAGTTCCACAAGCACTTCCGTAAGTTTTTGCTCTTTTAGTTCATCCGTATTCCACTTCATTACGGCCGCATGATAGCTTTCGCCGCCCTTCCCCAGTTCCAGCATTTTTTCAAATTTATCGTATTCCTCTTTTTCGGATTTTCCGTTTAAAAAATGCAACCACTGTGTCTTTTCGTCGATATATTGCAGTTTTCTCTTATCCAGCTCCTCTAATTTCTGTACCGTTTCCCTAAGCTGGCGTTCCAGCTCTTCCTCATTAATCGGCTTTAGAATATAATTTTCCACTCCCAGGCGTATTGCTTCTCTGGCATAATTGAACTCATCATATCCTGTCAAAATAATAAAGCATACCTGCTCTTCTTTTTCCCTGATTTTCCGAAGGAGTGTCAGCCCATCCATCTCCGGCATACTGATATCCGTCACTACGATATGTACAGGCTCTTTTTCCCACATTTGCAGCGCCTCACATCCATCATGCGCCATGTGTACCACATCCAGGCCAAGGGCCTCCCAATCCAGAATATTCCGAATTCCCTGCAGGATTAATTCTTCATCCTCTACTATCATTACTTTCTTCATAATCCGTTTTTTCTTCCTCCTTCTCCCTTTCTATGCCGTCACTCTTCCCTTCCATGCTCTCTTCCCCGCCTTCGCTCCCCTCTTCCGGCCGGAACTTTAAAATAACCCTAAGGCCTCCCCCCGGCCTTGCCTCTATATGGATTCCATATTCATTGCCATAAACAGCTTTCAGCCTCCGGTTTACATTGGAAATCCCAATGGAAGCCTGCTTTTCCATAATATTCTTATCCAGCTCCTTATTTTTTGCCTCAATCTCCTCTTCTGTCATCCCTTTCCCGTTATCCTCCACAATAATCCTATAGCAATCCCCTTTCTCCACAGAAATCCGTATAAAGTTATCCTGTTCCTTCATACGTATGCCATGGATAAAGTAATTTTCGATAACGGGCTGCAGCACAAATTTGATAACCGGAATTTGAAGATATTCCTCCGGGCATTCCACCACGGATTGAAATTGATTCTGATAACGGAATTCGAACAATTCCATATATTTTTTGCTGTAATGCAGCTCCTGCGCCAGTGTAATCACGTCCGCTTCCTTAATCTGAGCCCGAAAGGTAACCGCAAGGCTATAAAGCATTTTCCCCACTTCCCTGTCGCCATTGCAGATAGCCTTCATACGAATCGCCTCTAACGTATTATACAAAAAATGCGGGTTTATCTGGCTTTGGAGTGCCGACATCTCTGCGTCCTTCTGCTCAATTTCCGCCAGATAGCGCCTTTTAATATGTTCGTCCAGGTTGACGCACATCTCATTAAAGCACTGGGAAATAACATCCAGCTCATCCCCGTTTTTATCCGCGGGGATACGCACGCTCAAATCCCCGCTCATTACCTGCGCCATCCCATCCAATATCCGGTTCAGCCTTTTGGCCAGTTTTTGCAAATGATACCTTACAAAAAGCTCTCCCAGAATCATCACGGCTACTCCGACTGCCAGAATCATTATAATAATAGATGCCGGTACCCTGGCCGCCCGCTTCTTTTCCAGATAGCACACGGCATGATATTGCCCATTCTGTATATGCTCCACATAAGATTGCAGCACATCTTCCAGGATTCCCTTATCCTCCGCATTTATAATATCCCCAATATTATATTCCCTGGAAGAGGCAAACACTTCCGTTCCGGCCTCATTATAGACAACCAATTCCCCACGGGAATAATACTTCTGAATGCTCTCGAATCTTTTACTCCCAAATCCCAGAATCATACACCCTTTCATCTGCATCGTTGCCGGTTCACGTATCTCCTTCAAATAGCAAAAACTGTCTTCCCCTACCAAATCACTCTTTTCAAAATGACTCTTAAAATCTTCGTCTCCATCCCTTCTATAGCATTTCCCATCCCTTGTGTATGCTGTAATCTCATCCCTCTCATAACTATAAAGCATGATGTAATTTAGGCTGCCGTATGCCTGCAGGGCATCCTGAAAAAACTGTTCAATCCCTCTATACTCACTGATTTTGTTTTCGCTGTAAGTATCCAGGCGGTATCTCTGATAGTCCGAAGGCTCATCTGTCATATAATGCAGAGCATCCTTCAGCTCCATATCCGACTTGTACAAATCTTCATGGATATACTCGGCAATATCAGAAGAATCCTCCAGGTAGGAGGTCACCGACTCACTCATCATTTCCGTATAATTCAGGTTTTGCTCTAAAAACCGGTTTTTCGTGCTGGTATAAAAATAGGTGACCATTGCCGATATGGCGCATACCAGAATCACCGTGTCAATGAACAATAACTTATTATACAACTGTTTTGAACCTTTCCTATCCATCCCTTGTTCCTCCGGATATATCATAGTCTGCCTTACTGCCCCTTAGTATTTTTCCAGCACATGCATCTTTTTTGCCGCCGCAGAGCTCTTCCAGCACATGCATGCATCCTTTTTCCCACCCGCAGAGTTCTTCCGGCACATGCATCCTTTTTCCCGCCCGCAGGGCACATGCCTTGCACACATCAGCCCCCTGTTCACAGCACAAAGAGGAAATGCATTCTTCAACCTGCATTTCCTCGAATCCCAACCTTTATTTATTTTCCAACTCCCGCATGATGCTCTGATTCATAAACATTACGAGAAATCCGTAAACGCTTCCCATAAACAGCACCGTTGTTCCCGCCGATATTTCAAAGGCTGCCAGCACGATGCCAAGCGCCACAATATTCCCCAGTGTAAATACCGGTTTTGCCACCAAAAGCACAACCGCCGCTTTGGCTATCTGCATATTCTTCATTCGGTAGCGGCTTGCCAGCATATACAGATTGGGTGTCACAAGAACGGCTGCCGCAAATAATATGATAAATACAATGGTTAGCGGAAAGATTCTAACTTGTATGGTAAAAAATTCTATATTGGTCCAACACAGCAAGACCACAAACATCTGCCCTGCGCCAATCCCTATTTTCTGCAAAAAATCCGAACAATAGCCCTTTTTATAGTCATGAATCGCGCTTCCCTCTATACCATGAATCAAACGGTTCATCGTATACATTACAGAAGATAACGCCGGTGCCATAGGAACAAGGCACAGCAGAAACAGGGGAAGGCATTCCCGGATTTGCCCTGCGCCAACGAATAAGAGAAATAGCAGTATGGGCAAATTTGAAATAATAAACAGCAGATTTATTGTAAAGAAATAGCACACCTTTTCACAAAACCCTGCTATTTTTTCTATATGAAACAATTCTTCCATCCCGGGAACACCTTCCTTTCCTTAGCATAATATCTACACTTCAAATAAAATTGTTTTTATCTCATATGCATGCAGGCTCATGCTGATTTCATCCTGCGTAAACTCCATCACAGGGCGCTCTCTTAAATCGCATTCCGCCCATGCCTTCCAGGTAAATCCAGGCTTTAATACCACATCTTGTTTTGATCCTGCAAACTCATGGAAACGTATCACAATGTATTTCCCATCTTCCGATTTCTTCACCGCATCCACTTCCACCTGCTCATTATCGAAGGATAAGAAGCTCTCGTAAGCCAGAGCGCTTTCCCCTTCCACCACCTGCATCGGCTCGTTTAATGCAAAGGCTTCCTGCACCACATTTCCTTCTACAAAGTCTCCGGTGTGAGGCAGCAGCGAGTAAGTAAAGGTATGTTCTCCCTGGTCCTGCAAATGGTCCGGATGGGTTCCTGCTTTCAGCAGGGAAATCCTCATCACATTGTCCTTGATGTCATGGCCATATTTGCAGTCATTTAATATACTTACGCCATAATTCCTTTCTGACAAATCCGCCCATCTATGTGCCACTGTCTCGAATTTCGCCATATCCCAACTTGTATTCCAATGGTTAGGACGCCTTACATTGCCATACTGTACATCATAGGTCCCGTAAGTTGACCGGATATCCACCGGAAATGCTGCTTTCAAAAGCTGATGCTGCTCATGAAAGTCTACATTCGTCCTAAAGTCAATTCTTCTGTCGCTGCTGTAAAGAATCATATCCTGCCTGATATAGGAATTCATATATTTCCATTCCATGCGGATGTTCATAAACAGCGGTCCCATCTCCGTAATCTCAAATACAGTGAGGTCCATAATTTCCCGCATCTTATCCTGGTAAAAAATATCGATATCCCATGCATCGTTATCAAGGGGCTTATCTTCAAATACCTGGAGCACATTTCCCCGCTGCCCCTTGGGCATCACCTCACGGGCATACGTCTTGTCATATAACCTTGTAATCTGTCCGTACTGGTTCAAGGAAATCTGATAATAAGGCGTATCAATCTCCCTGCCGTTAACCGTAAAGGCCGCCTTGGGTATGTCTCCTTTTGTTCCTTCGAAAACAATGGTCTTCGTTCCCATTGAAGGAACTTCTTTTACCTCTACATAAGTAACCCCATTCCCTCTCTGTGAAACAAGTTCCTTACCGTCTTTATCTTTATATACTCCTTCCCCATTGTCGGGAACAGCTACTATCTCATCCATAACCCAGCCGGAAGCATTGAACACCGTATATGAATTGCCCTTATGCTCCAACACATTTTCATATGCTTCGGCTTCCACTCCCCGGGCAATTTTTTCAATATATGCATAGTCCTCCCTGGAGTCCTCATAAACCTCGTGGATGGATGAGCCCGGGATAATATCATGGAACTGATCCGTCAAAATATGTTTCCACCCTTTTGTCAGTTCCTCCTGCTTTGCTTTCCCGATATCCCCTGCTAAAAGGGCATCCATCACGGTCAGCCACTCGGCCCTGCGGTAAAGCAGTTCCATCTTACGGTTCATACGTTTGTTATAACCCTGGCTGGTGTAAGTTCCCCGATGGTATTCCAGATATAACTCCCCATCCCATGTATGGACATACTGATTGGTATTTTCCACCGTATCATGCAGCTTGCGGAAATATTCCCCTGCCGTGGACATCTTCAAATTGGGGAGGCCCGGAATCTTATCTATCCTTCTTCGGTATTCCAGCATATCCCGGTTTACACCGCCGCCTCCATCCCCAAAACCAAAGGAAACCAATAAATCTTTATTTATCTGCTTTTCACTGTATGCATCCCATATACCTTTTACCGTTTTTGGAAGCAATTTTCCGTTATAAGTATAAAACCAGGAACCCGGCTCATTCCACGGCTCCGGCGTTGTAATAAAATGGGTCAGCACTTCGCTGCCGTCAATCCCTTTCCACATAAATGTGTCATGGGGCATACGGTTATACTGATTCCAGCTGATTTTGGTTGTCATAAAAGTGCGGATTCCAGCTTTTTTCAAAATCTGCGGAAGCGCCCATGAATAGCCGAACACATCCGGAAGCCACAAATACTCCACCTCTTTATCGAATTCATCCTTAATAAATTTGCTGCCAATCAGAATCTGCCTTGTAAGGGATTCCCCGCTTGTAAGGTTGCAGTCGGCTTCCACCCACATACCGCCATCCGCTTCCCAGCGGTTTTCCTTTACCTTTTCCTTAATCTTTTCATAAATCTCCGGGAACTCTTCTTTCATATACTCATACAGCTGAGGCTGTGTCTGCAGAAAAATATATTCCGGAAACATTTCCATCAGACGTAACACTGTGGAAAAAGAGCGGGAACATTTTTCCCTCGTATGTTTTAACCGCCAAAGCCATGCCACGTCGATATGGGTATGGCCCACGCAGTATACATTTATCATAGAGCTCTTATCCATGGCATCAATACTTTTATTAAGTTCATCATCTGCCTGATGCACTGACTCATAGAATTCTTCGCTGCCCGGGTATGACCAGTCGATACAGTGGCATGCACTGTCCAGTGCTTTTCGCAGCTCATGTTGTATCGGCTGCGACTCATCCAGTTCTTTTATCGTCTGCCACACCATAGATGCCATGTAAAAAAAGTCATCTACCTTCTCGTCCAGCCATGCCAAATCAGCCCGTGCAATCTTATGCTCCTGCTCAGTGGGAACCCCGCCTCCCTCCAGGCCTGACCACAGACGGAAAGTAACATCTACATCCGTTCCGCACAGTGAATCTTCAAAAAATACCTCCTTGTGGTTCACATCAACCCCCTGGTACATTTTGCCGTCCACATAAATCATAGATTCAAAACCGGCGTTATTTCCGGCACCCGTATTGCCATAATCAAAAATGCCAACTATTTTTTTCCCTTTCCATTCGGAAGGAATATGTATATCCTTATGCAGCCAGAGAAACCTATCCCGTCCCTTCCACGTCTGGCCCACTTCTAATGTTTTACATTCTTCAAATGTAGGGATTTTTGGATTTACAACTCCCTGCTTATCCTCTGTTACCAAAAAACTTTTCAAATCAATAATATCCCTGTATCTATACTGCTCTATCTCGCTAATGCGCCTTTCCAATTTTCTGTCTGTTAAAAACATAACCAAGCTCCTCCTTAAAACCTTTTCCTTCATGGATATTGGAATTAACTATCTTATAACCATATTTTATTATGTCAGCAGAAATATATCAATTCGGAGAATTCTAGTTTTGGTGAACTTTATTCATATCGTTGCTGTTCCCCCTATCCGGCAACACACTTCACAATGCACGCCAATCTTGCTTCCACCCGGTTTCCCACATCAAGCCTCTGGTGTTTCCATGCTTTTTCAGTGCAGCGCCCCACGATTCAAAAGACCGGTGAACAGCAGCTTCATACCCTCAATACTTCACATGATATCCGCAATAATCTAATACCAACTCGCTGAACATAGCATTTGCCCAGGAAAACCATTCCCTTGTATATCTGGCATCATCATCCGCATGAAAACCTTCATGCATAAGCCCTGTTCCCCCACTCGTTTCCGCCAGCAGCCGAAGAGCCTCCAATTTCTTCTCCTTCGATTTCTCAGTCAGCCCTTCCATAGCCAAAGCAATATGCCAGATATACTTCGTCGGTGTATGCGAACTCCCAATGCCCGCCGCCTTCTTTCCCACATAAAAATATGGATTTGCCTCGCTTAAGATAAACCTTCTTGTATTTTCAGCCACTTCCCTGCTTTTCCCCTTATATCCCAGATATTCCATGGAAAGCAGGCTTGGCACATTGGCATCATCCATTAAATTATATTGGCCGTATCCATCCGTTTCATATGCATACACCTCTCCGAATTCCCCTGTCCTGGTAATCCCATAAGACTCTATTCCTTCATAAATTTCAATCTTTAACGCATTTGCAGCCTTTTTCAGTTCCCTGTCATGGAAAATTTCATCCGCAATTTCTTCCAGGTATCCCAGCACAACAACTGCAAACATATTAGAAGGTACCAGATATCCATATACGCACGCATCATCGCTGGGGCGGAATCCTGACCAGGTCATACCGATTCCTGACTTTACCAATGCACCCTTCCCCTCTCTTGAAAGCGTATCCTTAAAATAGGTATTCCGCCTTATAAAACGATAAGGTGACTTTTCCTCATGATATTGCTCTGTGCGGAACACCTCCATAATTTTTTCCGCTCCCGCCCTAAAAGCCTCGTCCAAGTGTTCCGTGCGGCCAGTATTTTTCCAAATCAAATATGCCAATTGCAACGGATAACAAAGGGAATCCACCTCATATTTTCGTTCCCACACCCATCCATTCATCTCCGTCTCGTCATGCTCCCAACAGTTTCCATTGTCCTGCTCATTGAATGCATTGGCATATGCATCCAGGAGGATGCAGGAAAACTGCCTCTTCGATAAACCAATGAGAATATCCGCAATTTCCTCCTCCTCTTTCGCCGCTACAAGATAAGGGCGAAGCTGCGCTGTTGAATCCCTCAGCCACATCGCCGGAATATCCCCCGTAATCACATAGGTTGTTCCATCCGACATCCGTTTCACCGTGGTATTCAGGGTATTCGCATAACAGTTTTTAAACATTTCAAAGAGTTTTGGTTCATCCTTCAACTTTTCTTCCACTAACTGAAATATCTTTTCAATCGAACGATACTGATGTTTTGAATCCATATTTTCCTCCATACACACATTTTTTATGCCCAAAAACGTTTTTTAACAAATTCCGACACGGTTTTTGTGCTCACTTCCTCAATTTTGATAAAAGAGTTTATAAAATATCCCTTTAATATATTTTATTATAAAGAAATTAAAAAAGATTTCCATAAAAAAATATTTGAAAACACTGGATAAATTCCATAAAACAAAAATATAAAAAAAGCGCGTGCGAAGAACAAGGACTATCCCCGATGCCGCATCTGCCGGGAATTCATTTGCACACTCGACAGCTGGTTTTCCGGGCCAAAAACAATGCTGGAACTGAAGAAGCAGGAGAATCTTGATACCATAGCCATTTTGAGTAAATATATTTTTATAAGATAATCAAAACCCCCGTTGCAAGCAACGAGGGCTTTGATTTGAGTTTTGCTCCTACCTGTAAATCAATGCATAAGCGTAAAACTTATTTGTTCTTATTGTAATCGTTTCTGGGCTGCTGTCCAAATCATTATAAATAATCGGCTGTCCACCCTCCGTAACGCAAATCATCTTATATTCCCTTTCCCTATTATAAATGGCCGGCGGGATTTCCAGCGTAAGCTGTATTTCCTTATCCATACTGTAAACAGCATTGGAACGGGCATATATGTTATAAGTCCTCCCAATCGTATAATCCCCTAGAACTGCCTCAAAGGACTTAAAACACATAGGACCCTGTATTGCATTCTTTATAATAACCGGATAGTTATTATCTTTTGGCTGGGTATACCGAACTGGTTCCTTCCCCACACAGGCATAACGTTTTATTTCATCGGCAGTTCTCGGCTTCCACGCCTCCATCGCTGCATTTATACCTAAATTTACACTGGATAATGCCGTAGAGTTATCCTTGCCGCTTTCAGATTCTGTCTGATTGTTGCCATCGCCGCTTCCATCACTGCCTGGATTATTTCCGGTATTATCCCCACCTGGAATTTCTCCGGTATTATCGCCAGGATTACCTCCGGTGTCGTTATTGCTGTCATCGCCATCATCAGGGCCAGGCGCAGGGGGGATGTCGGAAACATAGTTATAATGTTTCCTTACGTTTGACAACGCTGATGCCGTATCGCCTATTAATCTGATATTCTTCCATTGCTCTTCGGTGCCGGTAAAGTAAATATCCGCCAAAGAGCAAGCTGCAAACGCTCCTATCCCTATTGCCATTACGCTGTCCGGAATTATCACCGTAGTCAAACCGGCGCAGGAGGCAAACGCTTCCTGTTCGATGCTTTCCGCTCCTTCGGGAATCTCCACCCCTGCCAACATCGCGCAATTCTGGAACATGCCGACACCTATGCGGTCTATATTACGAGGCAGTGTTACGCTCATCAGATAGTAGCATCGCGTAAATATATTGTCCCCTAGCTTTACCTGTTTACTGCCAGGAGCAAATACGGCGCTTCCCATTGACGTACATTCAAAAAACGCTGCGGCGCCCACTTCTCCAATACTAGCCGGTAAAGCTATAGACGCAAGGTTTGTACAAGCGCGAAAAGCATTTTGGTTAATTGTTTCCACACCTTCCTGAATAGTAACCGAACTAAGATTTTGACATCCTTGGAAAGCGCTGTCGCCAATAATTTTCACGCTCGAGGGAACAGTCACAGAAATCATCTGCGAACTGCGGAAAGCGCTGTTCCCAATCATTGCCACGCTGGAAGAAATCTCTGCACTAATTACTCCGCAGTTCCAAAAAGCGCAAGAGCCGATACTGGTAACGCCTTCCTCGATAATAACCTTCCTGATTTGGCTTGCTTTATTAAGCCACGGCTGCTCTGCCGTACCGCTGAAATCCGGCATAGCCCCCTTGCCGGAAACGGTCAATGTGCCTGCCTTAGTCAGATTCCATGTAAGCCCTCCTTCAAGAGTTCCAGAACCAATCGATATGTCAGCTTCCGGATTATCCGGCGGGATATACCCTTCCGGATAACGGGTAATATAATGGCTGGCGTCTCTCATCACATCTTCCTTGGATATCCCCCGGCCCCAATGAACTTTACCTTTATTATCCCCGATGCTGATGTTCCCTTCCGCCACAACCACACCCACATCGCTCACTTCGAGCACAATCACAGTATGAGCGTCATTGTTTAACCTCAGGATATCCCCCGTTTTTATATCCTCAAATGAAAATTCGCCCGCTGCGTACATCCTGGCCGGATAACTGCCAAATGCCGCATCGCTGAGAACAAAGGCGAAAGCTACGCAGCCCACAGCGCTGATATTCACTCCGTTGAGGGGGCCGCCTTTCCAATGGTAATTTCCCTTTGCGTCTGAATAGGGCTCGTCATTGGTCCATGGAGTTCCCTCCTTATACCCATCCTGGTCCTTCAATGCAATCATGGCCTTATAAACTTCTGTAGGGGATAGAATCGCATTGCTGCGTGCGGCAGGTCTATCCGCTGTTCCTTCCGTAAGTTCGCCCATTACAGGCACATTACCTGACAGCGAAGGGCTTTTTTGTACTTCATTGCCCGCATCGCCGCCCGTATCCGAATCATATGTGGTTTCCTTCGTAGTCGCATCTCCCGGCATCGAAGAGGTTCCCTGGGCGGCATATACCGCTGATTGGGAAGAAATGCACAAGCACAATGCCAAAGCGATTGATAAAATTCGTCGTTTCAATTCTGCAACCTCCTGCTTTTCATTTAATTAAAATTTTTTGACTGGCAATACTCTTATGCCAAAAGAAGTATATCAGTTCAGACAATTCTGGTTTTGGTGAACATTACATTTGCCCACAAAAACCACTCCCTCGTATATTTTGCATCATCCATTAAACTGTATTAGCCATATCCATCCCTCTCATAGGCATACGCATTCCCAAATTCCCTTGTCCTCGTAATCCCATATGATTCTATCCCTTCATAAATTTCGTTCTTTAACTTTTCAGCTTTATTTTTCATGTCCGTATCCTTCAAAATCTCCTCCGCAATCCCTTCCAGATATCCGAGTACCACAACCGCAAACATATTCGATGGCACAAGATATCCATATATACAGGCATCATCGCTCGGCCGGAACCCTGACCATGTCATGCCAATGCCCGACTTTACCAGAGCGCCCTTCCCATTTCTTGAAAGCGTATCTTTAAAATATGTATCCCGCCTTATAAAATAATAAGGGAACTTCTCTTCATGGTACTGCTCCGTGCGAAATACCTCCATGTTTTTTTGCTCCCTTTTTAAACGCTTCATTAAAATGCTGTATGCGCCCAGTATTTTTCCAAATCAAATATGCAAATTGTCGCTTTGATAACCCGACTAAAATATCCGCAATTTCAGGCTCATCCTCCAGATTTTCCTCCGCCGACCGTGGTATCTTTTCAATCGGACTATACTAATTTCTTCGTTCCATATTTATTACCATGCTCCTTTCAAAGTATTTTCAAATAGACGTTTGCGAAACGCCAAAACCCTCATCCCTGTGCTAAAGGATTTCTTCCGGATGCCGGCTGTCCTCTGAACGAAGACGGGTTCCTCCTGCAGCCGGATGTTCCATATCTACCCGGAAAAGAATCTCCGGGCTTATCCCGGCACTCTCCGGGGTACGCAGGAATGGAGCTCCACCTACAAAATACGTATGAATGTGGAAAAATCCATCAACCATTTCAAAGACAGTTTATTAACTAACAATATATTTCCATTATTATATCAAATTACTACATAAAACACTATAATTTTCTCATATACTGTTTTAGCTGGTCATAAAAGTTTTCTCTGGTTCCGGCCATAATCACAACAATCACCTTATCCTCCAGATACTCTACTGTATATGCCAACTCATAATTTGTTTTATTATAATAAATATCATACCCATATACACCAGACAAATCTCCGGTTTTTGCTTCCCCGACTGTATAATCCTCTCTTATCTTATCAACCGCTTCCTGATACAGCATCTTCAATTTCTTATCTTTCAGTTTTTTGATGAATTTTGCTGCAGACGGAAGAAAACGCACGTCTGTCATTCCTCATCCTCCGTACCAAAAACATCCTCATAAGATATATAACCAGATTCTGAAGATGCAGCCTGCTCTGCGTCCACAAGCATTGCTTCCACCGCTGGGCGTACCTGCCCCTGTGCTTTTTTAAAGCGTTCCAGAAGATCATTGCCACTGTATCCCTTGGCAATCAAGTCTGCCAGAATCTGCTCCGTAAACTCTCCTCCTGTATTGGTTCTGGCAGGACGAATAACCAGTTCGTTTCCACGCACGGTACATTCTGCCTCTGTATCAAATCCCAGCATAGTAAAAAATTTCTGTGGGATTGTAATCTGCCGCTTTGCAGAAATGCTCAATTTTTTCATTTCCATAGGAACTCTACCTTTCGTCATCGTTGCAGGAATTACTATATTCTCATCCTCTATCATATGCAAATCAAAGAAATAATATTCTTTGTTTCTTGGTTTCTAAGATTATTCTATTCAAATTTTCATTGTATGTCAAGGTCTATGGAGTCTTTTCACTCTGTGGTACACCATTGACACAAAACTAAACCACGCAATGCCCTATGTGTGAGAAAAGGGAAATCATTTATGTATTGCACAGAAGCATACAAGGAGCATATGCCAGAACGAGAAGAACCACCCTATCTGTTATATATCCTCCCATAAATTAAGCCCTTAAGTTGCTTAACTTAAAGGCTTTTATTATCATTATGCTCTGAAAATTCTTAAAATCTTTTCCTTACTATCTACCAGCATATGAAAAACTCTCAATATGTACACAGTCCGCTCCCTTTCATCAATCAGGAAATAGATTTTATAGTTTTTATAATAAGTCTTTCTGATGCCATATCCTGCCAGTTCTTCATCTTCATCCAGTTCATGGCTTTGTGGAAACAGGCTAAGACTGTTTATTGTCTTCCGAAAGCCTTTTACCATATTGACCGCAGTTTCCGGAGACTTCAGTTCAAAAGCAATGTAATCCGTCTGGTCTGCAATATCCTCCTCCGCCAACGGCAGGATGATTACCTTATTTTTTGTCATTGGTATACCTTTTCTCCAGCTCGTCAAAAAATTCGTTGCAGTCCCGGCCTTTTCCTGCAGCAATATCACGGTAGCTTTCCATTACCATTTCCCGTACCTGTTTCTGATTTTCATCTCTTTCTCTCCGATAATCCAAAACCTGCTGTGCTGGACTCATACAACTCACCTCTTTCTTTCAAATGTATTTTTAGTATACCCAAAAACAGTTCCTAATACAAGAAAGAAATTTGTTATATTTTTTGGCTGATGCTTTTCTAAAGTTCTCAATCCTTCTTAGAGTATACCTTTGCAACAAGACTACTTAGTAAAACATCAGGCCATCAAGATATAAAAGCAGTTGCCGAACTGCTGGGGGATGATTACAAGGTTGTTATTAAGGCCTATGCCTTTCCACTATTTTACCACCTTATGAAAAGATTTTATTCGATTTTAAACGGTCTTAAACGATGCTTGTAAAAAATGAATTTTAGAAAAAATAACAAACAAAAGAACGGAGGTTTAGGTCTAAAAGGACAATGAGAGAAAAAGTGGGTAACAAAAAACCCCGATTTTTCGGGGTTTCTGAGAGGCGCAGACCGGATTTGAACCGGTGAATCAGGGTGTTGCAGACCCACGCCTTACCACTTGGCTACTGCGCCTTATTCTCTATTCACATATAATTATAACAAATCGATAAACTACAGTCAATTCACATTCTTCTGCAATCCATCGACTTAAAATGACTCCGACGGGAATCGAACCCGTGTTACCGCCGTGAAAGGGCGATGTCTTAACCGCTTGACCACGGAGCCGTAAACTATATAAATAAACTCCCCGAGTAGGGCTCGAACCTACAACCCCGCGGTTAACAGCCGCGTGCTCTACCATTGAGCTATCGAGGACTATTCTGCCTCCCCGCAGGAGCTACATGCACCCCACGCCTACCCTGCCTGGCTGCCATGGACATACCCTCAAAACCGAACACCTTACACTGAAACCCTGACCAGATCCAACCACCAAGCCCCCCGATGGGTAAGCCCTCGGCCTATTAGTACACGTC
>JAETTM010000061.1 GCA_021769135.1 Lachnospiraceae bacterium | reverse complement strand
CAGCAGCTATAGGTAGTAATATCATAGAGGTTTGCAGGGGTAATGACGCATCCTCTGGGCATGGATACGGAATCCAAGATATGGAAAAACTGTGAAATGCTTTCCATTTCATCGCCGCCGCAGGTGGAGTTCAGGCAAAGGTATGCAGCTTTGACAAAACGGGAGGCGGGGGAGTAGTCGCCGGGCAATCCGACGCAGCCCAGGCCCTGTCCAAAAGGAGCCAGGCCGGATATGGAACTGAAACAGTTTTTTGGGCTGTTCGGAACCAGGTTCATATATTGGCAAAGGTTTGTCGTCTGGAAACGGAATCCGGGATTATTGGTCAAAACGCCTACCGGGTTGTCATATAATTCCATCCCATCTTTGGTTGATTCCAGAACGATGGAGGATTCTTTATCGGCAATATGCCAATGCAGAGGCGCAAGGGGCAAATTTTCGCTGAAAGGTATATTTAACAGATGGGTAGCGGAAATAAGGCTTTTGGCCTCGGCAACGGAGGCGCATTTCCCCAATATCCAGGGAATCAGCTCAAAAGGGGATATGTTTTGGCTGTTGACGTCTTGGACGGAGGGGTAATAAGCGTTGTCGGGAAAGTTTAAACCTGCGATGCCGAGTCCGGCTTCATTGACGGCATCGGCATATAAGGGGTATCCTTCCATTACTGTTGCCATTCCTAAAATGGCATAGTGCTTATCCAATATTCCGGCTTTGCGGAAAGGAAAAGGGTAGTTCCTGGGTGTGAAAACAACACATTCATTAAAGTTGTATTCGAAATCCATCGTCCGCCCGAAGTAGAAATCATTGGTTTTCATTGAGATGCTTGTACACATAGGGGATTCCTCTTTTCATTAAAAGATGTATATAAAGTTACGTAAATACCTAAAATTATGGATATTATATGCGGGGCATAAATTTTTATGCCTATTAATTAAATATAAAACCTTTTTGAAACTTTTTGCAACATATATTTGTCTAATACTAAAAAGATTGTATTTATAGGAGGTATCGATGAGTAAGAAGGGTGAACTGGTTCGGCGCGTCCTGTTGGAAAATTACGAAAGCTATTACAGATTGGCTTTCAGTTATGCCCATCAGGAGGCGGATGCCATGGATATTGTGCAGGAAGGGGCATACAAAGCGATGTTGAAGGCGGATACCCTGCGGGAAGACAGTTTTGCAGGAACTTGGGTGTACCGCATTATGATAAATGAAGCGAAGGAATATTTGCGGAAAAAGAGGATGGACCGTATGGAAACGGAAGAGGGCTTTGCGGCGCCGGAAGAACATTACAGAGACATGGATTTGGAAAAGGCATTGGATAAATTGTCAAAAACGGAAAAAGCAATAATTATTTTGAGATATTATGAAGATAAGCAGCTTTCGGAAATCGCGGATATCCTGCAGGAAAACCTGAGCACGGTAAAAAGCAGATTGTACCGGGCATTAAGGAAGCTGCGGGAAACCCTTTTGGAATCGCAATAAAAGAATAGGGCATAAAGCTTTTATTGGAATCCGTAAAATAGTTTTAGATGGAAGATAGAAAGGCAGAAAGGAAGGATATGGAAATGGATGATTACAGAAAAATAGAGGAAAGAATCCTTGCGTCAAAAGGGGATTATCGGCATATTCCGGTGTCAAAAGAAATGGAAGTGAAGCTGAATGCCTCGATTGAGAGGGCGGAAGCCGACAAAAAGAAAAAAATGAGGCATCGTATCTGTGCAACGGCAGCAGCTGCGGCATTGCTTGTAATTTTACCGAATACGGGGGCGGAAGCGGCTTATGCGATGGGGAGCCTTCCGGTGGTGGGAAAATTGTTTCAGGCTGTAACGTTCCGGGATTACCAGTATGAAAACGAGGGTTTTGACGCAAATGTGGAAGTGCCCCAAATCGTAGTGGATGATGTGGAAAAAACCGATGAAGGGGAAACAGGGAAAGAAATCGGGAACGCGGAGCAGGCTGTGGAAGAGATTAACTTTGATATTGAACAAGTGACCAACCAGCTGATTGAAGAATTCCAGGAGTCGGCAGAACTTGGGGAAAGCCATGGAACGCTGGAAATCCACCATGAGACCGTAACGGACAATGAGAACTATTTCACTTTGAAGCTTTCCATATTTCAGGCGGCGGGAAGCGGATACCAAAGCTATAAATTTTATACAATTGATAAAAAGACGGGAAAAAGAATCCAAATCGGGGATTTGTTCAAGGAAGGAAGCGATTATGTAGAAATATTGAGTGAAAATATAAAAGAACAGATGCGGGCAAAAATGTCGGAGGACGAAGGGAACATGTATTGGGTGGATGACGAAGACATGCCTGAGTGGAACTGGGAGGGGATAAAGGACGACCAAAATTTCTATTTTGATGCGGAGGGAAATATCGTGATAGTATTCGACGAATATGAAGTAGCGCCAGGGTATATGGGGGCGCAGGAGTTTACGGTAGAGCGGCCCGTGTTTGAGGGGATGCTTAGAGAATGATGGCTCTCTGTGCCGCCCTGGGCTGAACCAATGTCATTAAGTTAACACCTAAGCCAGCTGCGAGAATGATAAAATCCTCAAGGAGCCCTTTGAAAAACGCCGGCACTTAGGCGCTGTGTTCTAGCGCCTTATGTGTCCGCTGCGTTTTTCCCAGAGCGGGAGCGTGGCGACGGAGGATTTTATCATTCTCGCAGCGTCCGCCGCCACTAACTAAATGACATTGCGGACTGAACTGGTTACATGCAATAACAAAAAATGAAAAAACTATTGCAATGAAAAAAAAGATGTGATAGTATTGGCTAATAAAAAGAATTTGGAAATGCGAAGAAAGAGACTCTTGTTAAGGAAAGCGACAGGAATACGGTGTCACCGACTGAGAGCGCCGTTCGCGGGAGATAACAAAGGGAACACTCTGGAGCAGATTTCCTGAACCATCCAGGAAGCCGGAAATGGGATGCATACCGTGCCGGGCTGTAAGCGGATGATAGGGGGATACGTGGCATGCGTTAAGTGCAAGAGAGGACAAGGCGGTTCAAACATCTTGATGGAGATGTCGGCTTGTCAATGCGGGTGGTACCGCGGATAGATATTTTGTTTATTCGCCCCGGAATACAGATAGCTGTATTCCGGGGGTTTTTTTGTTGCTGAAGCAACTGCGGGCCGCGCGGCGAGCAGGGGAGAAGAATATTCCCCTACTCGATGATAAGTAAGAAAGGAAGGTTAGCCAGATGACGGATAAAAATATTTACAGGGATATAGTTGTGAAGGATGTTGATGAATCGTATATTGGCAGGACGGTGAAGGCGGCTGGCTGGGTAGAGAATATTCGGGATCATGGGGGTGTGTCCTTTTTGGATTTGCGCGATATGTATGGCGTGCTCCAGGTGGTAATCCGGAATGGGGAAATGTTAAAAGGAATTACCAAGGAATCGTCCATTTCCGTGGAAGGGCCTATCCGGCAGCGGGATGAAGAAACTTATAACCCCAGGATTCCTACGGGCACGGTGGAGTTGGAGGCCCATAAGATTACTGTTTTGGGGAAAGTATACAGGCAGCTGCCTTTTGAGGTGATGACATCAAAAGAGACCAGGGAGGATGTGCGGCTGAAATACCGTTATCTGGACCTTAGAAATGCCAAAGTAAAGGAAAATATTATTTTCCGCTCCAAGGTCATTGCATTTCTCAGGGGAAAAATGACGGATATGGGATTCCTGGAAATACAAACCCCCATTCTTTGCGCATCTTCGCCGGAAGGGGCGAGGGATTATATCGTGCCTTCCAGAAGATTTAAGGGGAAATTTTATGCGTTGCCCCAGGCGCCCCAGCAGTATAAACAGCTGCTGATGGTTTCGGGGTTTGATAAATATTTTCAGATAGCCCCTTGCTTTCGGGATGAGGATGCGAGGGCGGACCGTTCTCCGGGGGAATTTTATCAGCTTGATTTCGAAATGAGCTTTGCAACTCAGGAAGATGTATTCCGGGCGGGGGAGGAAATTCTGTCCGC
Source organism: Lachnospiraceae bacterium (assembly GCA_021769135.1). Classification (GTDB taxonomy): domain Bacteria; phylum Bacillota; class Clostridia; order Lachnospirales; family Lachnospiraceae; genus Kineothrix. Next base: position 18,964 of record JAETTM010000061.1, on the reverse strand, counting down.
CGCATTTGAAAAATTTGCCCCGGAAGGGTTTCAGGTGACCAAGGCTCCATATCCGGTAATCAGTTATCAGCAGGCCATGCTGGAATTCGGCACGGATAAACCGGATTTGCGCAACCCGCTGCGGATTTTGGATGTGACGGAATTTTTCCAGCGCTGCAGCTTCCGCCCATTTATCGGGAAGACGGTGAGGGCGATTAAGGTGCATGGGAAAATGTCCAAAGGATTTCATGAAAAGCTGCTGTCATTTGCGGTTTCCTTAGGAATGGGGGGATTGGGATATCTGGAAGTGGAAGAGGATTTAAGCTATAAAGGACCAATCGATAAATTCATACCGGATGAGCTGAAAAAAGAATTGGCGGATTTGGCAGGGCTTTGCCCGGGGGATACTATTTTCTTTATAGCCGATAAAGAGGGGCGCGCCAATTATTATGCGGGACAGATTCGCCAGGAACTGGGGAACAAACTGGATTTATGCGAGAAAAACGCGTTCCGCTTCTGCTATGTGAATGATTTTCCCATGTTTGAGCGGGATGAAGAGACGAAGCAGATTGGTTTCACCCACAACCCCTTTTCCATGCCCCAAGGCGGTTTGAAGGCGTTGGAGGAGCAGGACCCCTTGGATATTCTCGCTTACCAGTATGATATTGTGTGCAATGGGGTGGAGCTTTCTTCCGGGGCGGTGAGGAACCACGATATGCAGATTATGGTGAAAGCATTTGAAATTGCGGGATACGATGAAGAAACGCTGAAAAGCAAGTTTGGGGCATTGTATCAGGCCTTCCAGTTCGGCGCACCGCCGCATGCGGGAATGGCACCGGGAATCGACAGGATGATTATGCTGCTGCGCGGGGAAGAAAATATCAGGGAGGTCATCGCTTTCCCCATGAGCGGCTCCGGCCAGGACCTGATGTGCGGCTCGCCCAGTGAAGTGACGGAAACACAGCTTAGGGAAGTGCATATCAAGGTGAGGGATTAACAAGCGGTGCGAAGCTTTAGGCTGAGAAAATATTCAGCCAGGGTTTATTGGCTTCGCAAATGCCTATAAAAATTAGCAGGAAGGAGAATGGAAATGGCAAATGTAATCAGTGACGAAACGATAGAGTATGTTGGTATTTTGGCTAAGCTGGAGCTTTCCGGGGAAGAGAAGGAGCAGGCCAAGGCGGATATGGGAAGGATGCTGGATTATATCGATAAGCTGGGGGAGCTGGATACCTCCCAGGCGGAGCCTATGTCCCATGTGTTTGGAGTGAGGAATGTATTCCGGGATGATGTGGTGACGAATGGGGATATGTGTGAAGATATGCTGAAAAATGCGCCAGGGGAGAAAAATGGGATGTTTATAGCGCCCCGGACCTTTGAGTAAGGGCAGGAAGGAGTGTGGGTTTGATATGGGCTTGTTGGAATTGACGGCATTGGAACTTTCGGGGAAGATAAAAGACGGGGAAGCCACTGTGATGGAAGCGGCGGCAGCGGTTTTGGAACGGATAAAGGAGAAAGATAGTATTTACCGTTGCTATATCACGGTGGATGAAGACGGGCTGATGGAAAGGGCGGCCAAGATACAGGGGAAGATTGAGCGGGGGGAGCTGACCGGGCCATTTGCCGGTGTTCCGGTGGCGGTGAAGGATAATATGTGTACGAAAGGTATGCTGACCACTTGCGCGTCGAAGATGCTGGGGAATTTCATTCCAACCTATACGGCGGAAGCGGTATTGCGCCTGGAGGAAGCGGGGGCGCTGGTGATTGGGAAGACGAATATGGATGAATTTGCCATGGGCTCTACCACGGAGACTTCCGCCTATGGGGAAACGAAAAACCCGTGGGATACGGGCAAAGTTCCCGGGGGCTCTTCCGGGGGCTCGGCGGCAGCTGTGGCGGCCGGAGAGTGTTTTGCGGCCCTTGGCTCGGACACGGGGGGCTCTATCCGCCAGCCGGCTTCTTTTTGCGGGGTAGTGGGGATAAAGCCTACCTATGGAACGGTGTCCAGGTACGGGCTGATAGCCTATGGCTCCTCTCTGGACCAGATAGGGCCCATCGGCAAGGATGTGGCGGACTGTGCGGCATTGCTTGAAACGATTGCATCCTATGATAAAAAGGATTCCACTTCCCTGAAAAGGGAAGATACGGATTTCACATCGGCTTTGACAGATGATGTGAACGGGATGAAAATCGGTATCCCTCGGGAGTATTTCGGGGATGGGCTGGACGGCGAAGTAAGGGAGGCGGTGCTAAATGCTGCGCGGGCGCTGGAAGGAAAAGGCGCTATCCTGGAAGAATTCGATTTGAGCCTGGTAGAATACGCCATCCCGGCTTATTATACCATCGCGGCGGCGGAAGCCAGTTCCAACCTGGAACGGTTTGATGGGATAAAATACGGTTATCGCACGGCGGACTATGAAGGTCTTCACCAAATGTATAAAAAATCCCGTTCCGAAGGCTTTGGCGCGGAGGTGAAGCGGAGGATTATGCTCGGTTCCTTCGTGCTAAGTTCCGGTTATTATGACGCCTACTATTTGAAGGCGTTGAAAGTAAAAGCTTTGATAAAGAAAGCGTTCGACGATGCATTTGCCAAATACGATGTGATTTTGGGCCCCACAGCGCCGACTACGGCGCCGGTATTGGGAAAGAGCCTGGCTGACCCGATAAAGATGTATCTGGGGGATATTTATACGGTTTCCATGAACCTGGCAGGGCTGCCGGGAATCAGCCTTCCCTGCGGCAGAGATTCCGGCGGGATGCCCATCGGCCTGCAGCTGATAGGGGATTGTTTTAAAGAGAAAAATATTATCCGTGCGGCATATGCCTACGAAAAGGCCAGGGGGCCTTTCGGAGGGCCAGAAGGCGCAGAAATGGGGGCAAAATGAAGAAACAATATGAAACGGTAATCGGCCTGGAAGTTCATGTTGAACTTGCCACAAAGACAAAAATATTCTGTGCCTGTTCCACTGCATTCGGCGGTGCGCCCAATACCCATACCTGCCCGGTGTGCACGGGAATGCCGGGAACTTTGCCCGTTTTGAATAAACAAGTGCTGGAATATGCGGTAGCGGTGGGGCTGGCGATGAACTGTGAGATTACAAGATACTGCAAGTTTGACAGGAAAAACTACTTTTATCCGGATAATCCGCAGAATTACCAGATATCCCAGCTGTATCTGCCTATTTGTCGGAACGGCTATGTGGAAATAGAAACGGAAGAGGGGAAAAAGAAGGTAGGCATCCATGAAATCCATATGGAAGAGGATGCGGGGAAATTAATCCATGACGAATGGGAAGGGTGTTCCCTGGTGGACTATAACCGTTCCGGCGTACCTCTGATTGAAATCGTATCGGAGCCGGATATGCGCGATGCAAAGGAAGTTATCGCCTATTTGGAAAAGCTTCGGATGATGATACAATATCTTGGCGCTTCGGACTGCAAGCTGCAGGAGGGCTCCATGCGGGCGGATGTGAACCTTTCAGTGCGGGAAGTGGGAACGGAAGCCTTTGGTACGAGGACGGAGATGAAGAACCTGAATTCCTTCCGGGCCATTTCCAGGGCCATCGAGGGAGAGCGGGAGAGGCAGATAGAACTGCTGGAAGCGGGAAATGCCGTTATCCAGGAGACCAGGCGGTGGGATGATGCCAAAGGGGAATCCTATGCCATGAGAAGCAAGGAGGACGCCCAGGATTACCGCTATTTCCCTGACCCGGATTTGCCGCCGATAGAGGTGGATGAAAGCTGGCTGGAGGAAATGAAGGCAAAACAGCCGGAATTCCGGGAAGGGAAGATGAAACGATATAAAGAAGAGTACGATATCCCGGAATACGATATTGAAATTATTACGGCATCCAAGTGCATGGCGGATTTATTTGAGGAAACGGTAAAGCTGTGCGGGCAGCCGAAGAAGGTGTCCAACTGGCTTATGGTGGAGACGCTGCGGCTTCTAAAAGAAAGAGGCATGGAGCCGGAAGATATCCGTTTTTCCCCGTCCAACCTGGCAAAACTCATCCGCCTGGCCGATGAGAAAGTGATTAACAGTTCCGTGGCGAAGGAAGTATTTGAAGCCATGTTTGACAACGATATGGACCCGGAAAAATATGTGGAGGAAAAGGGGTTAAAAACAGTATGCGATGAAGGTGCTTTGAAAAAAGCGGTAGAGGAAGTAATCGCCGCCAACCCTAAATCGGTGGAAGATTACCGGAACGGAAAGGAAAAGGCCATTGGATTCCTTGTAGGTCAGACTATGAAGGCCATGAAGGGCAAGGCTGACCCGGGGAAGGTGAATGAGATGCTGAGGGGGATGCTGTAAATTTAACCTCCGCGGCAGAAGGGCAGCAAGATGAAACGGCTGCCTTTCCCCGGAAGGTTAATTTTATACCCGCGAGCAGTGAGCCAAGCAGACGCGCTTGCACGTATATAAAGCCAGCAAGCTGACTAGGCGAATGCTGAGGAGCGGCATCTCCTGTCCGGCCTCACCCGCGTGCAAGGTCATATTCATGATAACAGTCAACCTTGGGCTGGGAGGAGCCCCCTGCTTCGAATTCGGATGCCAGGAAAGTTTCAGCCAGCTTTTCGATAGTACGGATTCCCAGGGTAAATGCGCCGAAACAGGCCACATTTGCATCGTTGCTCTTTTTGGCACGTTCGGCGGAATAGATATCGGTGCAAAGCGCCGCATAACACCCTTTTACTTTATTGGCAGCAATACACATTCCCAGGCCGGTTCCGCACAGCAGGATTCCGTTGTCATAGCAGCCGTTTGCTACAGCATCGGCCACCTGGAACGCAGTATGCGCATAGATGGGGTCTTCGCTCCCCATATCTGTGATTTCATATCCTAATTTTGATAAATACCGAATTAAATCCATTTTCTGTTCTTCCGCATTGGGGTCACAGCCAATTGCTATTTTTTTCATATCAATAACCACGCCTTTCTTCCTGTCCTTATGCAGTGCTATGTATACCGACATGCCGATGTAATCACGCCAGCATGCCGAGGATGGCATCGGCCATCGCCGTCAGGATAATGCAGCAGGATACCGCGCCCGCATCGAGCACGCCTCTGGAACGTTCGCCCAGACGGCTGGAACGGCCAAATTTTGCGGCCATATCCTTGGTGGAATCCCTGCCAGCGGCTGCCGCGTCTTTCATTTCCCTTAGCGCACAGGCAAAATCTTCCTCTATGGCTGCCCCTTTTTCCAATGCATCCACTGCCGGGCTCAATGTATCCACCAAGGTTTTATCCCCTACCTGTGCCTGGACGATTTCCTGAAGGCCCAACAGGCCGCTCCTTAACATGGATGCCAGCACATGGATATCGATGTCTTCCGCATCTTCCCCCGCCGAGGCTGCATCGCATAGAACAGTTCCATAAATGGGCCCCATGGAGCCTCCGATTTCCGAAAATAAGATGGTTCCCAAGTCATCCAATCCCTGGGTAAAGGAAAAATCCTTATCGGCAAAGCGGCTTTCAAACAGGGTAAAGCCTTTGTTCATGTTCATGCCATGGTCGCCATCCCCAATCAGGCCGTCCACTTCTCCCAAATATTCTTTATTCTGCTGAATGCCCTTTACCATAGCCATCAATATTCGTTTTCCATCTCTGTTCTTAAATGAATTCATTACACACCTCACTTCTGTTTCAACCCCATACTGTAAGCGGGCATATCAATCAGTTCCTTTAACTCGTCATCCAGTTTCATAATGGTCAGCGTTGCACCCATCATTTCCATAGAAGTAAAATAGTTCCCCACATATGGGCGGTAAACACGGATTCCTTTTTCTGCCAGCAGGCGCTCCACCTCATCATATAGGACATACAATTCCATGACCGGGGTAGCACCTAAACCGGAAATTAATACAACCACCTCATCGCCGGATTGGAAGGGGTAGTCCGGAAGGATAATATCCACCATCCTTTTTGCCATATCCGCCGCGGTTTCCAGCTCGCAGACGGTAATTCCCGGCTCGCCATGATGTCCGATTCCTACTTCCATCGTTCCCGGCTTTATTTCAAAATTCGGATGCCCCACGGCGGGCAGCGTACAGGGAGCAAGCCCGATGCCCACGCTGCGCGTATTGTCTATCGCCTTCTGGGCGGCGGCGATTACTTCATCAAGGCTGCCTCCCATAGCTGCCTTGGCGCCGCCGGCTTTCCACATTAATACTTCTCCCGCAACGCCGCGCCGCTTTTCGCGCTGTTCCTTCGGCGCGGAGGCCACATCATCGTTGGCGACTACTGTTTTCACAGCGATTCCCTGCTTGCTTGCCATTTTAACCGCCATTTTAACATTCATATTATCGCCGGAATAATTTCCATACAGGCAGGCAACGCCCTTGCCCTGGTCGGCGGCCTTGAAACTGTCCAGGAAGGCCGCTGCCGTGGGGGAGGAACATATTTCCCCTACAGCCGCCGCGTCGCAAAGATTTTCCCCCACATATCCGATGAAGGCCGGTTTATGTCCGGAGCCGCCGCCGGTGACAACCCCCACCTTGCCGACAGGAATTGTCTTTGCTTTTATGACGCGCTTATTGCCGGTAGCTTCCACGATATCCCCGTGGACCTTCAAAAAACCTTTCAACATTTCATCCACAATATCGTCGGGATGATTCATAATTCTTGGAATTTGAGCCATTTTTTTCCTCATTTCTGCGCGGCTTTTTGAGCATATCAAGTTTGTGGATGCCGCGCAGACACAAACTTGGGATTGAAAATTTCCAATTTTCAATCTTATCTCCTTTCGTTGCTTAATAGTTAGTTAATTGCGAAACCAGTAAACTTGCTGAATATTCTGACAATATAGTCTGTGAAAAGCCCTTTTGTGCCATGGAATCAAGACCATAAATCATGGAGGCGCTATCGCCGACATGATTTTGTCCTATTGGGCTTGATGGAATGTTTGGCACAGTAGGATTTGAACAGACTATATTGCCAGAATATTCTCACAGCTTAAATTTTCGCAATTGACTAGGGCATAAGTATTACCTTCATCGCCCCGTCTTTTCCCGTCTTTGCCAGTTCAAATGCCTCCTGCCACTTTTCCAGCGGGTATTTATGGGAAACCACACCGGCGGTGGGAAGCTTTCCGTTTCCAATCCACTCGATTACTGTGTCATAGCAGAATGGGCTCAAATGGGCTCCCAGAAGTTCCAGTTCCTTGCGGTCGGAAATAATGCTCCAGTCTACCGTTACCGGCTGCCCGAATACGGAAAATTCCACGAACCGGCCCATTTTGCGGATTGCGTCCAATCCCTGCTGGACGCTGGAAGGGTGCCCGGTGGCCTCAATATAGATATCGCATCCATATCCTTCCGTGAGCTGTTTGATTTTTGCCACCACATCTTCCTTTCCGGGATTCATCACCATATCCGCACCGAATTCCTTTGCTTTTTCCAGCCTGGCATCGTTCATATCCAGTACGATGAAAAGGCTGGGGTTCGCCTGCCGGATAGCCCCTACCATCCCAAGCCCCAATGTTCCGGCACCGGAAAGGACGACAACATCCCTTGTGGTTATCTTCGCCCGTTCCACACAATGGAAGGAGCATGCATACGGCTCAATTAAAGCGGCCTTTTCAATGGGCATATCTGCGGGAACCATATAGGGAATCGCTTCCTTTGTCAGCCGGACGTATTCGGCCATCCCGCCATTCACGTTATTCTGGAATCCAAACAGGTCATGCTTTTCGCACATCCAGTGCCTTCCTGTCTTGCAGAATCTGCACTGCCCGCAGGGAACGATTTGTTCCGGGCAGATTCTGTCTCCCAGCTTCCAGTCTCCTTTCACATTTTTTCCCATTTCAACAACTGTTCCTACGAACTCGTGGCCGGGAATCATCGGCGCTTTAATATATTTTGGCTGCCCGTCTAATCCCCAGAAGCTGGCTGCGCCCCCGAATGCTTTCACGTCTCCAGCACAGATGCCGCATGCTTCCACCTTCAGAATCATTTCCCCTTCGCCCGCATGGGGAACGGCCGCTTCTTCCAGCCGGTAATCTCCGGGCGCATAAGCGATGATTGCCTTCATTTTTTCCGGTAATTGGTTCATGTTAGCTCCATTTCTGCGCGGCTTTTGTATCCTGCCCCTGTTTAGGTGTTCAAATTTGCGTATGCCGCGCGGACGCAAATCTGGGATTCAAAGTTTTCGTGTTCTCATTTTGTTTCTTTTTTATTTTTTTAAATTTTCATACTTTTGTATATAAACTATACATAAGTGATTAAAAAAATAACCCTGCTTTTTCGTTTCCCTCCTTTCTCATGGTGAAATTCAGGCGGCTTTGAATAAAATAATTTTGTATTAGCATTTTTTAACCCGAAATTTCATTACTTTTTTATTGTTCTCAGCATTTATATTAAAAACTTTTGTATTTTACATATACATAAGTCTATACTATGAATGTGGAAGAATCAATGGATATATATCACAAATTTTATGATACTAATTTGTGCTCTTTTTACAAATTTCTCCATGAAAAGGGATTGCTCCATGGGGAGGGGCTTTGGCTTGCATTTCCCTTATAATTTTCCTATAATGTAGAAAATATGGCAGTTTTATCCGGGATTTTACAGACTGGTACGAGGTTCGTAAGGGTTCGCATGGCCGGGAGAGGTTCCGGGAGTCTTTGATGAAAAGGGAGGCAGCAGGATGCAGAACAATATGGGGATGAAACAGATAAACAGGCAAAATGTATTGTCCTATATCTATACAAAACATGGCACAACACAGAAATCTATTAAGGATGACTTGCAGTTAAGCCGCTCTACTATCATTCAGATTTTAAAGGAATTGGAAGAGCAGAAGTTTATAGAAAAAGGAGAATTGTTGGAATCTACCGGAGGGCGTCCGGCCACGAACATTTATTTTAATGCATGTGCAAAGATTGCCATTGGCGTAGAATTGCTGTCGGGGCATTATGAGATTACAGCTTTGAATCTGTATGGGGAAACGATAAAATGCGAACGCTTTTCCGCGCCTTATCGGAATGAGGAAAAATACTATAAGCAAGTATGCGAATCGGTGCAGGAACTGATTGATAAGCTGGCAATAGGCAACGGGAAAATTCTGGGAATCGGCATTGTCCTTCAGGGATTGATATCCACTGACGGCACCCGGGTGACTTATGGGAAAATTCTGGATTGCACGGGCCTTGAGACGGAAGCCTTTTCCAGGCACCTTCCCTATACATGCCTGTTTTTCCACGATGCGGAAGCGGCAACTATAGATGAATTATGGCAGTCTCCCCAATTGGAAAACGCCATCTATATCCATATCCGCAGCAATATGAGCGGTTCGATTATCGTGAACAGGGAATCGCTGACAGGAACAGAGTTAAAAAGCGGCGTATTCGAGCATATGACAATTGTTCCCAACGGGAAGCCCTGTTACTGCGGCAACAGGGGCTGTTTGGATACCTATTGTTCTACAATGGCCCTTTTGCATGAGGATGAAACGCTGGATGTTTTTTTCCGGGAGCTTCGGACAGGGAATGCTGATGTGAAAAAACGTTGGCTGGAGTATTTGCGCTATTTGGCTTTGGCCATTAATAATCTGCATATGTTTATGGATTGCCCCATAATACTGGGAGGGACTGTGGCGAAATATCTGCAGGGGAGCGATATTAAACTGCTGCACCAGTTCGTTCGGAATAATACGGCGTTTCCTACCGAAAGGGAATTTATACAGGTTACATGCTGCCCGGACTCCCCGATTAGCAGGGGGGCCGCCCTGCAGTTTGTCAAAGAGTATCTCCATACTATATTGGGGAATAATATTATTTTTTGACTGTAGAAATCTTGTAAAAACAGGGGTGATGGAATATAATAAAAAGAAAGGAGGAGAGTTTTATGCAGTCTATGGCTTTAAAAATAAATCATTTGCTGGAAGTTTTGGAAGAAGAAGATTACGATAAGGTTGTTTCTTATATAGAGTTTCTGGCCAGTACCAGAAAGAGAGAGAAAATGAAAGAGGAAACATTGGCAGAAGGCAGAGAGGATGTGGAGTCGATTGTCAGAACCTTGACAGGCATTATCCCGGATACAGGAAAGACGCTGGAGGAATATAGGAATGAAAGGCTGAAAAAGTATGAAATGTTTGATTGATACTAATGTCATCCTTGATGTGCTGTTGAAGAGGGAACCTTTCTATAATGATAGTGCGAGTGTATTAACTTTATCCGGACAGGAAGATATTACTTTGTATGTAACAGCATCTTCAATAACAGATATATATTATATTGCATATCAGACGTTGAGAAATAAGGAAAAAGTAAAGCAAATGTTAAGGAAATTGCTAAAAATAGTCTTAATTGCAGGTGTTTCGGGAGATGAAATCAGAAATGCACTCGCATTGCCTTGGCAGGATTTTGAAGATTCAGTGCAGTATTCAGTTGCCCTGCTGCAGGAAATGGATGGGATAGTAACACGAAATCCAAGTGACTATAAAAAGGCGGAAATGAAAATATGGAAACCGGAAGAATTTCTCCTGTTGTGGCAATAAATAGACGTATATATCAAAATACTAAAATTAAGGATTATAAAAGGATACCATGAAAAGCAGCGCTTTTTATGGTATTTTTTTGACATAAGGATGGCTGGCGAAGCCTGGCATCCGTTGTTAGATATCCATTTGAGGAAAGAGACAGAAAAGAGAAGAAAGAAGAGGCAGTATAGGTTTATAATGATTAAATTCCAAAATGTGTCTATTAAACGATTGTCCACCCTAAATATTACCTTTACATTCCAAAATGTAGATTAATTATAACGTTATTTGTCCGGTATTTCAAGTTTGGAATGAAGATGTCATATAGAAATTAAAAATCATCCAGTAATATTTATTGTGGAAATATATTGCCAATGCTTAAAAGTTATGATATAGTTGTGTCTATATGAAGGAGGTGAATGAATGTTTCAATATAAATTGATATTTAAGCTGGAAAATAATTGTCTTCCAAAAGAAACTGACAGATTTATAGTGAGTTTCCTCAAGGCAGCGGCACAAAACTATTCCCCTGATTTTTTTAATAAGCTGTATGATAAAAGTAAATCTATTATAAAGAGCTTTACATATTCATGCTATTTGCCGGGAGCCAGATTTCATGATAAGACAATAGAACTCTCACAGGAGGAGTTTTCGCTTTTTTTCTCGGATGCAGACCAGGCGGAACTTTTGCATTTTTTTAATGCGTTTCAGGGAATGAAGCGAAAAAAACATCCACTGAATGGCAATTCCATGGAATTGACTTCAATACGTATACAGAAGCTGGATGAAATTAAAGAAAATGAAATTATAGTTAAGATGCAAAGCCCTTTGATAGTAAGAAAACATAATTCAGATGATAATTCGGATATTTATTATACCTGTGAAATGGATGGATTTGCGGAGGCGCTGAAAGAAAATGTAGAAATTTTCCTGAAGAAGATGGACATGGATGTGGAGGAAAGCGGTTTTTCCATACAGACGGTAAAAGGGAAGAAAGTGGTTGTTCCCGTGTTCGGCAGGAATACAGATGCGTCATTAGGAATATATAAACTGGCCGGTTCCTGTCAGCTGCTGAATATTCTGTTTTTGGCAGGGCTGGGAGTGCGCAGGTCCGAGGGACACGGTAAGTTCGAAATAATTGGGTAGAAGGGAGGTGGAGAAGTGGACAGAATGATGGTTTCCATTGGTGATTTCCTGAAAAATGCCGGACTGGTTGGATTGATGTATTTGCTGGAGGAATCGGATGCCGTGGAAGATGAGGATTATGGGATTGTCGATAATAAGCAGGGCATTTGGCTTAAACGGGATTTCGTGATTCAGGCGGACTGGACGGATATGTATTTCAAAGCGTTTGTCAAAAAGTATGGCTCTTCATCGGTATACCAATCGGTATTGGATAAAATTGAGGAAATCCTGGAACAGGCAGAACATGGAGAATGGGAAAAAGTGAATGGAAAGGAAAACTTAAAGTTTATCAATGATAAACTTCTCTCCAACAGTTACCGTTCCGGATTTGAAAATATAAAAGGCTTCGTTGATTATTCGGAAGAATATGAGCTGTTGAAAACAAGCAAGCTGAAAGAAAATATGGGCAAAGAGGAATTATGCCAGCGTTTACAGAAGCTCCGCCAATTTTTAATACAGCCTTGCTGTAAAGAAACATTTTCCATGAAAAGCATTATCTATAATTATATTAACCGCTTTTGGGATGGTAAAAGCTTTTTGCTAAGGGCAAATGCCACCAAAGATATGAAGAAAATGTTCGATGTAGATTTTTCCGAGCCGTTGAGGAGATACGCTTCAGCTTCCCATGGGAAAGCCAAGGACAGATGTATCGACTGTGATGAATTGATGGATGCAAAAGAAAAAGTATCTATTGCATTAATGAAAGAACAGGCGGACGATTTGACTAGGAAACGCTCAGCTTTCTGGAACTGTAAAGTGGATGCATATCTATGCCCGATGTGTGCATTTGTTTATTCTTTAGCCCCCTTGGGATTTACCCTGATAGGCAATCGATTTGTATTTTTAAATGTGAATAAGGATATAAAGGAATTGCTGGATGCCAATCCTGAATATGGCAGGGCAGCTTATGATGCAGTCAGACAGGAGGATGAAAAATATTCATCCTGGATTGCCAGGTCGGTGGATATTCTTTTGCAGGAAAAAGGGAAAGAACTGGGGAATATACAAGTGGTTACCCGAGGAAGGGGAGAGGGCGACGGATATACATTTGATGTAATTGCCAAGGACGTATTGGAAATCTTGAACGATGAAAAAATACGGAAAGACTTGGACAGGCTGAGCAAACATCCTTATGTCAAAGTGGGGAAAGACTATTGGAATATCCATGAAGAAACGGTATTGAACATCCTTCGATACCGAAAGCAATATGGGATGATTAATAAACTGCTGAAAATGGCAATAGAAAATAATGGCATATTATTTAGTGCATCCCCTATCTATGATATTCAGCTGAGAACGAATTTGCTGAGGAGGAAAAAAGGATGTGCGAGTGCAGGAGGTGAAGCGATGAACAGGTACAAAGTAAGGGATGAGGGATATGAATTAAGAAAGGCCTTGCTCGGAGCAAAAGGAACCGAAGACGATGCATGTATTCGGGGAACAATTTATCAACTTTTGAATGCATTGTCGGTTGGAAATGTGGAGCACTTTATGGAAGTGGTGATGCGGGTTTACTGCTCTACAAAATTGAAGGTTCCGGATGCATTTATTGAATGTTTAAAAGACCATGATACATTTATAGAGTATGGGTATGCTTTTTTGCTTGGGCTACAGGGTAGTCATCGTGAAAAAAAGGAGGAAAAAGTAGATGAATAGACATGGGTTAACATTAACGATGGTTTTTCTTGCGGAGAGCGCGAATTATGGGGAAGGGGTAGGTAACATATCGACCTTGAAGAAAATGTCGAGAGGAAATTATGAACAGTATACGTATATTTCCCGGCAAGCTATGCGCTATAATATGGTTCAGCAATTAGGGTGGGATAATACACCGGTGGATGGGAAAAGCGGGGTAGTACAGTTCGCCCCTTCGGCATCCATTCAGGATTATCCAGAAATTGATTTATTTGGATATATGAAAACCAGTTCAAAGGAAGAGGGCAAGGCCGAGAAAGGCGGGGCTTCAACGAGGAGCGCCGTAGCGAGGTTAAGCAATGCAATTGCTTTGGAGCCGTATCAAAGCGACCTGGAATTCTTAACTAATATGGGCCTGGCAAGGCGTCAGAATCTGGAGAACGGGATTGCCCAGAGTGAAATACACAGAGCCTTTTATGCATATACCGTATCCATTGACCTTGACCGGGTGGGCATAGATGGGGAATTGTCTATACCTCCGGCCAATAAGGCGGAAAGGGTGAATGCATTGCTGGATACGATACAATTTCTTTATAGGGATATTAAAGGAAGACGAGAAAACCTGTCGCCTGTTTTCATTGTAGGGGGAAGATATGGGAGGAAGAACCCGTTTTTTGAAAACCGCATTATCCTGCACCAAGGGAAAATACAGGTTGATACATTACAGGAGATTATAGAATGCAACAATGATATTCAGGAAAATACAGTAATTGGTGTTGTAAGCGGGGTTTTTGGCAATGACTCCGAATTGAAAAAAACTCTAAATGCGGGAACAGTAAAAGATGCATTTATTCATTTGAAGAAAGAAGTGGACAAATATTATGGAGAAAGCAATTAGGGTCGAATGTTTTCAAAACCTGGTGAACTATAGGAAGCCAAGCAGTTTTATTATTAAGGAATCCTACCCTTTGCCGCCGTATTCCACAGTATTGGGCATGGTGCATAGGGCGTGTGGATACCCCAGCGGAGAATTTCATGCGATGAAAGTAAGCATTCAGGGAACAAACGCGGGTTCGGTGTCTGAGCTATATACGAGATATTCATTTTCTTTTGATGCTAAATACGAAAGTGGAAGGCATCAGCTTTGTATAGAGGAAGGCAATAAATCGTATGGCGCATTTAAAGGGATTGCCCATGCGGAACTGATTTGCGAAAACGAAATGCTTATCCATATTGTTCCGGCGCAGGAGGATTTTGAAACAGTATACCAATCGCTGCTTAATCCGCCGGTCTATCTGGCGTTGGGACGCCATGAAGACCTTCTTGATATCAGGAAAGTGGAAATTGTGGAACTGGAGGAAAAGGCGGAGGCGGCTGCAAATCATGACATATATATCCCGGTTGATTCAGACATAGATATAGGGAGAAAAAATGTTACGCTTTATACGCTTACCAAGGAGTATGAAATAACAAAGCAAGGATTGCGCCGGTGGAAAACGGAAGGCGGAAAAGTCAGGGCATATTATTTCCCGCAAGGAGAATTTCTGGAGAATGTACTTGTAGATGGATACAACGATGTTGTAGCCTTGGCCTGAGCCGTGCAAGGAGGGTAAAATGGAGTTCTATGCGAAATCGCCTGTTTTTGAATTGCCCGAAGATAAAAAAAATCAGCTGGCAGGAAAAATCCAAAATGCAATTCAAATATTAAAAGATGACTTGAGCGAAAATGATTTAGCCATATTGGAAGGTTATAAGGCAAGGCTTTCAAAAAACGCTGTTGTAACTGGACATAAAACCCTGCAAGAGCATTTGGACGATACGGTGAAATGCGCAGAGAGCTTTTTTAGGCTATATGGTAATTATTTTAGCGAAAAAGAAAAAATGCTGATACTCCATGCCTGTAGCCTGCATGACATAGGGAAGGCAAATTATATTTTTCAGACAAAAGTGAATCATGAACTCGCGGATGGCCATATAAAGGGTATTGGGCAGATTCCCCATGGATTTTTGGGTGCCCTTACCTTATCGAAAAAGGATTTTTTATGTCGGCATCCAGAATGTAATGAAGATGATTTCAGCGTCCTGCTTACAGCAATTTATTATCACCATAACCGTCCGGATATTTATAGTGGAAAGGAATTAGAAAATTATTGCGAGAAATACTATCTTGGGTATGTAAGGAAGTATTTAAGTAATGAGAATATATCTTTATATTTTGGAAATAGGAACAAGCTATTGTTTTCGGACCAGAACCAAAAAGGACAGCTCAGTGTGGACGAGGATTTATGGTGTGAATATATGCTGGTAAAAGGGATGCTGAATAAATTCGATTGGACGGTCAGCGCCGGATATGATGAGGCGGAATTAGCTGTAGATGCTGGCAATAAAAAGTTGCGCCATAATGTAGAAAAGATATTATCAGGCCATTTCAGGCCAGCTCAGGTATTTATGGCGGATAACAGGAATGAAAACGTAATTGTAATTGCGCCTACTGGCTCGGGAAAAACAGAAGCGGCCCTTTTGTGGATTAACGGTGAAAAAGGATTTTATACACTTCCATTAAAAGTTTCATCCAATGCAATTTACCAAAGGGTGAAGGAAAAATACAAATTCAAAGATGTGGCGTTGTTCCATTCGGATAGCATGAACAGTTATTTGCTGGAATCGCCGGAAGATGTTGAGGACGGCTATAAGAATTATGAGCAGGCTAAATTATTTTCTTATCCGCTTACAGTATGTACTGTGGACCAGCTTTTCAGATTTGTCTATAAGGCCTTAGGTACTGAAATATTTGCAGCAACCTTAAAATATTCCAAAATTGTAATTGATGAAATTCAATCTTATTCTCCTAAAATAGTGGCGGCTCTTATTTTCGGTTTAACGGAAGTGAAAAAAATGGGAGGAAAATTTGCCATAATTACAGCTACTTTTCCCCCAATATTAAAATTTTTTATGAAGAAAAATAAATTGATGGAAGGCAGGGATTATATCTATAAAGATTTTTCCAATACGGCATTGGCACTAAGGCATAGGATTCGGATGATTAAGGGCGATTTTAATATTGACGGAATTATGGAAGATGCATCGGCAAAAAAAATATTGATAATATGTAATACCGTTTCAAAAGCCCAGAAAGTATATAGTGGGATTCGCGATAAATATCCGGAAACTGGGCTTTTGCATTCTCGTTTTATCAGGGCAGATAGGGAAATTTTAGAAAAGAGAATTATGGAATTTTCTGATGATGAATCTAAAACGGGGATATGGGTAACAACACAGATTGTTGAAGCAAGCCTGGATATTGATTTTGATATACTGCATACAGAAATGTGCACTGCAGATAGTTTGCTGCAGAGAATGGGACGGTGCAATCGGGCGGGCAAAAAGAGTACGGACGAGCCTAATGTCATTGTGTATGATAATGAGTCCGGGAGAGGAAAGATTTATGACAAGGATATTTATGACCGTTCGGCGGATTTGCTGGGCAAATACGATGGGAAAATGATTTCGGAGACAGATAAAGTAAGTTATATGAATGGCGTGTATGATACAGAATGGATAAAGAAAACGAAATATTATATGCAAATTGAAGATAATTTGAGGCATTTCAGGAATCTTAGGCCATTGGAATATGATGCGGAAAAAGCTAAGGATGATTTTCGAAATATCCGCAGCATTACGGTGATTCCGGAAAGTATTTACAACCAGAATTATGATTTTATTCAGGAAATGCAAACCTTTTTAAATACGCCACATATGGATAAAGGTATCAGGCAGATATTAAAATCCAGATTGGCAGCGTTAACAATGAATTTGAATATCAATTATGGGATTCCAGAGGGCATTGATAAAGGTACGATAGGTACTTTTGATATACATAGGACAAGGCTGGAATATGATTTCGATGGATATACGGGAAGAGGGCTGCTGTTAGACAAAATGGAGGATGAGAGCTTTTTTGTATAGGAAAGGGAATGGTTATTGGTGTGGAAGAACGAATTACTGGGATTATGATTTACTATTATTTTGTTTGCAAAAGAAAGCTGTGGTATTTTGTTAATGAAATAAATATGGAAGCTGAGGATGAGAATATAATGCTGGGAAAGCTGCTTGATGAAAACAGCTATAAAAGGGATGATAAACATATTAATATTGATAATGTTATAAACATTGATTTTATCAAGGAACACAGAGAACTTCATGAGATTAAGAAAAGCAAAGCGCTTGAGGAAGCAGGAGTATGGCAAGTGAAATATTATTTGTATTATCTGAAGCAAAGAGGGGTGGATGGGCTGAAAGCGAAAATTGATTATCCGTTAATCAAAAAAAGTCTAGTGGTAGAATTGTCAGAAGAAGATGAAAAACAGTTAGGAACTGTTATTAAGGAAATTAATGAGTTGAAAAAGGAAATATGTCCACCGGAATTTGAAAAAAAGAAGATATGTAATAAATGTGCATATCATGATTTGTGCCTGATATAGGAGGGTGTATGGAACAAAGTTTCTATGTTTATAATAATGGCGATTTGAAGAGGAAAGACAATACGCTTCAGTTTACATCTTATGAAGGGAAAAAGAGGGATATTCCTGTAGAACGAATTGATAATATCTATATAATGTCTGAAATGACGTTTAATACATCGTTTATTAATTACATATCACAATATGGGATAGCAATGCATTTTTTTAATTATTATAATTTTTATACAGGAAGTTACTATCCGAAAGAAAAATTGATTGCCGGCCAATTATTAATAAAGCAAGTGGAAAATTACACTGAGTATGAACGAAGGATTTTAATTGCAAGGAAGTTTATTGAAGCAGCGGCGGATAATATATATAGAAATTTAAGATATTATAATGGGCGTGGCAAAGATGTTGCAGGATTTATGGAAGAAATAGATGTTTTAAGAAGGAAAATAAGGGATACGCGTACCATTGAGGAGTTAATGGGTATAGAAGGAAATATCAGAAAACATTACTATGCGGCATGGAATATGATAATAAATCAGGAAATCCGTTTTGAAAAACGAGTGATGCATCCGCCGGACAATATGATTAATTCTCTTATCTCATTCGTAAATTCCTTGATTTATACAAAGGTTTTGAGCGAAGTATACCATACGCAGTTGAATCCAACTATCAGTTATCTGCATGAACCAGGAGTGCGAAGGTATTCCCTGTGCCTTGACATTGCGGAAGTTTTTAAACCGCTGATTGGCGACAGGCTTATCTTTTCACTGTTAAATAGAAAGCAGATTACCGAAGATAGCTTTACGAAAGAGTTAAATTTCCTTCATTTGAAAAAAGACAGTTCCAGGTTGATTGTACAGGAACTGGAAGAAAGGCTAAAAAAAACAATTATGCACAAAGAACTTGGAAGGCAGGTGTCTTATCGGTATCTTATACGGCTTGAAGCGTATAAGCTGGTTAAACATTTAATTGGAGAAAAAGAGTATGAAGGGTTTAAAATATGGTGGTAGTATATGTATGTGGTATTGGTATATGACATAAATCAAGAAAAGCAAGGGCAAAAACGTTGGTCGCATGTTTTTAAAATTTGTAAGAAATATTTGACACATATTCAAAATTCCGTCTTTGAGGGAGAAATTTCAAAAGTACAGATTGCAAAACTACAGAAGGAACTGAAGCCATATATAGATAAGCAATTAGATTCGGTTATTAT
>JAETTM010000060.1 GCA_021769135.1 Lachnospiraceae bacterium | reverse complement strand
GGACAGTGCTTTGCATTTATGGCGCAGTCCGGGGGGTGGGCGGTATCGACAGCTGGGGAGCGGATGTGGAACCGGCTTACCATATTTCCGGGGAAAGGGATATGGGGTTCGAGTTTTGGGTAAGGCCCATATGAGGTATAGGGCGCATTAGTATAGAGGTGCAATTGGCTATGAAAGCGGCTATTTGATTTGGATACAACAGATTTTGGACTATACAGTCAATGACAATAGATGCCATCGATGTTATTCTTATAGAAAATGAGTAAATATTGCACAAAAGGGGTGGTGTCATGTTATTTCTGGTTGATTTTGAAAATGTTGGAAATGCAGGGATGAAAGGCTGCGATTCTCTGAATGCACAGGATTATCTGATTGTATTTTACAGTGAAGCTAAGAAACATATGGAACAAAGAATAATGGAAAGTATTGTTGCTTCCGGGTGCAAGTTTGAGATATGCAAGCTTCGCAAAACAGGGAAAAATGCGCTGGATTTTTATATTGCATCAAAGCTTGGGGAACTGATTGGCAGAGGATGTGAAGATATTGCCGTTGTGGTCAGCAATGATGGGGGATTCCAGTCGGTCCGGGATTACTGGGAAAAAGTGGCGGCTAAAAAGCGGAAGGTGTTGTTGTCATCATGTATTGAAGACGGTATCGTCAGCGGAAATGAAAATAATGAACGCACGAAAACCCTGCGAAGGTTACGCGAAAAGTATGTCATTGACGAATATTATTCCATCTATATGGAAAGAAAACGGATAAAGATGGTCTTGCAAAATCTGTTTGAAGGAACGGAGTATGAGAGCCGGTTGGAAGAGATTCAGAATATGATAGAAGGAAAAGAAAAAAGCGCAAAGGTAATATATCTGAACAGCCTGCATTTATTTGGAAAGAGAAATGGCCTGGATATTTATAATAGGCTGAAAACAAGCGAAGAATTCTCCTTGACTAAGCCCGCCCGCCCATTATAAAATACTATGGAATGCAAGAAACTGGTTTTTATTAGAGCAATTGTAAACACGCTCTAGGGAAGGAATGATTACAGAATGAATACGTCATCGGATTTACAAATATTGCTTCGGAATATCGACCGCAGAGGTTATCCTGCATATAAAGATACAAAGGGCAAATATGGATTTGGAAGTTATGTGCTGTCCATCGACCATGTACAGGGAGACCCTTTTGCATCGCCTTCTAAAGTCAGCATCCATATTGAAGGAAGGACGGCGGGATTTCCGGAAGAATATTATAAAACGAAGGAAAGAAGGGTCGCGCTTCAGGATTATCTCCTAAGGCTGTTCCGCAGCGAAGTGGACAAGTATAATTTCAAGGCAAAAGGCTCAGGGAAAAGCGGGCTTATGTCGGTGAGCAGGCCGGGCCAGGAGGTGCTGGAACGGACGGCATGCGAAATCAATCCTGCTTCGGGAGGGCTGGCGGTTCGTCTGGAAGTAGGATTTCCGGCAAACGGCAGGACAATCTGTTCTTCGGAATTGATAAAGATTCTCTTCGATTTTTTGCCGAAATGCGTACAGGATGTGCTTTTCTATAAAAAATTAAATAAAAGCGAAGTGGAAAAAATTATTTTCCTGGCAGACGACAGGAAATACATCAGGGATAGGCTGGGGGAAATGGGCCTGGTTGCTTTTGTGGCAAATGGCTCTGTGCTGCCCAGGGAATCGGGCGTATCCGATAAGCCGATGAAGAACAGCGTGCTTTTCCGTTCGCCGGCATCTATGGAGGTGGAGATGGAACTGCCCCATAAAGGATTGTTAAAGGGGATGGGAATCCATAAGGGCATAACCCTTATCGTAGGAGGGGGATACCATGGGAAATCCACTTTGTTAAAGGCGCTGGAACTGGGCGTTTACGACCATATTGCAGGAGATGGGAGAGAATATGTGGTGACGGTTTCCGATGCGGTAAAAATCCGGGCAGAGGATGGTCGCTGCGTGAAAAATGATGACATTTCCATGTTCGTCAACAATCTCCCCAACGGGAAAGAAACGAAAAGCTTTTATACGGAGGATGCCAGCGGCAGTACTTCTCAGGCGGCCAATGTAATCGAGGCAATGGAAAGCGGAACCTCGCTTCTGTTGATTGACGAGGATACTTGCGCTACCAATTTCATGGTGCGGGATGAACTGATGCAGCGTGTGGTGCACCGGGATAAGGAGCCGATTACGCCTTTTATTGAAAGGGCGCGTTATTTATATGAGAAAAAAGGGATTTCCTGTATCGTAGTGGCGGGAAGCTCCGGGGCATATTTCGGTATCGCGGACTGGATTGTGCAGATGGATAACTATGTGCCGATGGAAATTACTGCGCTGGCGAAAGAGGAAGCGGAGAAATATCCGCCATTGTCCGTGCCCGAAAAAGAACCGGAAGAGCCGGATTATGGGCGTTCCCCGCGCACAGGGAAAGGCGGCCATGACGGCGGATATGCGCAAAGGGGAATGGGCCGCGGCGGCAGAGGAGGCCATGGCGAAGGACGGGATAACAGGGTGAAAATAAAGAGCATGGGAAAGGAAGGGGTCAGCCTGAATAAGGAAAACGTGAACCTTCACTATGTGGAACAGATTGCGGACAGCGAACAGGTAACTGCATTGGGATATCTGCTGGCTTATGCGGAAAACAATATGTTCAATGGAAAAGATACCATGCAGGAAATTGTAAATAAGCTGATGAAACTGATGGAACAGAAGGGGCTGGCCAGCGTAGTGCCGGGGGATTATCTGCCTTCGGGGCTGGCATTGCCGAGGAAGCAGGAAATATTTGCCTGCTTTAACAGATATCGGGCAATGAAGCTATAATAAAAGTTCATCAAGGTGCAATAATCCGGGAATGAAGTAAATGGGCTGCTGTGAAATGTTTTGGAATGGCTGAATTTTGCAGCAGCCTTTTGAATTATGAAACCTGCTTCACGATATAAAGACCTAATTCCCTGTCTGCCGTCATTATATGATTAAACAGGAAATCCTGTAAGCTTTCTTTAAGCTGAGGAAGAACTTGATCGGGATATTTTCCCAATAAGGGAAGATTTATATCCATAATATTAGTCCTGAATTTATTATGGGCGATAGTATGCTGGTTAGTGGAGGGAAAATTATATGTTGCCATCAAATCTTCCTCTGTATAAAAATGGTAAGAGGTATATTCCCTCAATTCGCAGATAAGATTCAGAAGTTCCTGGGTTGTGACGTTCTTGCTGCGAAAAATTAATTGTTCTAAATCCCGCCCGATACGGAATAATTCTTGATGCTGGGCATCTATAATGGAAACCCCTACCTCCATTTCTTTACACCAATCAAATTTAAAGTCAAACATAGTTTCCCTCCATATATAAAAATAATTAACTATACTGTATGGTTATGTATTATTATATGTGTAGAAATTGTGTACTTTCTATTTTATAGTATGAGTGTAAGGGATGCAAGATAAAATTCATAAAAATGAAAGATATCCAAAGCTGGGCAATCCTTGTTGGATTATGACACTTAAAAGGCGGAGGAAAGGCGAAAAAGGAAAAAGACGGATATGGAAGGAGAAAAAATATGCTGTATGAAGGATGGATAGCGGCGGTTGGTATCACTGTGCTGCTGGCAGGGATTTGCGGCGCAGCGGTGATGTATGCGCGGAAAAAAAGGAAATTTGAATTCATGGACGATATGGAGGGGCATGATTTCGAGTATTTCTGTGCGGATCTTCTGAAGGGAAGCGGTTTTTTGGATGTGGAAGTGACAAAAGGGAGCGGGGACTTTGGGATTGACATATTGGCGGAAAAGGATGGAGTGACTTATGCTATTCAGTGCAAATGCTATACGGATGCAGTAGGGGTAAAGGCAGTACAGGAGGCTTATGCAGGCAGGGATTATTATGACCGAATGGTAGGGGCGGTTATGACAAACCAATATTTCACATCGCCTGCAGTACAGGCCGCTAAAAAACTGAAAATCCTTTTATGGGATAGGGGATACTTGGAAAACATGATGGAAGAAGAATGAGTTGTACTATTTATAATACATACAACTATTTTAAAATTGTATCATTTTTCGATGAATAAATATTGACAAGTTTGCATGAAAAGAAATAAAATATATACAAAGGAACTGGAATAAGAAAAATCAGGAGATTAAACTCAAATGAATTTGAGCGCAAAAAGCCGCGCAGAAATGAGGAAAAAGATGAAAACAGGAAAGAATTACAAGTTTTGGTTTTGTACTGGTTCACAGGATTTATACGGGGATGAGTGCCTGGCAAATGTGGCGGAGCATTCCAGGATTATCGTAGAAAATCTAAATAAAAGCGGAATGCTGCCTTTTGAGGTGGTATGGAAACCCACGTTGATTACCAATGAACTGATTAGGAAAACATTTAACGAGGCGAACGGCGATGGGGAATGCGCAGGGGTTATCACATGGATGCATACTTTTTCCCCTGCTAAGTCATGGATTCTTGGTTTACAGGAATATAGGAAGCCGTTGCTTCATTTACATACACAGTTTAATGAAGAGATTCCTTATGACACCATCGATATGGATTTTATGAACGAAAATCAGTCGGCACACGGCGACAGGGAATATGGCCATATTGTAAGCCGTATGGGAATCGAAAGGAAAATTATCGTAGGGCATTGGAACGATAAGCAGGTGCAGCAGGAGATTGCAAGCTGGATGCGCACAGCTATTGGCATTATGGAATCTTCCCATATCCGCGTCTGCCGTATTGCGGACAATATGAGAAATGTGGCTGTAACAGAGGGCGATAAAGTGGAAGCGCAAATTAAATTCGGCTGGGAAATCGATGCCTATCCGGTAAATGAAATTGCGGAATATGTAAAAGATGTGGCGGAAGGGGATATCAATGCCCTTGTGGATGAATATTATTCCAAGTATGATATTCTTCTGGAAGGAAGGGATGAAGGGGAATTCAGAAGGCATGTGGCTGTTCAGGCCGGGATTGAAATCGGCTTTGAAAAGTTCCTGGAGGAGAAAAACTATCAGGCAATCGTTACCCATTTCGGCGATTTGGGCTCCCTGCAGCAGCTCCCCGGCCTTGCCATTCAGAGGCTGATGGAAAAAGGCTACGGCTTCGGCGGCGAAGGAGACTGGAAAACGGCGGCCATGGTGCGTCTCATGAAAATAATGACTTCCGGCATGAAGGATGCGAAGGGAACATCTTTTATGGAAGACTATACGTACAACTTGGTTCCCGGAAAGGAAGGAATCCTGCAGGCCCATATGCTGGAAGTATGCCCTACAATCGCGGAAGGCAAAATCGGCATTAAAGTAAATCCGCTTACCATGGGCGACAGGGAAGACCCGGCGCGCCTTGTATTCACTTCCAAGACAGGACCGGCAGTAGCTACTTCCCTGATTGATTTGGGCAACCGGTTCCGCCTGATTATCAATGCGGTGGACTGCAAGAAAGTGGAGAAGCCTATGCCTAAGCTTCCGGTGGCGACGGCGTTCTGGACACCTCAGCCTAACCTTAAGACCGGCGCCGAAGCATGGATTCTGGCAGGCGGCGCACATCATACAGCGTTTTCTTATGACCTTGGCGTGGACCAGATGGTTGACTGGGCATCGGCTATGGGGATTGAAAGCGTAGTCATTGATAAAGATACCACAATCAGGAACTTTAAAAATGAACTTAGATGGAATGGAATCGCATTCCGCTAAGCCGCACAGAAATGAGGATAGCAATGGATAGAAAAGAAATGGTCATAAACGGCAAAACGGCATTGGGGATTGAATTAGGGTCTACGAGAATTAAAGCGGTGCTCATAGGGGAAGATCATTCCCCTATCGCTTCCGGCGATTTTGAATGGGAAAACCGGTATGAGAACAATATTTGGACATACAGCCTGGATATGGTTTGGAAAGGGTTGCAGGAAAGCTACCGCAGACTGGCGGAAGATGTGGAAAAGCAATACGGCGTTGTCCTTGAGACGGTAGGCAGCATCGGATTCAGCGCCATGATGCACGGATATATGGCATTTAATAAAGATGGGGAGCTGTTAGTTCCTTTCCGCACCTGGAGAAATACGATTACCGGGGAAGCGGCCGAAGAATTGACAGGGATTTTCCAGTACAATATCCCCCAGCGGTGGAGCATCGCCCATTTGAGGCAGGCCATCCTGAATAAGGAAGAGCATGTGAAGGACATTGGCTTCCTGACCACTTTGGCAGGATATGTCCATTGGCAGCTGACTGGGGAGAAAGTGCTCGGCATAGGCGATGCCTCCGGCATGTTCCCCATAGATACGGATACTAAGGACTTTTATGCTAGGATGATAGAGCAGTTCGACGAACTGGTGGCAGGGGAAAACTATCCATGGAAACTGCGAGAGATTCTGCCAAAAGTGTTGGTTGCCGGTGAAGATGCGGGAAAATTGACGGAAGAAGGCGCAAAGCTTCTGGATGTTTCCGGCAGATTAAAGGCGGGCATCCCGGTATGCCCTCCGGAAGGCGATGCGGGAACAGGTATGGCGGCTACAAACAGTGTAGCTGTGCGCACGGGAAATGTTTCGGCAGGAACAAGCGTATTCGCCATGATTGTTTTGGAAAAAGAACTTTCCAAAGTGTATCCGGAAATCGACCTTGTTACTACGCCGGACGGCAGCCTGGTAGGTATGGTGCATTGCAATAACTGTACTTCGGATTTGAACGCATGGGTGAATATTTTCAAAGAATTCATGGTAACTATGGGCATGGAAGTGGATATGAACAAGCTGTTCGGGGCATTGTACAACAAGGCACTGGAAGGCGATAAAGACTGCGGAGGATTGCTGTCCTACTGCTATTTTTCCGGGGAGCCGGTAACGGGCTTTGAGGAAGGACGCCCCTTGTTTGTACGGGATATCGACTGCAAATTCACATTGGCCAACTTTATGCGCGCCCATCTTTATTCTTCGCTGGCGACACTGAAAATTGGCCTGGATATTTTATTTAAAGAAGAAAAGGTGCAGGCCGACGAAATTTTCGGGCACGGCGGCTTGTTTAAGACGAAAGGTGTCGGCCAGGGAATTCTGGCAGCGGCTATGGATGCCCCTGTATCCGTGATGGAGACGGCCGGTGAAGGCGGTGCATGGGGGATTGCAGTGCTGGCCGCGTATAGGAAGAATAAGGCGGAGGGAGAAACTTTATCCCATTATCTGAACGAAGCGGTATTTGCCGGCAACAAAGGGAGCAAGATGGAGCCTGTTCCGGAAGATGCGGCCGGATTCGATGCCTTTATCAAACAATATAAGGCTGGCTTCCCTATCGAAAAAGCGGCAGTGGAAAATATGGGCTGCAAGTAGTATAATGGTTTGTACAAAATAATAAGTAAGCGTGCATTATAAAGAGGAGAAGAGCGATGTTAGAGCAGTTAAAAAAAGAAGTATACGAAGCGAATATGCAGCTGCCCAAATACGGCCTTGTTACTTTTACATGGGGCAATGTGAGCGGCATTGACAGGGAAAAGGGTTTATTTGTCATTAAGCCCAGCGGTGTAGATTATGATAAGCTGACGCCGGAAGACATGGTGGTTATGGACCTGGAAGGAAATAAAGTGGAAGGGAGATATAACCCGTCTTCCGATACGCCCACCCATTTGGAATTATATAAGGCATTTCCGAAAATTGGGGGAATCGTACATACCCATTCTTCCTGGGCCACCAGCTGGGCGCAGGCCGGGAGGGGAATCCCCTGCTATGGCACAACCCATGCGGATTATATGTATGGGGAGATTCCCTGTGTAAGATGCCTGACCAAAGAGGAAATCGAAGGGGCTTACGAAAAAAATACCGGGCTTCTGATAGCGGATTACTTTGCGGACAAAGATTATGAAGCTGTACCGGCAGTGCTTTGCAAGAACCATGGGCCTTTTACCTGGGGCAAAGATGCCCATGAGGCCGTACACAATGCGGTGGTATTGGAGGAAGTTGCCAAAATGGCCGCAAGATGCGAAATGATTCAGCCGAAAGTAGCTCCTGCGCCGCAGGAACTGCAGGATAAGCACTATTATAGGAAGCATGGCGAAAATGCTTATTATGGGCAGAAATAAATAGGGTTAGGATGAGCAAGGCGCTCCGGAGATTCAGGAAACTGGTTTCCGGGGCGCTTTTTGTGCGCAGCATGCCAAGTGCTTTCTTTGGAAGCCGCAGGATTGCCTTTTAAATTTTGAGTTATAGCGTTGTCCAAGAAATTGAAAGATGGACATGTAAACTACATTTTAATACAATATGTAGTATGAAAGTAAGGAAAAAGAAATCTTTAGTTCGTAAATTCCCGCTTTATAAAAAGAAAAACACGTTATTACAAACTACGGAAACGTGTCTTTTTACATTTGACTACTTATTCAATCCCAAGCCATCCCTTTACTGTATCCACAGCATAACCAACTGCTTGGGCTATTTTCTCTGTATCAAGCCCCATTTCATACAATTTTCCAGCCGTTTCTCTGGCTTTCTTCAATTCGCCGTCCTGCTCACCAATTTTCCGTTCTTCCATACGAATTTCTCGTATTGCCTGGCACACATTAACCACCTCGTCTTTTTCACCATATTTTATACCTGAATTTGTAATTGTCTCAATCACATCCGCTGCCCTTCGCTCTAATGCTTGGAAGCGTTCTTCATTGGCCGCCAATACCCTGCTTAAATTTTAGTTCCTTCCCCTGCTACGATTTCATTATACAAAAGAAACTGCTTTTTTCAAGCGCATCCAAGCCTATCTTCTAATGGTTAAGTGAAATCGCATTGGACAAAAAGGGAGATATAATAAACAACAAAATAATGTGAAATTGTGTTGCCCCACATTACCTGCCCGGAAGAGCTGTCAAGGTATGTTAAAACATGGATGAATAAAGAATAATTTAGAAAAAATCGCATAAAATAACGTCCAATCGGACCAGAAATGAAAAAAATATGGCCTAACCACATTTATTTGTGAACTAATTTATTGTAATATTTCCCAACCCTTGGTACAATATAGGAAACAACGAAGGTATGTGAAAGGGCCGAACAATGGACGAAAGAAAAATAATAGAAAAAAGTACGGAAGATGAAAGACGTTCAGGGGAAGCATTTATGATGATGCTCCTGATGCGGGAAGAATGCAAAATGGCGGAAAAGGAAAAGATGACCGCGATTATGGGCAAATATCTGGGAGATACGGACTGCCTTTGCTATGGGGAGGAACTGGCCGGGTTTGCGGTGAAGAAGTACACCGCAATGTTTAAGGGGGCAGCCGTTTCCCCGAAACTGATGCTAAGCGGCTGCGGCCCTTTTCGGCAGGAGATGATTGATGAGAAAACAAGAAGGCAAATGTGGGACTGTATGGCGGAACGGGATGAAATCCTTGGGCAGTGCCGGTATCAGGCGGTAGCCTATGATGAGCTGGCGGCCTCTATGCAGGCCCATGACAGGGCGGATATGCTCATGGACTACATGGAAGCGCTGATTGAGATGTATCCGGGCTGCGAAGCGGTCTATTTCATAAATTCCGGCAAATTAATAAAGGCATCTGAAATCAGGAACCATGAAGTGCCCAGAGAAGAGCGGTTTATTTATTTTACTGTTAACACAAGATTTTTCTATCTGGCAAACAGGAATGACATGGTGGTGGACACGTTGGGGATGGACGTGCTTCTGCTGCCTGATTTGCAGTTTCATTTTCAAGGAATCCAGCCGGAGGGGATTATCAGCTATGCATACAATCTGGCATCCTATATTTTCAAAAATAATAATCCCATTAAGGAAGGGGATACTATTGACAGCATGAAGGACGGTGAACTGGCGGAGGAAATTCAGTGGAGATGCAGCTATAGGAATGCTTTGGTGAGGCCGACGCGGATGGTCATCGATATTTTCATGGGAGAAAATGCAATGGAAACGGAAGAGGAAGAGGCGGATGCGGACAACAGTTCCTGCGCAGGGTTCTTGCTGCTATCTTCTGAAGAATGGAGCGAAGAACAGTTTCGCAAAGATTTGGAAAAGGAATGGGGAATCCGATATCCTTTGCCGGAGGAAGACGATAGCACCTACCTGAGCGAAAATAAAGCAGTGCTGGCCTTCGATGTGGGGAAAATGACTGTAGCTATAAGCCTGGTGCCGATTCCGGTGCAGGAGAAAGAATTGGAAGAAGCGGCGGCCAGTAACTGGAGATGGAAAGCGGCGCCGGAAACGGTGAAAATCCATAAAGCGTATCTTCTGGTAGGGGTGGTAAATCCGGATAAAAATGATGTGGAGACGGCGAAATTATTTACAAAAGTAAATGCTGCGCTCCTAAATCAGGGCAATACATTGGGCGTGTACACTTCCGATACGGTGTTCAAGAGAGAATTTTATATGGAAACGGCCAAAAGCTTGAAAGAGGGCGTGCTTCCGGTTCCGGATTGGATTTCCTTTCAAATCCGCCGGTCGGAAAAAGGAGTGTGCGCCTATACATGCGGAATGAATTTATTCGGCAAGGATGAAATGGAAGTCCTGGACAGCGGCCGGACGGATTTGGAGGTTTATGAAATGCTTTCTCAGGTTGCGAGACATATTCTGGAAAATGATGTTGTTCTGCATGACGGGGATGTGATATGCTTATCGGAAGGGCAGGAATTTCCGGTGAAGAAATCGAAAGGGGTATTGGCAGAAGGGATAAGCATAAAAATTCCATATTGATTCCAGTTTTCTGAAACCTTTCCGCTTCATCGTTCGTATTATAAATATAAGAGTCTATAATGGCTGAAACCGGCACACCACATAAAGTGCATTATGTGCTGTGCCGGTCTTAAGATGAGGGGTTACTATGCGAAGAAATAAGGAAAAGGAAGCGGAGGCACCGTTTGAGAAATACAAGGACATACTATACCGCATCGCTTTTTCCAATATGAAAAGCAAAGCGGACGCAGAAGACGTGGTGCAGGAAGCTTTTTGCAGATATTTAAAGGCGGAACCGGCTTTTGAAAATGAAAACCATGAAAAAGCATGGTTTATCCGTGTGGTTATCAATATCTGCTATGATATCCAAAAAAGCGCATGGTTTTCCAGAACTGTGGCCTTCGATGAAGTGCCGGAGAGCGAAATGGAACATTTCAAGCTGCCTTTTGTGGAAGAGGATGAGACGTTGTGGCATGTAATGGCCCTTCCAACGGCTTACCGCAATCCATTGTATTTATTTTACTATGAGGATTATTCCATAAAAGAAATTGCCCAGATTATGGAGTTGGGTGAAGGAACGGTGAAAACCAGGCTGCGCCGGGGAAGGGAAATGGTGAAAGAGCGGATTTTGTACGGAACCGGAGGAAAGGATAGGAGCCTTATGGATAAGGCCTCGAAAGAAGGTGGCAAGGATGCGGATTAACGAATGGAATCAAAGGAAGCAAAGCGGGGCGGAAATCAACGGGCCGGGCAATATGCAAGGAAAAGGGAATGCGAAGAAGCTGGGCGACATTTCCACAAAAAGCTGTAAGGCAAAACCGGAAGAGGACAGCTTTCGCAGCAGCCTGCAAAAAAGCATGGTGCAGGAAGAAGCTATGAAAGCCCATTATCGGAAAGCGGAAGAGGGCAGCCGGATAGGTGGACAGCCGCTTCGCCAGCTGGAAAGGGAGGCTGGACCTGCGAGGATGGAAAATATCAACGCCTGTATGGAAAGAAATGCACCGGCGGCGAAAGAAGTTCCGGTACGCAGGATTCCCTACGGGGAGTGCGATATGGTGGAAGTGAATGTATTGGACGGCTATGTGCTGAAGGCCAAAAGGGATGGAAAGCCGGCAGACAGTTCGGGAATCGGCTGGATATACGTGGAAAAAAAGAGCGATGACGGCGAATGGAAGGCATATTTGTATGACGGGGCATCCTCCCGTAAGGAGAGCGGGGATGAGATGGAACGCATGGCATATGCGGTGGCAAACGCCGGGCCAAAGCTTTGACAGGGCGATAGAATGTTCCGGAAAATAAGGTAAAAAAGGGTGCAGAAAAGAGGGATGAAAAATGGCAGTAAGCGGGATTGGATTTTCCAGCAGTTATTATTATAACAGTATGATAAGCAACAGGGCGGATGTTCAGGAAGAGAAAGAACAGGCAACTCTGGAAAGCTTAAAAAGACCTTTTGAGGAGAAAGGCCTGGTGGAAAGGAACATGAAGATTACAGAAAATTTATATAAAGAAGCCCTTCCGCAAAAAAATCAGGGCGCACCATACTCTTATCTGGCCAATGAGGATGGCGTAATAGAATATAACGGAGTAATTTTTACGCTGGATAATGAAAGAAAATGGCTCTGCCTTGGAAATATAGACTTAAATCATATGGAACAGGTTATTCGCATCCCCTTATCGGAGGGCGGCTGCCTGATGGTGAACAGGGATAGCGTAGGGGATTTGGCCAAAGCGATTGGCATGTTTTCCCCGGAAGACATCAACCGCATTTTAAGGGCCCTGAAGCTGGATGGAAAAATCCAACAGATGAAGCATGAAATCGAAGAGATGGAAGACGGTATCGGCAAAAGCAGCGAAGAGCAGAATGCGGATAGCGGCGAAAGCGCTAAAAAGGCGGCGGAGAAGAGCGGAAAAACCAACGGATTTACTGGCTATGAAGGCGCTGATAAGGAAAAGGGCATATTTAAGCTGAAGGAATGGCAGCTGGAAGCCCTTACCGGAGAGAGGGAAGAGGAATGGGGATGAAGGAAGTATCGAGTACGCAAGGATATGTTCAAGGGGGCTATAGTTACTTTTTTGGCGGCAGAAAAATCGGCGAAAATAAATCGGAGACGGAATCCTTGGTGGAGGCCATCGGCAAACGGAAACAGGAAATCTACGATAAGGTGCGAAAAGGGGAAACGGAAACCTCTATCCCTATCGGCGCACAGTCCTTTACCATGCGCCAGTGGAACAAAATGATGCGCGGCGTGGACAAAGCCATTGACGATATGCAGGAACGGGTCAGCAAAGATGGGGAAAAGCAGGAACAGAAGGTCAAGGTCAAAAAAGAAAATTCCATTACAGCGGATATGCTGGCGGAACTGCTGGGCATAGATATCAGGAAGGAAAAAGGCTTATCGGAAGGGGAAATTTACTATCAGATTACAGGAAGGGAGCGGTTTGAGCAGGACAATGCCCTGTATAAGGTGGAAAAAGGGGAAGAAGGGCTGTTCCTGATTACGGATAAAACCACCAGCTATACTTATCGGTTCACCGAAGGGGGATGCAAACTGCAGACGGACAGGGCAACCGGCAGAAGTTTCCTGATTCCCTGCGGCGATTCGGCCATGGGAGGGAATATCATGGTGGCGGACGATACATTGAAATCCATGCTCGCCCAGTATTTTGGAACGGATAAACTGGAAGAAGGGGAACTGACCGGTTATACATTCAGCAGGAATGCGGCCACAGGGATTGAAATTATGATACCCGATGGCATGAAGGGGAAGATGGCCCATATACTTTTCCAGAGCAAAGCGGATGTGGAAGCCTACAGGAAGCTGGTGGAAACCTATAAGACCAAATATCCCAACCTTGTACAAAGCGATGAAATGGCCTCTTTTTATGCATCCATAGAAATCGAAGGCTTATGCCATAGGACTGCCACCGGTATTCTGTACACCAATGCCCAGGGGGTCAGCTATGCGGACGAGAATGACCCGGAAAAAAGCTGGTCGCTCCTTTTCGATAAACAGTCGGAAAGCAATTATGACATGATTATGGAAATGATGGAGGAAATTTATATGCTTTCCACATAGTTCAACAGTTTGTTGGTCAATTTATAATAGCCGAAATATTTCTTGATTAATTCTATAACTATAGAAACACCAAGGCTAACGGCTATAAGTACAGGCAAAATATACCATGTGGAATGGAAGGAGTATATAAAATCGGGATAAAAATAATAATAAATAAAGGTATGGATTAAAAAAATGTTGGTGGCATGTTTTCCCAGGTATTTGAGTAAAGATCGGAGAATTGGGATATAGGAAATGTATTCATATACCAGGTAAGGGATAACGAATGCAAATATATAGCAGAATGCTATGTTGACATACCCGTGAACCAGAAAGCCAATATAAAGGAGGGCACAGCTCGCTATTAATCGGATAGCGAAGCTGCCCTTTTTTTTGTTAGCCTTTATGCGCTCAAACCAGTCTTCATAACTGAATGCGGTTCCCAATATTACAATGGGAAGCAGTGAAAAAAAGAAGGAATTAGAGTCCGGCAAGGTATAGGGAAGTAGGCATCCGATAGGCAGCAAAAGATAGCGGAATTTTTCATAAGCCTTAAAAATATAAGGCATAGCCGAAATCAACAGGATGGCAAAAGATAAATACCACCAGGTCATATTGAGCGTAGGGGTTAAGGCATAATTCGCCAGACCTATCATGTCAATAAACATGCGCAGCGCCATCAAAGGGAGGTTTCGGCCATCCGGTGTGTATAAATCTTTTAGGGATTGCCCCACAATAAACTGTTTATAGAAAATGGCTATGATATATATGATAAAAACAGCCGATTCCAGCTTTAGAAGCCTTGTGACGGTAAGGCGGAAGAGATTTTTGGGGCTGTTGTCTTTTTGGGCTTTCAGGATGCGTGTAGTACCGAAAGCCGTTAAAAAGGCAAAACCGGCAATGCATATCTTAAAATATAGTATGATTCTATTAACCAAAAGGACATCGTCTAAAATAGTATTGATACCATAAGCAGTAATAATGTCCGGGTAAAATACATGGTGCGCAAGAAGCAAGATAACTAAAATTCCTTTCGTAATTAACGTATGATTTTTAGAAAATATATCAGCCGAATTATCTTTTGCCATAATAATCTGTCTCCATGAATTCATTTACCCATAAATTTTAGATTTTTCTGTATTTATTTTAAAATACGAAAAATAGGATGTCAATATTAAATGCGCTAAATACAGAAACCTAAAGGGGAATAGGGTCATAAATATTTTCGTATACGAAGTAGGCTATGTATGATAAAATAATGGCAGTAGAGTACGAACTATTCGGTATTTTCAAGCATACAAGCGAGGCGAAAAATAGAAAGGGAGAAAGATAACAGGAGGACAGGGAGCGTTATGAAAGCACAAAAGAGCAGCCGCAAAGCATTGGGGGGCATTGTTTTAAGGTTTGGTTTATGGTTTGACGACAAAAAGATTGCTATAGGTATTGCAATTTTTTTCATTATTACTGTCATTCCTATGCTGACCGTCGCTAAATATTCTCATGCATCGGCTGATGATTTCTGGTGTGGCGCAGGAATGCGCAGACAGATATGGAGTGAAACTCATTCGATAATGCAATTTTTAAAAGCATCTGTTCAGGATACCGTTTCTATGTATTATGGATGGCAGGGAACGTTTACAACTACCTTTGTCCAAATGTTTCAGCCGGAGATTTTCAATGTACATGCATATTTTATAGTTCCATATATAATGTTGCCTTTCTTTTTGGGCAGCACATCCTTTTTGCTGTATTATTTACTGGTAAAAATGCTGAAAATGAAGAAATCTGTTTTCCTTGCGGTGTCTATGCTTTATTTTCTTATGGCTATACAATATATCCCGTCTACAGGAGAGGCCTTTTATTGGTATAATGGGGCAGTGGCCTATACACTTGTATATTCGGCTGTGTTGCTTTGTGTCGGCTTTTCGTTAAGATTTATTTTTGATGGTAAAAAACGAAATCTAGCGATGGCAGCGCTAACGGCATTTTTCGTAGGGGGAGGGAATTATCTGACGATTGTATTGCTTCCGTTGATTTTGCTTTTGTTACTGTTCTTTTTGGGCCCGGTAAAGAAAAAAACATGGTATTTAATCATTCCATTAACGGTGTTTGGAATAACGGCTATTATTAATATGACGGCGCCAGGAACGAAGGTACGTGAAGGCAGTGATTTCGAATTTAATATACATAATATTTTTTATACGATTGGGAGAGCCGTTTACCAGGGGCTAAAAGATGTACGTTCAGAGTATCTGGGAAATCCGGTTATTGTAACATGTATGATAATAATTGCTTTATTTCTGGCATCGGAGATGATAGGAAAGCAGTACGAGTTTTCTTTTCCTTATCCTGTGTTGTTTGTTATCGTGACCTTGGGTAGCTATCTGGCTATGTACACACCTACCTATTATGCCGGTGTGGGGAATCCCTTTGGCAGGATGTCCAATTTAATATCTTTTTACTTTGAATTGAGCATAATCACGGATATGATTTATGTGATGGGTTATATAATGAAAAAGTGGAACGATAAATGGAGGGCCAGAGGCGAATGGCTGGCAGAAAAGTGGAAATCTTATAAGATATATGTTTTTTTTGCCGTGATAATTCTAATTATGGCAAATCCGCAATGGTATGAAAAAACCGCTATGGTGCGGACGATGAATTATTTAGTAAGCGGGCAGGCGAAAGAGTTTGGAGATGCGATGGACAGGAGATATGAGATACTTTTAGACGAGAGTCTGAAAGATGTGGAGTTGGAGGAAATGCCTTCCGCAGGGCCTTTGTTTAATTACGATATTACAGAGGATGGGAATGGCTGGCCGAACATTGCGGTAGCGGATTTTTTCAATAAAG
Source organism: Lachnospiraceae bacterium (assembly GCA_021769135.1). Lineage (GTDB taxonomy): Bacteria > Bacillota > Clostridia > Lachnospirales > Lachnospiraceae > Kineothrix. Next base: position 7,306 of record JAETTM010000060.1, on the reverse strand, counting down.
ATAGGGTGAAACTGAAAAAAGTACAGTGATACTAAAAAAATATATGCAAATGAAACTGGCCAATATACTTAAAGCCACACCTACATCAACTTGGACAATTGATTGATAAGCAAATCGATAGTAATAAAAAATATAGCCTGTGAGTCAAGGAAGAACTCATTTTTAGTAAAGCCAATAGAAGGAATGGAAATAAAACTGTCATATTGGCTTGCATAAGGCGATTTGCTGTTTTGTGTAATCATGGCTGTTTTAGCGCCTTTATCCAGGGAAACTTTTGACGCTTCGACGATTTCCAGAGTAGTGCCGGAAACGGAAATAAATATATTCAAATCCTCCGGGGAAGAAAAGGAAGCTTTTTCGCTAAACAACCCGGAAAAAACCAATGGCTCCGAATCGATGCCCAGGGTGGCCAGACGGTAGGAAAGGTATTGGGCGGAAAGCCCGCTTTCATGAAGCCCATATACTCTTATTTTTGCGGCTTCCTGAATGAAGCCGCCTAAACGGCGGTAGATTTCTTCCGAAATATAGTTGGGTAGCTTTTGAATACAATCAACATAATAGGAAACAACGTTTTTATTTGATTTTACGCCTTCCGGATTATAGAGCGTACCGGATAAAAGATATTTGGACACTTCATATTTAAATTCAGAATAGCCTTCGTACCCAAGTTTTTTACAAAAGCGTAAAAGTGCGGATTTGGATACGCCGGCTTTGTCTGCAATCATATCTATGGAACGGGCTGTTATAATTTCCAGATTATTTAAAACAAAATTTTTAACTTTGATATCGGATTTGGTAAAGTTCTGCTCGTGCAAAGCAATCAATTCCAGCGGACTCATAGGCCTCCTTGCCCGGATTAACCGTAATTTTTTAGTAGGATATATTGCGCTGATGCGCAAAAAGGTCATCAAATTTTTGAAGAAATTGGCAACATTTGATAGATAAAGTATAACATGTAAAAATTCAAAAATCAACAAATTGAGAAAAGTTTCAAAAAAAATGAGAAATATATTGAAATGAACAAAGGAGTAATGTATAATGAAGAAAAAAGAGGAAGGGGTACCGCTTATGGGTAAAACAAAAGAACAAAAAAGGAACTGGTTACAAGTGCTCACAGATTTTGTTGAGCAGAAAATGGCGCCGCCTTTGCTAAAGGTAGCGCAGATTAGGTATTTGGAGACATTGCAAAACGTATTTATAACGATGATGCCTTACATGCTTTTGGGGGCGGCGGCAACGCTGATTTTAAATTTAAGCGGGCTGTTTGTGGAAGGCTCGGGGTTGAACATGCCGGCAGTGGCTAATGCCATTGACGCCATAGTGAACCCTTGCAGGCCATGGCTGCTTCAAATCGTATTTGTATCGCTGAATATACTGGCATTGCTGGCGGCGATACTGAACGGATATTTCCTTGGGGATTATTACCACAAAAGGGATGAAAACGTATCCCCTATTGTGGGCGGAATTGTTGCCATGGCATCGTTTTTCTGCTTCGTTGATTTTTCCGCGTTTACCGAAAACTTTGACTGGCCGACCTACATACTTGGCTCGCCCAGCCTGTTCGGAGGCATTATCATCAGCATTATGGCTGTGGAAATTTATCGTTTCCTGATTGGGAAGAAGCTGGTTATCAAAATGCCGGAGTCGGTTCCGCCTATGATTGGGGCAGCATTTACAAGTATGATTCCGGTGAGCGTAGTCATTATAATAAGCGCCATTTTAGGTCAGGGCATTGCCGGTTTTGATTTTCTGGCATTGATTAACGCAGCCATGGCGAAGCTGGTTGTAGGCGGGAGCGGGCCGCTTGCGCAGGGGGCAGGATTCTTCCTGGACAGGCTGCTTTGGTTCGTGGGGATACATGGTTCCAATATCGTATCCTCTATCATGGGCCCGATTTGGACGAATATGATTACGGAAAATATCAATGCATTCGCAGCCGGACAGGCCATCCCTTATATGTTTACCGAACAATGGACCAATTATTATGTAAGAATTTCTGTATTCCCAATCGCCCTGTTATGCTTCTGCAGCAAGGTGAAACGCTTTAAGGTATTGGGGAAAATAGCGCTTCCGGGCACAATCTTCAATATTGCGGAGCCGATTATGTACGGACTTCCTATTGTTTTGAACCCGCTTATGTTTGTGCCGTGGGTTTTGGGATTTACCGCGCTGTGGATTTTTAACGCGATTCTGGCCGTGCTTGGCCTCACGCCTCCGGTAGTGGCCATGACCGTATGGACGATGCCTGTGCCGTTAGGGGCATTTATAGGCACCGGGTTTAAGTTTTCCGCCGTACTTATATCTTTGCTTAGTTTTGTCCTACTATTTTTGATTTTCCTTCCGTTTTTCAAGGTAATGGAAAAACAGGAGCTGGCAGAAGAAGCAAAGAATGAAAAGGAGAGTGAAGCCTGAAAATGGGGAATTTTGAGCTGAGAAGTTATCGACAGAAGGATTTAGGGCAAATTGTAGCAGGCTGGAACCAATCGCTTTTATATGACCCGGTGAGCGAGGAACGTTTTTTCCAGCAGGTTGTTATGGATGATAATTTTGACCGGGAGTTGGCATTGTCGCTGGTAAAGGATGGGCGCATTATTGGATTTTGTCTGGGCGTTAAGAGGAAATATCCTTATCTGACAAGAGGGCTGGAGCCCGACAGGGGATGGATTAGCATTATGTATGTGCTGCCGGAATACAGAAAGCAGGGATATGGGCAGATTCTGCTTGATGAAGTGGAAAAGCGCCTGAAAGAGTGCCGGACGAAAGAGATTACATTATGCGCATACAGCCCGAATTACTTTACGCCAGGGATAGATATTAACTATGAAGCGGCATTATCCTTTTTTGAAAAGAATGAATATGCAAAAACGGGGGATGCCGTCAGTATGCAGAGAAGCCTATTCACCTATTCCGTTCCGAGCCATACTTTGCAGAAGATGGAGGATTTTCAAAAGAAAGGCTGGAAATTCTGCTCCTATTCCAATGAATATATGGATGAAGTCCTGGATTTTACAAAGAAGGAATTTGATGCCGGATGGGTAAGGAACATTTTACAGGCTCTTAGGAAAAAAGAAGCGGAGGATACCATTTTGCTTGCAGTGGATGAGAAGAATCAGGTAGTAGGATACTGCATGCGGAAAATAGATGGAAATGACGCCAGGTTTGGCCCCATCGGGGTAAAGGAGGATTTGCGTTCATCCGGCATTGGGGGAATCCTGTTCGATTTGCAGATGCGGGAAATGCAGAAGCGGGGAATCTGTTATGCCTATTTCCTGTGGACGCATGGAGATGCCATGAGATTTTATGAAAGGCATGGAATGAGTACATACCGGACATACCGTTTGTACAGGAAAAAAATATAGGGAATAGATTCTATTATGCGTATAATGGGCGCGGAAATGAGGAAAAATGGGAAAGTATAAAAGGATTATATCTATAGGAGCCCATCCCCTGGATGCAGAATTGCAGGGGGGCCCCTTTATGATAAAATATGTAAAAGAAGGGGCGAAATGCACTTTTGTCCATGTAGTAAAAGGAAGGCTGACGGACGAGAAAGCCACGGAAGAAGAAAAGCAAAATTACGAGAAAGCATTAAAAAAAGAGATTATGGATACGGCGGCGGCAATGGGGTGCGATGCCCTCTGTCTGGATTATACTTCGGCCGACCTTCCGGGGGTGGAGGAGTTTGCGGGAAAAATTGCGGATTACCTGAAAAAGGAAGAGGCCGATTGTGTGATTACCCACGGGAGGGGAACTTTGCATCCGCGTCATTATTATACTTATGAAGCGGTGACGTCGGCAGTGCGGGCGCTCAGGAAGGAGGGAAGGGATATTCAGCTGTATTATGGCGAAAACTGTGAGGATTTGGCCGGATTCACGCCTACGGTTTATGTGTCCATGAGCGAAGAAGATGAGAAGACATGGTTTGACGGGCTTCGAAATTACACGATTTTCAGAGGAACGGTAAATGACGTGCCATACTATGATTATTATCATACGATGGGAAAAGTAAGGGCGATGGAAGCAGGGGCCGACAGCAGAGTAAAAGCCTATATGCACGCGGCGCTGATAGATAATGAGTAAATGAAAGTGCTGGTATGGTTCAGCTTGCTTAGGTCGAGCCATACCAGACTTTAGAATGGAGGTAAGATTGAAAATTCGAAATTTTCAATCCCAAGTTTGTGTCTGCGCGGCATCCACAAACTTGATAAACTCAAATGAATTTGAGCGCAAAAAGCCGCGCAGAAATGGGGTAAAGGATGAAAAATATCGTATTAATATGTGCGGCAGGTATGTCAACCAGTTTGTTGGTAAAACGTATGGAAAAAGCAGCGGCGGAAACGGGATATGAATGTAAAATTGCCGCGTACCCGGCGGCGGACGCATCTAGCGTGATTCCCGATGCGGATGTTGTTATGCTGGGCCCTCAGGTAAAATATATGCTGGCGAAATGGAAAAAGGAATACCCGGAAAAAATCATAGAAGCCATAGATGTTAGGACATATGGAATGGTGGACGGGGCAAAAGCGCTGGAACAGGCCAAAAAAGCAATGGGATGATAAAAACGGGGGAACAAATTTGTGATAGCATCATATATGCTGGCATGAATATCATGGGAAAAGAGAAAGGCATGGTTATTTAGGTGGATAATTTAGAGACGGTTGCATTTCAGATTATTTCAAATGTGGGCAGTGCAAGGAGCTGTTATATAAGCGCCATTGGCGCAGCGCGGGAGGGAAAGCGGGAAGAAGCGTTGGAACTGATGAGAGAAGGAAAAGAACAGTTTGTGGAAGGGCATCATATCCATTTGGATTTGCTGTCAAAGTCGGCGGAAGGGGAACTGGATTTGGGGGCCTGGGGAATGCTTATGATGCATGCGGAAGACCAACTGATGAGCGCGGAGGCTTTCGGAATCCTGGCGGAAGAATTTATAGAATTATACGCGCTGATGCACAAAAAGGAAGGGTAGTACATTTTTTATGGGTGATGCAGAGAAGGAGAGTGACAGTCGGATGGAAATGAAGAAAATTAGGATGGGAATCGTGGGAGCCGGAACATGGGGGGAAACCCACGCGTCCATTTATGCGGAGCATTTGTTTGCGGAGCCGGCGGCTATTTGTGATATGAATCGGGAAAAGGCGGAAAAGATAGCGGAAAAATATGGGATTCCGAAGGTTTATTCCGACTATCATGATTTGGCAAAGGATGGAGAAATAGATGCGGTGGCGATAGTGACTCCCGATTTCGCGCATGCGGATGCAGCCTGCGCCATGGCATATGCCAAAAAGCATATATTGATAGAAAAGCCGTTGGCTACAACAAAAGAGGATATCGCGGCCATCTGCGAAGCGGTGGCAAAGAGCGGGGTTCGCTGCATGGTGGATTTGCACAACCGGTGGAGCCCGCCTTTTAACTTGGCCAAACAGAAAATTGCATCGGGGAAATTGGGAAAACCCTATACCGCTTACATACGCCTGAACGATATCAAATGGGTGGCTACCGATATGTTGTCCTGGGCGGCCAAGTCTTCGATTCTCTGGTTTCTGGGAAGCCACAGCCTGGACTCCCTGCGCTGGCTTCTGGATTCGGAAGCGAAAAGGGTATATTCCGTAAAGCGGGAAGGGATTTTGAAAGCAAAGGGCGTGGATACCCCGGATACATTTTTAACGACCATCGAGTTTGAAAATGGTGCGGTAGCACAGATGGAAAACGGTTGGGTGACACCTAACGGAAACAGGAACATCAATGATTTTAAGTGCAGCGTTATGTGCACGGAGGGAATGATTAATTTGGATTTGTCCAGCCACAATTTGATGGAAGAAGTGACGGAGGACGGTTCCTGCGTGCCGGATATCCTTGTTTCGAATATGGTATTCGGCCATTGCGGAGGATTTTCCTATGAGAGCATTCGGGATTTCGTGGACCGTTTGGCGGATGGAAAAGAATTCCGGGTTAGTCTGGAAGACGCAAGGAAGACGGCGCTGGCGATTTTGGCAATTCAGGAATCCGCAAAAACGGGGCAGCCGGTGGAAGTGGAATATTAAGAGCGACAAATGAAAGGAAAGACGATATGGAAGCGGGTATTTCCCTGTTTTTAGGCACACCGCCGGAAAAAAATGAACAGATTATAGAGAAAGCGCAAAGGGCAAATGTGAAGTATGCTTTCACCTCTCTCCAAATACCAGAGGAAACGGTGGACAATTATGAAAAAGCAGTAAAGCGGCTGGCATACAAATGTAAGGAGGCGGGAATCGGGCTGATAGCGGATATCAGCCCGGAGACATTAAAAAAGCTGTCCTGTACATCGATAGATGAGGTGCGGGATTGGGGAATTACTTCCGTGAGGCTGGATTACGGGTATTCCGCAAAGGAAACGGCGGATATTTCCAAACGTTTTACTGTTTTTTTAAATGCCTCTACGGTGACGGAGAGAGAAATTTTGGAGTGGAAAAAGGAAGGGGCGGACTTATCGGGGTTTGTGGCATGCCACAATTTTTACCCCAAACCATATACCGGCCTTTCCGGAGAGAAGGTTAGAGAAATAAATAGATGGCTGAAAAGCTTCGGCCTTCAGACAATGGGATTCGTGCCCGGAAATGGAGTCCTGAGAGGGCCGCTGCAGGAAGGCTTACCTACGGTAGAGGAACACAGGTTTCAGAAAGATGATGTTTTGCTGCACCTTTTATCTTTGCACTATGATTTGGAATGCGACAAAGCTGCGGTGGGGGATATCGACGTGAGCGGCCGGGTGTGGAAGGAAATCGGCAATCTGAACGCGGGAATCATCGAGATAGAGGCCGAAATAGCACCGGCTTACCAATATATAACGGATGGCATCCATCATGACCGGGCGGACGGCAGCAGCTACCTGTTCCGTTCGGTGGAGTCCAGAAAATATAAGAAGAAAACGCTGCCTGAAAATTGTGTGGAGAGGAAGGAAGGGTGCATCTGTATTTCCAATGAAAAATATATGAGGTATGAAGGGGAACTGGAAATTGCGCGTCAACACCTTCCCGCAGATGAAAGGGTGAATGTGGTTGGCAGGGTTGCACAGGGGGATTTGAAATATCTTTCTTATATACGGCAGAAAACGGGGGTTCGGTTTATTAGGAATTCCGTGTGACAGTTCAGCACCAATGTCATTAAGTGAATGGTGTCGGACGCTGCGAGAATGATAAAATCCTCCGTCGCCACGCTCTCGCTCTGGGAAAAACGCAGCGGACACATAAGGCGCTAAAATACAGCGCCTAAGTGCCGGCGTTTTTCAAAGGGCTCCTTGAGGATTTTATCATTCTCGCAGCTGGCTAAG
>JAETTM010000132.1 GCA_021769135.1 Lachnospiraceae bacterium | reverse complement strand
TAGGGCAATCGCAAAGTCATAAATAGTAATACAGGCATTGGAAAAAAGGGATTTTTTAATGCCTGTATATTTTTTACTTGATTTGTATTGTGTATTATGATAATACTAATGTATGAGATATCCAGATTATGTAAAACAGTTCAAACCAAAAGGAACCATTGTGAAAAGGGTAAATGATACTTACTATGCCTACTATGCAACATCAAAGCGTGTCCCGGATAAAAAATATCCTGTCCAGGTGATAAAGGGGCTGGCAGGAAGGGTAGATGAAAACGGATTCCATAAGCTTTCCAGAGCGTTTGTCGATACGGGGCATGTAGTGGTCAGGGAGTGCGGGTTCACAAATTTCCTGTTGAAATTTGAGGAGGAATACATCAGCAGGAGAAAAGAAACGGTAAGGGAACGTAAGAATCTGTACCGCAGCATGATCGTATATTTATCGAATAACTCTTACCTGAATGACGAGCCGGGGACAGCTATCTATTCCGTATCAGAGATGATTGGGAAATTCCAGATTGGAATACCAAACCAGATTACGGCAATCAGCAAAATCTGCGAGTATGACCTGCAGGAATTGGAACCTTTAAAATATATCTGCAGCGTCGCCATGGGGAACCGGAGGTTTGAGAGTGAACTGACAGATGCACAGAAAGAACTTTTGGAAAGGATAGGAATAGCAGAAGATGATATACGGCGGGGATGAATCCAGGGAATTAATAGAAATGTTGGAAGAGGTGCCGGATCCAAGAAGTGCAAGGGGGGCGAGATATTCCTTTTCCCATTTATTGTTGATGTGTATTTATGCAGTACTGGCAGGGCACAGCGCCGCGGTAGAAATAGCCTACTATGTAGAATTGAATTTCGATTATTTCCGGGAGCTTTTGAACATAGAGAAGATACCATCCCACGATACCTTTTCGAGGGTGCTAAGGTATACGGATTTTAAAGCGCTTTCCAGTTCCCTGGGGGAATGGCTGAGGGAAAACTTTCCGGAGATATATAGGAAATACCGGGATAAGAAAGCACTGCATATAGATGGGAAAGCAGTAAGGGGGGCCAGTGAAAAGTCAGCCGGGGAAAAACCAGTCTATCATCTGAATGCGATGTATGAAGGAGGGGCAGTCGGGGTAGAGATAAAACGGGTAGGGGAAAAAGAAAATGAGATATCGTGCCTGCCGGATTATCTGAAATGTTTTGACCTGCGGGATACGGTAGTAACAATGGATGCCATAGGGTGTAACCAGACAGTTATTAAAGAAATCCATGGGGGAGGCGGGAATTATGTGCTGCCGGTAAAAGAAAACCAGAAAAAGCTTTTAGGGGCAATCCGGGAAGAAATAGAAAAATTGGAAAAAGAGGACAAGTGGAATACACTGGACCGTACAGAATTATTGCAGAAAAAGCATGGGCGGATAGAAAAGATAGTATTTCGGATGCTGTCAGATACCAGTTTTGTGTATGAGAAACTGGGCATGAAATCTTTTTATGGAACCATAGCGCGGATCGGGGTTATGGATAAAACGATAGAAACAAAGAAAGACGGGGAAGAGGTAAAAACAAAAAGCCGGAGCATATATATAACGGATATGGAAAACATAACGGCAGAAATGATGCAGAAGATCAGGGCAGCCCATTGGAATATCGAAATGCAGCACTGGCTATTGGATATACAGTTAAAAGAAGACCAGCAGACAGCAAGGAAGGATGATGCGGTAACAAATGGCTCTATTTTGAGGCGCTTCTGCATGGCAATGAAGAAAAAGGATGAGGAATTGTCGGCAAAACCGCTGAAAAGATTCTTGATGGCAAATGAACATGATCCAAAGAGGATTGAAAAGCTGCTTTTTAAAAATGTAGCACGGGAAGAAGACGAATTTTAAGAGAACGACTTTGCGATTGCCCTA
>JAETTM010000059.1 GCA_021769135.1 Lachnospiraceae bacterium | reverse complement strand
GCCGATGGCGGAATTGGCTGGGGTATATCGTTATATCGGTGCAGGTGGAACTTGTATGCGTCCGACAAAAGAGGGGCCGGCTATGATATTTAACCATGTAAAAGGACATCCAGATGTGTTATGCAACGCATCCGGATACGGGAGTGAACGATATTACAATTCATAGGCTTTGTATACAGGGAAAGGACGAGCTATCTATTTTCTTTACTCCGGGAGCCAGACATATTGGCGCAATGGCAGAGAGGGCAGAAGAGTTGGGGCAGAGGTTGCCGATATCAATCAGCATTGGCGTAGACCCAGCAATTGAAATAGGCTCTTGCTTTGAACCGCCGACAACACCTTTGGGATATGATGAACTTGCAGTTGCAGGGGCACTTAGGGGTGAGCCGGTAGAATTAGTGCAGTGTTTGACGGTAAATCAGAAAGCGATTGCCAATGCGGAATATGTGATTGAGGGGGAAGTGATTCCTAATGTGCGTGTGCAGGAAGACCAGAACAGCCATACAGGATATGCCATGCCTGAATTTCCGGGGTATACAGGTCCGGCAAGCAGTGAGTGCTGGTTGATTAAGGTGAAGGCTGTGACACATAGGGAAAATCCAATCATGCAGACTTGTATCGGACCAAGTGAAGAACACGTGTCCATGGCAGGTATTCCTACGGAAGCCAGCATTTAAAACGGTTCCCAGTGATGAAGGGAGACAAAGGCAGGCTGCATTACTGGCATTGTCGGTATTCAGCGAATTAAAACATGTTTTTCTTGTGGATGAGGACGTGGATCCTTTTGATATGGAAAAGAATAGCTGATGAGATAGGGATATATTTTGATGAAAGTATTAATAACCGCTTAAGAGGAGTCAGCCGGATGGCAAGCTTGGATATTATTTTGGAACGTGCAGAGCGTAGATATTCCGTTGGAGAAAGAGAAACACTTGCTGAAAAGAAAAATCAAATATACATAGAATTATTACAACAGATGAGTACATCGGATTTATCAGATGAAGTGAAAGAAACATTGGAAAGACTTCATCTAAAGGGGTATAAAATTGCGATTGGTTCTTCCAGTAAAAATGCAAAAAAACCGAATCCAGAAGTATTTCTGAAAGCAGCAGAGTATCTAAACTTTGCACCTCATGACTGCCTTGTTGTGGAAGATGCTTTCGCTGGAATTGCTGCCGCTGTTTCAGGTGGCTTTGATAGCGCAGGAATAGGAGAGGCGGCAACACATGAAAAGGTGACCTATCCAATTAAACGATTCCAACAGCTTCTTGATATTTAGTAAAAGTTGATATGACGAACTGTCTGGACAAAGGCATGAAGCTGGCATTGGTTTCAAAAAACGTAGGACATAAGAACAAACGCCTGCGGCTTATTGTATAGTACGGACGCAGATAATGAAGCATTGGAGGCTGTTGCAACCCGCATATTGCAAAAGCATAAGAAAGCGTTTGAGGAATTGGCAAAATGATTTTATTGAATAAGGAACAGATTAAATATCTCCATGGCAAGATGATACAAGAAACTGGAGGAAGTAATGGGATATGTGATGAAGCCATAAACATAGCGGAAGCCCCTGAAAATGCGGCTTTAAGCATTTCCAGAGGCTTCCTTAGGGGAGGATAAGTATGCTGGAATGAATTCCTAGAAACCTGATAAACAGGGCATTTGCGCGTCCTCTAAAGGTGTTGGCAACACTTGGCAACAGTTTTTTTGCAGGTGGGGTGAGGTTAGGTTTTTGGTTTGTTGAGGATAAAAAAACTGAATATGGAATAGCGTACCGGAGTGGATGAAGTGGGTAGGAACAGCAATTCTCTGGTGGTATGTGATGGGATATCCCATGTGCTGATAGTAGTGCATGGGGTATCTTTATGAGATGAAATTTTTATATATGAATGAAGGATGAAAATTTTTGCACGAAATAGAATGCTTAGGTTGAATTTATCCTAAAATGTAGTATATACTATTATCATAGACAAAAAGAAGGGAAGTGTGTGTTATGCATATTGATTTAAAGAACTTAGTATCTATTTCAGAAGCAAACCAAAATTTTTCAAAGGTTGCGAGGATGGTGGATGAGAATGGGGCTGCTGTGATATTAAAGAATAATTCACCCCGATATGTTTTGATTGATTATAGTAAATTACAGGAAGATACAGACGCAGATAATGAAGCACTGGAGGCTGTTGCAGCCCGTATATTGCAAAAGCATAAGAAAGCGTTTGAGGAATTGGCAAAATGATTTTACTGAACAAAGAACAGATCAAATATCTCTATAACAAGATGATACGGGAAACTGGAGGAAGTAATGGGATACGTGATGAAGGCTTGTTGGATTCTGCACTATCAGCGCCTTTTCAATCTTTCGGAGGGATGGAACTTTATCCGTCCATGATTGGAAAGGCAGCCAGATTGTGTTATGGGTTGATAAAAAATCATGCTTTTTTTGATGGGAATAAACGCATCGGCATTTATGCTATGTTAGTTTTTTTAGAATTAAACGGAATGGAAATGGAGTGTAGCGAAGAAGAATTGATTGCGTTAGGTTTGGGGATTGCATCTGGTGAAATTGAAGAAAAGGATATTGGTATTTGGATTGTGACGCATAATAGAGGAGAATGAGTTGGAAAATATTGGGAAAAAGGGTTACAACTTGTAACCTGATTTGTCAGCATATAATTATATTGCTATATCAATAAGGATGAAAATAATGAGTGAGTTTAGAGATTTTTTAAATGAACAATTGCAGGATGATGAGTTTAGAGAACAATGGGAAAAGATCCAGCCCGAGATGAATTTAATTCGTACGGTTTCAGATACAAGTTTATTACAGAATTTTGATGCAAGAGAATGAGCATAAATTGTGAATGTCGGCTTTGTATGTTTAATTGAAAAGCTGAGTAGTGTTGATGCGGGGTATTTTGTAAAAGTAATTCAAAAAAGTTGTTTTGATCATATGCTTTGATGTAGAGATTATTTTGATGGGAAGGACAAAAGAAGGATATGGATAAATGAAAGATGGAGGTAAATCGCATGGAAGTCACTGTTAAGAAAATTTATGCGGAAACATTGGAACGACATCAGATAGGGGTAAGACAGAGTGTGAAGGATGGGTTAAGGTATGCGAGGGAAGGTAAGACGAAAGATTTCAATGCGGTTTGTGACAGGTTGGAAAAAAAGTACACGAATGTAAAAGTATAAAAACTGAGATATGCTGGTGGAACAATAGGACTAAGTCAAAAGAAGCCTAGAATCAAAGGTTTGCACTGATTTAGTCCTATTTATTTAAAATCATTATGATGGAAATTTAGGACAGCGCTGGACGAGAATAGAAAACATACATCAAAGAAGTCAGGAATGTCTATCGCTGGTACGGTTATACTATGGCTTAAAAAAATGCGAGGTGAAACAGAATATTTAGAAGCTAGACGGGGTAAGGGTTATTCATATGTTGTTAAATAGTCCTTGATACAAAGGAACTAAGAAAATATTTAGGTTTTTTGAAAGGCACTATTGGAGGTGCAGCGTTAAGAAAAGAATTTGAAAGTTGCTTTGAAAATCAGCAACCTAAAACTGGGTCAATTGAGTTTGTCGGAACAGCAATCGAGTTTAGAGGCAAAGGTGTAGCTTCGCAAATTATACAAGCACAACCTTGAACACCTATTATAAGTGCAAGAACGATTACGAAGACAATCTGGCTATACAAAATGAAATCTTTAAAATATATGATTTCGACTTTGGCGGTGAACAAGTGGAAGCCATGTTTGCATAATGTTCTCAAAAGAGTTGATGGCAACAGAAAAAGTGTTGCCAATACCACAAAAAGAACATAAGTTCGTCAAAAGTGTATGGAGACAAATTTATGTAGAAAGTGCCTGAAATACTGGCATTGCAGACCATGAAGCAAACATTATGGAAAATAGCAATAACCCGGAAACCCTGATAAACACTGGCTTCCAGCTTGGCAACACTTGGCAACACCAAAAATCGCCCCAAAATGAAGCTTTAAACATAGCGGAAGCCCCTAAAACTGCGGCTTCCGCAGTCCTAAAGGCTTCCTTAGGGGAGGATAAGTATTTTCTTCCGTATTCATCAATGGAGGGGGTTCCATTGACTAATCTTATTATTGACGCATTCCAGGAGTTTATACACAAGAAGAAGATAAAAACAATAAAAATTCAAAAAAAATTTACTTTTTTGAAAAAGTAGTATATACTATCGTTAGCTTATCCGTTTTATGCCCGCCCATACAGGGCAAAAAGGGCATAGGGCAGGAACATATTTGGCATTTGCCCCCGGTAGAAGGCGATGGCGATACACACCGGGAAGGGAAAGCCAAAAGAACCATAATCAGATAAAGGTGGGATTGCAGATGGGATTATTGAAAAAATGGAAAGATATGGCTTATTCGGAGACGGCCAATAAAGGCGATTTGCAGAGACTATGGACAAACTATTTCCAGAAGGAAAAAGAAATCTATATGGAGCTGCTAAAAACACCGGATGAAGTGGTGGAAGGAACTGTAAAAGAGCTGGCGGAGAGGTTCGGCGTGGAACTGATGACAATGACAGGTTTCCTTGACGGCATTAATGACAGCCTGAAAGAAGCTAACCCCATTGAAGAGATGGAAGAGGATACGAAAGTAAACCTTGGCTTTGATAAAGAGCTCCTTTACAAAAATATGGTAGCAGCAGGCGCTGACTGGCTGTATAACCTGGAAGAGTGGAACGATATTTTTGATGAGGAGAAGAGGAAAGCCCTTTATAAGGAACAGAAATCCTCCACAACGATTGTAAAAGGGGATAGGATATATCCCAATGATCCTTGCCCTTGCGGGAGCGGAAAGAAATATAAAAAGTGCTGCGGCAGGAATAAATAAGGCGGATGGATATGGAAAGCAGAGTTGAAAAAGCAGTGCAGGCTTTCGAATCCGGTTTCGGCTGTGCCCAGTCCGTTTTTTCTACCTACGCGGATTTGTTCGGGATGGACAGGGAAACGGCTTTGAAGCTGGCCAGCCCCATGGGGGGCGGCATCGGGAGGATGCGCGAGGTATGCGGCGCGGTTTCCGCCATGGCGTTACTGGCCGGGCTGAAAGAGGGGAACACCGACCCTGCGAATGAAGAAGGGAAAGAAAAAATATATCTTCTGGTTCGACAGATGAGCGATCAATTTAGAGAGGAGAACGGAACGATTATCTGCCGTGAACTGCTGGGGTTATTGGAACGTGAGGAAAGCGCCAAACCGGAGAGGCGGACAGAAGAATATTATGCAAGCCGCCCCTGCAGCAGGCTGGTGGCCAGCGCAGCGAGAATTATTGAGGAAAATTTATTCTTTACAGATGAAGAAAAATGTCATACAATAGCATCAGGCGAATAGGAATCAATGATTTAATATAGCGAAAGCATAGAAGAGAAGAGTAAGATGTGGAAATGCATCAGAGAGGGATACCGTGGAAGAGAAAATGAATTATCTTTTCTGCCCGCGTGCTGTAAGTATCCCAGCGGGAAGCATCTGAAAACCAGCTCTGAGCGGCTCCAATCAAGCCCGGTAACCCCGTTATAGGTTAAATGAAGCGGCTTTGCATTAAAGGCAAAGCAATAAGGGTGGAACCGCGTAATATATGAAAAGAATACGTCCCTTACATTGCGAAAGCAGTGTAAGGGATTTTTTTTATCATAAGATTTGGATGTCAAAACAGTAAAAAAATGAGCCAAAAAGGAGGAGAAAAGAAATGAAGGAAAAATGGAATGAAATCCAAACAACTTTGGAAGAAATGACACTAATGAAGAAGAGGGAATATTTCCTGACCTTAACAGTGTGCCTGCTGGCAGGTCTGGTCATCGGGATGCTGATTTCCCCCAGGAAGTTTATGATGATAGGGAATAATAATGGGAACAATAATGGCAATAATGAAGAGGTTTCCGATGAAACGGAAGCGTAAATCGAAGCTTCAGGGCCTCTAAAGGAATGGCTGCAAAGCAGCATCATGGAGGTTGGCATAACAGTAAACACACATTTCCAAGTTTGTGTCTGTGCGGCATCCACAAGCTTGGCAAACCAAAATAAATTTTGATGCAAAAAGCCGCGCAGAAATGGAGAAAAAAATGATTATTACATTAAAAGATGGAAGCAGCAAGGAATACGAATCCCCTATGAGTGTGATTGATATCGCGGCGGATATCAGCGAAGGGCTGGCCAGGGTGGCCTGTGCGGGGGAAATTGATGGGGAAGTGGTGGATTTAAGGACTGTAGTGGATAAGGACTGCAGCTTGAATATTTTGACGGCAAATGATAAAGCGGGCTTGCAGGTAGTAAGGCATACCGCATCCCATGTGCTGGCAGAGGCGGTGAAAAGGCTTTATCCCGATGCAAAACTGGCTATCGGGCCCAGCATCGATACCGGATATTATTATGACTTTGAACATGCCCCCTTTTCCAGGGAGGATTTGGATAAATTGGAAGGGGAGATGAAGAAAATCATCAAAGAAGGAAATAAGCTGGAGAAATTTACCCTGCCCAGGGAAGAGGCCATCAAATTCATGGAAGAAAAGGGGGAGCCGTATAAAGTGGAACTCATCCGCGACCTTCCGGAAGATGCGGTGATTTCTTTCTATAGCCAGGGCGACTTCGTAGACCTTTGCGCCGGCCCGCATTTAATGAGCACAAAAGGGATTAAGGCTTTTAAACTGACTTCCTCCTCCGGGGCCTATTGGAGGGGCAACTCCGACAATACCATGCTGCAGAGGATTTACGGTACAGCTTTTAATAAGAAAGAGGAGCTGGCAGAATACCTGGAGTATTTGGAAAATATTAAAATGCGCGACCACAATAAACTGGGGCGGGAAATGGAGCTTTTTACCACTGTGGATGTGATTGGACAGGGCTTGCCGCTTCTGATGCCCAAGGGCGCGAAAATGGTGCAGACGATGCAGCGTTGGATTGAAGATTTGGAAGACAACGAGTGGGGCTATATCAGGACCAAGACCCCGCTTATGGCGAAAAGCGATTTGTATAAAATTTCCGGCCACTGGGATCATTATACGGATGGTATGTTCGTACTGGGGGATGAAAAAGTGGATAAGGAAGTATTTGCCCTGCGCCCTATGACCTGCCCTTTCCAGTATTATGTATATAAGGCAACGCAGCATTCCTACAGGGATTTGCCGTTGCGTTACGGGGAGACTTCCACGCTTTTCAGGAATGAGGACTCGGGCGAAATGCATGGCCTCACCAGGGTGCGCCAGTTTACCATTTCCGAAGGGCATTTGATTGTCCGCCCGGACCAGATGGTGGAGGAGTTCAAGGGCTGTATTGCTTTGGCAAAATATTGTCTGTCCACCTTGGGGCTGGAGGACGAGGTTACGTACCATTTATCCAAATGGGACCCGGAAAACCGGGAAAAATATATTGGCGAGCCGGAAGTATGGGAAGAGACGGAAGGGCATATCAGGGATATCCTGACAGAGCTGGAAATACCGTTTACGGAAGATGTGGGTGAAGCCGCTTTTTATGGGCCCAAGGTGGATATCAATGCGAAAAATGTATATGGCAAAGAAGATACCATGATTACGATTCAGTGGGATGCCCTGTTGGCTGCCCAGTTCGACATGTATTATATTGACCAGAACGGCGAAAAAGTACGCCCTTATATTATCCATAGAACTTCCATGGGCTGTTATGAAAGGACGTTAGCGTGGCTGATAGAAAAATATGCGGGCAAATTCCCTACATGGCTCTGCCCGGAACAGGTAAGGGTGCTTCCTATTTCAGAAAAATATGAGGCATATGCGGCGGAAGTGGAAAAGGAATTGAAGAAAAACGGCATATTGGCCGAAACGGATAACCGTTCTGAAAAAATTGGTTTTAAAATCAGGGAAGCAAGATTGGCTAAGCTGCCTTATATGCTCGTGGTTGGCCAGCAGGAAGAAGCGGATAAGACTGTTTCTGTAAGAAGCCGTTTTGCAGGCGATGAGGGCGTGAAGCCTCTGGGTGAATTCATCGACCAGATTTGCAAGGAAATCAGGACGAAGGAAATACGCAAAGAAGAGGAAGCAGGATGAATACACGCGGACAAAGTGGGGAGAATAGAAACACAAATCGGGAAAAATGTGAAAAATGGGCGGGGCTGATTTTCCTGGTTGCGGCAGCAGGGATGCTTATCCTGTCGGTAAGGCTTTGCCTTGCCGATGGGATATGGTATGACGAACTTTTTACTATGGGTCTGACCGGAAAAAGCTTTCAGGAACTGACCACATTGACAGCAAGGGATGTGCATCCGCCTTTCTATTATTATTATGTGAAGGCCGTCAGCTGGCTGTGTATGATGGTTTTTCCCGGCGCCGATGCCGTAATCCTGGGGAAAATCTGCTCCGTCCTTCCCCTGTTTGGTTTGGCTGCCTATGCGGTGACAAAGGTGCGGAAGCATTTCGGCTGGCTGTGTGCAGGCCTGTTTCTTTTCTGCGTAGTATCAATGCCCAACCTTCCCCAATATACGGTGGAAATACGAATGTATACGCTGGCCATGTTTTTGGTGACGGCAGCTTTCCTGCATGGATATGAGGTTGTGTGCAGGATGGTAGGCCCTTATGGGGAAGTAAAAGAATTCAGGCTGCTACAGCCAGAGACGAAAAGCAATAAAGGCAGGAAAAGCAGGAAGATTGATTGGATACTGCTCGCGGGGTATGGAATCATGGCAGCCTATACCCATTATTTTGCGGCTGTTGCAGTTGCTATGGTTTATTTGTTTCTGCTGATTTTTATCATTATACAAGGATGCAAAGCAGGAAAATTAAATATAAAAGAAAGCGGAATCAAAAACTGGTTTCTATGCGTCCTTAGCTCTGTCATAGCCTATCTCCCCTGGATGTTCGTAGTGGTACGTCAAATGGCTCAGGTAAAAGAAAGCTATTGGATTTTGCCATTAACATGGAGGACCTTCGGCTCCTGCGTAAAGTTTCTGATGAAGCCTCCTTTTGGCAGCGGTGCTTTCCAGGTGGCGGCGGCAATAGTGCTCTTTGCTGTTTATGTGGGCTTGCTGTTGTATATTCTATGGAAAAACTGGGGAAACGAAGAAGAAGTTTTTCTGATGCTGGCAGGAACGGGGGGTCTGGCGGGGCTGGTACTATTTGGATTTGCAGCTTCCTTCCTTTTGCGCCCTGTATTTATTGTCAGGTATATGCTTCCGGCGGCAGGGTGTTTTTGGCTTTCCTTTTCATTTTTTGTGAGCAGGGCGGTAAGGGAGAAAAGGCTGTTGTGGCCGATTCTTCTATTGGTATTGGTTATCGGCATTGGAGATTTCCGTTGGTTTCGCAACGATGAGACATGGCGCAGGGTGCGGATGGAAGAGGTGCAGGAAGCGTTGGCACAAATCGGGCCGGAGGATATAGTGATTACGCAGTTCAACCAGGTGCAGGGCGTAGTAGGTTATTATTTGGAAAATGATATGTACCTTTGGAATGCGGAGCCGGAGGAGCTGATTTGTGATATTTTTGAAAATAAGTATTTTGCCCTGTCTTCATCGGATGAATTGAAAAAATGGGTGGAGGAAGGAAAACGGGTCTGGTTTATTGGCAATAAGGAGGCCGATTTGCTGAAGGAGTGGGAAGAAGAGGGGATTTTTTCGGAAGAAAGGCAGGAATTTATGCTGGAGGTGTACTGGGCCACGCTGTATAGACTATACTTGGACGAAGGTTAACTTCTGTTGACTCCCGCATGCAATAAGCCGGGTGTATGCGTTTTAAATTTGTAAATATTAGAATACCGCAAGTGAATATTAGCCATAATTTTCGGAATACTATAGTTAACGACATTAGAAATTTCGTTTTTGGCCTTGCAGGAGCTGCCGTATATGGCTTCTGTAAGAGCCGGAAACAGAAATTTGTTATGTTGTTTATAAACAAGGTAACGCAGAACAGTAAACGCCATCTTGCCGGATGGATGGCCGAGGAACATGAGGTTAGGAGGCAGGATGCGGAACTGGAATGAAGGCAAAAGGCAAATTTGTGTTTGTGCCCAAACTGTGGGCTAAGCAAGAATGGAGGATTATTATGGCTCAATTAGACTGTACGGTAGACAATTGTGTTTACAACAAGAGCAAGTGTTGTTGCAAAGGCGATATAATGGTTGGCGGAAAACATGCAAAGGATACGGACGATACTTGCTGCGAAAGCTTTTCCGAAAAACGGGGCGATTCTTACACCAGTGCCCTGGAGCACCCATGCAGGACGATTAGCATTGACTGCGAGGCGGTAAAATGTGTCTATAACAGCAACTATAAATGCCATGCAGAGCATGTGGATATCAAAGGCTGTGGGGCCTGCGACTGCAGGGAAACGGCATGCGCTACATTTAAAGAGAAATAAAGAAAAGGGCTGTTGCAAGTTTGCGGCGGCCCTTTATGTAAATCAAGAAAAAGCATGAACTAAGAAAATTATACTTGCATATGTTTCCTATCCTCTCTATAATGAATAACGGAGTCGGAAAAAAGAATTTGAGCATCTGCAGGGCAGATGAATGGGGGTTAGGATGAAAAACAAAGGAATTGCTATATTGGCAGTTGGGCTTATGGCCTGTGTGCTGTTCGCCGGCGGGATATTTACGGCAAATACGGTGTTTGCTGCGGAAGATGGGATATCAATAGGCGGGGAAATGACCCAAACGCGGCTGAATGCACTTGCGGACGGGGAATTAATGAATGCATATAAAAATGAAAGATATGGGGATATAGGCTGTACGGTAGTGTTGCCGGACGGTTATCTTCCCAGCGGCAGTGTGAGCGGGATGTTTGTTTCCAAGCGCAATCCGCTGGATTCTTCCAATATTTATTATACGGTTTCGGAGAACCTGAATAAGGCTGCATTGAATGAAATGTTGGCTTCCGAAGAATACAAGGCGCGGATGGAAGAGAAGCTGAAGGAAGAGTATGGAACAGAGGCATCGGTGGATACTTTTAAGCATACGGAATTGGAGATAGATGGCTGCCCTGCCCATAAGGTGGAAGTGTCCTGCAAGGCAGGAGATGTCAGGATGGAACAGCTGGTTTATATCATTGTGGCGGATAAAACATATACGATTACATATTCCCAGTCCGCAGATGATGAAAAGATGGAGGAATTTTTGAAAAGTGCTAAGACAATCCATGTAGTTCGCGATATGTAAATAATTCTTCGTGGGCGGCCTGCAGAATACCCTGTACGCCATGCCGTCCATGAATTGGTTTTGTTTTAAAGATAAGTTTTAAAAAAATAATCCTTGACAGGATGGTTTTGGAGTGTTATGATTTCATAGGATTAGGGAAGTTTCCCGGCGGGATTGCTTAAAGGTTTATTTCCGTTGATTAATCAAGCAGAGTATCCACTCTCACCCTACAGCGAAAGGGCTCGTAGGCGTTCATAGCCGGAATCTTACAGAAAGCCGCTTTATTGTGGCTTTGCGTAGAATGATGAAGGCATAATGTGTGATTGGTGGATAGCTGCGCTATCCTTTTTTTCTG
This sequence comes from Lachnospiraceae bacterium, assembly GCA_021769135.1. Classification (GTDB taxonomy): domain Bacteria; phylum Bacillota; class Clostridia; order Lachnospirales; family Lachnospiraceae; genus Kineothrix. The sequence continues at coordinate 14,171 of JAETTM010000059.1, read as the reverse complement.
TATAGAAACAGTGCCATAAGGCGCATATAAAAGGAAGCGAAGCATTTTGTCATTATGGGGAGGTTCGTTGCCAGGCGGACATATAATTTGGTATTATGAGGAGGACAGAGCCATTAGCGAATTATTTATTAACGAGCAGATTAGAGACAGAGAAGTACGTGTTATTGGTGAGAATGGGGAACAGTTAGGGATTATGCCTTCCAGGGAGGCTATGCGCTTGGCGGAGGAAGCTGGCTTAGATTTGGTAAAAATTGCCCCTACTGCGAAGCCGCCTGTCTGTAAGATTGTGGATTATGGAAAGTTCAGGTATGAGCAGGCGAGAAAAGAGAAAGAAGCCAGAAAGAAACAGAAGATTATTGAAATAAAGGAAATCCGTTTATCCCCTAATATTGATACAAATGATTTGAACACGAAGGTAAATTCGGCCAGGAAGTTTATTACCAAAGGGGATAAAGTGAAGATTACCTTGCGCTTCCGTGGGCGTGAAATGGCGCATATGGCTAACAGCAAGCATATTTTGGATGATTTTGCCCAAGCACTTTCCGATATCGCAGTAATTGAGAAAGCGCCGAAGGTGGAAGGAAGAAGCATGACGATGTTTTTAACTGAAAAGCGTTAGTTCGTACAGTTAAAATAGATAAAATGAGCAAGTATAGGAGGACTTTGATATGCCGAAAATGAAGACAAACAGGGCTGCTGCAAAACGTTTTAAAGTAACAGGAACAGGTAAATTAAAAAGAAGCAAAGCTTATAAAAGCCATATCTTAACAAAGAAATCCCCTAAGAGGAAGAGAAACCTTAGGAAAGCAACGATTACAGATAAAACCAATGTTAAGAATATGAAAAAGATTTTACCTTATCTGTAATTATAATATGATTATTGTATAGGAAATGAAATCATAAGGAGGAAATGAGAGATGGCAAGAATTAAAGGCGGAATGAAAGCCAGAAGAAGACATAATAGAGTATTAAAGCTTGCAAAAGGATACAGGGGAGCAAGATCAAAACAGTATAGGGTAGCAAAACAGGCGGTTATGAGGGCGCTTACATCTTCCTTCGCAGGAAGAAAGCAGAGAAAACGTGAATTCAGGAAACTGTGGATTACACGTATCAATGCTGCAGCAAGGATGAACGGGCTTTCTTACAGCAGGTTTATGTATGGATTGAAGCTGGCAGAAGTGGATATGAACAGAAAGATGCTGGCTGAGATGGCTGTAAATGACGCAGAAGGCTTTGCAGCATTGGCAGAACTGGCAAAGAGCAAAATTGCATAATATTAGGAAGTAGCAATACAAGGTGCCGCAAATGACTCAAATGGGTGATGGGCGGCACTTTTTATATTATAGGGTTCGGGTGTCAAAAGCCCTGGCTGCGGAATGCTTCGCACAATGGAGGGTGCAGGCATTCTTTTTATTAAATTTTTATTAGCATTTTCCGGGAATCAGTGTATACTATATATATTATCTGCTATGCGGTTTAAGGAAAGATGTAAAGAAATTTGTATAGAAAAAATAAGAAGTCCGGCATAAGCATAATGCTTTTAAATTTCTCGTTTGAGCGGGCTGCATAAAAGGCGGGAAACGGCGGCCAGGAAAGGAAAGGGAGTGCGGTAATGCGTGTGACAGAGAATTTAAATCCAAAGAAGGTATTCTATTATTTCGAAGAGATATGCAAGATTCCTCACGGATCGGGAAATATAGACAGGTTAAGCGATTATTTGGTGGAGTTTGCCAAAGAGAGGGGCTTATTTTGCATTCAGGATACATGTAAAAATGTGATAATTATTAAGGAAGCGACTCCGGGATATGAGAATGAAGAGCCTGTTATTTTGCAGGGGCATATGGACATGGTGGCGGTGAAGAAGCCTGGCGCTGCAATTGATATGGAAAAGGAAGGGCTTCTCCTTGCTGTTGACGGGGATGATTTGTTTGCGGAAGACACCAGCCTTGGCGGGGATGACGGGATTGCTGTAGCCTATGCATTGGCTATCTTGGATTCCCATGAGATAGCCCATCCCCGGCTGGAGGTAATCGTTACCGTAGATGAGGAAGTGGGCATGGACGGGGCGAGGGAACTGGATGTTTCCATGCTCAAAGGCAGAAGGATGCTGAATCTGGATTCCGAAGAGGAAGGCTATATCCTTGCCGGCTGTGCCGGGGGAGCAAGAGTGGACTGGCAGCTTCCTTTGACCAGGGAAGGGCGGAATGGAAAGCAGTATGCCATTTGTATAAAAGGGCTGCAGGGAGGCCATTCCGGCGCGGAAATTGACAAAGAAAGAGGAAATGCTAATGTTCTTCTGGGCAGGGTGCTATATGGCCTTTGCCAGTCCATGGATTTATATTTAGTGGAATTAGAGGGGGGATTGGCGGATAATGCCATACCCCGGGAAGCGAGAGCGGTTATTGTAATTGAAGATGATAAAGAAAAGCTTCTGATGGATGGGATAAAAGCTGTGGAGGAAGAACTACGGCAGGAATTGCAGACGAAAGACCCGGATGTGGGAATAGAGATAGAGGAATTAGAGGAGGCAGGTGAAACCAGCTGTGTGACCGGTGCAGATAGCGTAAAGGTAGTCTCGCTGCTTTTTGCAGCGCCATGCGGGGTGCAGGCGATGAGCGCCGATATAAAGGGGCTGGTGGAGACTTCTTTGAATATGGGGATTGTATCGTTAAAGCAAGATAAGGCGGCGGTACAGTTTTCGGTAAGAAGCTCCCTGGAAAGCGCGAAGAGGGCATTAATCGCAAAGCTGGAATGCATAGCTTCTATGGCAGGGGCATCCCAGGAAGTGCACGGGGATTATCCGGGCTGGGCATACCAGAAAAATTCCCCCTTCCGTGATATGGCAGTAAATGTTTTCCGTGATTTGTACGGGAAAGAGCCGGAAATACAAGCGATTCATGCCGGCTTGGAATGCGGCCTGCTTTCGGCCAAAATACCGGGCCTGGAATGTATTTCCATAGGGCCGGATATGAAAAATATCCATACTACGGAGGAGAGGCTTAGTATATCTTCTACGGAAAGAGTGTGGAATTATGTGGTGGAACTCTTAAAGGCAACGAAGAATGGGCAGTGAGAAGTGGCCGTGGAATAAGAATTGGGTTATTGTGGGAATTGGCTTTGGGGCTAAGTGAACACCATTGTCCAAAGATGCTTCGGAGCGGAAAAGGGGATTTTGCAGCAAATGGCTGTAGCAGCAACATGCCATGGATACAGATGGGATAACATGCAGAAAGATACGCAGGGCGGAAAATATGGATTTGAATCGAGAGAATATGAAAAAAATCAGAAGTTTAATTATTTTTACGGCAATTGTCTGTTTGGCAGTGATGAAAATTGACGTTGTAATGAAAGGAATCTTTTTCATTTTGGGGATATTGAAACCGTTTATTTATGGCGCAATGTTTGCTTTTGTATTGAATATCCCCATGTCTGCTATTGAAAAACATTTGTTAAAAAGCATGAAAAACTCCAAAATGCAGAAGGCAAAGCGGCCGGCAAGTATCTTTCTGGCTTTTGCATCGGTGATTCTTGTAATTGTTTTGGTGATTGTTACTGTAATTCCGCAGTTGATTGAGACAATGGTGGAACTGGGCAATGAGATACCGCTTTTCTTTGTGAAGGCACAGGGCTGGCTGGAATCGCTTTTCGCTTCCCAGCCGGAACTGGTAGCATTGCTGGAGGAATTTGATTTTCAAACAATTAATTGGGATTCTGTATTAAGTGGTATTGTAAACTTTATGAAAAATGGGCTAGGAAGTGTGGTGACTTCCACTGTAATTGTGGCGTCTACGATTATAGGGGGAGTGGTCAATCTGTTCGTATCCCTTATTTTTGCCTTTTACGTGCTGGCACAGAAAGAACGGCTGGGAAATCAGGCCAAAAGAATTATCCGGGCATATTGTTCCCCAAAAGTATATGAGCGTACATTGGAAATCCTGTCCATTGCGAATAAAAATTTTACCAATTTCATTACGGGGCAATGCATGGAAGCTGTTATTTTGGGAAGCATGTTTGTGGTGACCATGGCAATTTGCGGTTTCCCATATGCGCTGCTTGTTGGGGTGCTGATTGCATTTACGGCGTTGATACCTATTGTGGGAGCCTTTATCGGCTGCTTCGTAGGAACGTTTCTCATTATGGTGGATGACCCGGTAAAGGCGCTGTGGTTTCTGATTCTTTTTATCGTGCTGCAGCAGATAGAAGGAAATTTGATTTATCCCCATGTGGTAGGCAGTTCGGTGGGGCTTCCTTCCATCTGGGTGCTGGCGGCCGTAACGGTGGGCGGCAGCCTGATGGGTATTTCGGGAATGCTGATTTTTATTCCTATTGTGTCCACGATTTATACACTTTTACGGGAGGATGTGAATAAAAAAAATTCCCGGAAACCAGAAAAAAGTCAAAAAGTGAAAAATTTGAAAAAATAGGGTTGATTTTATTTCGTATAGCGTATATAATAATTATTGCGTTTCGGGGTGTGGCTCAGGTGGTAGAGCGCTACTTTAGGGAAGTAGAGGCCGCAAGTTCAAGTCTTGTCACTCCGATAGGAGAATCCGCAGTAATTATATTGCGGGTTCTTTTTTTGCTTTATAGGAAACTGTGTCGTAAGGCGCATGGATTTGAGAAGGCGAAGCATTCTTTTTGCTTTATAGGATTCGGCAGTCAAAGGCTCTGGCTGTGGATTGCGCGTGGCAATTTGATACCCGAATCCTCATAAGAAAATCTGCCATCAGACAGTGTGCTATGGAAAACAGCCGGAATCGGAGGGCAGGTTAGGAATAAGTTTGAACAGCATATGCTATACATAAATAAAGAGGAAAATAGTGAATGATAGAGAAAGATAAATTTCATGTACTGAATTATGTGAAAAAGGAAGAATATACCGGGAGTATGGACGGGATGCGTTATATGCTGCGGAAAAAGGCAAAGGGGGAGGAAACGAAACTGGAAGTAACTATATGGCCGGAGCCTTTTGGGTATGCGGCTACCCCGGAAAAGAAGAAGCAGAGGATGGAGTTCGGCTTTCATGAAGAAGGGCTGGAGGAAGCAGTGGATTGGATGAACGCCCAATATGTAGGGCAGAAGGCTTTGTGGGATGTGGTAAAATGAAAAAAAGAAGGAATGAGGCCGCAAAAAGCGGTGAGAAAATGGAGATTCATGCAGGAACCTATAAAAGGGGAAGGAAGATGAAGAGGAAGCTGCTTGGCACAGGTGCCCTGCTGCTGGCGCTGCCGGTGTATAGCGTTTCCAACGGACTGTTTCAGCTGGCGGTATGCCGGGATAACAGTCATTCCCTGTTGCGGAGGGAAGGGCTAAAAAAGATATGGAATGATATCAATGGCCGGGTGGCAGAGAGAAAGAGGAGAAGGGAAGAAAGACGGGGGAAAAGCGGTAACGGGCAGCCGGAACGGGGATTGGCCTTTGCCGATTTTACCCAGGAGCTGGAGGCTGGGAAAGCCTGGTTCGAGGAACAGGAAAAGGAACGTATTACAATGACCAGCCATGACGGCTTGAAGCTGGTGGCGTATTTTCTGCCGGCGGAGGTGGAATCCAATAAAATATTGATACTTATGCATGGCTACAGGAATAAAGGGATGGTATGGGATTTTGCTAATCTTGTGAAATTTTACCACGAAATGGGGTATCATCTGCTTGTTCCTTACCAAAGGGCTCATGGGGAAAGCGAAGGGAAATACATTTGCTTCGGTGTGAAGGAACGTTACGATTTGGTGCAATGGACGGAATATATCGCCGGGCGCTTCGGAGAAAAGTGCCATATTTTTCTGTCGGGGATTTCCATGGGATGCACTACGGTGCTAATGGCAGCCGGGCTGAAGCTTCCGGAACAGGTGAAAGGGCTGATTGCGGATTGCGGTTTTACTTCCCCATGGGATATTTTTGCACATGTGCTGGTAAAGGACTGCCATTTGCCTAAGTTTCCGTTTTTATATGTGGCGGATTACATATGCCGTGCGAAGGCGGGATTTCATTTTCAGGAGTGCAGTGCGGTGGACAGCATGAAATGGAACAGGATACCGGTATTATTCATTCATGGGGGAAAGGATGACTTTGTGCCTGCCAAAATGAGCCGGATAAATTATGATGCTTGTGGGGCGGAAAAAGAGATTTTTATCGTGGACAGGGCAGCCCATGGAACCTGCAATCTGGTGGAGCCGGAGGCATACAGGCAGAAGGTGACAAGTTTTATGGAGAGATGCTTGGATAAAACATGAGGATTTGAGAAAAAAGATTGAGTTACATTATGAGGAAAGGAAATAATATGAGGATGGGAAAGAGAGAGGAAGCAGGGAAGAGCTTTGGCGCAGGGAAGAACTCGGGAGCGGGGAAGAGCTTTGGCGCGAGGAAGAGTTCAGGAACGGGGAAGAACTTTGCAGTAAGGCAAAATGGTGGAAAAGTAAAAAAGAGGACAGAAGAGAAGGCTGGATGGAATGGGGGCAGAGGACAGAAAACGGATAGAACGGGTTTGTCAGGCGAGAAATTCCGTGAGAAGAAAGGACAGATGAACAGGGATGCTAAGACAGAGTGGAATTGTGTGAATGACAAACGGGCAAGCGACAGGGGAAAGGACAGATGCCGTGCATTCGGGGAATGCGGGGGCTGTCAGATGCTTCACTTGCCTTATGAAGAACAGCTTATGTTAAAACAAAGGGAGACGGCAAAGCTGTTAAAGTCTTATGTCAGGCTGGAAGGAATCATGGGGATGGAGCGGCCGGAGCATTACAGGAATAAAGTAAATGCGGCCTTTACCCATGACAGGCAAGGAAAACCCTTATCCGGTGTGTATAAAGAAGGAACCCATTATATTATCCCTATCAAAGAATGCGTGCTGGAAAACGAGAAGGCGGATGCCATTATCGGCTCGATTCGGTCTCTGTTGCCCTCCTTTAAGATAAAAACCTTTGATGAAGATACAGGGTACGGGCTTCTGCGCCATGTAATGGTTAGGGTGGCTCATGCCACAGGGCAGATTATGGTGGTGCTTGTGCTGGGCTCTCCCATTTTGCCTTCAAAGAATAATTTCGTAAAGGCCTTATTAAAGCTTCATCCGGATATCACTACTATCGTAATTAATGTAAATGAAAAGAAAACCAGTATGGTGCTTGGCGATAACGGTCAGGTTATTTACGGGAAGGGGTATATTGAAGACGTTTTATGCGGCATTCAATTTAAAATATCCCCGAAATCTTTTTATCAGGTCAATTCGGAACAGACGGAGAAATTGTATTATAAAGCCATGGAATATGCAGGGCTGACTGGAACGGAAACCGTATTGGATGCTTATTGCGGAATTGGAACCATTGGTCTGATTGCAGCAGGCAGGGCAAGGAATGTAATCGGGGTGGAGTTGAATGGAGATGCGGTGAAAGATGCCATTGCTAATGCCAGGCGGAATAAAATAAAAAATGTGGACTTTTATCAGATGGATGCGGGGGAATTCATGGTTCAAATGGCTGACCAGGGGGAACGGGTGGATACGGTGTTCATGGACCCGCCGAGGACTGGGAGCAATGAAATGTTTTTGGATGCACTGGTGAAACTGGCGCCGGATAAAGTGGTATATATTTCCTGCAACCCGGAGACGTTGGCGAGGGATTTGGAGTATGTGACGAAAAGAGGTTATCGGGCGGTACGGGGAGTCTGCGTGGATATGTTTCCGTTTTGTTCCCATGTGGAGACGGTATGTCTTCTGTCACGAAACAAGTAAAATAGTACAGAAATAGGCTTAAAATAAGGGATTCCAAGAGATTTGCCCCAATTGGCAGTCTCCCGGAATCCCTTTTTTCGTGTTTTGACAATAGTGTCATAGCCTGCCTTTTGATAGGTTGAGACAAGAAACTGCTTTTTTGCCGATTGAGACGATAGGACTATTGTCAGATTTCCTGTCCGCAGTCCTGCCAAATGCCGTGTTTTTTCTTGATCTTTCGACTCGGTTCCATTATAGTATTCTTGAGATATTATGCATGTTGGGAGGGATTCACGATGGCAGATGCCAAAGCAAAAACCATAAATCTGCTGTTGTATGAAGGTGACCTTGAGGGCGTTATCAGCATTGAGGATTCCAGCTGGAATTCCGGTGAGCTGTACTCTGCTCCGAGAGATTCGGTATCAGAACTGCTTGAGACAGATGCCTGTAAGAAATACGGAGTGTATCTGCTCCTTTCCAAAAGCATGGTCTATGTTGGTCAGTCCTCTGATCTGTCAAAAAGAATCACGCAGCACACGGTCGGCAAAGCTACAGACAGCCCTGCAGGGGGTCAATAAAGAAATCAAAAACACCCAGGCTCAGCTTAAGGATGTGGAGAAACTTCTGAAACTGGACCCCGGTAACACGGAGTTGCTGGCTCAGAAGCACAAACTGCTTGGACAGGCCGTGGAAGAAACAAAAAATAAACTACAGACTTTGAAAACGGCACAGGAGCAGGCAGACGAAGCCCTGAAAAACGGCACGATCACCCAGGAGCAGTATGACGGCCTCCAGCGTGAGATTGTGGAAACCGAACAGGAACTCAAACGTCTGGAGGAACAAGCAAACCAGTCCGCCACCGCTTTGCAGAAGATCTCCGCAACGGGTGAAAAGCTGCAGACGGTTGGTTCCAACATTGAGTCCGCCGGAAAGAAGCTGCTCCCGGTCACCGGGGCTGTTACCGCTTTTGGTACGGCTGCAGTCAAGACCGCTGCCGACTTTGATACTGCCATGAGCCAGGTGGCGGCTGTGTCCGGGGCAACCGGATCAGACCTGGATGCCTTGCGTGACAAAGCAAGAGAGATGGGTGCAAAAACAAAATTCTCGGCATCCGAGGCAGCCGAAGCTATGAACTACATGGCAATGGCAGGCTGGAAAACAACGGATATGCTTGGTGGTATCGAGGGCATCATGAACCTTGCCGCCGCATCCGGAGAAGATCTGGCAACTACATCGGACATCGTAACGGACGCTCTGACAGCATTCGGTCTGTCGGCAGATGATTCCGGGCATTTCGCAGATGTCTTTGCTGCGGCATCTTCCAACGCTAACACCAATGTTTCTATGATGGGTGAAACATTCAAGTATTGTGCGCCTATCGCAGGTGCGTTGGGCTTTTCTGTTGAGGATACGGCAGAAGCCATCGGTCTGATGGCAAATGCCGGAATAAAGTCCTCCCAGGCAGGTACATCCCTTCGTACTATCATGAACAACCTGACAGGCGAAGTGAAAATATGTGGTTCTTCTATTGGAGAGGTCACCATTGCAACCACCAATGCGGATGGTTCAATGCGTGGCCTTTCTGACATTCTGGCAGACTGCCGTGTTGCCTTTAGCGGACTCTCTGAATCCGAAAAAGCAGCGGCAGCAGAAACTCTTGTTGGCAAGAATGCTATGAGCGGTTTCCTTGCCCTTATGAATGCCGGAGAAGCAGACATCAATAAGCTGTCCGGTGCAATCGAAAACTGTGACGGCAAGTCAGCAGAGATGGCTGCTACCATGCAGGACAATCTTGCGGGTCAGCTTCAGATTCTTAAGTCTCAGCTGGAGGAACTCGCCATTTCCTTTGGCGAACTTCTGATGCCTGCGATTCGCACGATTGTAGGTTGGATTCAGCAGTTCGTGGATTGGCTCAACGGAATGGACGAGGGTACCAAGAAGGTCATTATGACCGTGGCTCTACTGGCGGCAGCTCTGGGACCGGTGCTGATTGTCATCGGAAAAGTCATCAGTGCCGTAGGTACGATTATGACTATCGTTCCAAAGATTGCAGGAGTCATCAATGTGGTGAAGGGAGCCTTTGCCGCTCTGAATGCTACCATGCTGGCAAACCCCATCTTCCTCATCATTGCGGCGATTGCCGCCCTGGTCGCAGCGTTCATTTACCTGTGGAACAACTGCGAGGGCTTCCGGCAGTTCTGGATTGACCTTTGGGGAACAGATCAATGTCCCCCGAGAAGAACGCCAGAGCATTCTCGCAGAGACCGCAAAACGCAGCGATCTGCAGGAGCGCATGAACGACATGATCTCCTTCCTGGACGAAATGCCCCAGGCCATCACGGAATACAGCGATACAATCACCAGAAGGCAGGTGGAGAAGATTACGATTTTCGATGAGAAGATTGTAGTGGAATTGAAATCAGGGCTTCAGATGGAAGTGGAAGCGTAAACAGAATATGGATATGAGAGGATACCCGGGGCTGGCTGAAAAGGTTGGTTCCGGGTGATTTTTGGTATTATGAAGGTATACAAGATCATAAAATGTGCGGAAAATAATTTCTTGGAAGAGATTGAAAATGGTGTAGCTGATATCATAGACAATGTTCAAAGGGGATTGGGGATGCTGCCCTGGCTTATTGAAAGGGTTACGGTGCATGATGACAGAATTGAGGTGGAATTTAAGTCAAGTATTGCAATAGATATAGAAAATTAGATATAAGACTTGCCGCTGATTAAGGGAAACAGCTCTTGATTGGCGGCTTTTCGTTTTTATAATGCTTATGTCATACAGGAAATTGTAAAACCTTAATGGACAAGTAACGCAATCTACTATTTTTACAAAGTACTGTTTATTGGATAATAATGCATTCATATGGTCTACGGAGCGTGGATTGTATTTTGAGATACATTGTTTTATACTAGAGTCGAGGTGAAAATGATGGATACAAAAAGAAAAAAAGAGCTTTTAGAAGCCTATAAAAACAGACATCCTGAAATGGGAGTAATATCTTACCGTTGTAAAGAAACTGGCGAGGTATTTTTGGGTATCTCCAAAGATACAAAATCAGACTTTAACAGCACTAATATGAAATTGGCAGCCAACTGGCATCCTAATAAACGATTACAGGAACTATGGAACAAATATGGCTCGGAAGGCTTTGAACTATCAGTTATTAAAGTGTTAAAGTATGATGACCCACATGAAGATCATACAGCAAAATTAGAAAGTTTGAGAGAACAGTGTCTCGCTGCTGATCCAAATGCAAGGAGGATATGGCGATGAATGAAAAAGTTGTTATGGTGTCAAATGATTATGACCGTATAGATGGCAGAAATGCTTATCAATCTGACATCAAACGTTTAACGCTAGGTGCGCCTATGCTGGAAGAAAATAAAAAAATGCAGATTGCCGCACAGATTTGGAAAAATGATAAAGATGGTGAATTGATTTTGGCCCAGGAGCTGCCCATCCATCAAATATTTGATTTGATGATTTTTTTGTCCAGGACATTGCTTTACTTCAAGGAGGCTTATCGACTCCCCCTTTTATATGACCCGGAAAAACCCACAGTGGAACGAGTTGGAGTACAAGGTGGGGTATTACCAGTAGAAGTGTGTGTAGACAATCAAAATATCAATGAGGACATCAAAGCATTTGCCCAAAGTTTAAATGATTTAGGAGAAATAATTGGAGAACGTCAACGAGTGCTTAGCCGCATACTAGAAGAGTTGGAGTGTTACTAACAATGAAAAAGACTTGTATTTTGTCACCGGACAGGCAGCTGACTGAAGAGGAACAGTCGCTTGTCTGGAAAAAGCCGCCTTCACATATTGAAAGTGAAGCAGAAAAACGAATATATGAAGAGATCGTACGAAATTGGAATCGCGGAGAAATGAAAATAGCCAATATTTTGTTGGAGGGAGATGCGGGTTCTGGAAAAACCCAATTAGCAAAAGTTCTTTCCGCAGATTTTGGTTTGCCTTATACAAAAGTAACCTGTTTTGCGGATATGGATAAGTCGGATATTTTAGGCTCGATTCTCCCAGTACTGCCCGATGAAAAAACAGATTCAGCGGGAGTTGAGTACAAATATTATCCATCAGAAATTGTCAGGGCTTACGAAAACGGATGGCTGCTTGAAATCCAGGAGCCTACGGTTATTCGAGATGCGGCAGTGCTAATGGCATTAAATTCAGCCCTTGAGCCAGATGGAAGTATCAATTTGCCGACACGCATCGTACATCGCCATCCAGATTTTATTGCAGTGATAACAACGAACAGGGGGTATAATGGCTGTCGGCCCTTAAATGAAGCTTTGCGAGATCGAGTGCAGCATGCGGAAAAACTAGATTTACCGCCTAAAGAAGTGATGATGGAGCGGGTTAAAGCTAAGACCGGTTATGAATCTGAACCTGTACTATCTCTTTTAGCTGAAACGATTATGGTGCTGGATGAGACAGCCCGCGCCAATGCCATTAAAGGTGTGGCCGGTATGCGTTCTTATATCTTTTGGGTGGATGCCGTTCAAAGTGGTGCCTCAATCCAAAAAAGTTTATATTATAAGGTGTTATACAAAATCACGACCGATCCGCAGGAGCTTGTTATTTTAGAGCAGGCACTGGCTAGTCATGGCTTGACAGAAAAGCTTGAGGAAATGGATCACATATGTCAATCGCAAAAAGACGGAGAAAATCCTGAAGTAATGGAATTTAATATTTCCGAAAACGGAGAATTCTCTGCCAAGACAGATCAAGCTGATAAAAATGCAGTGCGTCTGAGAAAATCAGAAGACAGTGAGGGGCATTCTGATACGAGCAGTAATGAAAATACTGATATTTCAAGCAATGATAATGGGGAAAATGGCACTCCATTCTATCATGAGCTCGATAAATCAGATATAACCGAATTACAAAAAAAAGAATTTCGTAAACAGTTGAACAGGGAAGCACGGCAAAGTGTTCAAGGAAGTGTCCATGAAGATATTAAGCTGATTGTCCATTGTCCGGAAGTTACCCACCAGAACAGGGAAGAGTATAACCGTATGATGACAACTTTGATGCCAGTTATTCGGGAATTAATCAGAAAAACAAATCCGCTGTTGGAGCATGAATTATCTGCTGAATTCGCGAAATCGAGGTTGTATGGCACAAAATTTTGCGCGGATCAGGTTGCCTCTATGGATTTTCGCACATTTGCCCGCAAGCGTCCGCCTGAGGAAGAACCCTCTATTGCGGTTGCTCTCAGGATTGATGAATCGGCTTCGATGTCAGCCTTTGGCCGATTAGAAGCTGCAAAGCAAGCTGCTGTTGCCTTGTATGAATTTTGCACAAGATGCGGTATTCCAATCATGGTCTACGGGGATACAGCAGACCGCTCCAAGCTGGAGCAAATGTCCATCCATGCCTATGTAGACTTTGAAAGCAAAGATGCAGATGAAAAATATGCTCTTATGAACATTCAGGCTCGCAGCAACAATCGGGATGGCATGGCATTGCGCATTATTTCCGATAGATTGCTTAATGCGCCCCAAAGAACCAAATTAATAATCAGCATCAGTGACGGGCAGCCTAAAGCTATGCCTGATTATTCAGGTGAAAAGGCAGCGTGTGATATGAAAGATACTTTGCAGGAATTTAGGCGAAAAGGCATACAATTCCTTGCTGCAGCCATTGGGCAAGATAAGGAGGCTATCCGAGAACTTTATGGAGCTGAAAATACATTGGATATAACCGATTTGAGGCAGCTTCCAGCAAGGTTGGTACAAATAATCGCAAGGTTCATGTAGTATGATATACTAAAGAGAAATGGAGGTGGTGGCATGGACTGTGTGAAAATAGGAAAATTAATTGCCAAGCTACGAAAGGAAAAAAACCTTACCCAGAGAAATGTTGCAGACGCACTGGGTATTCAAAATAAAACGGTTTCAAAATGGGAATGTGGTTTAGGCTATCCTGATCTGTTGTTGTGGCCGGAACTATCCGCTATTCTGGGTGTTGATATGAAACAGATGATGGAGGGTGAAATTACATCAAATAAGCCAGATAGCGGCAATATTGATAAAGTACGTTTTTATGTCTGTCCTTCCTGTGGCAATATTTTGGTGAGCACAGGAAGGGCCTCTATCTTCTGCTGCGGAAGAAAATTAGAACGTGTCTTGCCTACTGTTGCAACTATTGCACCAAAAATCACGGTAGAGGAAATAGATACTGATTACTTTGTCACTTTTGACCATCCAATGACCAAAGATCATTATCTTTCTTTTGTGGCCTATGTTAAAAGTGACAGAGTATTTCTAAATCGCTTGTACCCAGAACAAAGTCCAACTTGTAGGTTTCCTATAACTACCGGTGGCAAACTATTTGTTTATTGTATTAAGCATGGCTTATCGGTATATTCAGGTAATCTATAATTAAATCAATATTATCTTCCTGGGATGTATATGTTTGTTGTACTGTCCGTGGCTTTTTT
>JAETTM010000131.1 GCA_021769135.1 Lachnospiraceae bacterium | reverse complement strand
CTTTGGACGTAAGGGGGCAATTCCCCCAATCGCAGCATTCATTGCATATACAACCAGAAAGGCGTTCCCATGTTCCGTAAAGTACACTATCTCCTGACGCTGTTGTGTGCCGGGATTACCGCTTCCATATTGCTCGTTATGTCATTCATCTATCTGTATGTTTCGGAAACCAGCCTGACGCAAAGCCAGTTTCTTTCCTTTCAGCATGCCATGGACAACTTAATCAACAACTTTCGCCAGCAGCGCGTCATCACCCACGAATGGCTTATCCAGACAGAGAAGGGCAACGCCTGCTCCATACGCATTACCGACAATGGGATTCCCCTGCTTTTCAGCCAGAGGAACAGCGGTGACCCTCTCCGGGCCGCGGAAGAGGAAGCCCTGGATTATTTCCATGCCTCTTTTTCCTTTGCCCCCGCGCCCGGAGATGCGGAATTGTCCAGTGGAGAAGAAGACTGCATACTCTTTACCTTTCCTTTTACCTCCTCCTCCGGTGAAAACTATTATGCCTGCTTTGCCAGAATCAGCAAAGAGGATCAATCCACGGAGCTTCTCATCCTCCATCCCATAAAGGAATTGGATGAAAAAATAAAAATACAGCGCATCCATTTCGCCCTTATCGATTTGGCCGCTGTATTCCTGCTTACCTTATTCTCTTTCTTTTTTACAAAAAAGCTGCTTTCCCCTATCGAACGCAGCCGCAAAGAGCAGATTCAGTTCGTAGCCGCCGCTTCCCATGAACTGCGCACTCCCCTTGCGGTCATCCTTTCCTGCGTTTCCGCCATAAAAAAAGCCTCCCCGGAGGAGGATGAGGAAGGTTTTCTGGCCACTATTTCCTCCGAAGGCCAGCGGATGTCGCATCTGATTAGCGATATGCTGCTGCTTTCCCAGGCGGATGCCCACACTTTCCCCGTGCATTTAAAACCTACCGAATGCGATACCTTGCTTTTAAATTCCTACGAGGCTTTTGAGCCTATGGCGGGGGAAAAAGGCATATCCCTGACGATTTCCCTGCCCGACCATGTCCTTCCCCCCTGCCTGTGCGATGGGGAACGCTTTAACCAGATTATGGCCATACTGCTTCATAATGCCATAAGCTATACCCCAAAAGGAGGCTCCATCTGCCTTTCTTTATCCTTAAATACCGCCAAAAAACCGGAACTCCTCGTCCTGTCTGTGGCGGACAGCGGCATTGGCATCCCTGACGGGGAAAAAGAAAAAATCTTTCGCCGCTTTTACCGCTTGGACCAATCCCGCAGCGAAAAGAATCATTTCGGCCTTGGGCTGTCCATCGCTTTTGAAATCGTCCATTCCTTGGATGGAAACATCCGCGTGGAGGACACACCCGGAGGCGGCAGCACCTTTATTGTCTGCCTGCCCTTTCATCCGGTTTCCGGGGAGAAAGTCCTGTAAGGCGGTTAGCTTTTGAGAACAAGGAACAGTAAAAAAATTTGAGGCTGTTCCTATTGCATCTCTCTTGCCTTTATTAATTTTTCCAATTCTTTAATTCGTTCATCTTTCTTTTTCAGTTCTTCCTTCGCTCCTTCCAGTTCCTCCTTCGTTCCTTCCAGTTCTTCCTTCGTTCCTTCCAGTTCTTCCTTCGTTCCTTCCAGTTCTTCCTTCGTTCCTTCCAGTTCCTCCTTCGTTCCTTCCAGTTCTTCCTTCGTTCCTTCCAGTTCTTCCTTCGTTCCTTCCAGTTCTTCCTTCGTTCCTTCCAGTTCTTCCTTCGTTCCTTCCAGTTCTTCCTTCGTTCCTTCCAGTTCTTCCTTCGCCCCTTCCAGCTCTTCCATCGTTCCTTTTAGTTCTTCCTTTTTCCCCTCCAGTTCCTCCTGCATCTCGTCAATCATCAGCTGTACCGTATTCCTGTCCATTATTCGCAACGCGTCCGAAAACATGTCCAATACACCTCCTATATCTTGGCGGAAAGCCTCTATCTCTTCATAAATTTCCTTGAAAACGGGATACTTTTCCACAATCTGGCCAATCACTTCCGGGTT
>JAETTM010000058.1 GCA_021769135.1 Lachnospiraceae bacterium | reverse complement strand
CCGGCAAACCGCTCTAAACCAAAATCTCCCGCAAAAGCTCCTCCAATTCCTGCGCTTCCTGATGGGAGAACACCGCTACCTTTTCTTCTTCCGATTTCCGTTCCTCCATGCCCGCTTCTCCCTTGTTTTCTTTCCCTATATTTTCTCCTTCCGCATCTTCCCTTCTTATATTTTCCTGCTCTGCGTTTTCTTTTCCTGTGTACCCGCCCTCGTCTCCTTCTCCTTTTGCCCCCTTCCGGTTATCCTGTTCTCCGCCTGGCGCAAAAGCCATCACTTTCGCCGTTTCCTGTATTTCCCGTTCCGCGGAAAGCCCTATCCCTTCCCTAAGCAAACGTTTCTTTTCTTTTGCATCCAGCCCGGCAGCGGCAGCCTTCCTGTCCTTTTTATCCTTCTTTCCCTGCTTTTCTGCTTTTTCTCCGTTCATCCTAAGGGCATTTGTTTTCGCCCCGCCTTTGTCCAGTTCCAATACATTCCCGGCTATTCCCGCCTTTTGGTTTCCTTTCTTCTTAGCCGCTTTTGCCTCTTTTATGTCTGCAGCCGCTTTCTTTTTATGTACCCCTTTTTTCTTTCCATGCGAGTCCGCATTCCACAAATGCGTCTTTCTTTTTTCTACGCTCAAATTTTCTCCGGTCAGCTTTTCCCAATCCACGTCCGACTGCTTTAATTTATTTGCCATATGGTTTTCCAGATAATCCACAAGATTAATTTTAAGCCTCTCTTTTTTTCCTGTAATATCCACCAGCCCCGACACAGAAAAATATACATATAATCCGAGAAAACTGACAATATAATAGGGAAGTATTTTCCCTACCGTTTCTCCCTGGGTGATCTCCTGGCAGGCGCCTGCACCGGCAGCAACTACTGACAGCAGTACAAACTGCCCCGCCAGATGATGCAATCCTGACATGGATATCCCCAGAAAAGAGATTTTTGTCATGGACTTGTCCACAAAAACCGAAACATTGGTTACTTCACCGCTGACTTGATAACAGTTGATAAATTTCAGTTTGCACTGTTTTAAGAACTTGCTTTTAGCACAGGCCATATTGTCCGTTTGTTTTATCAGCTTCAAATATATCACGCCTATTATGGTTTGGCATATTATGCTTAATAATAGCAGTGTCAGAAAAATATAGCTAAGCGCCCTGTTTTCCAAAAACACTGTATACATGCCTTTCAGTATATCCGTAGGCATACTCCGTCACCTCCTGTCTCTATTTTAAATATTATAAACAAAACCCTCCTTTATCTCAATATTTTAAGGGGTGTAAGGCATTTACAAATTTCGACGGATTAAGCAATACTACTGGAAAAATCGTATAAACTCTGGTATAATCATTGGAAATTAGTAGCAATTAAGACGGGAGGTCAGTGTGAAAAATAAATTTTTCACTGACGAATTCATTCGTCTTGCAAATGTTGTGCCTGCGCAATGCATGTAAGACATGCATGAAAGTTTGCAGGCTATAGAAAGGGCATGGTTATAATTATGAAATATCAGACAAAAGGCACTTGTTCCACATCCATTGATATTGAATTGGAGAACGGTATTGTACAATCCGTATCTTTTACGGGAGGATGCAACGGTAATTTACAGGGTATTTCCAAGCTGGTGACAGGGATGGACGCCAGGGATGCCATCCAGAAGTTGAAAGGCATCCGCTGCGGCTACAAATCCACATCCTGCCCCGACCAGCTTGCACAGGCACTGGAGAGTATGATTTAAAAAAGAGATTTTGATATTGGAGGCAATCTATCAATGGCAAAGAAAATCGTCCTTACCGGTGGCGGAACAGCCGGCCACGTAACACCGAATATCGCCTTAATTCCCAAACTTAAGGAATTGGGATATGAGATATACTATATAGGCTCTTATGAAGGTATTGAAAAGAAACTGATTTCCGATTTCGACATTCCTTATTACGGTATTGCTACCGGCAAATTCCGCCGGTATTTTGACCCTAAGAATTTTACGGATCCTTTCCGCGTAATGAAAGGTTATCGGGAAGCCCGAAAGTATTTGAAGCAAATCAAGCCGGATATTGTCTTTTCCAAGGGCGGGTTTGTAAGCGTACCCGTTGTGCGGGCTGCGGCCTCCCTGTCCATCCCCTGCATTATCCACGAATCGGATATGACCCCGGGGCTGGCCAACAAGCTATGCATACCTGTGGCGGAAAAAATATGCTGCAATTTCCCAGAAACAATCCCCATGCTCCCAGAAGGGAAGGCCGTCCTTACCGGCTCCCCTATCCGGGAAGAACTGGCTAAAGGCAACAAGATTGCCGCCTACGATATGTGCAAATTCACCTCCAATAAACCGGTCATCATGGTTATCGGCGGCAGCTTAGGCGCAGAAGTCATTAATAAAACTGTCCGCGATGCCCTGCCGCAGCTTCTGGAAGATTTCCAGGTAGTTCATGTCTGCGGTAAAGATAAAGTGGATAACTTAATGTTAAATATCGAGGGATACATGCAGTTTGAATATTTAAAGTCAGAACTAAAGGATATCTTTGCCATGGCGGATATTGTCATATCCAGGGCAGGGGCTAATTCCATCTGCGAACTTCTGGCTCTGAAAAAACCCAACCTGCTCATTCCCCTTTCCTCGCACAGCAGCCGGGGCGACCAGATTTTAAACGCAAAATCCTTTGAATCCCAGGGGTTCAGCCTGATTATTGATGAGGATTACCTGACAGAAAATCTCCTTGTAGAAAAATGCCATGAGCTCTATTTTACAAGGCAGACCTATATTGAGGCTATGAGCCGCAGCAACCAGCTGAATTCCATTAAGACCATTACTAATCTTTTGGAAGAAACTTATGCCAAATATCATTGAAACATCATCATTGATACTGAAAATGCCTAAAAATAGTCAATTGGAGCCATAGCCGATGAACTTTTTATTTGCCTTTATTCCCAAACGGGTAAGCAACAATATCATAATTGCCGTTTATGAACTTCTTCGCCGCATTCAAAGGCTGTTTAGAAGCCGCTGGCAGGAACATTTGACAATAAACAGCCTGGCAATTACCAATCATTCGAATGTAATTGCAAAAAATGACGGTTATGTGGAAGACCAGAACGCTTATATTGATATGCCCTATGGGAAAGCCACCATGCAATATTCCGGCTGCGAAATTTTCGCAGTTTACAATGCTATGCGCAGCCTTTTGCAGCATCCCGTTTTGGATTTGCCGGAATTAATTTCCCATTTTGAGAAAGACGGGATGGCCCTTAACGGCAAATTCGGAACATCCCCCAAAGCGCTTCGGGATTTCTTAGAATCTAAAGGCTTCACTACTGCATTCACTGCAAAAGAAGCCGATTTCAGCGCGTTCGCGTCGAAATATCCAAGCCTTATTTTCACTATGTATAATGACCGCAATGATATCCGGAAAGAAGTCCATACCATACATATTTCAAAAAAGGCCGGCATGTTTACTGCCCATAACGTTTATTGCAACGGTAAGGTTGTAGGGCCCTATGCCGGCTTTGATGAATTGGTGAAGAATATTAATGGGGGAAAAGCGAAGGGGATATCGTTGATTGGGCTTAGCTTAAAGGCCTAATAATTGTTGGAATTATTATGCGCTAGTATATCCCTTTATCTTTCAATAACATCAGTACATTTTTCACAATCTGTTCTGCAGCTTCATATTGCTCCAATGCCTCATCGTATGATGCCACATAAAAATCATCGTAGTCGCTGGTTTCTCGTTTTCTCTTTAATCTTCCCAACAGCTTGCCAATCTCACGCTTAAAAATCCCTGTCGCTATATAATTTTGATTAAAATACGATACCGCATCTTTATGGCGTTTAAAGTCGATTTTTTCCAAAGCAAGTACAGCCTTCACTGCGTAAAACGCTGCATAATAGCAACGGTTAATAGCATCTTTGTAACGTCCATGCTCTATGCACAGCTTAGCGGTATCTAAAGTCTCCTCCGCATTGTTCACCCGATATATGCACAAATCTGCCGCTTTATTATCCACTGACCACTACCCCCTCTTCTCGTATACTCCTATAAAATGGCAGCACGTCCACCCAATACTCATATTGGGTCTCGTTCTTGATAATTGGGGAAATGTCTATGCCTGTGCTCATTTCTATCTCAAACGCAATATCATAGACATCATTCTCCAATCTCTTAATCTCTATGTCTGGCAGGTTAACCAAAACCATAACATCCACATCTGAATTATCCCGATAATTGCCTCTCGCATAAGAACCATAGACAATAATCTTCGACAGATATGCACCAAATATTATTTTCATTTGTTTGGAAAACTGATAAAGACTATTGCTTACTATATCCGGCATATTACCCCTCCCTGCTTCCGAACTCTAACTTGAAGTCATTATAACACAATCTATTTGCTACGTATAGTTCCTTAAAACAGTATTCCCCATAATACAAAAACACTGCCACCCCGCTTACTTCCCAGGCGACAGTGTTTTGCTGTTCAATTATTATCCTCTATCTCTCTAACTATCCCTCTAAAAAACCTTCTCTTCTTTCATCTTCTCATATTCTTCTTCCGAATACCCCAGTTTCCCCACAAACACGTCATGGTTATCCTGCCCCAGCACAGGAGCCGGGCGGTTAATCCTGGGCTTCATATCCATCAGCTTCACCGGATTCCCGTTCACCGTCATCTTTCCGATGCGGGGATGCTCGATATCGATGAACATCTCCCTCGCCTTCGCGATATGCTCGTCTTCCACAATCTGCTTTACGTTATAAATCGGCCCTGCTGGAATCCCTTTGGACAGTACCAAATCTACGATTTCATCTACAGTACGCTCTCCGGTCCACTCTTCAATATATTTTTTCTGGATTTCATTGTTTTCCACACGCAACGGTACTGTTAAGAACCTTTCATCGGTTATCATCCATGGCATATCCACCACTTCGTTACAGAACTTCTCATACAGCTTCTGGTTGCCGCACCCGATAATTACATATCCGTCCTTGGCCTTATATGTATCATAAGGGGCAATGGACGCATAGGCGTTCCCATTCCTCACCGGCAGTTCGTGGGATTCAAAATATCTGATATAAGCATTTTCCAGACTGGCCACCACGGAATCAACCAGAGAAACATCCACTTTCTGCCCAAGGCCGGTAATATTTCTGGCATTTACCGCCGCCAGGACACCGATTACCAGATTCAGGCCGCCCAGGATATCCCCCATGGCATTTCCCGAACGGGTAGGCTTGCCGCCTTTTTCCCCCGTAATGCTCATCAGGCCGCCCATACCCTGGGAGATAATATCATAGCCAGGCCTCTGGGAATAAGGGCCATAGGAACCGAACCCTGATATTGCCCCATAAATAAGCTTCGGGTTTATCTGATGCAGCGTCTCATAACCAAGCCCTAATCTCTCCATTACGCCCGGCCTGTAATTTTCCAGCAGAATATCCGCATCCTCCACAAGCTTTAAGAAAATTTCTTTCCCCTTTTCCGATTTCAGGTTCAGGGTGATTCCCCTTTTGTTCCTGTTCAGGTTTGCATAATAAACGCTCTCCCCATGTTCATAAGGGCCATAGCCTCTGGCATCGTCCCCGTTCCCCGGCATTTCGATTTTTAATACGTCCGCCCCAAAGTCCCCCAGAATAGAAGCTCCGTAAGGTCCCGCTACCACCCTCGTCAAATCCAACACCTTCAGGTTTTGCAGGGCTTGCACTTCATCACTATTTATATTTTCATTTTTTTGACTTCCCATAATCTTATCTATCTCCTACCTTTTCAAACTTGCCCTTATGTTTTTTTCCATATACCAAATGCGCCAGCCATTTCACATCCTGGCCAATTTCCTGCCCTGCCTTAAACATCCATCACCCAATCTTGGGAAATACTACGGAAGAAACATGCCCCTTGCCATAGTGAATCTTCTGACGGGCATCCTTGCTCCCCGTTGCCAAAGCCCAGCAGCCCGCATAATTGCTATGTACGGCATACTGTGGGAAATCGGATGACGTAACGTCGATGCGGATTCGCGAGCCCTTCTGGAATTTCCACGCCACATCCCACATCTCAATCGTAACCGGCACCGCGGTGTTGGGCATATATGCCACCCTGGATTCGCTTCGGTTCCGATATCCCAGCGTAGTGATTCCCGTCCGCACATTATACGCTTCCCCGTTCCCCATTACTTCCATTACCTTGACAACAAACGCCGTATCCTCCGCATCCGTTTCCACATCCAGTTCAGCCCGGATTTTTCCCAATACGGCCACGCTTTCCTCCAGAGGTTCGGAAAGGAAACTTACCACGTCCTCCCGGTAATCCGGCTCCGGCTGCAACAGGCTTCCCTGCTCCTGCGCCGTAGACAGAAGGGACTCCGCCCCATGGGTGGGAACCGGGTTTTCCGGGCAGAAAGTAAATTCTTCCGTTCCTTCTTCGCCCTGCCAGGCCAAAAGCGTCCGCTCCGCCCCCAGCCATAACCGATATTCTTTTTGGTCTTTCAAATCATAATCCGCCCTTTGATACCAGCTGTCCTCTCCTATCATATAGGTGTCAATGCTTCCTTCCGGCGTCTTTCCTTCCGCCAGAATATCATAGAACCAATCAAATGCCCGCAGGATATCGTCATTTTCAAAATGCTCTCCTTGATGCCCCTTTACTACCACATTAAAATTATGATCCCATGCCCCAATTACGAACTTGCTTTTTTCCCTGGCCTCTTTTGACAAAGCCCGGTATGTCTCAATGGCCGAGCCCAGATGGTGGTCATACCATCCCTCGCCCATATAAATGGGCACTTTTACCCGGGAAGGGATTTCCTTCAGAAGCCCCCATACCCCCGTATTCCAGTACTCGTCACTGGCGTTGGTGCTCGTTACCCATTTGCGGTACCATTCCAGCTTCTTGCCCCACAGCTTTTCGTCCACTTCTACATGAGGCCGGAAGCGGCAGGATTCGAGATAATCCGCCGTAACCGGGTAGCCCGCATTTTCCATCGCCCAGGCCGTCAGCACATCATGCCGAAACAGCCCGTCTTTATAAGCCGAAACATGACGGAATGTGCCGTAATGGGTTAAATACATGGTCTTTACCTTCTCCGGAAGAATATCCGCAATCAGCCATCCCGTCAAAGCCAGATAGGAACATCCCCAGTAGCCCACATTGCCAACCCAGGGAAGACCGCAAACCCAGTCAATCATACATTTCCCGTCTGCCCGCTCATTTACATTGGGTTCCCATTCCCCTTCCGAGCCGCCGGTTCCCCTGCAATACTGGTAGATGTAGGCAAACCCCCTTTTGCCGTACTCCCGCGCCGTTGCGCGATATATGTAATCGTTATTGATATAGCAGGTCCTTACCACAATTGCCGGAACCTGCCCTTCCAATTCGGGCCTGTATATAATCGTCCTCAAGGAAACCCCATCTTCCATGGGCAGCATGATTTCTTCTTCCCGGACCTCTTCGCATACCACGGGCTGCCCGCATTGCGCGAATTGCTTTTCTATTCTTTCCAGTTCAAACCGCTCCTGCTCAAGCTGTTCCTGTTCTGTCATTTATAGCTCACATCCTTTCCGCTGCTCTTTTCTCTTCCATCCATAGCAACAGTTTTTCCTATTCAAATATCCAAAAGCTTTTTCCGCCTTACTTCTCATATAGCGTACATGCTACGAAATGCCCCGGCTCAATCTCACGCAGCGGAATATCCTTTCCTCTGCATTTATCCGTCGCATGAGGGCAGCGCTGTGCGAAACGGCAGCCCGGCTTCGGCTCAATGGGGCTGGTAAGCTCGCCCTTCATTACTTCCGTGGACAGCTTCTTCCCCGTTAAGCTGGGAATCGGCACCGCATCCAGCAGGCCGCGGGTATAAGGATGCATAGGATTTTTAAAAAGCGCATCCGTTTTCGCATATTCCACGCATTGCCCCAGGTACATAACAACGATTTCATGGCTGATATGCTTTACCACGCTCAGGTCATGGGTGATAAAAATATATGTCAGCCCCTTTTCATCCTGTAAATCCATCAGCAAATTCAGAACCTGGGCCTGAATGGAAACATCCAAAGCGGATACCGGTTCATCGCAGACGATAAATTCCGGGTTCATGGCCAATGCCCGGCCGATACCAATTCTCTGGCGCCGCCCGCCGTCCAGCTCATGGGAATAGCTTTCCGCATACCTTTCCGCCAGTCCTACCGTTTCCATAATCTCTTTTACCTTTGTCTCATATTCATCCTTTGTCTTACATACTTTATAGTTTTTCAGAGGCTCCCCGATAAGGTCCTTTACGCTTTTCCTCGGGTCCAGCGAAGCCTGGGGGTCCTGGAAAATCATCTGCATTTTTTTACGCACTTCATGCATCTGTTTCTCATCATAACCGGTAATATCCACCCCATCATAGATAATCTGTCCGCCCGTGGACTCATGAAGGTGCAAAAGCAGACGCCCAAGGGTTGACTTGCCGCATCCGGACTCCCCTACTACACCTAAAGTAGTACCTTTTTTTATCTGAAAATTAACACCATCGACAGCGTGCAGCATTCCTTTTGTTGTTTTGAAATATTTTTTCAAATCTTTTACTTCAACTAATACTTTTTCTTCCATTCCATTCACCTCCACTGCCGTCTTCTACTTGTCATATCTATGGCATTTAATCAGATGCCCCGGTTCCACTTCCACTACCGGCGGTGCCATCTTACATTTATCCGTAGCAAACTTGCACCTATCCGCAAAGCGGCAGCCTTCGATTATCTGTGTAGGGTCCGGTATCATCCCGTCAATCGTCACCAGACGCTCCGTATCCTCATCCAGCTTGGGAATGGCATCGAACAGGCCGCGGGTGTATGGATGAAGCTTTTCAGAGTCAAAAATATGCTCCGCCTTACCGTATTCAATCACTTCCCCAGCATACATAACCGCTACTTTTTCACAAGTCTGAGCCACAACGCCCAAATCGTGGGTTACAAGTATCATGGCCGTATTCAGGCGCTTCTGTAAATCGTTAATCAAACCCAGCATCTGTGCCTGAATCGTCACATCCAACGCCGTAGTCGGTTCATCGGCAAGAATCAGCTTCGGTTCGCAAACCAGCGCAATGGCAATTACAATTCTCTGCTTCATACCGCCGGAAAATTCATGGGGGTATTCATTCTTACGGTTGGCCGGAATCCCAACCATTTCCATCATATTATCCACAGCTTTATCCAAATCAGCTTTGCTCATATCCTTGTTATGGGTTTTCAGCACCTCCAATATCTGGTCACCTACCGTCATAACCGGATTCAGGCTGGACATGGGGTCCTGGAAAATCATGGATACGATATTCCCCCTCAGCTCCCTCACCTTATCCTCGGACAGATTCAGCATATCGTTTCCATCCAGCATAATCGAACCGTTCGTCACTTCGCCGATGCCCTCCGGCAAAAGCCGCATAATACTAAGGCAAGTGGTTGTTTTTCCGGCGCCGGTTTCCCCTACCAGCCCCAGGGTTTCTCCATATTCCAGCGACAGGCTCATACCATTTACCGCATAAACAGTCGCTATTTCCGTGTTATAAGTTATACTTAAATCCTTTATATCAAGAAGTTTATCTGCCATAATGCCTATCCTTTCTTCCCCTTCTTTCCTTTGCCCTTTTTACCCAGTGTTCCGCGCAGTTTAGGGTCCATTGCATCCCGGAGCGCATCGCCTACCATGTTAAAGCAAAGCACGGTAATCATAATAAACAGACCAGGGGCGATTGCAATGACCGCATTGGTGCCCATGTATTTGTAACCGTCATTTACCATGCTGCCCCAGCTGGCCGTCGGCGGGTTAATTCCCATCCCCAGGAAGCTAAGCGCCGCCTCGTTCAAAATCGCATTACCAAGGTTCATCGTCATAAGGACGATATTGGATGATACGCAGTTAGGGAAGATATGGGAAATTGTATTCTTCAATTTGGAAGCGCCGCACAGAGTACCCGCCGTCACATAATCCATTTCCCTTACCGTAAGCACCTGCCCCCTGGTCACACGGGCGTAGCTGGGTATCATGGAAATACCGATGGCAAGGCAGATATTTCCCAGCCCTTTCCCGAAAATACTTCCCAAAAACAGGGCCATAATAATCATCGGAACCGACATCATCGCGTCCATAAACCTCATAATTACCGCATCCACAATGCCGCCTGCCATACCCGCAATCAACCCGAGAATCATGCCGATTGTTCCCGCAATCAATACGGATACCAGACCTACCGTAAAGGATACGCGCCCGCCGTAAATAATCCTCGTCAAAACGTCGCGCCCCATAGCGTCCGTACCAAAAATATGCTTCGGCCCCATGCCCTGAAGCATGCCCTTCAAATCCTGTTTGTAAGGGTCATAAGGCGCCACTATGGGCGCAAAAATCGCCGCCAGAATTAAAAGCAGCAAAACTGCCAAACAAAATACCACTGATTTCCTGGCAAAAATCACGCGTACCACTCTGGAGTTTTTTATTTTTTGAAATGCTGATTTTTTATTCATTCTTATATCCATGCCTTTCTCTCAATCTGCAGCTTTGAGCTATTTTGCATTAATCATTCCTGATACGCGGGTCGATTACCCCGTACAAAATATCCACTATCAGGTTACAGATAGCCACGGCAATGGCAATAACCAGCACGCCGTTCTGCACCACCATGAAATCTCTTCCTTTAATCGAAGTAATCATCAGGTTCCCAAGCCCCGGAACAACGAAAATGCTTTCCACCAATACTGTTCCCCCAATCATACCGCCCAATGTCACGCCCATAACCGTAATAATTGGGATAAAAGCATTTCTCAGCTGATGTTTAAAAGTAATCGCTCTCTGGCTGATGCCCTTCGCCCGGGCAGTGGTTACATAATCCTGACGGATAACCTCCAGCATGGAAGACCTGGTCTGTCTGGTAAACTGGGCCAAAGGCCCCATGGCCAGCACTATCATTGGCAGGACGATATGGGAAGCCCATTCCCCCGCCCCTTCGCTGAATGCGGTGAATCCGGAAGTAGGAAGGACTCCCAGCTTCAAAGCAAAAATAAGAATCAATATCATACCGAACCAGAACATCGGCATGGACATACCGATATTAGCAAAAAAGGAAATCACTGAATCTATTGCGGTTCCCCTGTTCTTCGCCGCCACAATCCCTAGTACAACGCCCAATACAACAGCTAATATAAAAGCGGGGAAAACGATAGATAAAGTGACCTGCAAGCGCTGGAATAAAATTGTTGAAATTTCCTTCTGCATTAGCACGGAACGCCCCATTTCTCCATGGAACAATCCTTGAATCCATTTAAAGTACTGTACCAGCACCGGCTGGTCATAGCCAAACAACTGTGTATAATAAGCAATCTGCTCTTCCGTCGCATTGGAGCCCAGGAAGTTCACAATCGGGTCTCCGGGCACCATCTGATTCAGCAGGAATACAATCAGTGTCACTATAAAAATTACAATAATGGACTGAACAATGCGCCTGCCTATCATTTTCAATAATTTATTGCTCACGTACATACCTCCTAATATTTGCATAAAGGCTGCTGCACACTGAGTACAGCAGCCTTTAGATTCATTCCTTTATAGAACGGCTTTATTCATCTTTATTTATCCAACCAGCAATCAGCAAGACTCCAAGTAGCTACATGATATACTTTTCTATAATCATTCTTTACATAATCATATTTGAATATCGGCTCATTCTGTATGAAAAGCGGTCTTCCGAATAGTGCAATACCATCTTCCGCACTATAAATCAGTTTTTGCATTTCGTGCTCTAATTCGATTTTTTCTTCCTCAGTCGGAGCTACACGAATTGCTTCCAAAAGTTCCATTGCTTCATCAGGATGCTGAATACCTTTGGTATAGAAAGCTGCATTCAAATCTAAATGGCGGCCCAGATATAATCCGAGGTCCGGAGAAATTGATGCAAAATGGCCCATAATACCTGTCCATGTACCTGTAGAGTACAGATTTACCTGAGCACTTTCATCTACTAAGTTGATTTCACAACGGATACCTACATCGCCCAACATATTAGCTGCTGCGGTGAACATATCGGAGTTACCTGCATCTGTAGTAAGAGTGGTGTCAAATCCGTCGGGATATCCTGCTTCTGCCAGCAGTTCCCTTGCCTTGTCCGGGTTATAAGAGAAGCATTCCAAGGATTTGTCATAAGTAACTGCATCCGGGGAAGCCCACTGGTCAAGCGGCGTTAATAATCCGTAGCCAAACGCTTCGCAAAGAGCTTCCACATCCAAAGCATAGCACATTGCCTGGCGCACCTTCGGGTCTGCGAATGGACCATCTTCTGCACTGTTAGGGATGAGTCCTGTCATAACAAGGCCCTGGCCTGTTTTATTTTGCTCTACTACATATTTGCCTGTTCCCAATAATTCACTTGCAACTGTCAGGTTGTTCATAAGAATAATATCATATTCCCCAGCCTGGAACGCTGAAGACCTCGTGGTAGGCTCGTCTACAATGTAAATCTCCACTCCGTCAAGATAAGGGCGACCTTCCTGCCAATAATTTTCATTCTTCGCATACTTCACAGAAACACCAGGCTCAAAGGATGTAACCTGAAAAGGGCCTGTGCCACAAGAGCTGTTCCTCAGTGTATCAACATCTTTCAAAGCTTCCGGCGACATATAATATACGAAAAAGCCAACGGATTCTACCGTAGAGGAATTCCAGGAATTCAGAATCATCTTAATATGCGTATCATCAATTACTTCACAGCTTGCTACATTAGCTGTTTCATTACGTTCGCTCTTCTGATATTCTTCAATATTTACTTTAACCGCTTCTGCATTAAAAGGGGTACCGTCTGCGAACTGAACGCCTTCACGCAATGTCCATGTAATGCTGGGTTCTTCCGCATCTACTTCCCATTCAGTCGCAAGGAATGGTGCCAAAGTTCCGTCATCCGCATATGTAACGAGAGATTCATATGCTGTTGTCAAGAAAATGAGAGAAGCATTTGTAGTACACTCAGGAGTATATCCCGGTGTCGATGTTGTATTATGAGAAGCATACCTCAAAACTCCGCCATATTTTGCTTCCCCGGAATCCGTAGAAGCCTCTTCCTCTGTTGCTTCATCCATGGCTGTAGCCATTTCCGATTTTTCCGCTTCGGCGGGCTCTTCACTGGCTTCTGTTCCGGCTTCTGCGCTGGCCGCATCCTGCGTGCCCGCATCACTGCCGCTGTTTCCGCATCCGGCAAGCAATCCTGTTACGAGACAAGCAGCCAGTAATACGCTTACTAATTTCTTTTTCATTCTTTTACCTCCTGTAAATTGTTAATAGTGCTAATATCGAATATTACTAAAACGTTGTACTAGAACGTTGTACTCATAATAACATTCCGTCATATCAATGTCAATAAATTATCCCTCTCCATATCTCTTTTCTCTGTTATTCCTAATTTTCCATACTATTTTTTGTACACTATTGCTAATAAAATCCCGAAAATACATTGGTTGATTTTATTCCGGCAAACAGATATACTATAGTTATTACGTAATTTGGCCAGGGGAGAAAGAATATTTTTATTTATTGCCCTTATGAAGCCGCCATTTGCGGAAATCATAAATAGAAAAATCAGCAATAGAAAGGTGCATTACATATATGGCAACAATAAAAGATATTGCTGAGAAAGCCAAGGTTTCTCTCAGCACAGTATCATTAATTATCAACGGAAAGGCCAGCGAACGAAAAATTTCACGGGAAACGGAAGAAAGAGTTTTAAAAATCATGCGGGAAATGAATTATATCCCGAATATTTCTGCCAAAACTATGCGCAGCGGAGCGACGCCGGAATATATCCTGGCCCTCTTTTGCAGTTTTGATTTCCGCAATACGATGATGACACGCCTTTTGTACGGAATCCAGAATATGATTGACCAGAACCGCGACCGGATTAAAGTCATTATTTATCCTTACCAGTCCGGCCATCTGGCAAAAGAGCACTCCCATTTCAGCGGCTCCGAATTCCACGCCGCCATCATCGCCAACGCGGATGCCAAGGATTTGAATTATTTAAAAAAACACCAGTTTGTTATGCCCATTATTTTATATAACCGTTTATTGGAAAACTATCCTTCGGTTAATGTGAATGATAACGAAATCGGCCGTATTGCCGCTATGCACCTATACGAACAGGACTATCGCCGCCCTGCCATCGTAACCAGTACCCAGACCTTTCCCGGTGCTTCCCACCGCAACAAGGCTTTTAAGGAAGAATTGAAGAAATTAGGGATTGATATTCCTAAGGAGTTTGTATATGTCATAGGGCCATCCGTGCGCGACGGGGCCAAATTCGCCCAGCAGCTTCTCGCGGACGCAGATAGCCTGGCCTCGCTGCCGGACAGCTTCTGGTGCTTTTCCGACAGCATCGCCCTTGGGCTTTTAAATGCCCTTTCTGCCCATAATATAAAGATTCCTGACGATATCGGCATCATTTCCGTAGGAAGCATAGAATCCATGTTTGCCCGGTATAACTATCCATCCCTGACCGTTATTGATATACCCATTGAGAAAATGGGAGAGGGCTGCTACCAGTTTATCAAAGAAAGCAGGCAGACCGTTGTCCAGCAAATTGGAGGGGTTTTCTACGAAACGAAACTTTGTGTCCGGGATTCCACTAACAGAAAAGGGGATACGACCGAAAGTATATTGTAAACTGAAAATGCCCATGCTATAATGGCCTAAAAGAAAGAGAGGTATATTATCTATGGCATTACCACAAGAAAAAATATTTACCATTGAAGATATCTATGCCCTTCCGGAAGGACAGAGGGCTGAACTGATTGATGGCTATCTCTATGATATGGCACCGCCTATGCGTATACACCAGAAGCTGGTAAATCGCCTGTCTCAAACAATTACTAATCACATTGATTCCAAAAAAGGAAACGGCGAAGTCTACCCCGCCCCCTTCGCCGTTTTCCTGAATAAAGATGACAAGAATTACGTGGAACCGGATATTTCCGTTATATGCGATAAATCCAGGCTGGATGACAGGGGATGCAACGGTGCACCGGACTGGGTAATCGAAATCGTCTCCCCTTCCACCCAGCAAATAGATTATGGCATAAAGCTTTTTAAATATCGTACGGCCGGAGTGCGGGAATACTGGATTGTAAACCCTTCCAGCCGCACCGTAAATGTATATAATTTTGAAAGCGAATCCGGAACCGGCCAGTATCTTTTTGATGAAGCCATTCCTGTAAACATTTATGAAGACTTGAATATTAGGATTTCAGATTTACTTTAACAAAACTTCAATGTTCTATCATAATCAACGGCCAACTCCAAAGGATGCTTCGTATCCTTGAAATGAGAAAAGGAATACGCAATTTCATTCCATCACAATTCCAACTCTTCAAACCCCGTTACCGTATGGAATTTTTGGTTTTTCACTTCCATCATATGCGATATCAGCTCGGCTGAAAGATTTTTCTTCCCGGCGGCCCTTATCAGGCCGCTCATCTGGATGGCTGTAATCCCCTGGCGGTTTTTCAGGAAATCGAATAACTCGCGAAATACATCCTTGCCGGGAGGCATGAACTGTTCCGCATTCCCGTAATACTCCACTAAAAGGTTGAGGTACCATTGCCTGTCCTCATCGGATAATCCCCCATCATATACCAGCCTGGCCAAGGCCATGCGTGCGGAAAAATCCAGCCGAAAGGCCGTCTGAGCCAGTTTATCAAAATACGCTGCCGGCTGGATAAAAAAATCCGCCGGTATTTTTTTAATCGCACTAAATTTATAGTCTCCCGGCAAAATTTTATCCATTGCCACCGGAAGCCCTACGCGGTATTCCACATGGCCGGCTACTACAAACCCCGTTTTGTTGTCCGGGCTCTCCGCTGGATGCTCTGCCCAGCCAATCCCCTGCACGCCCTCATCCGTAATTTTATCCATCCATAACAAAGAAGCCGCATGGGAAAATGCAGTTTCGTCCACTTCTATTTTTCTCTTCCATGAAATTCCGGGTTCACCGGCCACCGCCAAGTGTTCCAACCCTGCGCTGTTAAAAGTCTGTGCCCCCAGCCTGACCAATGATTTGGGAAGCACAATATTTTTCAGGCTATGACACCCGGCAAAAGCGCCCACATCCGGCATAATTTGCTGGGTCGCCTTAGGCATATAGCCGATTTGTACGAGCTGCCCCGGCAAAACCACCTTTTTCAGGCTGACGCATTCGCCAAATACTCCTGGCGGCAGTTCCTTCATCCTATCCGGCAGCCGGATTTCTTTTAAATTCCGGCATTTCCAGAATGCGTAAGCTCCTATCCGTTCTACGCTTTCCGGGATTTCCACATAGTCCGGCCCGCCTTCATCCAATGCCTCCGCGGCAACATATTTTCCCATTTTCATACAGAACATGCTGTAGCTGACAACCGAATCGAACATCTGCCCGAACAGTTCTTCTTCCAGATGCTCCGGCGCAAATGCTGTCGCGGCGATGGCCGTCAGCTTCTTTCCCCGGATTTCTTCCGGCAAAACGGCTGCCCCCGCCAGCCTGGGCCAACGCAAAAGCGTCATCCCGCCTTCCTTATTTTCGCAAAAATCCGCAGTAATGGGCGAAGCTTC
The DNA here is from genome assembly GCA_021769135.1 of Lachnospiraceae bacterium. Taxonomy (GTDB): domain Bacteria; phylum Bacillota; class Clostridia; order Lachnospirales; family Lachnospiraceae; genus Kineothrix. The sequence goes on along the minus strand of JAETTM010000058.1, from coordinate 9,713 downwards.
TTTCCCGGTGTAAAGGCTCCCCAACTTCCCTTCCAGCCCGATTTGATATCTGAATATCTCCTTTTCCATCTCACACTAACCCCATGATATCAATCTGTTTCAGCAGCTGTTCTTCCTGCCGGTGGGGCAGCATATCCCGGCTGGCCGCAAAATATTCCTCGCTTAGGAACTGGCCGATAAAAGCCGTAGCTTCCGGCGTTACCGTCAAGTCATTGACAGCCATCCCCAATTCCGTTCCCTTCCCAAAAGCTTCCTCCAGAAATTTCAGCATGTACCCTATTTTTTTCTGCGTATCCTTCACCTTTTCTTTCAGTTCGGCCACGGAAACCTGATAGCATTTTTTAATGGCCTCATAAGGGTTCTCATCCTCCAGATTCTCATGCCACCGGCCCGCTATATCCATTAATTCCGCGTATGCCCCCACATCTTTTTTCTTCGCATTTTGGCTCTGGCTTCGCCATTCATTTTCCATTCGGATAAGCGCGCCCAGCGCCTCCCCTGCCTGCCCCGGCTTCGCCCTGTATGCCGCTTCCATGCCTTTCCCGGGCTCCGCTCCATGAACCACTTTCATGCCTTCTCCCGGCTCCGCCCCACGGGCCTCTTCCATGCCTTTCACGCACTTCGCTCCATGGGCCTCTTCCGCGCCTTTTCCGGGCTCCATTCCCTCTTTATATTCCCGCAGCGACTTTGCCGCAATTGCCAGGGCATCGTACTCTGCCATGCATTTCTTCATGGAGCCGAAAACGCCCTCAAGCAAAAGGCTGACCAGGCTCATCCGCTCATCCATTTTCGCCTCACCGGCTTTCTTTACCGTATCTTCCTCCCAGACGCCCTGCAGCAATTCCCCGATATGATAAACCTGGCGGTACTTCTGGTATAATTCATAATATACCGCAAAATCCCTGGCGGTCTGTTTATTTTGCAAATATTGGGAAACCAATTCATGACCCACCGGCAGCCCCAGTTCCTCATAATATTGAATCATCTCGGACAAGTCTTCCCATGCCCTGGGCGTCACTACCGTCAATCCGTCCACCGTTGTCTCCACCCGGTAAAAGTCATCCTGCCGAATATCCAGATAGCTAATCACGCTTCTGCTGATTCTCTGTTCCACCGCATATTTCTTCCATGCCTCATAGTCCGGCTCCACTTCCATCACTTTCAGCCTGTCTCTTGTGGCCGCATCGAATTCCCGGACACTTTTATTGAATCTGGCCGGATTGCCGGCAGTTACCACCACCCATCCTTCCGGTATCTGATGCCCGCCGAAAAGCTTGTACTGCAAAAACAGAAGCATGGACGGAGACAGCGTCTCGCTGACGCAATTAATTTCATCCAGAAACAGAATTCCTTCCCTTTTCCCCGTTTTCCGCATGCACTCATAAATCGAAGCTATGATTTCACTCATCGTATATTCGCTTACCGTATATTTCTGCCCGTCAAATTCTTTTTCCACAATAACCGGCAGTCCCAAAGCGCTCTGCCTTGTATGGTGAGTCATGGAATAGCTCACCAGGCCGATATCCAGCTCATCTGCAATCTGCTGCATAATCGCCGTTTTCCCAAGGCCCGGCGCACCCAGCAGGAAAACCGGCCTCTGATGCACAATCGGCAAACGGTATTGCCCCAAAGGGTTTTTCAATAAATAAATCTGTATTGTATTTTTAATCTGTTCTTTCGCGCTCCCAATATCCATACTTATATCCCTGCTCCTTCTCAACTGGAAATTCATCCGCATTTCGTTTTTCACATGCTGACAGTTTACCGCTTCCGGACAAAATCATTTGCTGTTCAACACCTTTATGTTGTCCGTAGTAAGAACTGCCCTGATTGCCCAGTACGGCACATGAGGGCTGATATAATCGTCTCTGTGAAAAACAAATGCCGTCTTATACTCCGGCTTTTTCTCCGGATACATGCCTGCTCCATCCGTAAAATAGATGAGCCCGTTCAGCTCCGTCAGTTCGCCGCTCCCGACCAAACCATCCACATAATCAAACACTGGACGGAAATCCGTTCCCCCAAATCCGGATAACCTCAGCCCGGCAATCACATCCTCCAAATCATCCAGGCTTTCTATTTCCTCGATATGCTGTATCTGCGCATCGCATTGAATCAGGTAAATTTTTACCCGTTCCGTGAAGGAACCCGTATGGCGGAGCACATCACAGGTTTTCTGCAGGAAATTCTGTACGATATCCCCTTGTACGCTGCCGGATGTATCAATAGCAATCACAAATTCCTTAATCCTCTTATCATCCCGGAATTCCAACGGCTCTATCAATGGAATATTGCCGTATTTCTTTAGCCCGTAGGTATAATAGATCATATCGAACTCATCTTCAGAAAGCTGCATTACCTCATGCTGGCCGCCAAATCTTCTCAAAAATTCGCTGTAATCGCATTCTTCGAATGTAATAGGCGCCAGCCCATCCATCAATGCCCCTGCCTGCTGCCCATACCGCTTGCTGAATGTCTTTAAATCCGCCTCCGCCTGTTTTGCGATTTCCTTCCATTCCTTTTGCAGCATCCGCCTTTGGCGCCGTTTTAATTTTTCCTCCGTCTCATCTTCCCCGCTCTGGCGCAGCATTTCTTCCGATGCCTTCACTTCCTCTTCATCTTCTGCTTCGTCCTCTTCGCTACGGTTCTTGTTATCCCCATCTGCCCGGTCATTGCCGTCCTTTTTCCCCTTTCTGCTTCCTCCCCTTCCATTTTCCCCGAAATTCCACAGGAAATGGGAATCTTTTTCGAACAGCCTGGCCAATTTTTCTTCCTGAACCTCATCCAATCCCCTGTCCAGAAAATATTGATAAACCTCTTCCGCCGTCATATGGGGGCAATATTCTTCCAGCACCGACAACCATTCCTGCTGCCCTTCATCCCCTTCCAGGCTGCAGGAATAAAGAGCAAGCTGATGGATGATTTTCTCCACCGCCACATCGCTTGCCAGATTCCATAAGCGCCTCTCTTTGTCCTGCCCCCGGAACGGATGGCCCAGCATGCAGTGCAGCGTCAAATGCAGCAGCATACGCACAGGCATATGTTGTTCCTCTCTGAATGCGCGCACCACCTTTTCCGCCGCATAGCACAGCATTTTTCCATCTGTAGCCATCAGCCCGTCCATCTTCCCTTTTTCCACGCTGCTTAGGTTAAATTGCTGAGTTGCCCTGCATAAAAATCTTAAGTCCACCGCCAAACGGCTTTGGGCCAATGACAATATTTCCCGCGCCAGCTCTTCTATTTTAGGATTTTCGAATTTAGGGTTTTCTGTTTTAAGATTTTCCATTTTCGGATTTTCTGTTTCCAGATTTTCCTCGCCCACGGTCAAGCCCTTCCTTTCCCCTATCCAATTTCACAAAACCAGAAAGCAGACAGCCTTTCCTCCTTCAAGCGCAAATTGGCCGGTCAATTCGTGCTCCCACGATTTCCCGGCCAATTGCAATAATTCAACCTTCAATGCCATTCAGTTAGCGCCTTATGCGTCCGCCGCCATTAACTTAATGACATTGGTTCATCCTTTCGGATGCCCTGTCGCGGATTATACCTCACCATCTTCCACATGGATTTTCATACGCATTACAGCACTGCCCATGGATTTCCCCAAACTGTCCAGACGCAGGCTCATGGTCGCCCCGCCGCCCAAAGCATGCTTCATAACAAAGTTGAAGCCTCCCAGGCTTGGTACATCATATCTGGTAATTTCCCCTTTCACCATATCGCCGAAAAATTCTTTCAGCTTTTCCGGGGTCACTTCGCGTTCAATAATTTTATAATATTCCGGCTTTCTGGCGTATACACATACGTTGCTCGTATCGCCTTTATCCCCGCTGCGCCCGTGGGCTATATCATTCAAATAAATTTCCGGCATTTATTTCACCTCCAAAATATGGCTTTCAATTTCCAGAGCATCCCTCGGCACGGTGGTTGGCCAAAGAGCCATCACTTCCTGAACGTGTGCCCTTCCGCCGAAGAAAGATGCCCCTGGAGGCCCGTTCAGCTGAAGAGGGCTGATTTCCGGAATGATTTTCGCGCATTCGTTCTTATCTTCGCTGAAAATAGCAATGCGCATTACGCATTCATTCAGGTTCTTAAGCGCTTCTTCGCTCATATCCGCAACGCCCAAATGCAGGCTGTTCAGCCCGATATAGCTGATATGGATATCATCCGCTTTCATTCCGCGGCGCTGCATTTTCTTCATAATCACTTCCGCACAATACTGGGCTTTCTCATAGGCATCCGGCCACGCGAAGCTTAACATGCTCACCGTCTTCCATCCCTTATGATAGCCTACGCAAAGCTTTAAGGTGTCAGGGCGTTTCTTCCCTTTAATGCCGCCGATTCTCACCCTGTTATCCCCAATCTGGGTGATGGTAGCCTTGCTCACGTCCACATTTACATCCGGCGTCCAATAGTTGGCCGGGTCATGCACCTCATACAGGAACTGCTCCTTGCAGCTTTGTTCGCATATAATGCCGCCGCAATCAGGGGCTTTCGTAATGTCCATCGTATCCTCGGTCAACTCAGCAATGGGGAATCCCAATTCGTCCATCCGCGGAACATTCCGCCAATCATACATGTAATTCCCGCCTGCGCCCTGTCCGCCGCATTCCAGAAGATGCCCTGCCATAATGCCCCTTGCCAGGTTATCCCAATCATCGTTCGCCCATCCGAATTCATATTTCAATGGCGCAAGAAAGAGGGCGCTGTCGGCCGCGCGCCCGGTCACTACCACATCGGCCCCCTGTGCCAGGCAGCCTTCAATTCCTTCATGTCCAATATAAGCATTTACGTTATAAATTTTATCCAGGATTTCATGGAAATCCCCATCATAATCGAAATTCGGGAAAGTCCATCCGTCCTTAATTAACTGGGGAATCTTATCCTTGATATTATCCCCGGTCACATAACCGATTTTGTACCCTTTCATGTCCTGCCCGGAAGCCCATTGGTGAATGGCATCCACACAGCCTGAAATATTCATGCCCCCTGCATTGGTACAGATACGGATTTTCTTTTCCCAAGCTTCCTTACCCGCCTCTTTTAAAATACGTGTTACGAAATCCGGCGCAAACCCCTTCGCCGGGTCCTTAATCTGCTGTTTTGCCATAATGGAAAGCGTCAATTCCGCCAGATAATCACAGCCCATGTACTGGATATCCGCATTGCGAATCATATGTACTGCCGCATCCGGGCTGTCACCCCAAAAGCCCTGGCCCCCGCCAATTGCTACTTTTTTCATCCTTGCAACCATTCTCCTTTTGATTTTAATCCCAGTGCGATACGTTTTTATATCCTTTTGTTTCACACTGGTTCCATTAACAGTTTTCCGCTAGTACAACGTTGTACTTATCGTACATGGAATTTTGGGGTTTGTCAAGGATTAAATGGCAATTCCACCGGATTATAAAAACGTGCACCGTCAGGCGCACTAAAAAAAGCTGCCGGACCGGTGTGCTGGCACCTTTTTCACATTATAATTAATGGCGTAGTTTGTTGTATTTAGCCTATGTTCAAAGAGGGATGGGGATTGAGGATAGTAAGGAATTTGCGAGGAAAAATTTTTGCTTTGTTGAATCTCTAATGCCGTTTACTACATTTGATGAAACAGGAATCGTTGGCTTTTTTACGCTAAGGAACGATGTTGGACAAGCCCACCGCCGCCTGTTTGTTGACCTGTGCCATAAAGCGGATATGCGTTCCCAACATTCTTTTTGCCCTGTCGGAAACAATCACTTTGTATCTCTTGCTGTCCGCCATACGCTATACCTCAGCAATCACTTCTTCGAGATAAGCGTCAAGTTCGTCCAGAGTGCATCCGCTTCTTCCTGCAATCCTGTCCTCCTCAACGGCAAGCAGCTCTTCACGGAGCTTTAACATTTTTTCCCGTCTGTTATAGGTTTCAATATCCATAACGACCAAATCCCCCTCGCCATTCTTGGTAAGGAAAACCGGTTCTGCGGTCTTTCTGCACATTTGGCATTTACTCGGGCAGACTGCCGTATTGATACGGCGGTCTGTGTTCCCGCTAATATTACTGCATAGTTTAACAATGGCGGTATTGTGAAAAAATTGTTGACGGAAACACTGATAAGTGCTAACATATTTTATAGAAAAAGGTGTTACCGTAAAGCAACGGTTCGCCTCAGTTAGTAATGTAAATCAAATAAAGCAACCTAACTTTGGTCGGGGCGGTTGCTTTTTTGATGCCTTTTATTTCTTCCGGTTTGCCGGATACTGATTACCGTGACGATGATGCTGACGACCGTTACTACAATACCGACAAATTCCAAAATCATTCCGAACACCAATAGTGCTTACCTTTCACTTTATTTTCCATATGTATCCCCTCCTTCGATACAGGAAGTTCTCAAAATGTACTCATTTTGGCAAAAGGCGAACCGCTACCCGTTTTGGTAACACCCATATATATTCTATCACAGTGACAAAGTTTTGCAAGATACGACAGCAAATAAAACCTTATTTTTGGCTGTTTTTTGCTTTATTCTTTTCCCTCGATTTGTAGACATTAAACTGGTTCTTGCACCTTTGGCTGCAAAATTCATTCCCCTCCCGGCTTGCGACAAAGGCTTTTTTACAATGTTTGCTATTGGTGGTGTGGCTGGCACCTTACCAAGTGGGATTTCCACCCACTAAATACTGCACCCTTTCTGGGCTGAACTATTACATCAATACAATCAAAAACAGAATATCTTGTTTACACACCAAATATCCAATGCTAAAATGATTTTATTACCAACATCAATCATATTTAAAAAATGCGCAAAATGCAGCGCAATAATGAGGTAAAAAATGAAACGGAAGTTCAACATAACGGGAGCTTGCAACCCGCAAAAACATTATATGGTTCCTCTTGATGACAGGCTGGAAAAAATAAAAACAGACTATATAGATGAAGGCAGCTATTTTATCATTAATAAAGGCCGGCAGTACGGAAAAACCACTACTTTATCTGCTTTAGAAAAGTATCTGAAAAATAATTATCTTGTTTTGTCGCTTGATTTCCAGGAAATTGGAACTGAAGATTTTGCAGATGCTTCCACATTTTCAAAAGTTTTTGCCAGGATGATTATTGAAACATTTGAAATTGCAGAACCCAGAAACGGACAAGAAGCTTTAAGTCCATTAGCCAATATGGCAAAAAATCCAAATGCAAGCAGTTTAAAAGAATTATTTACATGCTTAAGTAAAATGTGCGCAAACGCGCTTAAACCAGTAGTATTAATGATTGACGAGGTAGATAGTGCGTCCAATAATCAAGTATTTATTGATTTCCTGGCACAGCTTCGAAGCTATTATCTGGCCAGAGAAAAGAAACCAATTTTTTATTCTGTAATACTGGCAGGGGTTTATGACATTAAAAACTTAAAGCTGAAATTACGCCCCGATGCAGAGCATAAATATAACAGCCCGTGGAATATTGCCGCCAAATTTAATATTGATATGAACTTTTCCGCAAAGCAAATTACTTCCATGTTAGCGGAGTATGAAAATGACAGGCATACGGGCATGGATGCGAAAAAAGTTTCAGAATGTATTTATGAATATACTTCCGGCTACCCATACCTCGTATCCGCTATTTGTAAGCGGCTGGATGAAGATATGCCGGAAAATCCTTACCTTAAAAGCATAACTGACGTGTGGTCGGAAAGGGGAATATCCGAAGCGGTAAAATCCATGTTAATTGAGCAGGAACCATTCTTTGAAAGCATGGTCCGCCAATTGGGGGAATATCCGGAAATGAAGAAGATGCTTAAAGCAATTTTATTTTCGGGAAAAAGAATATCTTATAACCCCGATATATCTGCAATTAACCTTGCTGCTATGTTTGGCTATATCGTAAATGCAGAAGGAAGCATACAAGTAGCCAATCGTATTTTTGAAATGCGCCTGTATAACCTGTTTTTAGCGGAAGAAGAACTGTCAAATGCCATTTATGACCGGGCACAAGGCAATAAATCACAGTTTATCAATGATGGCAGGCTGGATATGGATTTGGTTATTGAAAAATTTGTACAATATTTCCATGATATATATGGTGAAAAAGAGGAAAAATTCCTTGAAGAGTATGGTAGGAAGTTTTTCCTTCTATACTTAAAGCCGATTATCAATGGTACTGGAAATTACTACATTGAAGCCCAGACACGGGATGCCAGACGTACAGACGTGATTATAGATTATTTGGGAGAACAGTTTATTGTAGAACTTAAAATATGGCATGGAAGCGAGTATAACAAAAGGGGCGAAAAACAGCTGTCGGATTATCTGGATTATTATCATAAGGATAAAGGGTATATGATTAGCTTTAATTTTAATAAAAATAAAAAAATAGGTATACAGGAAATCAAAGTAGGGAACCGGACAATTATTGAGGCTGTTGTCTAAGGGAAAACTAGTCAGACCGCATCCGTTTGTCAAATCGTACAAGTGCTAATTTGGTAGACGGATAACGGCCTGACTCTTCGCAAAATATACTTCCCAGTTAAACTACAATCCGGTTCACCGAATGCGCCCGAAGCTTCACTTCCCCATTCTCCAGCGATACTTTCCGGCTCTTCGGCACTATAAGCATTTCCCCTTCTCTGTTGCAATCCGAAGTTTTCCCCCCGTTTAACTCCGTAATCTGGGCTTCCTTTCCTTCCAGCCCAATCTGAAGGCATATTTCCTCTGTCAGGGAGCGGTTTATGGCAAATATCACCATTCTTCCCTCTTTATCCTGACAGGCCACCGCATCCACATAAGGAATATCCTTTAAGGGTTCAATATTTCCAATCTGCTCCCTGGTATCATATGACCCGCATTCCACCTTGCCGTCCAGCACTTTGGCGATTCCTGCTTCCGAGTACATTTTCATCACATAATAGCTGGCCGTTCCGTACGCATGCCCGTTTTTGCTCACGATGCATCCGCCGGGCCACCCATTCACCAAATCGGAAATATTGCACATGGTCAGCTTTTCCGTATTGCGCAGAAACATATTCAGCATCCCTGCATTGAAAATGGCCGCCTCCAAAGTCTGTTCCCTGTAAGAATCAATAAGCGTTCCCATATTATATTCGGTAACCGCCACTTTGGCCTTGGGGTTTACTTTCTGCACAGTCTCATAAGAATCGGCCAGAATCTCTTCGTATTTCTTCACTGCCCCCGTTACCGCATAATAAATGTCTTTATTATCGTAATGCTTTTTCTCCATCGCCTTCAGCACATACATATGAAGGCAAAGGGCATCCGTTTTTGTTCCTGCCCACTCCGCCACCATCTGATTCCATTTCTGGGAACGGTCATCGCCATCGCCGCCGCATACCATAAAGACAATATTTTCATCCTTCTCCTTCATAGCTTCGTAAAACTTAAGGTATTTATGGGCATATTCTTCCGCGCTGCAATGCCCTATCTCCCAATCGCCAAAGGTTTCATTCCCTATATCCCAGTATTTGATATGATAAGGCTCGGGATGTCCATTTTTTGCCCTCATGCTGCCGTAAAACGTGTCTTCCCCGCCATTGCAGTATTCCACCCAGGCCGCCGCTTCTTCCGGCGTGCCGCTGCCGAAATTTACGCAAATCATCGGTTCGCATCCTATGCTTTCGCATAATTCCATATATTCGTCAGTTCCAAAGCTGTTATCCTCAAAGCCTCCCCAATGGCGGTTAAAGCGGTAAGGTCTGGTATCCCTTTCCCCTATCCCGTCCATC
>JAETTM010000130.1 GCA_021769135.1 Lachnospiraceae bacterium | reverse complement strand
TACCCGCCGCCCCTGAAATAACCGATAAACTGAATCCGGGATACCAGACCGTTCTTTTCCCGCACAAAAGTTTTGGGGCCTGCCTTTTTCATGCCGTATGCCTTTGCCAGAGGAGCAATCTTTGCCTGCAGGTTCTCCTTTAAGCGGAGTTTCAGCTCTTCCCCGCACTCTTTCCACTGTTCGGTTGTTCTTGCGTTTTTATAGCCGAAAACCTTCGCCGGTTTCTGGCCGGGCGGCGTCCCCAGCAGGCTTTTCCAGTCAAAAGAAATGGATTCCGTTGGATGTTTCTCCAGATATTCCTCCCAGGGACGCCTGACAGGCGCCGTCTTCCTGTGATAGGCTTCCATGGCTCTCTGCCTTTCACGGATCTCCTCTTCCCGTGCTTTTTCCTCATAATAACCGGAGGTCTTCACCGGGCGGCCCTGGGCATGGAAATAGTAGGCAACACCACCCTGTGTCTTTGCCATCCAGTAATAGTTTGCGCTCCACAAAGCGGGCATGATCCGCCCTCTGTCTCCCCGGGTCAGGATCTCTTCCAGCTTAACCTTATTGCTGTTCCACCATTTTTCCCATTCCTCCGGTTCGATCTCTCCTGCCGCAACGTGCAGAAACATCTGTTTCATCTCATCCTGAAATCCCATCTCTGTTCTCCTGCTTTTATTGGCTTTCCATTAAAAATACTCCGGGTTCATAAAAATTGCCACCAGGCATACAATCTCACCCTTCTCATCCAGTCCCCAGTAGCCACTGTACATACCGTCCCCCATGCCGCTGGAAAAAAGGACTGTCCTGAAACCGCTCTCAGGGAGTTTCCATTCCAGAAAGCTCCCGCCCTGATTCTGAAACTCCGGATTCGCTTCATAGCTTTCCTGAAAAAGGCCTGCGAAATAATCCGCATACTTGTTCTTTCCCGGATTTTTACCTGTCCACTTTTCAAAAAACAACCGGCTTTCCTCCGAAACCTTCCGGTCTGCAAAGCATGCAAGCCCTGTATCCACACCGAAAAAGGTAAAAACACCCGGTTTCCCCAAATCCTCTATACACTTTCCCTGGGGCATGGCAATCTCATAAGAAACCGCCTGCCTGTCGCTGATCAGAAGCCTTGCGGCTGCAATTCTAAGGCCCGCAATTGGAGAAAGACAGACCGACAGCTCCACCGGATAGTTTCCGGCGGGAATCTGCTTCTCCAGAAGGGTTTCATATTTGCTTCCCAGATATGCGAGTGGGTCCGCCAGCACCACCTCCCCTGTGGGAAAATCCGCTTCTCCTGCCCGGACTATTTTAATGTTAGCGTTTTCGGTAAACAGGCTTCTGAAAAAGGATTCCGGGTATGTCTTTTGATTTAAAAATTTTAAATTTTTTTCAAAGGCAAGCTGTGCCGGATGCTTCACCTGCTCCCTGATCTCTTTTCCCGTTCTGGTATCCACAAAATATTTTCCCGTTTTATCAGAGCAAAATTCCAGATCGCTGCCGACCGGCATATAGAATATATTTACCACTGTAGGCTCTATGTTGGCCAGCGTATTGAAATCCACAATCGCCATGTTTTTTGCGTCATCTACATATTCCTGACTGTCCGTGTCCCCAAATGCCACCCAGCCGTTTCCATGTTCGCTCTCCTGTCGGAACATCCATTTTAACTTTGAAGTGCCATCCAGAATGGATTTTGTGACGATTGTTCCTCCGGCTCCCTGAATATATATTTTCATTTCGTTTTGCGTCTTCTGCTGCTCCTGCTGTGCCTGTTTCTGGTTCTTCTTTTTCCCGAATAGTCCCATATGTCCAATTCCTCCTTATCGTTGGCTTTGTGCCGTGCTTTATAACGGTTCTCCGATTCCCTCCATGACCTCCATAAGCCTCTTGTATCCTGCCTCACTGGCAGCTCCATAAAGCACTTCTAGATTGCCGCAGTCCATAATAACGACCATGTTGTCAGTGGCATTGCTGTAGAAACTCATCTCCATCCCCAGCCATCCGGAAAGCCCAAAGGGTTGTTTTTCGAGGCCGGAGCGGACGGTTT
>JAETTM010000057.1 GCA_021769135.1 Lachnospiraceae bacterium | reverse complement strand
AACAATGCCCACGGAGAATTTTATGGCTGCGAAGCAGACGGAAAATTGCTCCGCGAGAAAGGGCATTGGTAGGATATTTGCGGAACTGGAAAACAGCAAATGACCGAACAATGCCCTCGGAGAATTTTATGGCTGCGAAGCAGACGGAAAATTGCTCCGCGAGAAAGGGCATTGGTAGGATATTTGCGGAACTGGAATAGGAGGAAAAATGTTTAAAGGGTTATATACCGCTTATACCGGAATGATAAATGAACAGCATAGAATGGATGTGATGACCAATAACCTGGCCAACGCGAACACCAACGGATATAAAAAGGAAGGGGCAACCAGCCAGGCATTCGACGATGTGCTGGCATTTAAGCTGAAGGACACATCGGAAGCGGCCAGGACTACCAGAGCGGTTGGGATTAATAACTTAGGCGTAAAGATTGGAGAAGGCTACACCGACTATTCCCAAGGCCCCATGAAAGGAACGGAAAACAGCTTTGACTTGGCGCTGTCCGGCTCGGGCTTCTTTACCGTATCCTATACCAACAAAAATAATGAGACTTCTATTAAATATACGAGGGACGGAAGCTTTCGGCTGGGCACAAACGGATATTTGATGACCCATGACGGCGATTATGTATTGAGCACTACGGGAGGCCGTATTCGTCTGAATCCGCTTTTGGATTTCAGGGTGGATATTAACGGCAATATTATGCAGGGCGATGATAATACCCCGGTTGCGCAGCTTCGTATCAGGGATTTTGTGGATTATAATTATCTGGAGAAATTCGGCGAAAATTATTTCCAGCCGGTAGATGGAGCCAGATTCCAGGAGGCGGACGCCAAGGTATACCAGGGATATTTAGAAACGGCGAATATGTCGGTGGTAACCGAAATGGTAAATATGATTAATATATCGAGGGCATATGAAACCAATCAAAAAGTCATTCAGACTTATGACAGTACATTGGAGACTGCCGTAACTCAGATTGGAAGATTGTAGGAGGAATAAGAAATGGTTAGAAGCTTATGGTCGGCAGCGACAGGTATGAATGCACAGCAGACGAATGTGGATACGATAGCGAATAATCTTGCAAACGTTAACTCGGCGGGCTACAAGGCCCAGGTGGCCCAGTTTAAATCTTTGCTATACCAGACTTTACAGACGGCAACTACTACGGCCAACGGCGATCCCAAACCAGTGACTTCCCAGGTGGGGTTGGGCGTAAGGACGGCGGCGATTAACCAGCTGTTCAGCCAAGGGAGTTTCCTCGCTTCGGAAAGCGATACTGCTTTTGCCATTGAGGGCGACGGCTTCTTCGCGGTGCGCAACGCCAATGGGGAAACAAACTATACGAGGAACGGCGATTTCACATGGGCCACAGGAGGCGCAAACCGTATTATGCTGACAACGTCGGACGGCCTCCCGGTTCTGGACACCAACGGGCGTAATATCACGCTGGCAGGAAATGTTATTACTAATAAAATCACAATCGGCAGCGACGGTACTTTGATGTATCCGGATGCCAATAATAACCCCCAATCATTGGGAATTACCATTGGCACCTATCAGTTTAGGAATGCTGCAGGACTGGAAAGGCAGGGGGATACCCTATTCGCAGTTACCCCGGCCAGCGGAGCGGCAATCAACGAATCCACCAATCCGGATGTGCGGAGAAGCAAAATTGTGCAGGGTTATCTGGAAGGATCTAATGTAAAAGTGGCGGATGAAATGGTAAACTTGATTGTGGCACAGCGTGCATATGAAATGAATTCAAAGGCAATTACTACCAGCGATGAAATGCTGCAGCAGGCGAATAACCTGAAAAGATAGCAGGAAGTAAGGGTTATAGACCGGTTTTGTAAATGTTATGTCTGCATAAGGGTGAAGGTATGTGAGGTATGCGGACATGACGGGCTGCGATTGATAGAAAGGGCATGGGCAATAAAATGGATATTGGAAATGGTGTTTCTTCGGCATATGCAAATTATTTGTCTTCTCAGGCAACGGCATCCCGGCTGGATGGGCAAATAAGGAAAACGGATTATACGAAATCTTCCGATGATGAATTGCTGGCAGTCTGTAAGGAGTTCGAGGCTTATTTCGTAGAGCAGATGTTTAAGGAAATGCAGAAGACGGTGGATGTTTTTAAAGATAAAGAATCTAATCCCAATGATAATTTGGTAGACTTTTTTAAGGACAACGCTTTGCAGGAACTGGCAGGGCTCCAGACGGAGAGGGAAGGGCTGGGATTGGCCCAGATGCTTTATGAGCAGATGAAACGCAACTATAATTTGTAGTATTGTGAGAGTCAACGGGAAAGTTACATAAAGAAGATGGGCTGCTTATATAAGCAGCCTTTTCATTCTTATAGGAAACTGCGTCGCAAATTGCATGGATAAATTTTTACTTGGACGAGTGTTGGCGGAAGGGCATAGGATGGAGCAGCTAAAGGGCTATGTAGAGCATATTATTTACCGGAATGGGGATAACGGCTATACGGTTATGAATTTTATAAGCGGGGAGGAAGAAATCGTATGCGTGGGAGCTTTCCGGAGCATTGATGAAGGGGAAACGATGGAAGTTTCCGGCAATTATGTGGAGCATCCCATGTATGGCATGCAGCTTAAAGTGGAAACCTATCATGCGACGGAACCGGATGATGAGGTCAGTATAGAACGGTATCTCGGTTCCGGGGCAATCAAAGGGATAGGAGCATCCCTGGCGGCAAGGATTGTAAAAAAGTTTGGGAAAGATACGTTCCGGATTATTGAAGAAGAACCGGAGCGTCTTGCGGAGATTAAAGGCATCAGCGAAAAGAAAGCCAGGGAAATCGCCATCCAGATGGAGGAAAAGAAGGATATGCGGGGAATCATGGTTTTCCTGCAGAAATACGGGATATCCGGAGCCTTGGCTACGCGTATCTATAATACTTATGGAATGGAAATTTATGGGGTAATGAAGGAAAATCCATATCGGCTGGCAGAGGATGTGGATGGTATAGGGTTCCGGATTGCCGACGAAATCGCCCATAAATCGGGGATTCATATGGATTCGGATTTCCGTATTCGCAGCGGCATTTTATATGTGCTGATGCAAGCGGCTTCGGAAGGTCATATCTATCTTCCGGAAAACATATTGTTAGAAAGATGCGCTATGCTCCTGGGGCTGGATGAAGATTCGGTGAAGCCCCAGGCGGCCAACCTGGCCATGGATAAAAAGGTGGTGATGAAGCTGGCCAAAACGGAGGATATGGAACGGGAAAACGCCAAATCCACTTGGGTATATGCGGCATCTTACTATTATGAGGAACTGAACTGCGCAAAAATGCTCCATGATTTAAATATCCCCTTGCAGGAGGGCGGTTTGCTGCCATCGGAAGAAAAACATATATGGCAGCGTATCGCCAGGTTGGAGGAAAGGCAGGGAATCCGGCTGGATGAGCGGCAAAGGTATGCGGTGCTTGAAAGCATCAGGAACGGTATTGTGATTCTGACCGGAGGGCCTGGAACGGGGAAAACCACAACCATTAATACGATTATCCAGTATTTTGAAGAAGAAGGGATGGATATCTTCTTAGCAGCCCCTACAGGGCGGGCGGCGAAAAGGATGACAGAAGCCACAGGTTATGAAGCGAAAACAATACATAGGCTGCTGGAATTGAACGGGGCATCTTTGGAAGGGAAAAGGACGGCAAAATTTGAAAAAAATGAAGATAATCCTTTGGAAGCCGACGTTATAATAATCGATGAAATGTCCATGGTGGATATCCATTTGTTCCAGGCGCTGCTGAAAGCGGTGATGCCCGGAACAAGGCTGATTATGGCCGGTGATATTAACCAGCTGCCTTCGGTAGGGCCGGGCCAGGTACTGCGGGATCTGATAGACAGCGGGCGTTTCCCGGTGGTTATGCTGCAGAAGATTTTCAGGCAGGCAGAGGAAAGCGATATTGTGGTGAATGCCCATCGGATTAACGAAGGGGAGGATATCCCGTTGGATAATAAAAGCCGGGATTTCTTTTTCCTGGAAAGGGCCGATGTGAACGTTATTTATAAGCATATGATCCAGTTAATCCGTGAAAAACTGCCCCCTTACGTGAAGGCTGGGAGTTATGATATCCAAGTGCTGACACCTATGAGAAAAGGGAATCTGGGGGTGGAGACTTTAAACGGGATTCTGCAGGAATATTTGAACCCTCCGGATCCATCTAAAGAAGAACATCCCTACGGCAACGGGGTTTTCCGGGTAGGCGATAAGGTGATGCAGACAAAGAATAATTATCAGATAGAGTGGGAAGTGTTAAGCAAATATGGAATTCCCGTGGATAAAGGCCTTGGAATATTCAATGGGGATATGGGGATTGTACGGGAAATCAATCAGTTTTCCCAGGAAATGGTGGTGGAATTTGATGAACACCGGAGAGTATCCTATCCTTTTCACCAATTGGATGAAATAGAACTGGCCTATGCGGTGACAATCCATAAATCGCAGGGGAGCGAATACCCAGCGGTAATCATGCCCCTGCTTTCCGGCCCGAAGATGTTGTTTAACCGTAATTTGCTGTATACGGGAGTTACGCGGGCGAAATATTGCGTGACGATATTGGGGAGCAGGCAAATAGTGGGGGAAATGATTCGGAACCAGTATCAAAACAAGCGATATACAAGCCTGAACAGAAGGATTCAGGAAATGATAGCCCCAAAACCGGAAACGAATACTCAATGATGAAAGCTTCTGCCCGGAGAAACATCATGGAGGAAAATGAAAAAAGAGATTAATTGGAAAGAAACAATCCTGGAAACCGTTTTAGATTTGTTGTTTCCAAAAAAATGCCCGGTCTGCGACAATATTGTAGGATTCGGGAAAGGCGATATCTGCGTCCAGTGCCTGCAAAAATTAAAATTCATAAACAGCCCTTTCTGTATGAAATGCGGAAAACCTCTGGAAGAAGAGGATGAATATTGCTTTGACTGCAGGAGAAGGAAGCATCTTTTTCGCAGAGGAATCGCTGTGTTCGAATACCGCAGCATAGCATCGTCCATATATAGGTTCAAATATGGCCGCAGGCAGGAATATGCCGATTTTTTCGGGAAATGCATGTCCGGCAGGCTGGAGGGGCAGTTAAAGCGGTGGAAAGCGGAAGCGTTGGTGCCGGTTCCTATCCATCCTTCCAGAAAGCGGGAGAGGGGGTATAACCAGGCGCAGCTGCTGGCAAAGGAGATTTCAGCCCGGACAGGGATACCGATGCGGTGCGATTTGATAGCGAGGAAGAAAAAAACTGCTCCGCAGAAGGATTTGAATGATGCCGAAAGGCAAAATAATTTGAAAAGGGCTTTTAAAATGATGAAAAATGATGTAAAATTAAATACGATTGTAATTATTGACGATATATATACGACCGGAAGTACGATTGATGCAATGGCAGCCACATTGCAGGAAGCGGGAATAAAGAACATCTACTTCGCGGTATTGGCAATCGGCGTAGGACAATGAAACGGAGGGATTATATATGGATGTACGTAACTGTAAAAAATGCGGTAAATTATTTAACTATGTGAGCGGACCTATGATTTGCCAGCATTGTAAAGAGGAATTGGAAGAGAAGTTCCAGGAGGTAAAGAAATATGTGAGTGAGCATCCTGGATGCGGAATCCCGGAAGTGACGGAAGAATGCGATGTTACTTCGAATCAGATTAGGCAATGGCTGAGAGAAGAAAGGCTGGAATTCTCCGCCAACACCCAAGTGGGCCTCACCTGCGAAAACTGCGGGGTACCTGTCCGGTGCGGCCGTTTTTGCGCGAAATGCAAGAACAATATGGCCAACAATTTGCAGGGTATGTATAAAAAGAAAAAGACCATCGTGGAGAGAAAACCGGATACCAAAGATAATCCGAGGATGCATTTCCTTGACCGTTAGGAGAAAACGATTATGCTGAATCAGGATAGAATCATTTTAATGACTAAAATGGCATCCTATGAAAAAAACGAAGGAAAGAAGAACGATTCCATAATGAACTATTTCCGAGGAGATTATGTATGGCTTCAGGTGATGAAGTCTTTTGTCTGCGGCACTATTGCGTTCGGCGTGGTATTTGGGATGTATATTTTCTATGATTTCGAGTTTTTCATGTTGGATATCTATAAAATGGATTTGATGGAATTCGGGAAATCTGTTTTAATGAAATATTTACTTGTTATAGGGATATACTGCATTATTTCATATGCGATATATTGCTATCGGTATGCCAAAGCAAGGCATGGAGTAAAATTATACATGAACAATTTGCGCAGGCTTGCCAGCATGTATGATAAAACATAAAACAGGGCCGCTAAAGCCCTGAAAGGAAATTACTATGACATCTTTACTTGTTGCGAAACAATATTTAAGAAAATTCTATGGAAAGTACGAGATATTCCTCGTTCCTCTATGGAAATTCCTAATTGCTTTCATAAGCCTTATGCTGATAAACAGCAGGATGGGGTATATGGAAAGGATTAACAAAATGACGGCAGTATTGGTAATAGCGCTGATGTGCTCCTTTATGCCGATGAACTTTATTATTATTGTTGCAGCGGCGTTTATACTGCTGCATGTGTATGCTTTATCCCTGGAATGCGCCGTTGTCGTACTGGCGGTATTCCTGCTTATGTTTTTGGTTTATTTCAGGTTTTCGCCGAAAGACACCTTTGTGGTGGTGCTGATGCCCATTTGTTTCCTGCTGAAAATCCCGTATGTGATTCCCATTGCCATGGGGCTGCTGGGTACACCGGCTTCTGCCGTATCCGTGGCTTGCGGAACGGCGGTATATTATCTGCTGGCTTATGTAAATGAAAGCACGGCCACGCTGATCTCCATGGAAGGGGAGGAAATTACAGCCAGATTCCGGTTTATTATAGACGGTATCCTGGCAAACAGGACGATGGTAGTGACCATTGCGGCTTTTGCTATTACCCTTATTTTCGTATATCTGATAAGGCGGTTGTCCGTGGATCATTCATGGACGATAGCGATTATTGCAGGCGCTTTGGTAAATATAATGCTGCTCCTGGTAGGGGATTTGATGTTCGATACCAATGTGGCTGTCGGAGGGGTTATCATCGGCACCGTGGTATCGGCGTTGATTGCGGCAGTAATACAGTTTTTTGCATTTCATGTGGACTACAGCCGGACAGAAAAGGTGCAGTTCGAGGACGATGAGTATTATTATTATGTGAAGGCGGTACCGAAGGTTACGGTTGCGGCCCCGGAACGCAAGGTGAAGAAGATTAACCAGCAGAAAAAGGCGCATCCTTCCCAAAGGGGCGCAGAAGGCAAGAGAACTAATAAATAGCGGATGTAATTAATAATAGGACTGGAATGGGTTAAGATGCAGCAAATTCAAGATTTTATGGACACATATTTCAGACATATGCCGGAAATCAGATGGGTTGATATTGTAGAAATTATAATTCTCTCCTTTCTGATGTATAATGTTTTATTATGGGTGAAAAATTCAAAAGCGTGGTCATTGCTGAAAGGCGTTATCGTAATCGCCATTTTCTGGCTTTTGGCGGCTATTTTCAACATGGAAACAATACTGTGGATTGCCGAAAATCTGGTTGGAATTGCGTCAACGGCAATTATTGTGATTCTGCAGCCGGAACTGCGCAAGGCGATGGAGGAACTGGGAAGGAAAAATTTGATTGCCTCGCTGCTTCCTTTTGACTCCAATAAAATGGAATCCGGCCTTTTTTCAGACCGTACCATAAACGAGATTGCTAAAGCATGCGTGGAAATGGGAAAAGTAAAGACTGGCGCATTGATAGTCATTGAGAAGACCCAGCCATTAGCGGAGTACGAAAGGACAGGAATCGATATCGATGGAATAGTTACCAGCCAGCTTTTGATTAATATATTTGAGCATAATACACCGTTGCATGACGGTGCTGTGATTATACGCGGAAATAGGGTGACGTCGGCTACCTGTTATCTTCCCCTTTCCGATAATATGCTGTTAAGCAAAGAACTGGGAACAAGGCACAGGGCAGGAGTGGGCATTTCGGAAGTAACGGATTCCATGACGGTAATCGTTTCTGAAGAAACAGGGAGAATCAGCATTGCGTACGAAGGAAATCTGGAAAGGAACCTGGATGGGGATGCTTTAAAGGAAAGACTGCGGGACATTCAGGGCAAACCGGAGGAAGAGAAACGGCGTAAGCTTTGGAAGGGAAGGGAAAAGAATGAAAAGGAAACTGACTGACAACCTTGGACTTAAAATCGGATCCGTTCTTTTTGCCGCCCTTTTGTGGCTGCTGGTGACGAATATCAATAATCCGTCTCTGACCCATAGGTACAACGATATTCCGGTAACCATTATTAATACGGAATATCTGACAGGGCAGGGAAAAACCTACGAAGTGCTTGATAACTCGGACAGGATAGATACAGTAACGGTGACAGGCCCCAGAACGGTAGTAAACAGCATCAGGCAGAACGACATTGTGGCAATCGCGGATATGTCGAAAATAACGGCCGATAATACCATACCGATTCAGATTACATCGGCACAATACAATGAAAACTTAGACAGCATTAAGTCGAGTTCGGAAGAGGTGCTGCTCCAGGTGGAGGAAAGGAAGAGTATCTCCCTTCCTTTGAAGGCCAGCACATCGGGAACGCTGCAGGAAGGCTATATTATAGGGGATGTAACTACGGATCAGAACTTAGTAAGGGTATCGGGACCGGAATCTCTAGTATCCTCGATAGCCAGTGCTGAAGTGAGCGTTGCGGTAGGCGGCTTTACAGGCGATATTGGCACTAACGCGGAGATTAGGCTATATGATGCCAATGGAAAAGAAGTGGTGAAGGACAGCAGATTATCCCTGAACATCAATACGGTGGGGGTAGATGTGGAAATTTTGGGCACGAAATCGATTCCGCTGATATTTGCGGCATCGGGAACGCCTTCGGACGGCTATAGGGCAACGGGCGTAGTGACCAGCTCGCCGGATTCCGTTCTGGTGGCAGGAAAAGGCAATGTGCTCAGAAACTTGTCCGCAATAGAAATTCCTGATACGGAAGTGGATATCACCGGGGCTTCCGGGGATGTGACAACAGAGGTTGATATCAGGAAGTATTTGCCGGGGAGTGTGGAACTGGCAGATACCGAATTTAGCGGCATCGTTTCCGTTACGGCATATGTGGAGCAGGAGATTACCAGGACGATTACAGTTTCGGAAGACAGCATTGTGGTCGAAAACCTTCCCGAAGGGTTTGAAGCAGCAGTAACCACTTATGAGGAAGAGTTCCCCATTCGGGTAAGCGGCCTGGCGGAGGAAATCAATGCATTGGATCCGAACCAGATAAATGGTATTGTGGATATCGAGCACCTATTGGAAACAGGAGCCATAGAAACCCTGGAAGAAGGATATTATGATGTTCGTCTTTCCTTCAATCTACCGGATACGGTAAGCCTGAGGGAGAATATAACGGCAAGGCTTAATATAAGGGAAAAAGAGTAAGCGTGCGGAACCCATACCGAACTGCGGAAACAGGGCAGAAGGGGTTCGAAAGCGCAAAGCATCAGAATGGAGGAGCAGAATGGGCAGATTATTTGGTACGGATGGAGTAAGAGGTGTGGCAAATGAAGAACTGACACCGGTTCTGGCTATGCAGTTGGGGCAGGCGGGGGCGTATGTATTGACGAAAGAAAAGGAGCATAAGCCGACGATTATGGTAGGCTGCGATACGCGTATTTCCAGCGATATGCTTGCGAATGCATTAATGGCCGGGGCATGTTCCGTAGGGGCGAACTGCGTCTATGTAGGGGTGCTCCCCACGCCGGCTATCGCATATTTGACGAGAAAGTATAAGGTGGATGCGGGGGTTGTGGTTTCAGCCTCACATAATCCTGTGGAGTTTAACGGGATTAAATTTTTCGACGGAAACGGCTATAAGCTTCCGGACGCGTTGGAAGATGAAATCGAAGCTTTGATTCATAATGGAATGAAGGATGTGAAATTCCCTACCGGGGCCAGCGTAGGCAAGATAAAATACCGTACGGACGCAAGGGAAGAATATATTAACCATTCCATAAAAGCTGTAAATGTGGATTTGCGCGGCCTGAAAATAGTGGTTGACTGTGCGGAGGGCGCTTCTTTCTATACATCCATAGAAGCTTTGAAGGAATTGGGCGGCGAAGTGGTGGCAATCCATAACAATCCGGATGGAACGAACATCAATGCCAACTGCGGTTCTACCCACATGGAAGAGCTGCAGGCGAGGGTCGTATATGAGAAAGCGGACATTGGCCTGGCTTTTGACGGGGATGCGGACAGACTGCTGGCAGTGGATGAACTGGGTAATATCGTGGACGGAGACCAGATTATGGCCATTGTGGGAAACCATATGAAGAACCAGGGAAAACTGAAAGGGAATAGGATAATTGCCACTGTTATGAGCAACCTGGGCTTTTTCCTGATGGGGGAACGAAACAATATAGAAATACAGCAGACGAAGGTAGGCGACCGCTACGTGCTTGAGAGGATGAGGGAAATCGGGGCCAGCCTGGGAGGAGAGCAATCCGGCCATATTATCTTTTTGGATGAAAATACGACAGGGGATGGACTGCTCAGCGCCCTGCACCTTTTGCAGGTGATGGTGGAGACAAAAGTCTCCTTATCCGAACTTTCAAAAATTATGGAGGTGATGCCCCAGGCCCTTGTAAATGCAAAGGTTCCCAATCATAAAAAAGAGAACTACATGGATTATCCGGAAATCGCGGAAGCGATTGAGAAATTGAATGAGAAATTCGCCGGGGAAGGACGGGTACTGATACGACCGTCGGGAACGGAGCCTAAAGTGCGTGTTATGATAGAAGGGAAAGACAAAAAGCAGATAGATGCGGAAGCGAAAAAGCTAGCCGAACTGATTCAGAATATTATGTTATAGAAGTCTTCACAAGACAGGAAAAAGATGTTATAATAACCAAATAGAACATATGCAAACGTGATAGCAGAAGGATAAATATATGGGCATATGAAGTGAAGGAGAAGAGGGTATGGTAAGCCAAAAGGTAACTATTAAAAACCCCACCGGGCTACATCTAAGACCAGCAGGCATTCTATGCAAAGAAGCAATGCAGTTTAAATCATTAATTACATTTACATTCAAGGAGAATACGGCAAATGCCAAGAGCGTGCTGAGCGTACTTGGCGCGTGTGTAAAATGTGGAGATGAAGTGGAGTTTGTTTGCGATGGCGAAGATGAGGAAGAGGCTTTGAAAGCATTGATTCAAGCTATTGAAAGCGGTCTTGGAGAGTAACCGCTGATTGGAGGCAACAACACAACTTTAATTAAAGCAGGCCGGCTCTTTGAGCCGGCTTTTATATGCGCAGGGGCGCAAAGGGAAATTAGTTGCTACGCAACAAGCGCCCCGCGCGGCGGGCAGGAAGAAAAAAGATTCCTGCCCGATGAAAAGCGGGCCCGCACAGAGCAAAGAAAACTGGAAAGAAATGAGGAAAGAGAAATGATGAATTATGAAAGGTATCGTCGCAATCCAGTAGTAAATTATCCGGAAAGGGAGTGGCCGGGGAAAGAGATTGAAAAAGCTCCTATATGGTGCAGTGTGGATTTACGGGATGGAAACCAGGCGCTTATCGATCCTATGGTGGTGCACGAGAAAATCGAGATGTTTCAATATCTGATAAAGCTGGGTTTTCGCGAAATAGAAATTGGATTTCCGGCGGCAAGCCAGATAGAGTACGACTTCCTGCGTCAGCTGGTGGACAGGAAGATGATACCGCAGGATGTTTGGGTGCAGGTGTTGACACAATGCAGGGAAGAGCAGATAGAAAGGACATTTGAATCTATTGCAGGCTGCAGCCAGGCGATTGTCCATATTTATAACTCTACCTCCACCCTTCAAAGAGATGTAGTATTCGGCATGGACAGGGAAGAAATCATTAATATTGCGGTGCAAGGCACAAAGTGGGTAAAAGAAAGGGCGGAAAAATTCCCCGGAAAAATTATTTTGGAGTATTCCCCGGAGAGCTTTACGGGAACAGAACTGGATTTTGCGTTGGAGATATGCACTGCAGTACAGGAAACCTGGGGAGCTACAAAGGAAAACCCGATTATCATCAATTTACCTTCCACCGTAGAGATGACTACGCCTAATGTTTACGCGGATCAGATTGAATGGATGAATAAACATTTTAAAAACCGTGAAAGCATCATCTTAAGCGTGCACCCCCATAATGACAGGGGAACCGGCGTGGCCAGCGCAGAACTCTCCCTGCTGGCAGGGGCCCAGAGGGTAGAGGGAACCCTTTTCGGAAACGGAGAAAGAACCGGAAATGTGGATGTGCTGAATATTGCATACAATATGTTCTCGCAGGGCATTAACCCGGAACTGAACATAGAAAAAATCAACGAGATTATCGAAATCTATGAAAGATGCTGTAAAATACCAATCCATCCCAGGCATCCCTATGCCGGCAAACTGGTTTTCACCGCTTTTTCCGGTTCCCATCAGGATGCCATTAACAAAGGCGTAAAGGCCATGAGGGATCGGAACAGCGAAATATGGCAGGTGCCCTATCTTCCCATCGATCCTTCGGACATTGGGAGGGAATATGAACCTATTGTCAGAATCAATTCCCAGTCAGGGAAGGGCGGCGTGGCCTTCATTATGGATACATACTTTGGCTTCAAGCTGCCGAAAGGAATGCACAGGGAATTCGCCAATGTCATCCAGGATATATCGGAAAAACAGGGCGAAGTATCCCCGGATGAAATTATGCAGCAGTTCCGGAAAGAATATCTGGACCGCAAAGAGCCGTACCATTTCCGCAAGCTCCGTGTGGATGACTTAAGCGATGAAACGACCTCCGAATTTGATACCCGGGTCATCGTAGTTTATACGGACCACGGCGTGGAAAAGAAATTGGAAGCAGTGGGCAACGGCCCGATTGATGCGGTAAAACGAGGGCTCCAGGAAGTCATTGGCGAAGAAATGAAAATACTGGATTACGAAGAGCATGCCCTCCAAAGCGGCTCCAATTCCCAGGCTGCGGCATATATCCATTTGCTGGATGTGGATACCGGAAGCGTGACTTATGGCGTCGGCGTAAGCTCCAACATTACCAGGGCTTCCGTAAGGGCTATCTTCTCTGCGGTGAACCGGCTTGGCATTGGCCAGAAATAAAGAAACGGGCATATGAAAGTGCAATCGGGTAGGGGAGACTTTTTCCCCCTACTCCCCGCGCGGCCCGCATGCTGCCTTGGCAGCATGCGGGCCTGCGCATAAAAAGGGCTGCTGCACAATACAGTGCAGCAGCCTTCTTTTCTTACAATTTATTTAGCTTTCAAAGCAGTTCCATCCGCTTTAAAAGAATCGCCGTCTTTCACAATGCAAATCATAGTCTTTCCGGTATTCACTTCGATTTCATTGCCGTCATCGTCATAATATTTTGTGGGCTCATAATCGGCGCTCTTCTTCCATGTTACATGAATCCCTTTGCCATTGGTAAAATAATATCCATCCCTTGTGGTATCATGTACCTGGAAAATCAGATAGCCTTTTGCATCCCTTACTTCATGATATGTGAACTGAACCAACACATTTTTGAATGCCAGCTGCTGATTGTCGTTGGCGGCATCCACATCAGCTTTTCCGTACATGCTGCGGTAATATAAACCGTCGCTTTCGTTATAGCTGAAGGAAGTTTTGGTAACAGGGTAAGCGGACGACATATCGATTTCTTTTGCCGTAACAGCGTCGCTATACTGTTCCAATGTATTCGGCTCTTTGGAAGGAGCGAATTTGAAGTGGTCCGGGTCGTAGTAATTGTCACGGTATGTAGCGGAAATATTGAATTTATCAATACCCTTCTGAATGCCTTCCGCGCTTGCGTAAGCGTTGTGAGGTGCTTTCTTGTCGGTGGAGCGGTAGAAAGCGCCTTCAAAAAGGCCGTCTGTACGTTTGTCGCCATAAGAGCATCCTGTGATGTGGTCGGTATCTTTTCTTTCAACAATTTCATTAATATAATAAGGACCACCGAAATGTAAATAAATAGCATCCCATTCAAAAGACCAATATACAAAATAGTCACGGCAGCTTCTTACATTGCCGATGCGGTCCAGGTTTTCCCAGTCTTTAATTACGGCCATAGTTCTTGTGATGCCGCTCTCTACAGGGCATTCATAAAGGATATCTGCCTTAGAAATGTTGTAATGCGGTAAAGCCGCGGAATCGTTGGGAACCATGATGGCGATTGGACGGGTTTTCTCCAGGCTGCCGTCAATCCATTCATTGGTCAGGGTACTTCTTACCATGCCTTCTTCCGGGGGCTGCTCGTCATCTACAGGGGCCTCCGCCTCTGATTCCGGTTCAGCTGGCGCTTCCGTATCTTCCAGCTCGGGTTGCTTTTCAATAACCTGTGCAACAGCAGGCTCATCAGCTTCCTCTTCTGATTTTCCGCATCCGGAGAATAAAAGAACGGATGCCAGACTTACAAGAAGAAGCACTTGTAATCGTTTCATAATAATCCTCGCTTTCATAAAAAATGGTATTCAAATACATAATGTTGAATATACTAAATGACCACAGTCGCCATTATATCACATAAAATAAGGATAGTCACTATGGAAAGAGAGAAAAATATAAACAAAAATCTTAAGATTTTATAACGATTTTGCTATATGGATGGGGAATAATTTGCCGAAAGAAAGCCGCAAGAAATATGGAGTGAAGGAAATGGCAATTACTTTTCCGGCTGAACTGTTACTGGCACATCCCTTGCCAGAATAATTTTACTTGCATAATAAAAGCAAGGGATGTATGATGATTCTATAATTGTTTTTTTGTGCCGCTTATTGTGAGAAAAGAAGACTGACTCTTTTCTCTTTATAAGTGTTTTTAAGAACTGGAAATGTGTGTCTGTGCGCTGCCCGACACATAATGCCTGGGCGCATGGCTTTATAAAAGCAAAATTTAGCGATTGCAGTGGATTGAGACAATCCTGGAAAAGCTGGGATATAAAAGCAGTGCAGAAATGAGGATGGATATGCAAGGGAAAAAAGTAATAGTGACCGGCTGCAGGGGGCAGCTGGGGATTGCCGTGAATAAGCTGTATGAAGGAAGCCAGGAATTTGAACTGGTAAATACGGATGTGGCGGAACTGGATATTACGGATATCGATAAGGTGATGGAGTTTGTCCGGGCGGTAAAGCCTTATGCCATTATTAACTGTGCGGCGCATACCAATGTGAATGCCTGCGAAACGGACGTGGACAATGCATACAGGATAAATGCCATCGGGCCGCGCAACCTTAGCATAGCGGCGACGGAAACCGGGGCTAAGCTGATGCAGATTTCCACGGACTATGTATTTGCCGGAAACGGCAGCAGGCCTTATCGGGAATTTGACGCAACGAACCCGTTAGGGGTGTATGGGGCATCCAAGCTGGCGGGCGAGAATTTCGTCAGGGATTTTGCCAGGGATTATTTTATTATCAGGACCGCATGGCTGTATGGAGAAGGAAAAAATTTTGTAAGGACGATGCTGCGCCTTTCGGAGACCAACGATAAGGTAGCGGTGGTGTGCGACCAGGTGGGAAATCCTACCAGTGCGGAGGAACTGGCCAAAGCGGTCGCTTATCTTCTTCCTACGGAAAATTACGGGATATTCCATGGAACCTGCGAAGGCTTCTGCAGCTGGGCCGATTTTACGAAAGAAATTTTCAGGCTGGCCGGGAAGCGGACGGCGGTGGAAGAAATTACGACGGAAAAGTATATGAAGGACAATCCGGCTTCGGCTGCAAGGCCGGCGTATTCGGTATTGGATAATTATATGCTGCGCCTGACCACAGACTTTCAGTTTGCGGATTGGCATGATGCAATAGCGGCATATTTGAAGAACGCATAGGAAAAGGATTTGAGGAATGGAGTTTTTGGGCGATTTGATAAATAACCGCATTTTTATGGCATCGGTCAGCGGATGGCTTGTGGCGCAAATACTGAAAACCATAATCCATATGTGGTTTAACCGGAAATTTGTGGCGGAGCGCCTGGTAGGGAGCGGGGGGATGCCCAGCTCCCATTCGGCAACGGTCTGTGCGCTGGCAACGGCGGCTGGGCTGGAATACGGGGGAGGAAGCTTTCAATTCGCCATGGCGGCTATCTTCGCCATCGTCGTTATGTACGATGCCATGGGGGTAAGGCGCGAGACCGGAATTCAGGCAAAGGTGCTCAATGAGATGATGGAACTGTTTACCAATATGGGAAAGGAAATGAGTGTGGAGGACAAGCTGAAAGAATTTGTAGGCCACACCCCCTTACAGGTTCTCATGGGGGCATTGCTGGGCATTTTGATAGCGGTGCTTATGTATTTATAGGCAACAGGATTATGGATAGAAATTAGCTATGAGAGGAAATGGACATGCTTTCAGTCTGTCTTATTTTTCTATATATTATAGGAAGTTCTTACCTCACAGGTTTTTTGGTGTTGCAGGGTATTGGGCATATATTCGGCAAAAGGGAAAGCCGGGGTTTCCGGCCGGACAGTTATGTGATGGCCGGCCTGGTGGCTTTAACCGTATATGCCCAGCTGTTCAGCCTGTTTTATAAAGTGGGCCTGTCTGCCATCCTTTTGTTGACAGGAATCTGTATTTTCACAGCAATAGTGTTCCGCCGGGAACTTGGAAAGGAACTGAAAAGGCAGATGGACCGTATCCCTAAGGGGAGAAAGGTATTCTGCTTATTTTTGTTCCTTTTATTTGCATATGGAACATCCCGGGGGATTATCCATTATGATACAGGGCTGTACCATGCCCAGAGTATCCGCTGGATAGAGGAATACGGCATTGTAAAGGGGTTGGGCAATCTGCATTGCAGGCTGGCCTATAACAGCTCCGCCTTTTCTTTGTCCGCTTTATACAGCTTTGCTTTTTTGGGAGGGCAGTCTTATCATTGCATGGCGGGTTTTTTCGCCTTGCTTTTGGCAAAGGTGTGCAGCGAGATATCATTGGCCTGGAAAAGGAAAGGCCTGCTTTTATCGGATATTGCCAGGCTGATGGGATTCTATTACCTTATAATTATTTTTGATGAAATGATATCTCCCGCATCGGATTATTTTATGGTTTTGACGGTATTCTATATAGTGGTACGATATTTGGATTTGGTGGAGCAGGGGGAAGAAGACTGGTTTCCCTATGGACTTCTGGCTTTGGTGTGCGTATATACGATGAGCCTTAAGCTGTCTGCGGCCCTTATCGTATTGTTGGCGGCAAAACCGGCGGCCATGCTGATAAAAGAAAAAAATGGGAAGGGAATCGCAGGGTTTATCTTTCTTGGCGCAGCAATCCTGCTGCCCTATCTGATACGTAACGTATTGATTTCCGGCTGGCTCGTTTATCCCTTTACATGGGTCGATTTGTTCCCCGTGGACTGGAAAATACCGAAAGGGATTGCGGACTATGACGCAAAGGAAATCCAGGTATGGGGGCGGGGGATATATGATGTGGCGAGATATGGGGAGCCCGCAATAGTATGGATGAAAGAGTGGTTTTCATCCCAGACGGCGCTGGATAAGCTGTTTATTCTGGCAGGGGTCGGAGCGGTTCCGGTATCCATTGCGGCATGGCTCGCCGCATGGATGAAAAAGCTGGATAAGCTGCGAGACTGGATGCTGGCGGCGGTAACAATCAATTTTTCCTTTGTGTTCTGGCTGTTTTCTGCGCCTTTAATCCGTTATGGGTGCGTTTATGTCTGGCTGGCTGCCCCGATTACTTTCGGCGGGCTGGCGATGTGGCTGATTGGAAAGGAGAATGCCGGAAAGTATGTCTGGAGGACAGTATATGGCCTTATTGCGGCGGCAGGCTGCTATAAACTGATTGCTTTGGGAAAGGAAATCGTTTCAGGCTTTTCCCCGGATTATTTCGTATATCAGAAGGATTACGAAAGTTTTGGAACGGAAGGCTATAAAGTGGAGGGGATAACTTTTTACTATCCTGTGGAAGGCGACAGGGCAGGATATGAGCCGTTCCCTTCTTCTCCGGCAAGGGCGGAGATAGAACTGCGGGGAACCGGATTGGAGGATGGATTCAGGCATAAAGAAACGAGGTAATCGCAGAGATATCGCTGGCGGGATATCTCAATATGATGAAAGAAGGAGAGAGTATGGATAAATCGAATAAAATTTATGTGGCAGGCCACAGGGGACTGGTGGGCAGCGCCATCGTAAGAAATCTGCAGTCGAAGGGATACTGCAATATTGTGGGGAGGACGCATAAGGAGCTGGATTTGACCAACCAGGCGGATGTGAACCGTTTCTTTGAAGAAGAGCGGCCGGATATCGTGGTTTTGGCGGCGGCAAAGGTGGGAGGAATTAACGCCAATCAGACGAAGCCGGCGGAATTTGCCTACGAAAATATGCAAGTGCAGTGCAATGTAATTAAGTGCTGCCATGATTTTCATGTAAAGAAGCTCTTGTTTTTGGGAAGCACGTGCATTTATCCCCGTATGGCGCCCCAGCCCATACCGGAGGATGCGCTGTTGACAGGCCCTTTGGAAGAAACCAATGAAGCTTATGCCATAGCGAAAATTGCCGGGCTGGAAATGTGTAAATTTTACAGGATACAGTATGGGGATGATTTCATAAGCTGCATGCCTACGAATCTGTACGGGCCGTATGATAATTATGATTTGCAGGATTCCCATGTGCTGCCGGCCATGATACGCAAATTCCATGAGGCTAAGGCAAGCGGGGCGGAATCGGTGGAATTGTGGGGAACGGGAAGCCCGCTTAGGGAGTTTTTATATGTGGACGATATGGCGGATGCCTGTGTGTTCCTGTTGGAGAATTACAGCGGGGAACAGCATGTGAATATCGGTACAGGAAAGGAGATTGCAATTAAAGAATTGGCGGAGACCGTATGCAAAACAGTAGGGTTTGAGGGGAAAATAATATGGAATCAGGATATGCCTGACGGTACGCCGAGAAAGCTTACCAGCGTGGACAAACTCCATGCTATGGGATGGCACCATAAAGTGGAATTGGAAGAGGGCGTGAAGCTGGCTTACGAATGGTTTAAGGAAAATATCGATACGGCCAGGATGAACGGAAGGTAATTGGTAATTCAGGAAAGGAGTTTATTTACGAAGATGGAAAGATTTAGTGTGATAATGGCGGGCGGGGGAGGAACCAGGTTTTGGCCTTTGAGCCGTAAACAGATGCCCAAGCAATTTTTGAATCTGACGGGGAAAGATACGATGGTGAATGAGACCATTGACAGGATTGCGGGAAATGTGCCGATGGAGAATGTTTTTATCGTGACGAATGCCGGCCAGGCGCCGCTCATGGAGGAGATGACGGCCAGCCGCCTGGGGAAGGGGCGGATATTGGCGGAGCCGGCGGCGAGGAATACATCGGCCTGCATCGGCTATGCGGCGGTAGCCATCCGGAAGCAGTACGGGGACAGCGTGATGTGCGTGCTTCCTTCGGATCATTATGTAAAGGATAAGGACGCTTACAGGGAAGTGATGGACTTTGCCATGGATTTGGCGGAAAAGACGGACAGGCTTGTGACCATAGGAATCAAGCCCACCGAACCGGCCACCGGCTATGGGTATATAAAATATAATAAAAGGATGCAGGAGGTGGCGCATAAGGTAGGGGAGGTAAGCCAAAAACGGATAACCGCGTATCCTGTGTCGGATTTTGTGGAAAAACCCAGCCTTTCCATTGCCAAATCCTATGTGGACCAGGGCTGCTATCTTTGGAACAGCGGCATGTTTGTATGGAAAACATCGGTAATATTAAAATATTTCGAAAAGCTTCTGCCGGATATTTATGAATATCTCCTGGAAATAGAAGAAGCCATAGGAACGGAAAAGGAAAAGGAAGTTTTGGAAAGGGTTTACCCTATGATACCAAAGATTTCCATCGACTACGGGATTATGGAAAAAGCGGACAATGTAATTATGCTTGACGGCGATTTTGGGTGGAGCGATGTGGGAAGCTGGGACACCCTGGATACGCTGTACGATACGGACGAAAACAACAATGTGGTATACGGCGAGCAGATTCATATCGGTTCCACAAACTGTATCGCCTATGGGAAGGATAAGCTGATTGCCACCATAGGGCTGGACAACGTGATTATTGTGGAAACGGAAGATGCGGTTTTGGTCTGCGATAAAAGCAAAGCCCAGGATGTGAAAAAAATTGTGGAGATTTTGCAGGAGCAGGGGAAGGAGGATTATTTATAATATCCGGCAGTTACGCCATTGGCCGTGTGTATTAGGAATAGGAGGGCAAGTGGCTAAAAGCGCCCATTTTGTCCCAAATGCGCGATGTGTTATAATTTACAGCAAAACAGGGCATATGGTATGATGATAGAAAAGCGAGTGGCCGGAAAGCCTGGAGTGTGGCCTCATTCGTGTTGGGGCTTTGATTATATATGATAGCAAGCGATAATTATGCCATAGTGCTGTGAGACACAGGAGTTGGCCGCCGGGCCAACTCTTTTTGCGAGATGGGGGATTATGATGAAAAGTACAGAATTAAATACGGCGGAGGATACAGAACTGATGCGTCATGTGACGGAATTCATGTTGGATATGGGAGTGCCCGCCCATTTAAAAGGATATCATTACTTAAGGGTGGCGATTCTCATGGCGGAGGAAGATATGGAAGTGGTGGGGAGCGTGACCAAACTGCTGTATCCTGAAATCGCAAAGCAGTTTAAGACAACGGAACAAAAGGTAGAGCGTGCAATCCGCAATGCCATTGAAGTATCGTGGATGAGGGGAAATACGGATACCTTCGAAGACCTTTTCGGATATTCGCTGCTGACCGGAAGGGGAAGGCCGACCAACAGCGAGTATATCGCCCAGATAGCGGACAAAATCAGGCTGGAGAGGAATTGTTCTCCTGCACTTTCCGGTTGATTTGCGCAATTTTTTTTCTCATGGAGCAATACTGCCAAATCCAGATGAGCAGATAAATCACAAAGAAAATGGAAAAGTAAAGAAAAATTCCCAGCGCATTATGGGGCATCCAATACATAAAGTAAGCGATTGGGAAAATGGCAGCAGAGCAAACGGCCAGATGGGTAAATGTCATGCGCAATAACCCCCAGCTTTCTATATCCCAGATGACCGATGCGCCTCCGCAGACAATTCCGTACAGGAAGGAAAAAAAACTCTGCAAAAGCACGGCGTTGATTTCGCTCCCGCACATTTGTATCAATTCAGGCACAGCAGGATAAAAATTCCCATCCCCCACACCCAGGGAAAATGCCACCGTAATCAGGTAACTAATGCTCAGGCCGATAGGCGCGCCAATGAAACAACGAATAATAATTTCTTTTTTCATTCTCACAATCCTCCTTATTTTTTATAATCCCAAAATCCGTTTTATTTTTGTTACATAACGGCGGGAGACATATGTGACGGTATTGTCCGGGAAAGAAACGCAAATAGTACCGGTAAAGCTTAAATCGAACCCTTTCACTTTTTTCAGGTTGATAATTTCAGAATTGGATATGCGGACGAATTGACGCTTATCGAGCCTTTCTTCCAATTCATACAACCGCAGACGAAGGGTAAATTCGCCGTTGTCCGTAACTGCGAAAACCTTGCCGGCGGCGGCATAGATGCGGATAATATCCCCGTGTTCTAAAACAGCCAGACGTTCCCCGCGAAAACCGGAATGCACAGAAGGATATTCCTCGGATATTTTTTGTACAAGCATATTGATTTCATCCGTTATCCTATCGGTATAAATAACAACCTTCGTATCCTGGCAGCTACTGTCAATTTTAATTTCCACATTCATTTCTTCCTCCATTTCCGGACTGCTTTGTGCATCTTGCGTTTGTGGAATCAGCGCAGACGCAATTTGCCCATCCTTCCTTATTACATGCTTTCCTTGCTGAAAGTGCACCATCAGTTGTTAATGTAATTACTTGTTTATAGTATTAAAAAAATAAAAAAATTTCCATTGTTTTTATATAACTGGCCGATAATTGGATATAAGCGGCAAACCGGCAATAAGCGGTTCCGTCTCCGGCATTAATTTGACAGAACACACTCTATTATTTTTTTCCAAATTATGATAGAATAAAACCCAAATGAATTTTAAATATGATTTTACCCTCAATATTATGGAAAGGATATGCTATGGAATTGCTCAGTGTGATAGTTCCCAGCTATAATGAAGAGGAAAACATCTGCGATTTTTATGATGAGTTGATGAAGAACGCCCCTTTTTTCCAAAGCAGGGAACTGGATGTAGAAGTGATATATATCGATGACGGCTCCACGGATAAGACGGTGGAGAAGGTAAAGGAGCTGGCATCTAAGGATTCCCGGGTGCATTTGGTTTCTTTTTCCAGGAATTTCGGGAAGGAGGCGGCGATTTATGCCGGGCTTAAGAAAGCGCAGGGAAACTATGCGGTATTGATGGACTGCGATTTGCAAGATCCGCCCGCCCTATTGCCGGAAATGTTCCGGTATATAGATGAGGGCTATGACTCCGTGGCCACAAGGCGGGTATCCAGAAAGGGGGAGCCTCCCATCCGCTCTTTGTTCGCAAGGATGTTCTATAAGATAATGAATAAAATTTCGAAGACGGAAATCGTTGACGGTGCCAGGGATTACCGGCTGATGAAGCGTCAGGTCGTGGATGCGATTTTGGCTATGGCGGAGTACAACCGTTTTACAAAAGGGATTTTCGGCTGGGTGGGATATGAAACGAAATGGCTGGAATATGAAAATGTGGAGAGGAAAAAGGGAGAGACAAAATGGTCTTTCTGGAAGCTGTTTTTATATTCCCTCGATGGGATTACCGCCTTTTCCACGGTGCCGTTGGCAATCGCGTCCTTTATGGGAGTACTGTTCTGCGTTTTTGCGTTTTTGATGATTGTGTTTACAATTGTGAGGAAATTGATATTCGGCGACCCCACGTCGGGATGGCCGTCTTTGGTATGTATCATACTGCTTTGCAGCGGCGTGCAGTTGTTTTGCCTTGGAATAGTAGGGCAATATTTGTCCAAAACTTATATGGAAGTGAAAAAAAGGCCGATTTACCTCGTGAAGGAGGAACTGTAAAAAAGCAGGGGCGCTCTCCCAAAGGATTTTTTGCTGCGGCAATGGCCGCATGCGCAAAGGCATGGAAAGGTTTGCGCTGGGCGAATATGCTTTGCATAAACTTACCGGGTTTAGAAAGGGGCATGGTCATAAGGATGGACAGGCTTGTCAGCATAGTGGTGCCGGTGTTCAATGCCGGGAAATATATAGACGACACGGTGGAAACCGTACGTAATCAGAGCTATCGGAACTGGGAACTGCTGCTTGTGGATGATTGCTCCGCAGATGACAGCAGGGGGAAAATCGAAGAGTGGTGCAGGAAAGACCCCAGAATACGGATGATTGCCAAAGAAAAGAATCAGGGGGCGGCGGGGGCCCGCAATACGGGGATGGACTTGGCAGCGGGCAGGTATATTGCCTTTCTGGATGCGGATGATTTTTGGCGGCCGGGGAAGCTGGAAAAGCAGCTGGAATTTATGGAAAAGAAAAAAGCGGCTTTTTCTTTTACCGCTTATGAGTTCGGAGATGAGGAAGGGCGTGAAACGGGAAAAAGAGTTGCGGCACCGCCGGAATTGGTATATAAGAAGGCATTGTCGCGGACGGTTATTTTTACATCCACGGTTATGTTTGACTTGGAGAAGATAAAAAAGGACATGATAAAAATGCCTGTGGTGGCCAGCGAGGATACCGCCACATGGTGGAAGGTGCTGCGCAGCGGGTACACGGCATATGGTCTGGACGAAGTGCTCACCGTCTATCGGCGGCCGGAAGGTTCCCTGTCAGCAAATAAGCTGGTGGCTATTAAGCGGATATGGAATTTATATAGGAATGT
The DNA here is from genome assembly GCA_021769135.1 of Lachnospiraceae bacterium. Taxonomy (GTDB): domain Bacteria; phylum Bacillota; class Clostridia; order Lachnospirales; family Lachnospiraceae; genus Kineothrix. The sequence goes on along the minus strand of JAETTM010000057.1, from coordinate 2,904 downwards.
AGAAAAATTGCCTTTGGCCTATAGCATGTGGAATTTTGCATGGTGGGCCATGAGGGCGACGCTGCGGCGGCTTTAAGCGCGAAGAGGCTTTCCGGGGCGTCAAAAAGTGCCGGCCAAACGGTATGATTGGAAGGAGCATGAAGATAAAGTGAAACAGACGGAAGCAAAAAAGAGAATGATTGTATTGCTGCTGGCTTTGCTGGGGCTTTGTATGCAGGCGGCGGTGTATGTATATGCCTGGATGGAAATGTATTACCCTTATTTGGCCAAACTGGGGCAGGTCAATTTTTACAAATGGGGCCACTTTCTCATGATAGCGGTGTATTTTGTACTACTTTTCTTTTTTGAAAATACGTATGGGGGATTGAAAATCGGGTATCTAAAGCCGTTGGAAGTTTATTTTTCACAGATTTTTTCTTTGCTTGCGGTAAATATGATTTCTTATGTGCAGATTTCCCTGATGAGGAACTGGATTGCCCCGGCGGCGCCGATTTTAGGCGTGATGGCAGTCCAACTGGTGCTTTCCGGCATATGGACATTTTTATGCGATATTTTCTACCGGAAATTTTTCCCGCCCAGGGAGCTGCTGTTGATTTACGGGGAGCGCTCGATAGACGATATTTTAAGCAAATTTGCCACCCGCAAAGATAAATATAAAGTGACCCGATGCATGAACGTGAGCGAAGGGTTGGAAGCGATTGAAAAGGAAATCCAAGGAAAATATGATGCCGTGGTGCTGTGGGATATTTCTACCATGGACAGGAACAAGCTGCTGAAATTCTGTTATGGGAAATCGATACGGGTATATATGATGCCGAAAATCCCCGATGTGTTGATTCAGGGCGCGACGAAGCTTCATCTGTTCGATACGCCCATATTGCTTACCAGGGAATATTCCCTCCGCATTGAGCAGCGGGCGGTAAAACGGCTGATAGATATCGTCTGTGCGCTCCTTTTGATTGTGATTGCGTCCCCCTTTATGTTGGTGACGGCGGCGGCCATTAAGCTCTATGACGGCGGCCCGGTGCTGTATAAGCAGGTTCGCTGTACCAGGGACAGGAAGGAATTTTATATCATGAAATTCAGGAGCATGCGGGTGGACGCGGAGAAAGACGGAGTGGCCAGGCTGGCGGCAAAAAACGATTCCAGGATAACCCCTGTGGGCAAATTTATACGGGCTATGAGAATCGATGAACTGCCGCAGCTTTTTAATATTTTAAAAGGAGAAATGTCCTTTATCGGCCCCCGCCCGGAGCGGCCGGAAATTATCGCCCAGTATGTGGAGGAAATGCCGGAATTTTTGTTCCGCATGAAAGTGAAGGCTGGGCTGGCGGGCTATGCCCAGGTGTACGGGAAATATAATACCACCCCTTACGACAAACTGAAGCTGGATTTGACATATATAGAAAATTATACTGTGTGGCTGGATATTAAGCTGATGCTTCTGACGCTGAAAATCCTTTTTAAGCCGGAGAGCACGGAAGGGATAGAGAGCAGTCAGGTGACGGCGATGAAGAAGGAAGAGTAGGGGTGTGGGAACATCCCGGGATTGAAGAAGGTGGGGAATAGGAGGAAGGGGCTGGAAATGGAGAATCAGAGGTATTGGCAGGAAGGGATGGACTGGAAGCGGATTTTTTTGCTTTGGGGAAAGAAGGTATGGCTGCTTGCGGCTGCGGGTTTGGCAGGAGCAGTGCTTGGCGGGGGGATTTATCTGGCGGTTTGTGTGCTGCCTGCGGCGAATAGGGAGTATGAAACGGTATCCAAGTTGTATTTGAATTTCAATTGCGAGCCGGAAGATTTTAATGAGCTTTCTTATAATGGGTACACGTGGAACGACTTGATGGCGACGGATCCGATTCTGAATATTACCATGGAAAACCTTCCGCCGGAGATAGGTAGGGAAACCGTTATAGGGGCTACGAAGGCGGAGATTTTGTCCGATATACGGCTGCTTACGATTACGATTACGGCGGACAGGCCAGAACTGGCGGCCCAGATTATGGAGGCTACCCAGGCTTCCCTTGTGCACCTTGGAGAGACGGACGAGTTATTTGAAAGCATCGAAATCTATAGCACTACGGAGCCGGAACAGATAGTATGGGATAACCGTACGGCGCGGGCGATGATAACGGGAGCGGCAATAGCCCTTTTGGCAGCATTTTTGGCGGCGGCTTTTTACTACGTGATGGATGATTCGGTGTATGTGGCAGAGGATTTGCGAAAGCGCTATGGGGTTTTGGCGATGGGGATTTTAACAGAGGAATCCCGGCGGGATAAGGAGAATGACGGCGGCGTAAGGAATAGGGGCGATGAGGAAGGCCATAGCAGGACAGGCTTTGAAAAAGAGCTCCTTGCCAATTATTGTTATTTGTGCAGGGGAATGAAAAAGGTGGCCGTAGTCAGCGTTGATAGTGCAGAGGATGGGGAAGAAGCGGCCAAGAGGATAGAACAGCTGATGGAAGAGGCTAATTTGTCGGAGAAGGATGGGGCAGCGGCCGGAAATAGGAGGAAATCCGTTTGCGTGGCCTTTGGAATGCCTGAGGAAGATGGGGATGTGTACCGGAGACTGCGGGATGTCGATGGCGTGATTCTGGCGGTGCGTTTTGGCGGGCGGAATGGGAAAAAGATAGAAAGGATGATGGGGAATCTGGAGAATCAGGACTGCAGAGTGGTTGGCGCAGTCATTGTGGACGGGAACGAGAAGTTCCTGCGGATGTATTATGGGGAACGGCACTAGTACAGCCTTGCATGAAAAGGACTTTCAGCCATGCCGGATGTGCTAAAAATCCGAGGCTGTAAAAAATCCTGTGTCTATGGGTAAAAATCTTTGTTGATATGAATCAGATATGTAGAAATTTGCTGTCGTATAACATTACTTTTATGTTGTCGAAGTTCTTTACTAAT
>JAETTM010000129.1 GCA_021769135.1 Lachnospiraceae bacterium | reverse complement strand
AATTGTTTTCGCCAATTCAATTATACCATATGCAAGCGGTTTGTGCCTTTTTTATAGGCTAAAGTATTGATTTGTCAAGGTTCAACACACCAAAACGGTGTGGGAAGTTTGAGTTATCCATTTATTGCATTGTGAAATCACAAATCATCCCAATCCCGTTTCAATTTGCATTCCACAGCCGACTTTATCAGATTGACCGTGCCATCCACCCCGAATTCGCTGCTGTCAATCAGCATGTCCTTTCCTTCCTTCTGATCCCAGTTGTTATCCGTAAAGTATTCGTAATAATTCCTTCTCGTCTTATCCATATGTTTGATGACCCGTTCGGCTTCATCCTTTGTAAAATTGTATCGCTTCATTACCGTTTCCAGTCGGGTGCTGTACGGCGCATAGATAAACACTTTCAGCACTTCATTCCTGTTCCTCAGGACGTAGTCCGCGCCCCTTCCTACAAACACACAGGATTCCTCCCTTTTTACAATGGAGCGGATAATTTCCGCCTGGGCCCTGTAAATTTTGTCATTAGGGTTCTCCTGTATAAAATCCAACCCCGCTTTAAATTTCAGAGTTCTTCCCACCAGCTTTTCATCGGCATTTCCTACGGTCTTCCAGTCCAGGCCGCTTTCCTTTGCCGCCATTTCAATTAAATTCCTGTCATAAAATTTAATCCCCAGCTCCCTTGCCAGGTTCTCCCCGATTAACCGCCCGTTGCTTCCAAAACTTCTTCCAATTGTGACTACTATCTGCCGTTTCATTTTTCCCCTCCCTCTTTATCTTTCTGTATTAATAAAAAGCCAATTCATTTTCCTTAAAATAAATATACCATTTTGAATACCGGTACGCAACTATTTAAAGCGGCTGCCCGCAGAAAGTCCTCTATAAATCAATTTCCGCGAGCGGCCGCCCTTCCTTCTATTATTGCAAAGAAATATACCCTTCCAATCCATCCCTGATTTCGCCTGCCGTCATATCCTCGGTCTGCCACAAAGCGCTGTTGCTTCCTGTAGGATAGATGAGGAAATTATTTTTCCGGTCCTTATCCACCACGAAGAGCAGTGTATACTCCAGGTCCTCGCCGGACTCCATTTCCCGATAAAAGAAATGATTGCGGTTATTTTTCTGTGTATTGACCGCTTTATCGAAATAAACTGCACTGTCATCCATTTGCAGAAAATAATTTTCTTCCGGTACGGCATCATAGTAATCTTCCGCCCAAGTCAGGACTCCGTCCGCATTTTTCGTTACATATTGCAACGTAAAATCCATACAAATATCGGGGTCCGCATCGTCATAGCAATGGGCTTTTATGTCCACCCGGAGAATTTCCTGTTCGGCCTGCCCCTCTTCCAAAAGCTCCCCGTTTTTATCATAGTGCATCCCAATTCTTCTGCCCTTCCAATGCGGAAAGCGCGGCATCGCTTTCCTTCTGCTCTCTGAGCGCTTTTTCCTCTTCCGTCTCATAATGCCCTTCCCCCGTTCTTTCCACTGTCAGGGAATCCGCAAATTTCAGAAGTTCATTTTTCTCAACCTTATAACCGGCCACTATATTTAACACATATCCTTCGCTTTCGTTAAACAGGAAAATATACGTATTGGACTGATACTTTTTCGCTTCCTGAAAGGTAATAATATCCGCCGGCATACCGCTTAACTCGGTATGTTCCACTTCTTCCACCCCGTTTACTGTAATTTCGCTGTTTATTTTTTCCAGTTCCGCCATAGTGTAGACAGGCATAATGGTAATCCACTTATCATCCGCCGAACAATACTTCCCGGCACCATCATCCGCAAACCCTTCCGGAAGGTATTCCGGCGTCACCTCATATTCCCCCGGCACCAAATCATAATTCAGCTGGAATTCATATGTGACATTGCTTCCTTTCCGATGCTCCGCTTTCTGAAAATAAGTAACCGCCGCATAAACCGCAGAAGGTATCAGAACAATCAACGCCAGTGCCGCTGCCGCGCCCATCCAGTTTTTATATGTTTTTTTCCTTTTTTTCATTTGTATAATCCGCCTTTCTGCGAAAGGCACCAATGCGTCATGAAACTGGTGCACAACCTTTCGCTATCTAATCTGTTGCCCTTCTGATATTATCTTCTTATAAGACTGACACA
>JAETTM010000128.1 GCA_021769135.1 Lachnospiraceae bacterium | reverse complement strand
CCCCACCCGGAATCCGTGACGGACGAACAGGTCAGCACTATCTTAAAAGTGCTGTTCTGCCGGAGCGACACCAAACGTCTTGTGGCACAGGTTCTTGCAGAAAATCAGAAGGAGGACGCAGAGTGAAATTTTCAAAAAGTGAACTGGACATCATCTATCAATATGCCGCACCGACCAAAGAGGAAACTCTTGCGGGCATGAAAGAAATCATGCCAGTGATAAAGGACTTACTGACAAAGGCAATCGTGGAGAACGCCATCCGGAAACTGGAAAAGATACCGGAGCCGGAGTGCAGCCAGTTTGTAGCAGCTACAAAGGCAGGATTTCTGGCAGAGCGTGACAACTCCATCCGCCGGCGGCTTGCGGCGGCAAAGGCACAGGAGAAAATCATACAGGGGTATGGCCTGTCAGGAAAAGAACGGTTCCGACCGGAAACCCGTCACATGATTACGTTGGAAGTACAGAAGCAATGCTTTGTAGGTTTTAAGGGAGAGCGGTTCCGTTTCTACCTCTCCGACGAAGGCTACCGGAACGCAAAACGCAGTGAACAGGATGGGGAAATCAAAATAAAAAGTCATGCCGCTGTTGTTGGCGGGAAACTCTATCCTGACAAAAAGCCCAGACACCAGGAACGGTAAAAAAGGGCAAAAAAACAGAAACCCGGAGAACTCCCCTCTGAAAGAGGGCGCAATTATACACCACTTCGGGAAGTGGTGCATTGCGCCCTGCCGGGGGCGGTCTCCGCTGCCGCTCCGGTCGGCGCAGAGCCAACGTCCACTGGACGTTGTGCGCCCTGCGGACAGCAGATAATTTCCGTAGATTTTCAATCTGCTCCAATCATCACAGGGGAAGCTGCACTTCCCCTGCGCTGGCTAAAGCCAGCTACCCCTTTGTGGGCTTGTCGAGCAAAACCATCTTGCGCTGCAAGCTGTTTCCGCCCGACAAGTTTTGAAAATCCGGTTGAAATCCTATGTACTGTTTTTTAAATATGATATATTTAAAAAAATAGAAATTGCCTATTGACCCTCACGGAACGTCATGGGTTAGAGTGGATATATCAAAAACAGGAGGACGATAGCTATGAGGACGGTAAAAGAAGTATCAAATTTAACAGGTATCAGCGTGCGCACGCTCCACTATTATGATGAAATCGGGCTGTTAAAGCCGACTGGCAAAAGTGAAGCGGGATACCGGCTTTATGACGATAAGGCACTGGAAACATTACAGCAAGTATTGTTCTTCCGTGAGTTTGATATTCCTTTGAAAGAAATCAAAGCGATTATGGAGAATCCGGCTCTTGACAGAAACCAGATTTTAAAAATGCAGAGGAAAATGCTGACAGCAAAAAAGGAGCGTATGGAACGCCTGATTGCCAGCATTGATGACATCCTGAAAGGAGAAAACAAAATGGATTTTGCAGTTTTCAGTAAAACAGAGATTGAGGAAATGTTCCAGACTATGATGGAGCATATGCCGGAAAACATGAGGAACATTGCAATAAAAGAATTTGGGAGCATCGAACAATGGAAAAAGCATTATATGGAAGCCGTATCTTCCGAAAAAATGCAGAAAGGCTATGCAAAAGTAGTGGAATGGTATGGCGGGAAAGACAAGTTTTTATCTGTCGCCCAGAATCCCATCAGTAAAGAAGTCGCAAAAAACTATAACAAACGGATTGAAGCGATTTTACAAAAGCTGGTTGCTAAACGGGATTGTGCCGTGGATTCTTTTGAAGTGAAAGAGATTGTCGGAGAATACGGCTTTGTTATGAAGCAGTTCTCTCAGATAAAAGAGGAAAAAGGTTTCATGCTGGCACAGGCGCAATATTACCGCAACGAAAAAATCAGTCCGATGACAGATGAAAAGTATGGAGAAGGGGCTTCGGATTTTTTTGCACGGGCGATTGAAGCCTTTTATGGGAAAGAATAAAGAAAAGGACAACTAAATATCTACTATCAATGATGGAAAAGAACAGGAAATCTGAACAGGTATCCTGTTCTTTTTTTTGCCTGAAATCCGGGAGAAAGGAGGACGCACACTTGCCATGCCCACACTGTAAAATCACAATCATCAAGCGGAGTAATAACGAATCCGCCGTTTCTGCAGCCGCCTACCAGAGCGGCGAGAAGTTGTTCTCCGAATACGACCA
>JAETTM010000056.1 GCA_021769135.1 Lachnospiraceae bacterium | reverse complement strand
CGCCCTGAAGAAATAAAAAGGACAGAAAATACGAAATATAGCTTCATTTTGATAGAAAATGGATAAAAAGGGGCTGTTATACAGGAGATTTACAAATCTCCAGTGCAACAGCCCCAAATTATTTTTAGGCTAAACATTTTTTCTTTCTCAGCCAATTATATAAGAAGCAGACAGTTCATTAGGAAATCTGTCGGATAGCCAAATCATAGAACCTGCCCTTTTTCTCCATCAAATCATGGTAATTTCCCTGTTCTACCAACTCTCCACGCTCCAGCACGAAAATCCGATCGCAGTTCATCACCGTACTTAAACGGTGGGCAATTACCAGTCTGGTGGCCTTCAGCTTTTCCAGACTTTCACATACCATGGATTGGGTTACGTTATCCAGTGCGGAAGTCGCCTCATCGAAATAAATGATTTTAGGTTTTCCTACAATGGCCCTTGCAATCAGTATTCTCTGCCTCTGTCCGCCGGAGATTGTACCGCTGTTCTCAGAAAGCACCGTATGCAGACCCATAGGCATCTGATTGATATCCCCTTCCAGCCCCACTTCCCTTATGACCTCTTTCACCCGGTCCATCTTGCAGCTGGGTGCGGTAATCGTAATATTTTCATAAATGCTGCCCGATATCAGCCCGCCGTCCTGCAATACCACGCCAAATTTCTTGCGAAGTTCTCTTTTATCCATACCGTCCACGTCTTTCCCGTCATAGTAGATTTTTCCCATCTGGGGCTTTTCAAAGCCAAGCAGCAGCTTTAAAAGAGTGGATTTGCCGCTTCCCGATGAGCCTACGATGCCTATGTATTCTCCCGGTTTGATATGGAAAGACAGATTATTCAGAATATTTCCCGAGGCCTCATTGTATGCAAAGGATATGTTATTGACTTCTATCTCTCCGGTAAGCGCACCGGGCATAATCATATCCTCATTATTTTCAGGCAACGTCTGGAGAATAGGTTTCGCTCTGTCATAAGCGGGCTTCACATCATTTACCGTAAGCAGGGAGGAAACAATTTCCAGCATGGCTCCGGAAAAAGAACCGAATGCTGCCGTAAATCCCATAAAAGCACCCACCGACAGGCCGATATTTTTCTTAATCATCAAATAATACAATACGATGGAAAAGCAGACTTCCATAACCCCCATCAATGTATTGACCATCACCGTCATCTTTTCCTTGCGGATATTGATGCTTCTGGAACGGGAATAAGGCTTCAAGTATTCGTATAATGCCCGGTTTTCCACTCCCGCGATGCGAATCTTGGCGATACCGTTCAAAAACTGATACAGTGCCGAACTGGCTTCCGTATCCGTTTCCATTTTTTCTTTTTCATATTTTGTCTGGACAATGCCGATGGCCACAATCACAATCATGCATACCGCCAGCATGAGAATGGATACCCAGCTTAGCTTCTTGGAATATTTAAACATTCTCCACAGATACATCAGGGAAAATACTGCGCTGAGCATCGTTTTAACCGCCACATCAGCAATGGCATTATAGATGCTGGAAATGCCCAGCGCTCTCTGTGCCAAATCAGCCGAATCATATTCCCGAAAGAAACTCTCAGGCAGATTGAACAGCCTGTCATACACCGCGCTCTGTACTGCGTATTCCATGCTGTTCATACTGCGGAATGTGGCCAGGTTTTTCACAATCGTAAACGTAATATTTCCTATTGTGCAGGCCAGCACTACACAACAAATCTGTATCAGCCCGCTCTTATTTCCCATAGGAATAAACTTATCATAAAGCTGTTCATTCAAATACGGAATCAACAGCCCAATCAGCGTTCCTGCAAGAGCCAGCAACAGCAGCCTTGCGATATCGCTCTTATAAACGTTCCTGAAACCGAACCGGAACAAATCCTTTGCTTTCATCGCTTTCGGAGGGAAGGGCCGATAAAACATCTGCGCTTTCGGCTCCAACAATTCTGCATATTCCGCATCAATTACAACCGCCGTTCCTTTACCCACATCATGAGCCATATACTTTCCGGGTCCTGCGGGAACACAGGCGATGGGATGCTTTCCCTCTTTTAGCCAGGCTAAAAGAGGGCCCGAATCGCGTTTATACCATTTTTCCTCCAGCACCACTTCTCTGGTAATAAAATGAGATACTCTGGCGATATCCTCCAGCTTGAATCTCCTGCCGCAGCTTTCCTGCAGCAGTTCAAAAGGAACCACCGATATATCTGCCCGGCTGCATAGAAAAGCGGCCGTATCATATAATTCATTGCCGGACTCAGGAATGGTTTGCTTTTCTTTCTTATGGAACAGCCCGTATATGATTTTCAGGCTTTTCTCATAGGTGCTTTCCTGTTCCTGGGCAGTGGCATAGATATATCCTTCTTCTTTGATAATATTAATATTATATTTCTCGATTAGCTGCTCTTCAAATTCCTCCGCATCGAACAGCCTAATCTGCGCCCTTTTTGCGAAGTCAGCCTTTAATTCGTCATCCGCCTCGCCGGGAATCGCTTTTAAAGCAGCTTTATCCAGTGCTACCAGTCCCAGCCTCCAGGAGCCTAACAGTTCACTGTCGCTGGCAAAGCCCGGAATCCGCTCCCCTTCCTCTGCCTCCAGCAGGAACTGCCTCCTTCCCGCTTTTCCCTTTACATATGGCATCAGGTACACCAGCACATGTCCGCTTACCACCTCATAGGCTGTGGTATTATCCTGCGTCACATAGGTCTGGCCGCCCTGTATCCTTATCTCTTCCATCGTTCATCCACCCTTTCTCTTAGATGTTCTGAATCAGCCTCTTGTAATGGCCTTCCACCTCCGCCAGTTCTTCATGCCTGCCGCGCTGTGCAATCTTTCCTCTTTCCATCACGATAATCTCATCGCAGTCACGAATAGCGGACAGCCTGTGAGCCACGATAATACAGGTGCATCCCCGCCTTTTGATATTGTCTATAATCTGCTTCTCCACGATTGGGTCCAGTGCGCTGGTAGCCTCATCCATAATCAGGATGCTGGGATTGGTAACCAATGCCCTGGCGATTTCCAGCCGCTGTCTCTGTCCGCCGGAAAGGTTGGTTCCTCCTTCCGTCAGCCGGAAATCATATGCTCCGGGTTTGCTCGTAATTGCATCGTGGATACATGCGTCTTTGGCCGCCTTTACCATATCCACATCCATGACGTTTTTATTCCACATGGTCAGATTATCCCTGATACTGCCCGAAAATAACGTAATATCCTGACTCACCGTGGATACGCTGGAAGCCATAATCTCCTTGGGAATCTGTCTTACCGGAATACCATCCATCCGCACTTCACCGCCCCAGGGCATATACAGGCCGCTGACGATTTTGGACACTGTGGACTTACCGCAGCCGGAAGCCCCCACAAAAGCGATGGAACTGCCGCTGGGCAGATAGAAGTTAAATCCTTCCACCAAAGGCTTTTCCAGAATACTGTAACCGAATGAGATATCTTCCAGCTCTACCTCCCCTGTCAGCTTTGTAGTCATAGGTATGGTTTTTATCTCGGAGAACTTCTCGTCCTCTTCATATTTCATGATATCTTCCACACGGCTCATATCCGCTTTCAGAGTCTGGATTTTCTGGATAAAGCTTACCAGCTTGTTCACCGGCTCTGTAAAAGAGGTGAGCAGGCTGGTATAAGCTACCAGCATACCCGCTGTCATCTTGCCGTTGATTACCAGGACGCCGCCAAACATCATCACCAGTACGTTTGTCATTTCATTGGCCACCTGGGGAATTGCGTTTAATACTTCCTGCTTCTTGCCAAGCTTCTGCTCCAAAAGGATGGTTTTTGCATAATATCCCTGGATTCTCCCTACATACTCATTCTCTGCGCCGGAAGCTTTCAGCGTGCTGGTAATATTTAATCCGGAAAAGACCGCGCCAATCATCTTACCCTGGTCCTGCTGCATTTTCATGGTAAGGTTGGAAATAGCGTCCGAACTGAATTTCATCAGGCAGATATTCAATACTACGCTGCAGACACCAATCAACGTCAGTACCGGGCTGTACATCAAAAGCAGTATCAGATAAAATGCCACCACCATAATATTCAAAACTGTTTCCGCCAGGTCTCCGGCGAGAAAAGTACTGACACTGTTATTATTTTCCACTCGTTTCGCCAAATCTCCGGAAGCTCTCTGGTCGAAAAATCCCATGGGAAGGCGAAACATGTGAGAAAGGAATTGATGGGCTGAAACTAACGCCATTTTATTCTGAAGCTTCTCCAGCAACATCCCTCTGCTGAAAGTCAGAATAGCCTGAAACACTGCCGTACAAAGCATCACAGCCAGAAATGCCGTCATCCAGTCCGTATTCCCTCCCAACAGAATATCATCCACAAACACCTGAGAGAAAATCGGTATAATCAATCCCGGAAATACCAGACAAAGGCCTACCGCAACCAACGCTGCCAAAGAACTATACTGACCGTTTAACCGTGTTTTGATAAATCCGAACAGTGTATTTTTTCTTTTTGTTTTTGCAAAATCCTCCGTTTTGGAAAATGTCAGCACGATACCTGTAAAACAATCGTCCAACTCCTCCATGGTGAGCTTTCTGCGCCCCATAGCAGGATCGTTGATATAGGCATACTTTCCTTTCATGCCCTCCCATACAACGAAATGATTGAAATTCCAGTGAATAATGCAGGGCGGCCTGCATTCCAGTAAACCTTCCAGGCTCTTGCGGTATCCCTTTGCCTCAAAACCAAATTTTCTGGCTGCACGCAAAATATTTTTCGCGTTACAGCCATCCCTGGATACGCCTGTCTCGATACGCATCTGCTCCAAAGCCATATGCTTTCCATAGTACCCCATGACCATGGAGAGAGATGCGGCGCCGCATTCCGTCGCTTCCATCTGATAGATTGTAGGAGTTTTCGCATATATTTCCTTCATACTACTTCTCCCCCTCCATCTTTATGGTCAGCTTCTCCTTTAAAAAAGGAATCAACATTGTAATAGGCGCTTTCTCCTCTATCACCACGCTGGCCTCCATCATGGTTCCTTCGTTAATAAGCAGAGCCGCTCCTTTCTTACTGGACCAGTAATACCCGCTGTCTGTATTTTCATCCCTGCGCAGCCTGCACGTCACTTCCACTACCGGCCCCTCCTGCAGGAAAACTTCCACCAGCTTATCATCGCCCAGCTGCACCTGCATATTTTCCACAGAAGTGATATAGTCATCCACCGATTCTACCGTAGCTTCCATATGGCCATATTCCTGCTTATTCACCGTTGTAGGGTAAATCAGGACTTCCATTCCCTCCTGAATCTTTTTTCCTGAAGTAATGGGCGCATAACATACAACGATGCAGTCATCCTCTGTTCCCTGACCTACTTTGGCCAGTACGCTCCCCTGCTGTACGGCGCTTCCTTCTACGATGGACAGATTGGTAATCCTGCCATCAGCCGTGGAACGAATCTGCATCTGCTCCTTCTGCTCTTCATACTGACGCAGTTCTCCTTCCAGCTGGCTTATGATGGAAGAACGAGTAGCGTTAAACTGTTCATAGATTACCTTGGTCTGCGCGTCTACATTCTTCTGGTCCAGCTCCACCTGCACTTCAAGCTGAGTCACCGCGTCCTCCAGACTTATCAGCGCCGACTGTTTGGTATTAAAATCATTTAACGCAAGGCTGTATTCGTTGCTTTGTATAGACTGCAATTGCTGCCCGTTGTTGATAGACTGCATCTTTGCTATGTAGGCATTTTTAGCCGCTTCATAACTGCCGTTTGCCGAGCTCTTCTGGGAACTGTATTTATCCACTGCTTCCTGTGCGCTGTCCTTCGCCAACCGCGCCTGTTCCAGTTCTCCCTCAGCCTGAGCGAGGTATGTCTGATATTCCGCTTCCTTTCCCTCATTTGCCGCAGAAAATTCCTGCTGTACGCGAAAGGCCGTCAGATATTCATCGGACGCTACCTTCAACTCCTGAGCTATTTCCGCCGGCAGATGGTCATAAGCTCCGTTCCCCTCATCCTCGATGGAATCCGGCGTAAAATCTCCGCTCATCCCATTGGCCGTACGCAATGCTTCTAACGCCTCCGCTTTCTGCACCAATGCATTTGTCAGCGCTTCTTTTTCTGCAATCAATGCCTGATATGCATTCATCGCATTCGCGTACTGATTGGATAGACCCACATAGTTTACTTTAGCCGAACTTAAGCTGCTGTTTGCTGATTCCAGATAGGTACTGGCACTGGACAGTTCACTCTGAGATTCGCTGAAGGCCAGCTGCTCCGCCGTACTGTCCCCAATATTTATACTATTATAAAAAGCTGTTTCCACTTCCTGGAGCGTCTGCTCCGCCCTGTCGGCTTCTTTGCGCTTCGATGCCAGTTCCTCTGTTCTCATTTCCAGCAAACGCTGGTCCTGCTCCAGCGTCTGCCTTACCGTAATCATCTGATTTTTCACGTCCATCAGGTTAGCATTGTCCGCAGTAACCACATCCGATACGGAATCCATAGTAATCGCCTTTACCGCTTCTATCCGGTTCTCATATTCCGCGATTTTCTTATCCACATCATCCCCGTCCAATACCGCTATCACATCACCCTTTTTTACTTCCGTTCCCTCCCGTGCCAGCACTTCCTCAACAACTCCCGCCGTATTGGCATAGACGGAATAAACGCCCCCGTCTGTCACGTAAATGCCTTGTGTCTCCACGTTGACCGGAAGCCTTCCAAAGATAGACCAAAGCAGGGCTGCGATGATGATTACTCCTGCTCCCGACAATGCAATCCAAAAGGATGGGGGCGTAATCACAATCATTTTGTCCAACTGCTCTGGTGATGATAGTTTCTCCAGTGATGATTTTCTGAATAAATCCGCCATTTTATCTCTGTCTCCTCATTTGATTTTATATCCTGGATTCGGTAACATGTTTCATAATCATGCTGCCAATCCGTAAGATATCTCCTTCATTTTGCTTAAAGAACGCTTTAATATAACCCTGACATTTTCCGAAGAAATCTGGAGCCGTCTGCCGATTTCCACAGACGTCATATTATCATAGTATTTCATTTTTATAATTTGCCTGTTCCTCTGGGGAAGCTGTGCAAGCATCTGCTCCAATACTATGCTCAGTTCTTTTTGCGCAATACAGTCATTTTTATCATACAGCATCTCCGCAGGTACGGATTCAAAGCTATCATAGCTGTACTCCATGGACTTCCGGCTGCGGTAATAGTTTTTCAGCCTGTTGTTGGCAATGGCAAAAATCCAGGTAACCGCCATGCCCTTTGTTTCATCATAGATATGAATATTTTTATAGACCAGCATAAACGTATCATTCGCAAGGTCCTCTGCATTCGCTGTATTTTGCACCTTATAGCATAAATAATGATATATCTGGTTATAATATTCATCATATAGCTGTTCAAAAAATCTGTCTTTATCCATGAGTATTTTCCTCCCTCCCTATTCACCATATTGCAGCTTCTCCTACCCGCTATTTACGGAATCCTTCATCATAATGCGGCTCGAAAACCATCCGTCCTTGTACCTAAACTGCGCCATTCCTCCATATTTTTCCGCTACATCGGAAACGCTCCTTAAGCCAATCCCTCCCGCCGGAGAAGTTCTTGCCTGATAAAAATTCGTCCAGTCCCCAAATTTCCCGTTATCCACACCTGGTATCTTGGCACACCGGTTTTCTATGCTAATCAGCAATGCGGCACCGTTCATCCCCATCCTTATCCTCATCTGCCGCTCCTTATCCGGAAGCCGGTCCAAAGCAGTCAATGCATTTTCCAGACAGTTTCCCAGCACCACTGTCATATCCACAGGATTAGAGATACTGGAGTTTCCCAACCGGATTTCCATATCCAGATTCACATTCTTTTCCTCACATAAAGACACATAATATGCAAGAATTCCGTTTACCGTAGGTTCCTCTGTATATATACAAGTGCTTTGTTTCTCATACACTGCATTATATTTTTTCAGATATTCCGCCAGTTCCTCACTCTTCCCCTGACCGTTCAGTACGCTAATGATATTCAGATGCTGTCTGATATCATGTCTCATCCGTCTTGCCGCTTCTATACTTTCTGTTATTCTGCGATATTCCATACCATATAAAAGCAGCTGTTCTTTCATATGGTTGCGTTCCTGCATCATATTAATCTCACAAAAAAACATATAATACACCAGTATGCTGATAAAAGACAAACTGATGCTGGCAAAGAGAAACTGCAAATTGCTTTTCATAAAACTAAGGCAAACACATCCAATTATGTAAACAACAAAACAGACAAACACATTTCCAGTCTCTCTTTTCAGCATCATTCCTTCCATATGTACTAACGTTTTTCTTACATGCCTGACCATCAGGCGGCAAAGAAAAGGATAAGTAATAAGCAATAATCCAAAGGAAATGAGAATATATTCAATCCCATATGGCATCTCATGCACCGCTTCCCTGGCAATACCCAATTCTCTCAGCGTTCTCAGCGAAAAGTTGCCCAAAAAATATAAAATAGAGGAATAATGAATACAGATAATAACGACTATCCCTTTTACGTAATTTTCTGCCTCTATCATATAAAAATACATCAGCGCCCCCAGCACAATGGCCGCGGACATCATTCCGTCCATTAAAAGCCTTTTTTCTTTCCCGTCATAGGAAAAAGCATTTACGCCTGCAAATACCACTGCTTCCACCAATAATACAATCATCATCAGTGAAATGCTTCTTCTCCGAAAGGCAAAAACAAAAGCACTGCTATAGGTATTGTCTGCACAATGAAACCTACCGCCTGCAGTGCCACATCAACCAAACTCATAGAAAATCTTCCTCCAGTTTCCTAAAAAGATAATCCGCATGCTGTCTTTTTACATGAGTTCTCTCCCGGCGACTGACCGACAATTCTTCTCCGTCCTTCATCCGGCATATATCGAAGTCAATCTCCTGAATCATATCCATATTCACCATGCAGCCTCTCGATATCAGTACAAAATCATCGAACCGCGACAGGCTCTCCGCCACTGCCGTAAAAGTACAGGGCAGCCAGACCTCTTCCCGCCATTCATTCAGCTGAAGATTTACCCCCTTATTATAGCTGGATATCCTTCTTAACTTTTTCAAAGGAAATCTGCGCAGGAAACCTCCTACCTCAAGTTCTAAAAAACGCTCCGGTTTATCTATCCTGCGGAACAGGCGGGCAAACATTTCTTCCAGCTTTACGTCATCCACCGGTTTCACCAGATAATGCACGGCATCCATATCAATGGCTTCCAGAGCGAATTCCCGACTGGAAGAAACAACAGCCATCGTTATATCCTCATCAACCTCCCTGATTTTCTTCAATGTCTCGATGCCGTTTAATCCCACCATATATATATCCATAATAATCAAGCCGTATTTCTCACCAAATCTATATCTTTTCAGCAGCTCCTGCCCCGAAGAAAAAGTATCGACAGTAAAGTCAACCTTCATTTTCCCTAATATTTTACCTATTTTTATTTCCAACTGCTTTATATCATATTCGTTATCATCACAAATTGCGATGGAAAAATCTTTAGACATATTTCTACATACTCCTCTAAATTCCTATTTCATTTTATAATTTTATTACAATCTAATGCAATACCGCCCGGCGCTTTTATAAACCGCTTAGTCCGATAGTTTCCTATGAAGCGGCCGTAAAGAACAGATTAAAAACCCATTTGGAAGAACAGAAAAAGGAGAAGGAAGAACCATCGGCTTCCAGAAGCCTATAGTTAGAAGGATGGCGGAGCCAATCAGACCGCTTACTTGCTGACAAGCATAATATGGGATGAATTTAATTGTATTTAAATCCATCCCATATTATGCTATAGAATAAAATATATTTAAATCTATTTGGAAGGTCCAATGACATCATTCATTACTCCACAAACACAATTGTATATTCCAGGAAATGCCTCAAATTCAGCACTGATTTCATCTATGCCTGTTTCTATGCCGTTCCTGTCACAGGAAATTTCCTTACTGTCAATATGAATGGCAATATTTATGAATTCCCCATCCTTGTGCCATGTTGCAATAACACATACATGATTGTCTTCTTTGATTTCTTCCATAACGGAGGAAAAGCAATCCGTTTTCTTTAATCCGGCAGCTAAAGCAGAAGAAGCTTTCAATTCATCGGCATTATCGAAAACATGGATTTCCTGTACAGCTTCTTTTGGCACAAATACATCTTTAGTATAAAGGATTTCGCCTTTGAGTATAGCCCGAATCTGTTTCTCCACCATCTCTTCCAGAATATGCACCCTTGATGGTTCGAAATCTTTGTTGCCTCTGAAAGAGAACCGAAAGCCCTGCAAATTTATCAATTCTTTCCTAATCTCCGATGTCAGCATTTCCTGCCCCACTCTCGTGAAGTCATTCCCGATGGCCGGACCATAATCCAGAAGTTTTGTTCCTATCTGTTCAAACTCCTCCTTTGTCACATAGGGAAGCATGGACAAATTAAAATCAAAATTAGGGGCTATCCCAAGAGGCTTTTGGGTCGCATTATCCACAAGGACGCCAATATTTCCAAGGTGCCTGTCCACATTGAAGGTTACAGCATCCAGAACAAGCATTCTTTGAAATTGTTCCCTGGATTCAAGCTTATCAAAAAAGTCTAACAGTTCCTCCAACGTAATACTGCGGTCCACTAATTTTCTTAATGGTACGAAGCCCACATCCTCATCTGTAAATACTTTACATTTTGTCGCTATTTCTCCATGCAGTTTTAGAACGGAATATTGAACGCTTGTCGAATCAACTTTATGGATAATTTCAGAGGCAAGCGCTTCGCAATAAGGCTCTAACCCTGCATTATATGCACCGGAAATTCCCCTTTTGTAAAGACAGATTTCCCCGTCTTCTTTTTTCCAGCATTTGCGGAAAGAACCGTCCGTGGTAAGTTCCGGGGAAGTGCTGCTCATTTGCATTCCATATAGGCCAAGCCCTTCGAATGCCAGTTTTGAAATGGTATCATTAAAATCGTTTCTATAAAAAGAAATATCATTCCATGTGGCATTTTCATTTTCTTCTTTTATCCAAAACGAATCATTAATAGATGCCGCATGGGTGATTTTTATAAAGCCTTCTGTAGTTTCACATCCGCAATCTATCATCAGCTGCTTCAAGTGGCGGTTATGCTTATAAGCCTTTCTGTCTTCTAACCAGCCGTTTATCTCGAATCTCCCAAGAGGAAGTTCCGAATTTTGCTGCAGCAAGTTCCATCTGTTATTCTCTTTATCAAAGGATGCAGCGATAATATCCTTGTTCATCAGATAATACATATGAAACGCACCTCCTCCAAGTATCTTTCCTGTCACCATATGTGATTTGCCCACATTATACCAAAGATATACCTGATTAGCAAATGTTGCATCTTGTTTGACTTCACTGCATGAAATGGATATAATATAGGCAGAAGATTGTTGCCATTGATTCGATGATGTGTCGCTATGAATATTGAAACTTATAATCGCAGGGAAAAGATGCTAAAACTCCGCGAGGAACTTTTAGCGGTTGAGGAAGACAGGATGCGTGGCAGCAAAGGCTATTCCTGTTTGAAAAACGATATTGGAGGATATTTATGCTCTTGACAGATTCCTTAAAACAGCAGTCCAATTTTTCTGACTCCGAACGGATTATAGCAAACTATATACTTAATAATCCTCAAAAAATAGCGGCAATGAATATCAAAGAATTGGCATCCAATACTTTTTGCAGCACTGCCACCATATCGCGTTTCTGCAAAAAAATAGGGGTTGATAATTTTAACCATTTTAAACTACAACTGGCTTCTGAAATGTCCTCTTCCGGAGACTCACGGCGAATTGAATACAATTTTCCGTTTCTCCCTTCCGACACTATTACCGATATCAAACAGACTATTAAAAGCCTTAGCCTTCAGACCATCAATGACAGCGATTCATTTATTGACGTAGAGTTAGTTTATACAGCTGCCAGGCTGATTGATGCCGCAAAGCAAATTGACATTTATGCTGACGGGAATTCTTTAGTACCCGCTATAGACCTTCACAATAAGCTTCTATGGATAGATAAAAACAGCAATCTCGAATTGATTAGGGGGCTTCAGCGATTAAAAGCAAGTGCGGCTCCATCCGATAGTCTTGCCATTATTTTTTCCTATTATGGCACCTCCGAAAAAAGTATCCATATCGTTAAGACTCTAAAGGAAAAACATACGCCTTACCTGTTAATCACTGGCCCGAAACTAAATCCTTTATGCATTAATGCCCGCCTAATCATTCATGTTCCTCCGGTAGAAGAATCCTTATATAAAATCGGTCCTATGTCATCCCGTATTGCTATGACTTTCGTTAATGATTTGCTCTATTCCCTTCTCTTTTCGTTACATTACGAAAAAAATAAGAGTACTTTATCACGCCCATCTTTCCCGAAACCATAGCTCCTATTATTCGTGAAGAATCCTTCCGTTTGTATCAATCAAGCGCCGATACCAATCGAAGGATTTCTTTTTAGAACGGCAAAGCGTTCCGCTTCCATCGTCCTCACGGTCTACGTAAATAAATCCATAACGCTTTTTCATTTGTGCCGTTGCACAGGACACCAAATCAATAGGTCCCCAGTAAGTATACCCCAGCACATCCACACCATCTGCAATAGCCTCTTCCACTTCGAGCAAATGGCGTTTCATATATTCAATCCGATAATCATCTTGTATCTCATAATCGTTATTGCTATTGCTTTTTTCTATCATTCCAATCCCGTTTTCCGCAATCAAAATCGGTTTTTTGTATAAATGGTATAGTTTATTCAACGTATATCGCAGCCCCTTAGGGTCAATCTGCCAACCAAAATCAGTAGTTGGATTATAGGGGTTCTTTTTCAAATCCCTTGTCATATTTCCGCCTGTCGGTTCACCGTTCTCCGGATTTGCTGTTGCGCAGCTACTGGAATAATAGCTAATTGCCACAAAATCAACTGTATTATGCAAGCTTTCCCTGTCATCCTCAGTGATATCCAGTGTAATTCCATGTTCCGTAAAAATGCGTTCGGCAAAATAAGGATACTTTCCTCTACAGAAAATGTCTGTAAAAAACAATGTTTTCCGGTCATACTCCATCACCTCTATGACATCCTCAGGCGCAGGGGTCAGTGGATAAACAGTGACCCCGAGAACCATACACCCTATGGGTAAGATTCAATACATTGTCTTTTCCACCCACGAGTCCTAAGATTTTATTCCCTGAATCTTTATAATTCATCTTCTCTCATTCTCCTTTACAGTAATTTTTCAACAGCCCTTATCCTCTTTCGTCCTGCTGCATTTCGTCCAAAAAATCCATCGGTATAAGGGATAACGCATCCCTGTCCGCAATTACAGTCAAACTCGGATGCAGCTTTAAAATAGTTGATGGTATACTCTCATCCACAATATCCGTTGCTATCAGCGCCTTAATTGCTTCCGCCTTTTCTTTCCCGCTTGCCAGAAGCATCAGCTGCTTGGATGCCATAATACTCCGAGGGCCCATCGTAATCAAAAAGTCAGGAACTTGGGTGACATTACCCCCAAACATCAATTGAGCAATCCGTTCTCTGTCATGAGGATAAATCGGCAATTTTACTGTCCGGTACACACGCTGGTTCATAAAAATATCTTTTAAGGTTTTCCATAGTAATCCCATCCCGCTCTTCCCTGCGATATGGAATTTCGTCAAAGTTATAAAAGTGCACACATCCTAAGGCTCCCTGTTCCCGGATATATTTTACAAGATATCCATACATCCCGATTGGCGTACTGCCAGCTGTCACCGCCACATTCCTGCGCTGATGGCTATCTGCTATACTGCAAAGGCAATCCGCAGCCATACGGCTCATCTCATCGTAATCCTCTGCAACCATAAAGCGCATATCCTCAACACCTCCTTTCAACGGCATTATAAAAAACCGACAAAAAAAATACAACGAAATCAAGGAAGTTTGAAAATTGTTTGCATTTTTATACTCTCATTTGCATTTTATATGTAACTTTTTTACATTTGTGCTGTAAATGCCTTAAACTAATTATAAATATTGTCCATGCATTTGCTCAGCAAAAATATAATATTCATAAACAACGGATGCCAGACTTCGCCAGCCATCCTTATGTTAAGCAAAAACCCTGCGACTGCCAAAACAATCGCAAGGTTTTTATCATATTTCTATTCATTTCGCCACTACTGCACCATCAAATTACTATACCCCATCAAACTTTCGTCCACCGCCCGGGCGGCTTCCCTGCCTTCCCGGATAGCCCATACCACCAGAGACTGCCCACGGTGCATATCTCCTGCCGTAAATACATTTTTCACGCTGGTTTCATACTTCCCTGCCAGTGTCTTCACATTCGTCCTTTCGTTCAGCTCCACCTGGAAAGCATCCGCCACATACTTCTGGCATCCCAGAAAGCCCGCTGCAATCAAAACCACTTCCGCCGGAAGGGTCTTCTCGCTCCCCGGAACTTCCTTCATAATCATCCGCCCCGACTTCTCATCCTTTTCCCAGGACAGCTTCACGATTTTCACGCCCTTCAGATTCCCGTTTTTATCCTTCAAAAACTCCTTCACCGTGGCCTCATAAATGCGGGGGTCATGGCCAAACACAGCAATCGCCTCTTCCTGGCCGTAATCCGTCTTGCACACCTTGGGCCACTCCGGCCAGGGGTTATTTTCCGCCCGCTCATCCGGCGCTTTGGGCATCATTTCTATCTGGGTAACGGATTTGCATCCATGGCGCATCGCCGTTCCCACACAGTCATTTCCCGTATCTCCGCCGCCGATAATCACCACATTTTTCCCTTTCGTGCTCACATACTTCCCGTCTTCCAGCCCGGAATCCAACAGGCTCTTCGTATTCGCTTTCAGGAAATCCACTGCAAAATAAATTCCCTTGGCATCCCTTCCCGGTGCCTGGATATCTCTGGGATTGGAAGCCCCGCAGGCCAGCACCACCCGATGGTAATCCTTTAACAGCTCATCCCCCTTCACATCTTTCCCCACATCCGTTCCTGTCAGGAAAGTCACCCCTTCTTCTTCCATTATTTTTACCTTCCGCTCCACCACGCTTTTTTCCAGCTTCATATTGGGGATTCCGTACATCAGAAGCCCTCCAACCCTGTCGGAGCGTTCATACACCGTCACCGAATGCCCCCGCTTATTCAGCAAATCAGCCACAGCCAGCCCGGCCGGCCCGCTCCCTACCACTGCTACCCGCTTTCCCGTACGCACCTTGGGCGGTTTCGCCTGGGCATAACCCTTCGCATAAGCATTCTCAATAATCGCATATTCATTCTCCTTCGTGGCCACCGCTTCCCCGTTCAGCCCGCAAGTGCAGGCCGCCTCGCACAAAGCGGGGCACACCCTGGAAGTAAACTCCGGAAAACTATTCGTCTTCTTCAACCTGTTATATGCCTGCTCCCAATTCCCCATATACACCAAATCATTCCACTCCGGCACCAGATTATGCAGCGGACATCCCGAAGTCATGCCGCAGATATCCATCCCCGCCTGACAAAAAGGCACCCCGCACTCCATACACCTGGCCCCCTGCAGCATCTGCTTCTCCTGTGGCAAATGCTCATGGAACTCATTAAAATTCTTTATCCTCTCCTTAGGCTCCACCGCCCTGGAGACCTCCCTCTCATATTCCATAAACCCAGTTGGCTTTCCCATCCTCTACCTCATTTCCGCACGGATTTTTTACATAACAGAGCCCGCGCCCCGTGCACCGCAAACTCCATACTAAATCTTTTCAAATTCCACCTCAATAACCTCGGCTGAATATTCTGGCAATATTTTCTGTGAAAAGCCTTTTGTGTCATGGAGTCAAGACCATAAATCATGGAGGCGCTATCGCCGACATGATTTCGCTTTACTGGGCTTGACGGAATGCCCGACACATCAGGCTTTGAACAGAATATATTGCCAGAATATTCTCTCAGCCTAAATCATCCATCACACCCGCCTATCCCCTCTTCTTATCCGCATAAAACGCCTCTATCTGCGCCTGTTCCGCACTCAGCCCTTTCTCTTCCATCTGCACAATAGCGGTAAGCATCCTTTCATAATCATGAGGGATTATTTTCTTAAATTTCGGCAGATAATCTTTAAAATTATCCAATATCTCCTTCCCTTTCCTGGAATTCGTCAGCGCCACATGCTCCTTAATCATTTCCTTCAGTTCCAGCACATCGTACTTATTGGTCAATTCCTGGGAGGAAACCATTTCCTTATTCAGCCGGATATATAAATCGTTGTTTTCATCCAAAACATAGGCGATGCCTCCGCTCATCCCGGCTGCAAAATTCTTCCCGGTACGGCCCAGCACCACCACCCGGCCTCCGGTCATATACTCGCAGCCATGGTCGCCCACGCCTTCCACCACCGCATAGGCGCCCGAATTGCGCACGCAGAAGCGCTCTCCGGCCACTCCGTTGATAAATGCTTTTCCGCTGGTGGCTCCATACAGCGCCACATTGCCGATGATGATATTCTCTTCCGGCCTGAAACGGGTCCCTACCGGAGGATAAACAATCAATTTGCCGCCGGATAGGCCTTTTCCGAAATAATCATTGCTGTCGCCCACCAATTCCAATGTCAGCCCTTTGGGGATAAACGCTCCGAAGCTCTGCCCGCCTGCGCCCCTGCAAAGGACGCGGTAAGTGTCTTCCTCCACATCATCTCCCAGCCGCCTGGTTATCTCGGAACCTAAAATCGTGCCGAATGCCCTGTCTGTATTTTTCACATCCACCTCTATGCTCCGCTTCGCCCCTTTTCCAATAGAAGCGGACAATTGCTTCAACAGCACTTTTTCGTCCAGCGTCTTTTCCAGGTGGAAGTCATAGACCTGCCCTGCATCAAAGGTAATATTTTCCCGGCTTCCCTCATAAGGGTTGGAAAGGATCTGCGTCAAATCAATTTTCTTTTGATTCTCCGTCAGGTTTTCCTTCACCGTCAGCAAATCGGTGCGCCCCACCAGCTCATCCACCTTACGGACTCCCAGTTTCGCCATATATTCCCTCAATTCTTCCGCGATGAACTTCATAAAATTCATCACGTATTCCGGCTTGCCCTTAAAGTTCTTGCGCAGCTTTGGATTCTGGGTCGCCACCCCCACCGGGCAGGTATCCAGATTGCACACCCTCATCATTACGCAGCCCATAGTTACGAGGGGCGCTGTGGCAAAGCCAAACTCCTCTGCGCCCAGCATCGCCGCTATCGCCACATCCCGTCCGCTCATCAATTTGCCGTCCGTCTCAATGCGCACCTTATTGCGCAGCCCATTCATAATCAATGTCTGATGGGTTTCCGCCAGCCCCAGTTCCCAGGGCAGCCCGGCATTGTGAATGGAATTTCGCGGCGCAGCGCCGGTGCCCCCGTCATAACCGGAAACAAGGATGACCTGCGCGCCTGCCTTGGCCACGCCCGCCGCCACAGTTCCCACGCCCGCCTCCGAAACGAGCTTTACGGAAATCCGCGCTTCTTTATTGGAGTTCTTCAAATCATATATCAGTTCCGCCAAATCCTCGATGGAATAAATATCGTGATGGGGCGGAGGGGAAATCAAGCCTACGCCAGGGGTGGAATGCCTTGTCTTTGCAATCCACGGGTATACTTTGCCGCCGGGCAGATGCCCGCCTTCCCCCGGTTTCGCCCCCTGCGCCATCTTTATCTGAATCTCTTTTGCGCTCACAAGATAACGGCTGGTCACGCCGAACCGCCCGCTGGCTACCTGTTTGATGGCCGAACAGCGGTTCAAGCCATCCTCCCCTATGGTAAGGCGCTCCAGGTCTTCGCCGCCCTCCCCGGAGTTGGATTTCCCGTGGAGCATGTTCATGGCAATCGCCATCGTCTCATGGGCTTCCTTGGAAATCGAGCCGTAAGACATGGCCCCCGTTTTAAATCTGGTGACAATGGACTCCACGCTTTCCACTTCTTCCAGCGGAACGCCCTTTTCCGGATATCGGAAATCCATCAGCCCCCTTAAGTTTTTAATGGAGGTTTCGTCATTCACCAACGAGGTATATTGCTTGAACATCCCGTAATCGCCCCGTTTCGTGGATTCCTGCAGCAAATGGATGGTCGCCGGGTTATACAGATGTTCGTCCGCCCCGCTGCGCATCTTATGATGCCCTAAGCTATCCAGGGTCAAATCCGCCTCCAATCCCAACGGGTCGAAAGCTTTGGAATGCAAATCATCCACCTGTTTTTCAATATCCTTTAAGCCGATGCCGCCCACACGGCATACCGTGTTGGTAAAATATTTATTGATAACGTCATAATCAATGCCTATCGCCTCGAAAATCTGAGAGCCCTGGTAGGACTGTATGGTGGAAATCCCCATTTTGGACGCAATTTTCACAATACCATGCAGAATAGCGCTGTTATAATCATCCACCGCCGCATAATAATCCTTATCCAGCATACCGCTGTCGATAAGCTCCTTGATGGACTCCTGGGCCAGATAAGGGTTGATAGCGCAGGCGCCGTACCCCAGCAGGGTAGCGAAATGATGCACTTCCCTCGGCTCGCCGGATTCCAGAATCAGCGCCACACTGGTCCTTTTCTTCGTTTTCACCAAATGCTGGTTCAACGCCGACACCGCCAATAAAGAGGGAATCGCCACATGGTTTTCGTCCACCCCGCGGTCGGAGAGGATGAGGATATTCGCCCCTTCCCGGTATGCCCTGTCCACCTCCACGAAAAGCCTCTCAATAGCCCGTTCCAGGTTCGTATTCTTATAATAAATAATGGGCACTACCTCTACTTTGAAGCCCTCCGCTTTCATGCTTTTAATTTTTATAATATCCGTATTCGTGAGAATCGGGTTGTTCACTTTCAGCACATTGCAGTTCTTAGGGGTCTCTTCCAGCACGTTCCCTTCCGTTCCGATATATACGGTAGTAGAAGTCACCACCTCTTCCCGGATGGCATCGATGGGCGGGTTGGTCACCTGGGCAAAAAGCTGCTTAAAGTAATGGAACAGCGGATGATGGGTTTTGCTAAGAACCGGCAGCG
This sequence comes from Lachnospiraceae bacterium, assembly GCA_021769135.1. Lineage (GTDB taxonomy): Bacteria > Bacillota > Clostridia > Lachnospirales > Lachnospiraceae > Kineothrix. Next base: position 9,679 of record JAETTM010000056.1, on the reverse strand, counting down.
GCGTATCCACGCCCATGGCCGCAATGGCCTCACCGCCATTTTTCGCCATGGGGAGAATGCTCGTTTTCAGCTCCTCATAAGCATAGCCAAAAGCCTTCTGCATTCTCTGCCTTTCCTCATCGGAAAACTGGGGTACCCTTTCGTTGGGAATCTTCAAGTCCTTCAGCATCACCAGATTGCTGTCCAGCCATTCGCCGTAGGGTTTGGAGCAGGCATATTTTTCTTTCAATTCGTCATCGTCTATCACCTGGCCCTTCACCATATCTACAAGCAGCATCTTGCCGGGGCGCAGCCTTTCTTTTACCACGATTTTAGCAGGGTCGATATCCAGCACGCCCACTTCCGAAGATAAAATCAGCTGGTCATCCTCCGTTATCATATAACGGGAAGGCCGCAGCCCGTTGCGGTCCAGTACAGCCCCCATCATATCCCCATCGGAAAACAGAATCGATGCGGGGCCATCCCATGGCTCCATCATCGTGGCATAATATTGGTAAAAATCTTTTTTATGCTGGTTCATCGTCCTGTTGTTTGCCCAGGGCTCGGGAATGGTAATCATCACCGCTAAGGGCAAATCCATTCCGCTCATCACCAAAAATTCCAACGTATTATCCAGCATAGCCGAGTCCGAACCGGAGGTATTCACCACCGGAAGCACCTTATGCAGCTGCCCATGGAGGTGCTCGGATTCCATATTTTCTTCCCTGGCCAGCATCTTATCCGCATTTCCCCGTATGGTATTGATTTCCCCGTTGTGGACGATGAAACGGTTCGGATGCGCCCTCTCCCAGCTGGGGTTGGTATTGGTGGAAAAACGGGAGTGGACGATAGCCACCGCCGACTCATATTCCTTATCCTGCAAATCCGCAAAAAATGTGCGCAGCTGGCCTACAAGGAACATCCCCTTATAAACCACCGTACGGCTGGAAAGGGATACCACATATGTATTGTCGCTGGACTGTTCGAATACCCGGCGAACCACATAAAGCATCCTGTCAAAAGCCAGCCCTTTTTCCACTTGCTGGGGCTTTTTCACATAAGCCTGCATGATGTAAGGCATGCATTCCAATGCCTTTTTCCCAAGGACCGAAGGAACGATATCCACCTTCCTCCAACCCAGGAATTCCAGGCCTTCCTTTTGTACGATAATTTCGAACATCTTTTTGGCCTGGTTTCTTTTCATCTCATCCTGGGGAAAGAAGAACATGCCTACGCCGTATTCCCTTTCCTCCCCCAACTCGATTCCCAGGGGTTTTGTCACCTTCACCATAAACTTATGGGGCACCTGAGTCAGGATGCCCACGCCATCCCCGGTTTCCCCTTCCGCATCTTTTCCCGCCCTATGCTCCAGATTCTCCACTATCTTCAGGGCATTTTCCACCGTTTTGTGGCTCTTTCTTCCCCTAATATCCACGCACGCACCAATTCCGCAGTTATCATGTTCAAATTCTTCACGGTAAAGGGGTGCTTTGGGCACTGCCCGCTTTGCATCAAACATAACCTACCTCATTTCCGCACAGATTCCCTGTACATGTGTAATCTATCCTACGTAGTTTCCTACAAACAAAAAAAGTCGCAAAGAGCCTTTTCCACGCCTCTTTGCGACTTACGGGTATTACTATACACCCATCTTCGCGATTTGTAAACTAATTTTTTTCGAGAATTGTCTGATTATTTGAAAATTATTTATTTCCCCACTTATTATCTGACTCTTCATTCATCAATCGTGCCGGAAAAGTTAATTTCCAAATAGCCATCCTTTGTTCAAATTGAAGCTTCTGATGCCCAGTTCATACCTGAAATCTGGAATACCCTTCGCTTTTTATATATTTTCTGAATTGGGCAGGAGTCATTCCCATATGCTTTTTAAATACTTTATTAAAATAATTGGTGGAAGAAAAACCGCTGGAAGCGCTTATTTCATCCAATCTCCCAGATGTCGTACTCAGCAAATCCACCGCATGCGTCAGCCGCAGCTTCGTCATATATTCAATAGGCTTAACCCCGGTTATTTTATAAAATTCTCTGGATAAATGGCTCTGGCTCACCTTCAGCCATTCTGCCACATCTGAAATGCCGATTGGCCTGCCGCAATTTTCCTCCATATATGCCTTAGCATTTATAACCAGCGCAGGATCTGTATTCCCAATTTCTTTCTTAACGCTGCAAAGGATACATAAAAATTCGAAAACTTTACCGTTTAACAAAAAAGGGTTCAACGTTTGCTTTTTCGCCTGTCCATGAATTTCAAACAGCAGCCGCACCGCTTGATGCCAGACCGGCAGCCCGATGATTTTTCCCAGATGATTTTCGATATACGTGCAGTATTCCTCCGCGCCGTTGCATTCGAACATAATATAAATAAATTCCCAGGGAGCCTCATTTCTTTTTTCATCAAAATAATAACATTCCTCCCCTGGTATTTTCAGGAAAAACCCTTTCCCCCGGTCCACCGTATATTCTTCCCCGCCGATTTTCACCGTTCCGCTTCCCCCAAGGGTATATTGGAACAAATAGCACTCCGGCTGCCTGTTGGCGTTATCCCAATAATACGCACTGCTGCTGCGAAGCTGCCTGCCTATCGCATTTAGCCTGACTACCGGTTTTTTAATATCATCCAGAAAATGAAACGCAAAATCATCTTGTGTATCCGTTATTCTGCACATCAAAAAATTACCTCTTTTATCAAATAGTTACCGTTGAAAATTCCTGATATCTTCTTTATTATCGAAATATAAGGAATATAGATTAAGTATATTACACGAAAAGCTTTCTGTAAACCATCAAAAAATTACTAGGAGGTAATCATATGTCATTCAAAGTAGCATTTGTAGGAGCCGGAAGCATCGGTTTTACCAGGGGCCTTTTGGCGGATATTCTAACAGTTCCAGAGTTTAATGATATTGAGATAGCGTTTACCGATATCAACCCTGATAATTTACGCATGGTAACCCAGCTGTGCCAAAGGGATATTGAGGAAAACGGCCTGACCATTAAAATCCATTCCACGTCCGACAGGCGGGAAGCCTTCAAGGATGCCAAATATGTCATAAACTGTGTCCGTGTGGGAATGCTGGATGCCTTTGCAGCTGATGTGGAAATCCCTTTAAAATATGGCGTTGACCAGTGCGTAGGCGACACTCTCTGTATCGGCGGAATCATGTATGGACAGAGGGGTATCCCCATCCTATTGGATTTTTGCAGGGATATCCGCGAAGTGGCAGCTCCCGGCTGCATCCTGCTCAACTACTCCAACCCCAACGCCATGTTGACCTGGGCCTGCAACAAATATGGGAAAGTAGAAACCTATGGCCTGTGCCATGGCGTACAGCACGGCCATGAGCAAATCGCCAAGGCTCTCGGAAAAGAGCAAAAGGATGTGGACATAATCTGTGCAGGCCTAAATCATCAGACATGGTATATCAGCGTAAAAACCGATGGTGTCGAGCGCACCGCCGACCTATATGAACTTATGAAAAATGCCGAATTTGCAAAAGATGAGAATATTCGGCTGGATGTTATGAAGAATTTCGGCTACTATTCCACCGAATCCAACGGACACCTATCCGAATACTTAATGTGGTATCGAAAACGTCCTGAAGATATGGAAAAATGGATTAACTACAGCAGCTGGATTCAAGGGGAAACAGCAGGCTACCTTCGCGTCTGCAAGGAAAGCCGCAACTGGTTCGAGACAGACTTCCCCAACTGGCTGAAAGAGCCTGCCAAAAAGTTTACAGCAGAAAACCGTTCCAGCGAACATGGCAGCTATATCATTGAAAGCCTGGAAACCGGCCGGATATACCGGGGCCATTTCAATGTCATGAACAATGGCACTATTTCAAATCTCCCCGATGAATGCGTAGTGGAAGTTCCATGCTATGTGGACTACAACGGCATCTCCATTCCCAGGGTAGGAGACCTTCCACTGGGCTGCGCCGCCATATGTTCTCAAAGCGCATGGGTACAGAAGCTGGCCGTTGAAGCGGCGGTAAATGCGGACATTCAGCTGCTCTACCAGGCCGCCATGATGGATCCCCTGACAGGAGCCGTATGTACCCCCGATGAAATCCGACAGATGGTGGATGAAATGCTGGCGGCAGAAGAAGTATGGCTGCCCCAATATGCACAGGAAATCGAAAAGGCGAAAAAGCGTCTGGAAAACAAAACCGTTCCTTACCGCCCGGTCAAAGGCTTTATCCAAAAAGCAAAAACGATTGAAGAAATGACGGCGGAAAAAGAAAAATACCGGGCCTTGGCTGCCGCAGCGGCTAAAGAGAATATAGACTAATTTGGAGGGGCAGATGCCCCTCCTTCCAATTTACCTCCTCTGCATACCCCTTACTGTTGGCCGCCATTATAGCCATCCGCCCGCCTCCTCATGAATTGCAGGGCCGCAAACCCCAGAACCGAAATCCCAAGAAGCGCCGCACAATTTAACGGAGTCACGATATTCCCTTTCACTATGCCGTCATAGCCGGCCACAAATACTGCCCCGTTGGCCATGGAATGAAACAGCACCGGTGCCAGAAAGCTTCCATAGCTTTCATAGGACCAGGTAATGGCAATGCCCAGAATACATCCGTAAATCCCCTGCACCAGATTGCCATGATAGACACCGAACATTATGCCGCAGGCGATGACGGATATCGCCCTTCCAAAATATCTCCGCATCCGGTTGTAAATCAGCCCCCGGAATACGGTTTCTTCCGCCAGCGGGGAAATCACGCCATATATTAACAGGCCCGCGCCAAAAGCCACCCCGTACTGCCTTCTCGCCACCTCCTGGTAGCTTTCTGATACTCCGGTCAGCCCCAGCAGTACAAACAGCATATTGACTCCCAGCGCAAAGGATGCGGCAATGATAATAAGCAAAACATAATTGCCCTTCTTACGATTGCCCTCCCCCATCCATACCTTGGCCCATTTCAACTCCCTATGGGCCATAGGCCAGACCGCCGCCATTCCTATGGAAAGCGACAGGGCATTAATGAGGCCGTTTACCGTAGCCCTGTTTTCCTCTATCAATTTCCCAAAAGCACCCCATGACACCATGCCTATGTTAACAAGAAAAATCAGCAAAACCTGGGCCACATCATGCACCGCGAAATAAATCAAGAAGGGCAGCAGAATATTTACCGATTTCCGGAAAGAACTTTCCGTTGTTTTTATCCTCCCCCCCATTTCCTTTTCCTTCATTCCTCCAACAGCCTCCCTAATTCCTCCACCGAATCCACGAGATAATCGGGACCTGCCGCTTCCAGCTCTCCCTCCGGCGCATAACCGAAAGTAACGCCTACCGTCACAAGACCGTGCTCCTTTCCCCCGGATACATCGAACTTCCTGTCGCCAATCATTGCCGTCTCGGCTATCTGCTGCGTTGGCATCCCCGCCTTCTTCTTCGGCCCTTCCGCCTTCAAGGCCTGTTTATCCTCTTCTCCCACTTCCGCCAGCTGCCTTAAAGCCTCTTCCACCACTTCTTCCTTCGTGCCCCTTCTTCCGTCCAGCTCGCTTCCTACGATAACCGTAAAATAATCATAGATTTCAAAATGGCGCAGAATCCGCTCCACAAACACCTGGGGCTTGCTGGAAGCTACCGCCAGGACCTTCCCCTGCCTTTTCAGCTTCTCCAACATTTCCCGGATACCCGGATAAATGGCATTCTGGAAAATACCCGTAGGCCGGAACCATTCCCTATATTTCCCAATAGCTTCCTCCGCCTGTTTTTCATCAAAACCATACATTTCCATAAAGCTGTCCTTTAACGGAGGCCCGATAAAAGGCGTCAGCTTGTCCAAATCCGGCTCATCAATCCCAAAGGAACGCAAGGCATATTGCACCGATGTGCAGATGCCTTCCTTCGGGTCTGTAAGCGTTCCGTCCAAATCGAATAACAAATATTGGAAACTCATATTCTTCTCCATTTCTGTGCCGCATTCATGTTCTATTTCAATACAAAAAGCAGACCGATACCCAATGTTCCATGTTATCCATCTGCTTCTGCATTTAATGTCCGTTTGTTTCCTGGCCGTCAACCCTATAAGCGGAATCCTCAGGAATCTCCTGTTTATACCCCATTTCCTGCTGTTTCTGGGCCAGTTCCAGAAATTCCTCAAAACAAAGATTATGCTCTTTCATAAATCCTGCCGCCTCTGTTCCTACATAGCGGAAATGCCATGACTCGAACTCAAGTCTGGTAATTTTCTCTTTGTCCTTCGGATAACGCAAGATGAATCCATATTCATGGGCATGCTCCGCAAGCCATCTGGCTTCCGCCGTATTCGCCTGGCCAGCATCCAGGCTCTGATAATGTTCGCCTACGATGTCCACAGCAAGCCCAGTATGGTGTTCGCTGCATCCCACTCTTTCCAGCTGACGTTTCGCCTGAAAAAAGGCGCTTTCATAATTTAAGCCTTTTCCCATATATTTTTCAATAGATTCGTTAAGCAATTCCTGCTGCTTTTCATAACCCCGGTATGCGGAGCAAATTATCAACTCCATCCCGTATTCCTTTGCGGCATCCAGCATTTTTTCCAAGCTGTACTTTATTCTTCCATCCACCTGTTTCCCATTTCTCGTATCCACCAGCTTCAATTCGAAATCCTGGGACAATGGGTGCATTTCGTTTACCAGAAGATAGTTCCACGCATTCAAATCCACATAAAACGGAATCCGGAGCTCATCTTCCTCAGGAAGCGGCTGTGTTTCATCCTTGTCGGAAACGAAGGAAACCTCCCTCCGATCTTCGTTCTGCAGCATGGCGAACTGTTCCTTCTGCTGCTCTGCGGTTTGAAGGACATAATCTTCATATTCCGTCTTTAAACAGGCATATGCTGCCTGCAGGATACTATTTTTATATAATGCAATAATCAAAAATACAATAGGAAGCAAAATGAGCAATGCATTCACCGAAAGAATCATATGTTTGAAAAAGCGTACACTCCCCAGATAACGCTCCTTACTATCCGTCGATGCGGATGTCAGTTCTTCCGTCTTCTCCAATGGCGCATCCACCCGGTTATTCCTCACTTCCTCTGTCTATATTTTCTAATTCGCCTCCGATATCCAGCATTCCTCGAACCCTTGACCCATTATACATAACAATGCCGGTAGCTTTAATATTGCCGATTATGGAAGCCGTCTCCCGCAGTTCCAGATTGTCCCTGATGGCAAAGCTCCCTTCCGCATGCCCGCCGAACACCGCGTTTCCTGCGGTAACATCCCCTTTCACAATAGTCTGCTTCTCAACCAGCATATCTTCATGCACCGTAATATTACCATGCACGCTGCCCGTTTGGAACTTCAGCGAATTTGCACTCAAATCCCCATTTACGCTCCCGGTCAGCACTACAGTCCCTTCACACGAAACATTGCCCTGCACCTGCCCCAGGATTTTCAAATTGGAGCCGGAAATAATATTCCCGTCAATAATAACATCCTGGGTAATCACCGTCTCCCAATTAGGCCGCTCCGGCGCATTGGGCTTGTCCAATACATCTGTCCTATTTACAAATACAGAAGGCGACGGCGCGGCGACCTCCACTTCCGGCTCTGTATTTCCATTGCCTGAAAGAATATTCTGTGATTCCTGTTTCTCTCCCCCGCTCTTAGTTCCAGAAGAATCCATATTCAACAGTTCATTCACTGCTTTTCTGAAATTATTCTCGTTCTTTTTCATGAAATTTGTCTCCTCGCACCAATATATAAATCTCATTATACTCTTTTATTGGAATATTTACAAGAAAACAATCGTTTTTTTCACTAAATTCGTAACAGTCGAATTTTATACTGCCATTTTCTTTACCCTGTCCAGCCCTTTGCGCACAGGGGGAAGCGCCGCCAGTATTAAAGTAAGCAGGGCCTCCGGTACGATATAGGCTCCGTTATAAAGGAAGGAATAAACCGGGGCAGTCATATTATAGCTGGAGGCATAGCTTCCAAAGAAAATCATGCCCGACAAGAAGGTAAAAAAGTACCGGCCCAGCACGCCCGCCACATACCCCTTAAACAGCCCGTATTTGGATTTGGAAAAAATCCCGGAAAGCCCCAAAGCCCCGAAAGCAAACATATAATCCGTCAGCATCTGGGGAATACTGATGATATAAGGGTCAACAATCAGCTGCAAAAAGCCATAGGCAACTGCCGTCATCAGGCCGCCTTTTAAGCCGTACCAGTAGCCCACAAGGCATATAAAAAACATGCTGAAAAGAGTTACGCTGCCTCCCATAGGCATATCGATGACCTTTATCATGGACGTTACCATCGCAAGCGCCATGGCCATGGAGGAAAAGACAAGCTGTTTGGTGCTGAACCTGATTTTCTTCCCCTCTTCCACCCGGCCTGACAGAAAGCATGCCGCCAAAAGCAGCGCCACCATAACGGCAATCAACGCTCCGTATCCGGCTCCCGTGAGTTCAAAATAGTTGCCCCACTCTTCATCAATAATTTCGTTCGCAAAAAAAGACATAAAAAAACCTCCTTCGTAATAGTAAATCACTGGGAGGGGTTTCATTTTGAGATTTCATGCATAAGTATACATAAAATCCTGCTTCCCTTCGCCGGTATTATCCGTATCAGGTTATGAGGGTTAGAACCTTTGGAAGGTTCAATCTCAGCAAATGCTCCCCTAGCGATTTATGTAATTGTCAAGCTATAATATACCCTTAAAGGAAGGCTGTTGTCAAGGCAAACAGTAACTTTCCCTGTGCGGCCTATTTTTCCAGGAATTCCATCAGTTCTTCTTTCCTGCCCTCCGAAACTTCATATCCATGCCTGTAGTATTCCCTTAGCTTCTCTGTATCCGCCTCTTTATTCCGCAAATTCATATGCTCGGCCGGGCGCAGGATAAACGCTTTTCCATCCTTTTCCAGCTGTTCCAGCATATCCAGGGAATCGTTATACTTCTTGGCGCGCCCTCTTACCATATGTACGAACTTAGGGTATTTATGGTATACCAGCTTTAAAAATGTAAGGTATAGATATCTTTGCTTCTTCCGATAGTTCTTATTCCTCGTCATCACCACTACGATTTTCTTCCATCCCTCTTCCAATGCCTTTGCAATGGGAATCGCATCCGCCATCCCCCCGTCCAGCATGGGAATACCGTTAATTTTCGTTATCTTTGCAATAAAAGGCAGGGAATTAGCCGCCTGGCATATGTTCAGGAAATTATCCACATTATCGAATTTATCATAATAAACCGCTTCCCCGGTCAGACAGTTCACAGTGCTTGTGATGAATTTTTTCGTAGACTCTGTAAAGGACTGAAAATCGAAAGGCACGCGCCTTTTGGGAACTTCATCAAACATAAAATCCATATCAAAGAAAGTTCCCTTTTTCAAAAAGGTTTTCACGCCCAGATATTTCTCCGTCTCCAAAGGCTTAATCACGGCATCCAATACCCGCCCTTTCTGACCGGACACATAGTTCATCCCGGCATAGGCCCCTGCCGATACTGCCATCACATTTTGAATTTCTATTTCATTATCCATAAAAGAGTCCAAAACGCCCGCGGAAAACATGCTGCGCATGGCCCCGCCTTCCAAAATAATCCCTGCTTGCTCCATTTGTATAATCCGCCTTTCTGCGAAAGGCACCAATGCGTCATGAAACTGGTGCACAACCTTTCGCTATCTAATCTGTTGCCCTTCTGATATTATCTTCTTATAAGACTGACACA
>JAETTM010000127.1 GCA_021769135.1 Lachnospiraceae bacterium | reverse complement strand
TTATGCACGTCCGACACGTCAAAGACATACCGCAGCCTTGGCCGCTCACTGTCACGGTCAAAAAGCGCAATCCCCTTTGCCCCACGGTTTACCCAGCAGAACATTTTTTCATTCCACGTTTCCATGAGGGCGCAGGCTTTCGCATCCGGCCTTTGTGCATAGATGAGCATCTGATCCTCAAACGGGTATTTATACAGCCTTGCGGCGGTAGTCAGGTATTTTGTCCATTCCTTCCCGTTTTTTGACACCTGCCTTGCGGTTTCACTGGCAAGGACAGAGATTTCATGGTATTTCTTTGAAACAAGATATCCCTCAGCCATCTGCACCCTCCTTAATCATAAAATCCATTTTCCTCAATACCCTTTTCCAGAATGGACGCTATCAGCGCATCCAGCTCCATGCCGTTTATCTCGCTGAGCACAATCAGCTTTGCAAGGGTATTCTTCTCCACCGGAACCGTATACCGTTCCTGATCCGGACACAGCTCACGCACACAGACGCCGAGCGCATCCGCAATCTTGCAGAGTGTGTTTATGTCTGCTTCCCGGATACCTGCCAGAATATCTAACAGTGTATCTTCACGGACACCGGAAAGCGCCGCCAGGCCCGGTATGCCCATGTCCATCTCTTTCATCGCATTTAAAATCTTGTCTCCTGTGCTTAAAACTGCTGTTCCCATTGCCAATCCCTCCTATTCTGCCTTGTTCCCGAAAGAAAACGTCGTGTTTTCTTTCGCTTTTGTGGCTGTAAACTTCGCTTTCACTTCCGCTACCTTAGACTCCAGAACTGAAAACATGGCTTCCACCTGCTCCGGTGTGTAGTCATAAGCCGATCTGTTGGCAAGGTTCTCTATCCTGCCAATGGCATCTATCGCCTTATTGATACGGTACTCCCCAAGCCGGATAAATTTCTCCGACTTCGTTTCCCCTGCCTTTTCTGCAGGTGTGTTTACTGTTGCATTTTCCATAATTTCACTCATTGTCATATCCTCCATTTTCTTAATCTTGAATATAGAAAAGGCGTGTGAAATCTCGTGTTCCACACGCCTTAACGCTGTTTTAAATCTTGTCTTTTCTTTTCGTTTGCCGCCTGCACCCTCGGCAGGATAAACTCGTCAATATACTGCTTTTCCGTTTCCGTAGCCACCCAGTTACGTCCATTCTTGATACACGCCTCTATTTCTGTGCCGCTTCCTGCAAACGGAATATACACAACATCTCCTTTCCTGCTATGCCCTACCACAAACCTTTCTGCTGTTTCATACTTTTTCTGCGTCCTGTGCGATGTATATTCCCGCTTCGTCATGCTTCTTGGTATATCCCAAAAATCCCTCATCTGCTTTCCGCCATTGAGCAGCTTTAGGTCATCATGGTTAAATATCCAGCCTTTTTCTGATTTACAGTACCATAACGCAAACTCAGTTGAAAGCGCATATGACCTGCGTGTGACACTCGGCGGCGCATCACGTTTTATCCAGGTTATCAGCCCTTTAAAGTACATCCCTGTTTTTTCCAGACAGCCCTGCACCTTAAATATGCTGCTGTAATTCCCCCACACAACGATGCTCCCGTTTTCTTCCAAAACCCGCACTGCATGGTTTATCCATTCCATCGTAAAGCTGTTGTAATCTTCATTGCTGTTAAATATATCCCATTTTTCTCCCATTCCCTTAATCGCCCCGTGGGAGTGGTCTAAAAATGGTTTCTGCTTTGATATTCCATACGGGGGATCGGCTATGATCAGGCTTATACAGGCATCCGGCAGGGTCTTCATGTACGCATTACAGTCCATATGATAAATTTGATTTAATCTCATTTTCCCTGCTTCTTTCTGGGCGGAAATTCCAACTTTACCTTATACTGTGAGCCTTTGATTTCCTTCCCGTCTTTGGTGTAGGAATAATCCTCCACGCCCTCCGGGGTAAGGTACGCATCATAGCTGCCTTTCTTCCCTTTCAAGCCTTTTACAAGGGTCTTTTTCCCCTCCAGCATACTTTTTACCTGGCTGTCGGTAAGCGCCGCCCCCATTGCCCGTGATACGTTCATGCCGCACTTATTTTTACAGTAAGCGCCGAATTTCCCTTTTACCACATCGCCGCCGCATTTCGGGCATTTCCCAAGGGATTCCTGGTTACTGCCCCCAAACATGGATTTCTGTTCTTCACTGACGCTGTGATAGGTCTGCACAAGCCCCTTTACCAGATCGGCAATCCCGTCCATAAATGCCTGCATGGGATATTCCCCCTTTGCAACAAGTGT
>JAETTM010000055.1 GCA_021769135.1 Lachnospiraceae bacterium | reverse complement strand
CAGCGATGCACGGAGCTGACGTGTACTAATAGGCCGAGGGCTTACCCATCGGGGGGCTTGGTGGTTGGATCTGGTCAGGGTTTCAGTGTAAGGTGTTCGGTTTTGAGGGTATGTCCTTTTTATATAAGAAAAGAAAAAGCTATCGTCGGATAGCTTTTATTCTTTTTAACCTTTTGACACTACTATCATTATATGCTATAATAGCACTAGTTGTGTATGCCGAGAGATAGTTTATAAATAAATGTGGTGAGGTGGATTGAATATGGATACAAATATTTTGCTTGAAAATGGTACAAACGAACTGGAAGTACTGGAATTTATGTTGGAGGGACGCCATTATGGCATTAATGTAGCGAAAATAAGGGAAATTATTTCTTATCAGGAAGCTACGCCGGTTCCTAACTCCCATCCTAGCATTGAAGGGATTTTTATGCCGAGGGATACGATGATTACCGCGATAAATCTGAGGAATTGTTTACAGCTGCGGGAATATGAGGAAAGTGAAAAAGCTTCTTCTTTATTTATTATTACTAATTTTAATAAACTGGATATCGCGTTTCATGTAGATTCGGTATTAGGTATTCATAGGGTATCATGGAACAATATTATTAAGCCAGGCAATACTGTTTCCACCAGCGAAGACGGTGTATCCACGGGTATTATTAAAATTGATGGAAGATTGATTATTATTTTGGACTTTGAGAAGATTGTAACCGATATTAATCCCGAAACGGGGCTTAAAATGTCAGAAATTGAAGCATTGGGAGAAAGGTCGCCCCGGGAAACGCCTATTTTAATTGCAGAAGATTCTCCTTTGTTGAATAAGCTGATAGTTAATTCCTTGAAACAGGCGGGATATACCAACTTGATACATACGGAAAACGGCAAGCAGGCATATGATGTAATTCAGCAATGTAAGGCTGACGGCACTTTAAAGGATCATGTGAGGTGCATTATCACCGATATTGAGATGCCGGAAATGGATGGACACCGCTTGACGAAGCTGGTAAAAGAGGATGAAGCAACGAAAGATATACCGATTGTTATTTTCTCATCCTTGGTAAATGAAGAAATGAAGAGGAAAGGCGATGCTTTAGGGGCTGATGCACAGCTTTCCAAGCCTGAAATCGGCAATCTGGTTCATATAGTGGATGAATTGGTTCAATAAAAATTTGAGAATGAAGCCGGGAGAATTCCCGGCTTATTTTCGGTATGTACGGGATAAAGGGAATCTGCTGCCAGGTTATTATAATGCTGCCGCATAGAATGGGAAAATGTTTTGCCTACCCGACGAAAGGCATCGGAGATGGAAGAAGAGATGGAAAATGAGAAGAGTTTGCTGTTGGAAAAAATAAATGAAGCGGAAATGGTATTGGTTGGCATAGGAGAAGAATTCGGGGAAAATGTAGGAAAGGGTAAGGCAATGCCGCAATTTGCGGATTGCTTTCGGAAGATAGAAGAAAGTGGGCAATTGTTATGGATGCTTCCATATATGGAAAAGATGCAGGAAGATTCCGCAAGAACGGAAAAGACGGAGAAAGCTTATGAAATTCTGGAAAGGCTATTGAAAGATAAAAATTATTTTATCGTTTCCACCCGCATGGACGATTATATTTACAGGACAAATTTGAAGAAGGAAAAGGTGGTAACTCCATGCGGAGGATATAGGTTTTGGCAGTGCGAGGATGGATGCGGAAAACGTTTGTATCAGGCGGATGGACGTCTGCCAGAGGAAATTTATGGGTATTTGATGGGAAAGGACGGGAACTGCTGTGGAATCCAGCCGCCGTTATGCCCGGAATGCGGTAAGCATCTTGTATTTAACAACAGGAAGGCGGTAAATTATATCGAGGAAGGATATTTGGAACAATGGAATAAATATATGCAGTGGCTGAAGGGCACGGTTAATAAGAAATTGTGTCTGCTGGAGTTAGGCGCCGGGATGCAATATCCTACGGTAATCCGCTGGCCTTTTGAAAGGCTGACTTTTATAAACGAGAAGTCAAGCATGTTCCGTGTACATAGTAAACTATATCATTTGACGGAGGAAATTAAGGACAGAGGGTATAAAATACAAGAAAAGCCAATAGATTTTCTTATAAATTGGTTTGTCTAATGGACATATGTATGATAAACTAAGGTTGTTGATATTTAATATGAATAAATGACAGAGATGTGAGGGTTAATATTATGGGCTCAGATGAAGAAAACTTGGATGATTTGCTTAACCTTCTAAAGGAAGAAGAAGCGGCAGAGAATGAAAATGAAGCTGCAGAGGATGAAGCTGCAGACAATGTATTAGAGGAAATCGGCATAGAAGAAACCGGCATAGAAGAAACCGGCATAGAAGAAACCGGCATAGAAGAAACCGGCATAGAAGAAACCAGCATAGAAGAAACCGACATGGGAGGAATCGAGGAAGAGGAAATAGAACCTGAAGAGAGCGTCATGGATATAGAGGATCTGGATAAATTGCTGGGTGAAGGAATGCATGAGGAAGGCAATATCGGGGAGGATGAACCGATGGGGCTTAATTCTGATGCGGATGAATCGGCAGTGGATGATATGGGACTGTTGGATTTTGCCTTGGAAGAGGAAGAAGAAGGGCTGATTTCCCCTGATGAAGTGGATGCCATGTTTGCAGCTGCGGATGCTGCGATAGCGAATGAGATGCAAAACAATGGGGACGAAGCGAAGCCGGAGCAGCCGGAAGAACCGGAAGAACCGGAAGAAAACAGCAATACTGACGAAATAGTCGAAAGCTCGGAAGAAGCTCCTGAAAATGAAGAGGAATCAGGGAAAAAGAAGAAAAAAGAGAGAAAGAAAAAAGAGAAGAAGAAAAAAGAAAAAAAGGATAATAAGGATAAGAAAGAAAAGAAGCCTTTGTTCGGTAAAAAAGGAAATGCTTCGAGCATAACGGAAGGCGAAGACCGGGAGGGGATGGAAGACGGTGTGGGCAGCGAGGGCGCGGGAGAAAAGAAACCGGGCTTTTTAGCCAAGCTGCTATCTCTCCTGATAGAAACCGAAGAAGAAGATGTGGCAATGCTGGACCCGGATATCGGCAGCCTGGAGCCATCGGATGAAAATAAAAATATTCTGGAAGAATTGGAGAAAGAGGACAAAAAGAAAAAGAAGAAGAAGGTAAAAACCAAAAAGGAAGAGGAACCTGTAAAAGAAAAGAAAAAGAAAGAGAAGAAGCCCAAAAAGATAAAGGAGAAACCGGCCAATGAACCGGAGCAGTCAAAAGATGCAAAGCCGGGGAAAAAGATATCTAAAAAAGGCGTACTTGTAATAACAGCATTATGCCTTTCGTTTATGGCTATGATTATAGTAATGTGCAGCATGATACCGGACTTTTTCGAAAAAAGAGAGGCCAGGGAGGCATTTTACGAATCCGATTACATAAAAGCATATGAGATGCTGTACGGAAAACAATTGGACGAAAGCGACGAGATTATTTACCATAAGGTGGAAACCATACTGAAATTAGACCGTAAGTTGGATTCCTATCACAATTTCCTTGGGATAGGGGAAGAAGTGCGCGCACTGGATTCGCTTATGTCGGGCGTGGAAATATACCCTGAAATTCTGGCAAAAGCGGAAGAATACCGTGTGACGCAAGAAGTAAACGTAATCTATGAAGATATTTTAAGCGTGTTAAATGAAAAATATCTTGTTTCCGAAGAAGAAGCCAGGACGATTATCGGTTACGATGATGTCCTATATACGAAAAAGCTGGAGTCTTTGGTAAACGGAACGCCGTTTACAGAGCCGTCGGAAGCCGGTGCGGCGGAAGAACCGGCGGAAGCGGAACCGGACATCCTTCCGGAGGAACAGGCTATTATTGAAGAGGATATCCCTGCGGAACCGGAAGAAGTCTTGCCGGAAGAGGAAGAAATGCTGCAAGGCGAGCAGATTGAGAACGAAGAACCTGTAGAGAACCTGCCGCCGGAACAGGTCCTGCCGGAAGAAGAGCCTTTGCCGGAGGAAACCGCGCCTGTTCAGGAGGGCAGCCCTTCGCCGGGCGAAGATGTTTCCACGTGGACAGGGGACAGCGGCTTTGGCAGCCAAGGGGAACAGATTCAGGGAATCCGTCAGCCTATAGGTGTTGAAATACATGGGAATTAGCAATGGCAGGGAATGGCAGGGCATATGATAGCGATTATTGATTATGATGCAGGAAATATTAAAAGCGTAGAGAAGGCATTGCTTTTCCTCGGCGAAAGCGCTTGTGTGACCAGAGACAAGGAAAGGATTCTCAGTGCCGATAAAGTGATTTTGCCAGGGGTGGGGTCTTTTGGCAGGGCTATGGAGAAAATACGCAGCTATGGCTTGGAAGATGTAATAAAAGAAACGGTTGGGAAAGGAACCCCTTTTCTGGGCATTTGCCTAGGGCTTCAGCTTTTATTCGAACGCAGTGAGGAAAGCGCCGGGGTGAAAGGGCTGGGAATTTTAAAGGGCGAAATATTGAAGATACCGGAAAAGGATGGGGGGAAAGTTCCCCAGATAGGGTGGAACTCGTTAAAATACCCTAATCAGGGGAAGCTGTTTGCTAATATCCCGGAGGATGCCTATGTATATTTTGTGCATTCTTACTATCTGAAAGCGGAGGAAGAAGGGATTGTTACCGCCACTACGGAATATAATACGCTGATTCATGCGTCTGTGGAGAAGGGGAACGTGTTCGCCTGCCAGTTCCATCCGGAAAAAAGCTCTAATGTAGGGCTGGATATCCTGCGGAACTTTATTCGGATACAAAGGGAGGGAGCATAAATGCATACAAAGCGTATTATCCCTTGTTTGGACGTACATAACGGAAGGGTTGTAAAAGGCGTTAATTTTGTCAATTTGAAGGATGCGGGAGACCCTGTGGAGATAGGGGCGGCTTATGATAAGGCCGGGGCTGATGAACTGGTTTTTTTGGATATTACGGCTTCCTCCGATGCCCGGGCAACGGTAGTGGATATGGTAAGGCGGGTAGCGGAACGGGTTTTCATACCCTTTACCGTTGGGGGAGGAATCCGGACGGTGGAGGATTTTAGGGCTATCCTCAGAGAGGGGGCGGATAAGGTCTCCATCAATTCATCGGCGATAAACAGGCCGGATTTAATCAGCGAAGCGGCCGAGAAATTCGGAAGCCAGTGCGTGGTGGTAGCTATTGATGCCAAAAGAAGGGCGGATGGCTCCGGATGGAATATTTATAAAAATGGCGGACGGATAGACGTGGGGCTGGATGCCGTGGAATGGGCTATGAAAGCGGATCGGCTGGGGGCGGGGGAAATCCTGCTGACCAGCATGGACTGCGACGGTACGAAGGCAGGATATGATATCGAACTGACGAGGACGATTGCGGAAAATGTCTCCATTCCCGTAATTGCGTCGGGAGGCGCAGGGAATGCGGAGCATTTCTACCAGGCTTTGACGGAAGGGAAAGCGGACGCGGCGCTGGCGGCATCGCTGTTCCACTATAAGGAGCTGGAAATCAATGAGGTGAAGGATTTCCTGAAGGAACGGGGAGTGCCTGTAAGGCGTTGAAAAAGGCCAATGCTGTAAGGCTCGTTGCCCGCGGAAATGAAGAAACTGTGGGAGGATGGAACAGAAGGAGTACGAAAGAATGTCAATGATTCAGAATGACTGGCTGGATGCGCTGAAACCAGAGTTTTCCAAGCCATATTATAGAGAGCTTTTTCAATTTGTGCAGGGGGAATACAGCAGGGCGGTGGTTTATCCCCCGGCGGACGATATTTTTAATGCGTTTCATTTTACGCCCTTAAGCAAGGTGAAGGTGCTGCTGTTGGGGCAGGACCCATACCACAACGCACACCAGGCCCATGGGATGAGCTTTTCCGTTTTGCCGGACCAGAAGGAAATACCTCCTTCCTTACAGAATATTTATAAGGAGCTGCATGACGATTTGGGGTGCAGGATACCGAATAACGGCTATTTGAAAAAATGGGCGGACCAGGGCGTATTGCTTTTGAATACAGTGCTGACCGTAAGGGCGCATCAGGCCAATTCCCACCAGGGAAAAGGGTGGGAGCAGTTTACGGATGCGGTGATTGAAGCCGTCAATGCCCAGGAGAGGCCCATTGTTTATCTGCTATGGGGAAGGCCGGCCCAGAGCAAGGCTTTTATGCTGAACAACCCCAGGCATTTGGTTTTGAAAGCCCCCCATCCCAGTCCGTTTTCCGCTTCCCGCGGATTTTTCGGGTGCAGGCATTTCAGCAAGGCGAACGATTTCCTGGCAGAAAACGGCGTGGAGCCGGTGGATTGGCAGATTGAGGATATATAGGGATGGAATCGACAAAAGGAGAAGACAGCAATGAGCAAGGAAACATTTGTAACAAAAGAAATGATAGAAGAGGCGGTGAAAACCTATCCAACGCCTTTTCATATTTATGACGAAAAGGGCATCAGGGAAAATGCGCAGGCGGTGAAGGAGGCTTTTTCCTGGAATAAGGGCTTTAAAGAATATTTTGCGGTTAAGGCGACGCCGAACCCGTATTTGATACAAATCCTTAAGGAGTACGGCTGCGGATGCGACTGTTCCTCTTTGACGGAGCTGATGATAAGCAAGGCGGTAGGCGTGGAAGGGGAGGATATTATGTTTTCCTCCAATGAAACTCCGGCGGAGGAATATGCATATGCGGCGAAACTGGGGGCAATTATCAACCTGGATGACATTACCCATATTGACTTCCTGGAGGGGATTCTGGGGAAACTGCCGGAAACGATGAGCTGCCGGTACAATCCGGGCGGCGTGTTTACCATGAGCAATGGGATTATGGATAATCCGGGCGATTCCAAATATGGGTTCACCAAGGAGCAGATGTTCCAGGGCTTCCGTATCCTGAAAAGGAAAGGGGTGAAGAACTTCGGAATCCATGCATTTCTGGCCAGCAATACGGTGACCAATGAGTATTATCCATTATTGGCGAAACAGCTGTTTGAACTGGCAGTGCAGCTGAAAAAGGAAACAGGGGCGGAAATCCGGTTTATCAATCTATCCGGCGGGGTGGGGATTCCCTACCGTCCGGACCAGAAAGGGAACGATATCAGGGCAATCGGCCAAGGGGTGAGAAAGGTTTATGAAGAAGTGCTTGTGCCTGCAGGAATGGGAGATGTGGCCATTTATGCGGAGATGGGCCGCTTTATGATGGGACCCTATGGGGCATTGGTCACGAAGGCAATTCACGAAAAACATACCTATAAAGAATATATCGGGGTGGATGCATGCGCGGTGAATTTGATGCGTCCGGCAATGTACGGGGCATATCACCACATTACTGTGCTTGGGAAAGAGCAGGAGCCTTGCGGCTATAAATACGATGTGGTGGGCTCCTTATGTGAAAACAATGACAAATTCGCCGTGGACAGGATGCTGCCGAAGATTGAAAAGGGAGATTATCTTGTCATTCACGATACAGGCGCCCACGGATTTTCCATGGGATATAATTATAACGGGAAATTGAAATCGGCAGAGCTTCTCCTGAAGGAAAACGGGGATATCCAGCTGATTCGCCGGGCAGAGACTCCGAAGGATTATTTCAGCACCTTTGACGGATTGGGTATTTATGAAAGCCTGGAGAAGGAGTTTTTGGGCTGAACTTTTGGAGATGGCATAAAAAAGGTTTAAAATAAAAAAAAGTACTTGTCAATTCCTGCCGGATATGGTATTATGTAATTCGGCTGTTAGAGAAATAGCAGCAGGCAGGAATAATTGGCCGGCGTGTCGGAATGGCAGACGAGGCAGACTCAAAATCTGTTGTGGGCAACCACGTATGGGTTCAAGTCCCATCGCCGGCAGGATAAAAAGGTTTGGAAATCCAACGGATGGACGTTCCAGACTTTTTTTTGTACGCAGAGCCGTATTCCGTCCAGTGCCTGCCGATTGATTTAGCAAAAAAACAAATATATAGAACAAGAAACATAAAAAATATCCTATTTATTTGCAATATGCATAATAAAATAAATTATAAACAGGCATGATATAACAAAAAATACAAAAGTGGAAATATTTTACTTGACAAAAATTGTATAAATTGTTATCATGTATTCAGATGAATAGAGGAAAGCATTATTTAATGAATGGAAAATATTATTAATGGAAAAACATTGGATTGTTACTGGAAAGCAGGCAAAACCAAATTTTATAAGTTAATCATATGATAAGGGATTGGCTTATAAAGTTTGGTTTTTCTACTTCGCAGCGAGTCCGGTGGTATTGTTTGCTAAATAGGATATACGCAATAGGTATTAAGAATGAAAGCAGATAAAATAATTAATAATAATATTGTCTCGTCTACGGACAGCGAGGGGAACGAGCTAATCGTTATGGGATGCGGTATTGGCTTCGGCAAGCGGGCGGGGCAGAGGCTGGACGAAAACAAAATCGAAAAAATATTCAGGCTGGATAACAAGGATAGCCTGGAGCGCTTTAAAGAATTGCTGAAGAAACTTCCTCTGGAATATATCCAGGTGACGGATGAGATTATATCTTATGCAAAGGAAGTGCTGGAAGAAAGGCTGAACGAGAACGTTTATCTGACGTTGACAGACCACATCAGCTTTGCCATCGATAAATTTAAGGAGGGGATGCTTTTCCATAACGCGCTTTTTGAAGAGATTAAGATGTTTTACCCCAATGAATATATGGTAGGGAGCCATGCGCTGTACCTGATAGAAGAGAGGACGGGGATACGGCTGATTGAAGATGAGGCGGCCACGATAGCAATCCATATCGTGAATGCGGAATATAACGAGGCAATCAGCACTACTTTTGCCTATACGCAGATGATTCAGGAGATATTGGAAATTATTGCCAAAGAGATTCCGGCCTGCGTGGAATCGCCCAATCACCGCAGCAGGCTGGCCATTAACCTGAAGCACATGTCATACCGGATGATGAAAGAAATGCCGAATCCGGGGAAAGGGGATGAGGTGCTCTTTGATTTTGTAAGGAAGCATTGCAAGGAGGAATATCAATTGATTGGGAAGGTGGACACTTTTATTAAGGAAAAGTACGGATGTTCCATGGCGGAAGAAGAAAAGATTTATTTGGCTTTAAATGTGAAAAGAATTAAAGATTTATCGGCAGAATAAAAAAGACAGACAAAATAGGAGGATGAAAATGGGTTTATTTGATGCTTTTAAGAAAAAGGAAATGGAAATTGGTTCGCCGCTGAAGGGGAAATGCGTCAGCATTAAGGAAGTGAGCGACCCTACGTTCAGCGAAGAAATTTTAGGGAAGGGAGTGGCTGTAATCCCGGAAGACGGCAAGGTTTGCGCACCGGCGGACGGGGTGATTACAACCATGTTCCCCACAGGACACGCAGTAGGTATGACGGCATCCGGCGGGGCGGAACTGTTGGTGCATGTAGGCCTGGATACCGTTGCTTTAAAAGGCGACGGCTTTAAAATTATAGCAAAGGAAGGACAGAAGGTAAAAAAAGGGGATTTGCTGATGGAGGTGGATCTGGAGAAGGTAAAAGCCGCGGGGTATGATGTGATTACGCCGGTGATTATCTGTAATTCCGATGAGTATTCGGATATAAAGGGTTTGATAGATAAAGATGTCAACCCAGGGGATACTGTAATAGAAATCCAAAAATAGAAGAGCAGGAAAAGGAGGCCAATATGCAGGAATTCAGCTATACGATAAAAGATGAATTGGGAATCCACGCAAGGCCCGCCGGGCTGCTGGTTAAGCAGGCATCGCCTTTTAAGAGCGTGATTTCAGTGGATACCGGCACCAAAAAAGCGGATGCGAAAAAAATCATGGCATTGATGGGGGCCGGCGTAAAGAAAGGAATGACGGTCACCGTTTCGGCAGAAGGGCCGGACGAAGGGGAGGCGATAGAGGCATTAAAGAAGTTCTTCGAAGAAAATTTATAATTCCGTATTCCAAGGAGAAATCCTTTGAATAATAGAAGTAACAAGATTCTGCAGCCAGGGCGGAATTCAAAATCTTAAACAAGGGGGTAATTGATTTATGATGAGATATTTGCAGAGAATTGGTAAGGCACTGATGCTTCCGGTTGCTTGTTTGCCGGTTTGCGGTATTCTGATGGGGGTCGGGTATATTTTAGCTCCTGCGGCAATGGCCGGTGAAGTAGCAGGGTTTACGGCAGGCGGTTTCCTTTATTCCGTAGGTCTGTTCCTGATTAAAGCGGGCGGCGCGTTAATCGACAATATGCCTTATCTGTTCGCAATCGGCGTTGCAGTAGGTATGTCCGATGACAATGACGGTACGGCAGGTCTGGCCGGCCTTGTTTCCTTCCTGATGTTCATCACATTGTTAAACAGCGGAACGGTAGCAGGCCTGACAGGGAAAGAAGCACATGCGGCATTCGGAAGGATTAACAACCAGTTTATCGGTATCCTTGCCGGCTTAATCGGTGCTACATGCTATAACAGGTTCAAAGGCGTGAAGCTTCCCGATGCGCTTTCCTTCTTCAGCGGCAAACGTGCGGTAGCAATCGTTACGGCGATGGCATCCATCGTAGTTTCGGCGATACTGTTCATCGTATGGCCTATCGTATTCGGCGCTCTGGTTGCATTGGGCGAAGGCATTTCCGGTATGGGAGCAATCGGCGCAGGTATTTATGCATTCTTTAACAGGCTGCTTATTCCGTTTGGTCTGCACCATGCGCTCAACTCCGTATTCTGGTTCGACGTTGCAGGTATCAACGATTTGAGCAATTTCTGGGGCAATACAGGTGTTTACGGACAGACAGGTATTTATATGACAGGATTCTTCCCGTTCATGATGTTCGGTCTTCCTGCAGCTTGTCTGGCTATGTACCATACGGCGAAATCCGATAAGAAAAAGGTTGTTTACGGTTTGTTGACATCCGCGGCTTTCTGTTCCTTCTTTACAGGCGTTACAGAGCCTATCGAATTCGCATTCATGTTCCTTGCACCCGGATTATATGCAGTACATGCGGTTCTGGCAGGTGTTACGGCAGCGATTACAGTTGCGCTTCCTATCCGTGCGGGCTTCTCGTTCTCCGGCGGTGCGGTGGATATGGTACTGAGCTCTTTCACACCTTTGGCACAGAATCCCTGGTTCCTGATTCCGGTAGGTATTGTCGTAGGTATTATTTATTACGTTGTATTCCGTTTCGTAATTACCACTTTCGACCTGAAGACACCCGGTAGGGAAGATGACGACCTGGAAGCTGAAAAGAGGGTTGTCCTTTCCAACGATAACTTCACAGAAGTAGCTAAAATCGTTCTGGAAGGCATTGGCGGAAAAGACAATGTAAAATCTCTTGACAACTGTATTACAAGGCTTCGTTTCGAAATCAAGGATTACACAAAGGTTGATGAGAAGAAGATTAAATCCGCAGGCGTAGCCGGCATTATGAGGCCGAGCAAAACTTCTGTTCAGGTAATTGTAGGAACAAAGGTTCAGTTTGTGGCAGATGAAATGAAGAAAATGCTGTAATCCCAGCTGAATAGATTATTTGGTTTTGGTTATAGCAAGGTTCCTGGCATATCGGAAGCTCTTTTGAGCTTCCGATATTTAAACTTATGAGAAGTTATGATAGAATGAATTGCGCTGATGCGCAAGTAGGTCATCAATTTCCTGGTGGAAATTGGTGACATATGATATAATATCCTAAGGTGGAAATATATGTAAAGAGAGAAAGGAGCATATAAAAAATGAAGATTGTAAGAGCGGAAGATTATAAGGATATGAGCAGGAAAGCGGCCAATATTATTTCGGCCCAGGTAATCATGAAGCCGAATTGCGTACTTGGGCTTGCAACGGGCTCAACGCCTATCGGCACATACGAACAGCTGGTGGACTGGTATAAAAAAGGGGATTTGGATTTTTCCGGGGTTACGTCGGTGAACCTGGATGAATATAAAGGCCTGACCAGGGATAATGACCAGAGCTATTATTACTTTATGAACGAGCATCTTTTCAGCAAGGTGAATATAGATAAAAACAATACCCATCTTCCCGACGGTACGGAGCCGGACAGCGATAAGGCATGCTCCGATTATAACAAAGTGATTGAATCGGTAGGCGGAATTGATTTGCAGCTTCTTGGCCTGGGGCATAACGGGCATATTGGATTTAACGAGCCGGCGGATGAATTTATCCCGGAGACCCATTGCGTGGATTTGACCCCTTCTACGATTGAGGCAAACAAAAGATTTTTTGCGTCCTATGACGATGTGCCGAAGCAGGCCTATACCATGGGGATTAAGACAATCATGCTGGCAAAGGCTGTGCTTGTAGTGGTCAGCGGCGAAGATAAGGCGGCGATTGTAAGGGATGCCTTTTTCGGTCCGATTACCCCCAGGGTACAGGCTTCCGTCCTGCAGCTTCATCCCAATGTGACGGTAGTTGCGGATAAAGCCGCATTATCGTTGGTGAAATAGGCCTTTCGGACAGGTATTGGTGAAACATCGTTTGGAAAGAGTATTTTGCATGATTCGTAAAATTTGTAAAAAGAGGGTTTGATGAGATGATAATTAAAAACGCGAGTGTTTTTACAGAAGAAGGCAAATTTGCAAAACAGGACATTTATATAAAAGATGGAAAATTTGTGATGTCCGCAGAGGAAGCGGATGGGGAAGAAATCATTGACGGGGAGGAATGCTTTGCGATTCCGGGGCTCACCGATATCCATTTCCATGGCTGCATGGGGCATGATTTCTGTGACGGAACAAGGGAAGCGATTACGGCAATGGCGGAATACGAAGCTTCCGTGGGCGTAACGTCCATCGTTCCTGCGACCATGACGCTGGGGGAGGATACCTTACAGGGCATCTGTGAAACGGCGGCCGCTTATGTAAGGGAAGTAAGCAACGATAAGGCGGCGGATTTGTGCGGGATAAACATGGAAGGGCCGTTTGTGGCTGCAAGCAAAAAAGGAGCGCAGAATGGGGCTTATATCCGCAAGCCGGATGGGGATATGTTCGATAAGCTGAACAAAGCGTCCGGGAATATGATAAAGCTCGTTGCCATTGCGCCTGAAGTGGAAGGGGCGATGGAGTTTATTAAGGCCAAAAGGGATGAAACGGTGCTTTCCGTGGCCCATACCGCAACGGATTATGACACGGCGGTGGAAGCCTTTGAAAAGGGGGCTACCCATGTGACCCATCTGTATAATGCGATGAACCCGTATACCCATAGGGCACCGGGGCCGATTGCCGCTGCTGCCGATGCGGGGGCGGAAGTTGAGCTTATCTGTGACGGCGTTCATATCCATCCTGCGGTCGTGCGTACAACTTTCAAGATTTTCGGCGATGACAAGGTCATTTTAATCAGCGACAGCATGATGGCCACAGGCTTGGAAGACGGGGATTACAGTCTGGGAGGACAGGCTGTAAAAGTCGTGGGGAATCTGGCTACCCTTGCGGACGGAACCATTGCCGGCTCGGCAACCAATTTGATGGACTGCATGAGGACGGCTGTGCTGAAAATGCATATTCCGTTAGAGAGCGCGGTGAAATGTGCGGCGGTGAACTCGGCAAAGAGCGTGGGGATATATGATAAGTATGGAAGCATCACCCCAGGGAAGGTGGCAAATGTGGTACTGCTGAAGAAGAATGATTTGGCGTTGGAGAAAGTAGTGCTGCGGGGGAAAGCCCTATAGGATATATAAGGATAATGGGAAAAGCCGGTACTGACAGGAAATCATGTGCCGGCTTTTTTGCTGAAAAATTTTTATCAGAATACTTTTAAAAAGTTCCATTATAGTGTATAGTACAAGATGTATGGTTATAGATTAGGAATGGCGCAACAGATAGAGGATATGGGATGGACTTATGAGGACGGCGGGGAGCTGCTATGGATTGTAAAGATGCGATTAAGATGATACCTGAATTTTTAAATGATGATTTGAACGGCAGGGAGCTTAAGGGTTTTATGGAGCATATGGAGAAATGCAAGGACTGCAAGGAAGAACTGAGCATACAGTTCCTTGTGCAGGAAGGGATGGCCCGGCTGGAGGATGGGGATATTTTTGATTTGCAGAATGAATTTGGCAGGGTGATGGAGGATGCGCGGAAGAAGATGAAGATTAGCAGGATAATCAATTATTTAGTCTTTGGAATAGAGGCTGTGGCGATAGTTACTATTTTGACAATTATTATTTTGATTATCGTGCTATAAGGACGCGCCGGGGCTGGCGGCAAAATATATAACATATAAAGATGGAGACGGATGATATGGGTAAGATAGTATTGATTGACGGGCATAGCATGCTGCACCGGGCATTTTATGGAGTTCCCGATTTGAGCAATGGGGAAGGGCTTCATACCAATGCCATTTATGGTTTTTTGAATATTATGTTTAAGATTCTGGAAGAGGAAAAGCCGGAATATCTGGCGGTGGCCTTCGATGTGCATGCGCCTACATTCCGGCATGAAATATATGCCGAATATAAGGGAACGAGGAAGCCTATGCCGGAAGAACTGCGGGAGCAGGTGCCTGTCATGAAGGAAGTGCTGGGCGCTATGGGGATTCGGACGGTGGAGCAGCCGGGACTGGAAGCGGACGATATCCTTGGAACGCTGGCCAAGAGGGCGGAGAAGGACGGCATGGAGGTTTCCCTGATTTCTGGCGACAGGGATTTGCTGCAAATCGCATCTTCCCGCATAAAGATAAGGATACCGAAAACAAAGGGCGGCAGGACGGAAATAGAGGACTATTATGCGGCGGATGTGGAGGCGAAATATCAGGTGACTCCGGTGCAGTTCATCGATTTGAAGGCGTTGATGGGGGATACGGCGGATAATATTCCGGGCGTGCCCAAAGTGGGAGAGAAAACGGCCACGGAACTGATGGTGAAATTCGGCTCGCTGGATGAAATTTACCGCCATATCGATGAGATATCCAAAAAATCTATCAGGGAATCGCTGGCGGCCAACCGGGAACTGGCGGATTTGAGCAAGGTGCTGGCAACGATTAAAGTGGACGGGGATGTTGCGTTCGATTATGAAGATGCGAAAATCAAGGATTTTTATACGGATGAAGCCTATAAGGTTTTTCAACGGTTAGGCTTTAAGAATATGTTAAGCCGGTTTGAAAAGAGCGGGGCGGAGAACAGGCAGGCGGATTATTTTAAAGAGGTTACGGACTTTGGCGAAGCGGAAAAGATTTTCCAGCGCCTGAAAGGGCTGAAAGGGGAGGAAAGGGCCGCTTTTGAAATTATTGAGGACAGCGGTAAGGAAGAGGATTTCGTAGGGCTGGCGCTGGCCTTTGGGGAAACGGAAGTTTATTTCCTAAAGCCCGAGGGCTTCCTGAAGAAAGACTATCTGCTGGGAAGGCTTTCGGAAGCGGCAGGCGTTGTGCATCTGGTGACCTTCGACATTAAAAAGAAATATGGGTATTTAAAGACGGACAGGACGGAGCGGCTGTTCGATGTGCTGATAGCTGCTTATCTTCTGAATCCGCTGAAAAATGATTATGAACCTGAGGACATCGCTTCGGAGCATTTGGGGATGACGATACCGGGAAGGGCGCAGTTATTTGGGAAAACGCCTTTGAAAGCGGCAGCGGAGGAAAAAGGGCGGGCCGTGGCGGAATATGCCTGCTTTTTGGCCTATGTGGAGTGGATGTCGGAGCCTGTTTTGAAGGAGAAGCTTGCACAGACAGGGATGGAGCAGCTTATGGGGGAAATTGAGATGCCCCTTTCCTATGTGCTCTACGATATGGAGAAGGAAGGCATTCAGGTAAAGCCGGATGAATTAAAGGCCTACGGGGAGGCCTTGAACGGACGGATTGGCGAACTGGAAACGAGCATCCACCGGAAAGCGGGCTGTGATTTCAATATCAATTCCCCCAAACAGCTGGGCGAGATTTTGTTCGGACAAATGCAGATTCCGGGAGGGAAGAAGACGAAAACAGGATATTCCACGGCAGCGGATGTGCTGGAAAAGCTGGCGCCGGATTACCCTATCGTGGAGGAAATCCTGGAATACCGGGGATTGGCCAAGTTAAAATCCACCTATGCGGAGGGGCTTGCGGCCTTTATTGGAGAGGATAGCCGGATTCACAGCAATTTTAACCAAACGATTACGGCAACGGGCAGGATTAGCTCTACGGAGCCGAATTTGCAGAATATCCCTATGAGGATGGAATTGGGCAGGCTGATACGGAAGGTGTTTATCCCAAAAGAAGGGTATGTGTTTACGGATGCGGATTATTCCCAAATCGAACTGCGCGTATTGGCCCATATGTCGGAGGATGCCCAGCTGATAGAAGCTTATAAAATGGATGAAGATATTCACAGGATAACGGCATCCAAGGTATTCCATACGCCCTTTGACGAGGTGACGGATTTGCAAAGGAGGAATGCGAAAGCGGTGAACTTCGGCATCGTATACGGCATCAGTTCTTTCGGCTTAAGCCAGGATTTGAGCATATCCAGGAAAGAAGCGGCGGAATATATCGAGCAGTATTTTGCCACTTATCCGGGGGTAAAGAAATTTTTGGACGGGCAGGTGGAAAGCGCCAAAAAGGACGGCTATGTGACTACTATGTTCGGGCGCAGAAGGCCGGTGCCGGAACTGTCCTCCAGCAATTTCATGCAGCGCTCTTTCGGGGAAAGGGTGGCGATGAATTCGCCCATACAGGGAACTGCGGCGGATATTATTAAGATAGCCATGATACGTGTATGGAAGAGGCTGAAAGACGAGAATTTAAAATCCAGGCTGATTCTCCAGGTGCATGATGAACTGTTAATCGAGACGGCAAAGGATGAAACAGAAAAGGTAAAGGCTATTTTGGAAGAGGAAATGAAGGCGGCAGCGGATTTGTCGGTGACATTGGAAATCGATATGCATACCGGGGAAAACTGGTATGAGGCGAAATAGAAACAGGAGAACGTCATGAGAACGATTGGGATTACCGGAGGCGTAGGAGGGGGCAAGTCGCGGATATTGGCGTATTTGAAGGAACATTATAACTGCGAAGTGATTTTGGCCGACGAAGTGGCCCACAGGATAAAGGAGCCGGGGGAAAGATGCTACGGCCCATTGGTGGAACTGCTTGGCGGGGAAGTGCTGGGGGCGGATAGAAAAATCGATAGTGGAAAAATGGCGGAGAAGATATTCCGGGATGGGGTACTTTTGGAGCGGGTAAACCGGCTGATGCACCCTATGGTAAAGGAGTATATCCTGGAAAAGAAGGAAAGGCTGGAAAAGGAAGGCCGGATAGACGTGCTGTTTATAGAGGCTGCCTTGCTGATTGAGGACGGCTATGAGGATATCGTGGATGAGCTGTGGTATATCTATGCCAGCGAAGAAGCAAGACGGCAGCGGCTGAAAACATCCAGGGGGTACAGCGAGGAGAAGATAAAAGGCATTTTCAGGCAGCAGCTTACGGAAGATGAGTTTCGGAAGCATTGCAGGGTAGTGATTGATAACGGAGGCGGCCTGGAAGATACCTATAGGCAGATAAGGGAAAATATGGCCGGGTTCCATAGCAGGGAAGCCGAAAGGGAAAATTAAGAGGAAGGGCTGGATAAGGATATGCGGATGTGCAGTATAGCCAGCGGGAGCAGCGGGAACTGCATCTACGTGGGCTCCGATACTACCCATATATTGGTGGATGTGGGAATCAGCGGGAAAAGGACAAAAGAAGGATTGGAAAAGCTGGGGGTAAAGGCGGAAGAACTGGACGGGATATTCATCACCCATGAGCATGCGGACCATATCAACGGGCTGGGGGTGATGGCAAGGAAATATGGGATTCCCATTTACGGTACAAAAGGCACGCTGGAAGCGATTAAGTATTCTTCCCCAGTGGGCGAAATCGATGAGGGCCTTTTTCAGGAAGTGGAAGCGGACAGCAAAGTGATTGTGAAGGATTTGACGTTAAATCCCATGAGGATTTCCCATGATGCGGCGGAGCCGGTAGCTTACCGCATCAGCCACGGGAGGCAGAAGCTGGGGATTATTACGGATTTGGGATGCTACAATGACTATACGGTGGAATGCTTAAGGGGGATGAACGCTTTATTGATTGAGGCAAACCATGACCTGAATATGCTTCAGGTTGGCCCTTACCCGTATTACTTGAAAAAGCGGATTGCAGGGGATAAAGGACATCTTTCCAATGAACTTTCCGGACAGCTTCTCTGCCGCCTGCTCAACGATGGGTTGCAGACGATTGTACTGGGGCATTTAAGCAAGGAAAATAATCTCCCGGAACTGGCCTATGAAACGGTAAGGGTGGAGATTGCCATGTCGGATAACGGATATAAGGCGACCGATTTTCCCATACGGGTGGCAAACAGGAGCGAGGTTTCGGAAATTATTGAAATTGCATAAAAATATAAAAAAGCAAAAGGCACAGCGGGGGAACCCCCGGGCTGTTGCAAAAGGCAGCGGTATTCAGGCTGCAGAAATGGAGCGGAAAATGAAAAAGACAATTATTACAGTAGTAGGGAAGGATACGGTGGGGATTATCGCAAAGGTGTGCACTTATCTGGCGGAGAATAAAATCAATATTCTGGATATCTCCCAGACAATCGTTCAGGGAT
Organism: Lachnospiraceae bacterium; assembly: GCA_021769135.1. GTDB lineage: Bacteria > Bacillota > Clostridia > Lachnospirales > Lachnospiraceae > Kineothrix. The sequence continues at coordinate 10,546 of JAETTM010000055.1, read as the reverse complement.
ATTTCAATATGATGATGATTGTGGATATGAGCCGGACAGACAAGCATTTCGGGGATATCGTGGACGAACTGGGAGCGCTCGGGGAGCAAATCGGCGTAATCATTAAATGCCAGAAGGAAGAGATTTTTGATAAAATGCACAGGATTTAGCGGAATGGGGAGCCGGGAAAAGCCTGTGCGGAAATGGAGAAAAAATGATTAATATATTTGAAGTGGCGGAAACAAACCAGATGATTGAAAAGGAGAATCTGGACGTAAGGACGATAACATTGGGAATCAGCCTGTTAGACTGCATAGATTCCGATTTGGGGAAACTGAAGGAGAAGATATATTCTAAAATCCATGACGCGGCAAAGGATTTGGTGAGGACGGGGGAGGAGATTTCCCGGGAGTTTGGGATTCCTATTGTAAATAAAAGGATTTCCGTAACGCCCATTGCTTTAATCGGCGGGGCGGCATGCAAAACGGCGGAGGATTTTGCGGAAATCGCAAAGACTCTGGATGCCGTGGCCCATGAAGTGGGCGTAAATTTCATTGGAGGATATTCTGCTCTGGTGTCTAAGGGGATGACAGGGGCGGACAAGCTTTTGATTGAATCTATTCCTTTAGCCCTTTCCACTACGGAGAGGGTATGCAGCTCCGTCAATCTGGGCTCTACAAAGACGGGAATAAACATGGATGCGGTGAAGCTGATGGGGGAGATTGTGAAAGAAACGGCGGAGAGCACCAAGGAAGAGGATTCCCTGGGCTGCGCCAAGCTGGTAGTGTTCTGCAATGCCCCGGACGACAACCCGTTCATGGCGGGGGCATTCCATGGAGTGACGGAAAGCGACAGAATTATCAACGTGGGGGTCAGCGGCCCGGGAGTGGTAAAAACCGCCCTTAGCAAGGTGCGGGGGGAAAATTTTGAGGTGCTGTGCGAGACCATTAAAAAGACGGCCTTTAAAGTGACGAGAGTGGGGCAGCTGGTGGCACAGGAGGCATCTAAGAGATTGGGCGTTCCTTTCGGCATTGTGGATTTGTCCCTGGCGCCCACACCGGCCATCGGGGACAGCGTGGCGGATATTTTATGCGAAATCGGTTTGGAATATGCGGGTGCGCCGGGTACAACGGCGGCGCTTGCCCTGTTGAATGACCAGGTAAAGAAGGGCGGGGTTATGGCTTCCTCCTATGTGGGCGGGCTGAGCGGCGCTTTTATCCCGGTCAGCGAGGACCAGGGGATGATCGATGCGGTATCGGCCGGGGCATTGACCTTAGAAAAGCTGGAGGCGATGACTTGCGTATGCTCCGTAGGGTTGGATATGATTGCCATTCCGGGGGATACGAAAGCAACCACTATTTCCGGCATTATTGCGGATGAGATGGCGATTGGCATGGTGAACCAGAAAACTACGGCGGTGAGGATTATACCGGTTATCGGGAAAACGGTAGGGGAAAGCGTGGAATTCGGCGGCCTGCTGGGGCATGCGCCGATTATGCCCGTCAATCAGTTTTCCTGCGACGCGTTTGTTAACAGGGGAGGAAGGATTCCGGCTCCCATTCATAGTTTTAAGAATTAGGATAAAGATACGGCAGATGATTTTAGGACTCCCGCTTCCGATTACATTCGAGGGCGGGGGTCTTTGTTTCAGAAATTATTAAGAAATGTTTGATTGTGCTGTAGGCGAGACTGTGATATGATTCAATATATAGTGCTGGGATTATGCGCTGAAATACAAAGTCTTGTAAAAACAGATGCGCATATCCATAAACTTTGCAGGCCAAACAGATGTTGGCGCAAGAAGCGGCGGAGAAATGGAGAGGATTATGAAAATAGGAAATTGGAAAAAAGCTGTTTGTACGGTTTTGCTTGGGGCTTTTGTTTTGCAGTCGGTGGGCTGTGGGGGCTCCGGAACTGAAAATACAACGTCGAAAAAGGAATTTGTATATGTACCGGAATATCAGAAGCTGAAGATTGGGGATGGGATAGACCAGGTTTTCGTAAAGGGGGATACGCTTTACGGGAAGACGGGCACCTACGATGAGGAAGCGCAAAGCTATAAGGAATATTTGGCGATGCTTAAAATCGGCGAGGACACGCCGGAAATGATTCCCCTTGAGTTTGGGGAAAACAGCAGCATTCAACGGATAGGTATGGATGCGGAAGGAAATTTTTATGCCATTTTAAATACGTATGTGTATGAAGATGGGGCGGGAACTGCTGAAAGCGAAGATGCGGACGGCGAAGAGGCAGCGGAAGAAGGCGCCGGGGAAGATGCGGACGGCAGCGAAATGGCAGAAGGGGATGGAGAAGCTGCGGAAGGCGAGGGCGCAGGCGAAGATGGCACTGAGGCTGCCGGCGGAGAAGATGCGGCTGGCGAAAGCGCAGGAGAAGACGTCATGGAAGGCGAAGACGGCGAAAGTGCGGAAGGCGATGGAGAAGGCGGTGAGGCCGTTTCCGAAGGCTCTGAAACGGAAGCCGTAGGAGCGGAAGCCGTCGGAACGGCAGGAGGCAGCAGGCCGGGGAAGGAAGACTTGTCTTATGAAGTGGTGGAGGAAGGCGGAGGCGCTGGCCGTGCTTATGCAGTGTCTTCCTCCACGGGCGGTTCCGCAGCCTTTGGCGTAGATGAGGAATGGTCGGGCCCTACTTCCCAGATTGTAGAGTTATGCAGGCTGGGGAAAGATGGAAGCATTATATCAAGGACAGACATCAGCGGGGAAGTGGGAGATGACGGGAATACATATATACAAGGGATGGAAATCGATAAAGAGGGCAATGTTTATTTATGCTTCGATCAGAATATAACCGTGCTGGATAAGGATGGGAAACAGATTTGCAAATTGGAAGTGGAAAATTGGATTAACAGCATTTTTTCCACGAAGGACGGCACGGTATTTGCGGTTTATTACGGAGAAGACGGCATGGAGGCCCATCCGGTGGATATCAAAGCAAAAAAGATGGGCGATGCGGAGAAAAATTTGATGGTGGGAAGGAACGGGGGCTATAACTTTGCACCGGGCCTGGACACGGATATAGTTTTCAGCGCGGACAGCGATTTATATACATATTCCATAGGGGATGAGGCACCGAAAAAGATTTTGAACTGGATTGAATGCGATATTGACAGGGATGACGTGCGTTCCTTCGCCCTTCTGGAAGACGGGAGGATACTTGTCCTCCTTTCGGGCTGGGATGAGGAAAGCGGCATGAGCACCACGGAGCTGGTATACCTGACCAGGAAAAAGGGTTCGGAAGTGCCGGAACAGAAGATTATTACTTATGGAACGCTTTATTTGGACTATTATGTGAGAAAACAGATTATCGAGTTCAACAAGACGAACCAGGAATACCGGATTGAAGTGAAAGAATATGTGACCGATGACAGCATGGAAGGCTACGGCTCCGGGCAGGAGCAGATGAATTCGGATATTGTCAGCGGGAAAGGCCCCGATATTATAGAATTGAGCGGCAGAAACCTGAAAATGTATGCGGCAAAGGGCATTTTAGAGGATTTATACCCTTACATCGATGAAGATGAAGAGATGAGCAGGGAAGATTTTCTTCCCAATGTGATGAAAGCTTTCGAAGTGGACGGAAAGCTTTACACGATGCCGTCCAGGTTCTATGTGAATACGGTGCTGGCAAAGGTATCCAAGGTAGGGGATAGAAGGAGCATTACACTGGATGAAGTGATGGAAATCGCCAAGGAACTTCCGGAGGATGCCCAGCTTTATGAATATGCTACGAAAAGCTCCATTTTAATGACCAATATTATGATGAACATGGATGAATATGTGAATTGGAGCACAGGGGAATGCAAGTTCGGCAGCGATGACTTTATAAAGGCATTGGAGTTTGCCAATCAGTTTGACGCGGAGTATAAGTACGATGCGGAAGGGCTAAGCAGGCCGGAAAAAATTAAACAGGACCTCCTGTTAATGTCCGAAACATCCATCAGCTCCATGCAGGAATATATCCTTTATGAAGCGATGTTCGGGGAACCCATGGCTTTTATTGGCTATCCTACCACAAAAGATAACGGCTCTTTCATATCCCATGACGGTTCTATCATGGCCATCAATGCCAAATCCAAGTATAAGGATGGGGCATGGAAGTTCATACGGCAGCAGCTGACGAAGGAAGCGCAGGAAAGCAACAGCAGCCGGGGAGGGTTCGGCTTCCCTGTGATGAAGTCGGCGTTGGATAAGCAGTTTGAAGAGGATATGAAGGAAGAATACTATGAAGATGCGGACGGCAATAAGGTGCGTTCGGAAAAGACCACATGGGGATACGATAATTTTTCGGTGAGGATATTTGCGGCCAAAGATTACGAGGTGGAAGCGGTGAGAAGCCTCATCGAAAGCACCGATACCATGTATCAGTATGATGAAAAAATGATGGAAATCATTACGGAGGAGGCCAATGCCTATTTTGAAGGGCAAAAGTCGGCCAAGGAAGTGGCGGATATCATTCAGAACCGGATACAGGTTTACGTAAATGAAAATCGCTGATTGGAGACGGATGAAGCAGGAATGGAGATTGGGAATGAAGAAAAGAAGCGTTATGATATGGGGCATGGCATGTATGGCTGTCTATGCCCTGACGGGATGTGGGGGAAAAGGCGAGACGGCTCCGGATACAGCGGGGGAAGGCCAGGAAAAGGAAAATGACTTTGTCTATGTGGCGGAATATGGGGAATTAGGGGAAGACGGCTACGGAGTAGGCAATGCAATCGTAGGGCAGGACGGCACCGTATTTTATACGGAGGTCAGTGAAGAAGAGACCAGGCTGGCAGCCCGGAAAATAGACGGCATGAAAGAGGAAATCCCGGTGGAACTGGAGGAAAATACAACAATAGGCGCAATCGGCAAGGACACGGAAGGCAATTTGCTGCTTGGGCTGCAAAGAAGCAGCGGCAGCGGAGCAGAAAGCGCAATCGAAAACGTCAGCATACGGAAAATAAAGCCGGACGGAACCGTAATACAGGAAATTGATACGGGAAAGGCGCTGCTGAAGGAATCGGATTTTTATATCCAAAGCCTGCTGGAGGATAAAGACGGGAATTATTACATCTGTTATGGCAAAGGAATCTACGTGTTAAAGCCGGATGGGGAGCCTTATTTCAACGTGGATGCGGGCACTTATATCAGCAATATGTTCAGCATCAAAGGGGAAAAGGTAGTGGCCGCCTATTATGGCGACAGGGGCTTTGAACTGCAGGAAGTGGATATGGCAGGGAAAAGCCTGAAAGCATTGGACAGCCAGATAGCCTTTGAGTACGGCACTTACCAAAGCGGAGGGGATGGAGCGGATATTCTGTATACGGAGGGAACGAAGCTCTATACCTATAATATGGGCGAAGAAAAGCCTACGGAGATTCTCAACTGGGTGGACAGCGATATCGACAGCGGGAGCCTGCAGGACTTTGTTATTTTGGAAGACGGAAAAGTGGTGGCCGTTTCCATTGACTGGAGTTCGGAGACCGGCAAGGGGGAGATGGCAGTCCTGACCAAAGAGGACAGGTCGGAAGTTCCGGAAAAGATAGTCCTCACATATGGAACGCTGTACGTGCCCTACTTCGTAAAGACGGATGTGGTTGCATTTAACAAGCAGAGCGATAAATATAGGATTGAAATTAAAGAATACGGTGAAGGGGAGAAAGATTACGAAACGATGATGAACCTCTGGTCAGCGGATTTGTCCAGCGGGGAAGGGCCGGATATCATCGATATGTATTATTGCCCGGTAGGGTTGAAGGAACTGGTGGATATGGGCGTAGTGGAAGACTTATACCCTTATCTGGACGGGGACGCGGAACTGAAAAGGGAGGATTATATCGAAAATGCCATGAAAGCTTACGAACTGGATGGTAAGCTTTATGCCATTATGCGCTGTTTCGGCATATCTACAGTAATTGGAAAAGTTTCCGATGTGGGAACCGGCTCCACGTGGACATTGGACGATGTGTTCGCATTGATGGATGCGAAGGGCCCCGGCACGGAACTGTTTGAATATACGACAAAATACAACGCTTTGCAGATGATGATGCAGACCAATGAAGATTTATTTGTGAATTGGGATAAGGGGGAATGCAATTTCGAGGATGCGGAATTTATAAAGATTCTGGAATTTGCGAACCGTTTCCCGGGCGAAGTGGAATATGACCCGAATGGGCCCAGCGATATGGAAAAAATAAGGAGCGGGGAACTTCTTCTGTTGAAGGAAGCCGTTACTTCGGTACAGCAATATCAGCTGTACGAATATAAGTTTGGGGAGCCTGTGAACCTGATTGGTTATCCTACAACGAAAGCCAGCGGTACGATGATTGAGCCTAACGGCACAACGGCTGCAATGAATGCGAATTCAAAAAATAAGGAAGGGGTTTGGGAATTTTTCCGGTTTTTATTGGAAAAGGAACGTCAGGAAAATTTGCAGTCCGCTAATGCAGGATTCCCTGTAATGTGCAGTGCTTTGGAAAAACAGTTTGAAAAAGACATGCAGACGGAGTATTATGAAGATGTAGACGGGGAGAAAAAGGAAAGGCCCAAAAGCTGGTGGACAACCGGGAGGAACGGGGAAGTTACTGTGGAGGTTTATGCGGCTACGAAAGAGCAGATAGACAAGGTGAGGGGAATGATAGAGACGGCGGAGGCCAACCACATAGATTCGAAGATGCTGGAAATTATAATGGATGAGGCTAAAAGTTATTTTGACGGGCAAAAGAGCGCCCAGGAGACAGCGTCGTTGATTCAGAACCGGATGCAGATTTATGTCAACGAAAAAAGATAGAAAGCAGTTGCAGCAATTATGAAAATAAAGAAATTTGCCTTAAAACCGGACAGGCTGTGGAAAGAAAAAAGTGAAAAAAGCGGAAAAAGGAAGCGCGTCACGAAAAGGGATGCGCGGGGCAGGAAAGTTTCATCGGTATTTTTATCCCCCAGCGTGCTGGGGGTACTGGTGTTTTTTGTGCTCCCCTTTTTTGTAGTATTTTTTTATTCGGTAGTGGACAATCCTATCAGCCATCAGTTTGTATTTTTGGATAATTTTAAGATAGTATTCCAGAATGCGGCATTCCGGCAGGCGGCTTCCAATACGATGAAGTTTTCGGTAATTGCGGTGCCGCTGGCGGTGGTATTGTCCTTGGGGCTGGCGATGCTTCTGGACAGCAAGATGCCGTTCAGGAGCCAGTTCCGCACATTTTTCCTGACGCCGATGATGGTGCCCATCGCATCCATAGTCCTGATATGGCAGGTGCTGTTCCATTACAACGGGATGGTGAACGATATTACGGCGCTTTTCGGTGCTGGCAAGGTGGACTGGCTGAAATCCGAACATGCCCAGGTGGTGATTATCGTCCTGTTCCTATGGAAGAACCTGGGTTATAATATGATTTTGTTTATGGCGGCCCTAAGCAGTATCCCCAAGGATATTCTGGAGGTGGCCGTATTGGAGAGCGCAAAACCGTGGCAGATTTTCCTGTTTATCAAAATACGGTATCTTTCATCCACGCTGCTGTTCGTCACCATAATGTCACTAATTAATTCCTTTAAGGTATTCCGGGAAATATATCTGTTGACGGACGATTATCCATATCCTACGGTATATATGATGCAGCATTTTATGAACAATACCTTTGGGAATCTGGATTACCAGAGGCTTTCGGCGGCGGCGATTATGATGTCCATTGTGATGGTGATTATCATAGGGATACTGTTCCTGGCGGAAAACCATTTCGGAAGGGATGTGGAAGGATGACGGAAAACAGGACTGAGAGGGAAATAGAGGTTTCGAATTCCGGAGGGGAAGGCCTGGGGAAGACGGATGGAGCGCTGCAGGCGGAGCAGGAAGGAATATTTTCCGGGAAGAAACGGGAAGGACAAAAGGAAATAGGGAGCGATGCGGAGGAGAGGGCTTACCGCTTCATGGTGAGAAGGAAGAAGGCGCGGCGGTTTGTGAAAAAATGGCTGGCAACGGCGATTGCAGCTTTTTTTGCCATCCTTTTTCTGATGCCTATCGTGCTGACGATTACCAATTCCTTTATGTCTTCATCGGAGATTTCCTCCAACTATGGACAGGTTTTTGCCACAAGCGATACCGGGGGGAAAACATATATTTCGGAAAAGGTGAACTTGAAATTCATTCCGGATATGGTATCCTTCAGCCAGTATATTACTGTATTGCTGAAAAGCCCGGATTATTTGTTTAAATTTTGGAATTCCGTTATCCTGGTTGTGCCCATCGTGTTCTTCCAGCTTCTGGTTGCCGTGCTGGCTTCGTATGGATTTACCAGATATCGGGGCAGAATAAAGGAAATGATTTTTTTCTTATACATTATACTGATGCTGATGCCTTATCAGGTGACGCTGGTGCCCAATTACCTCGTGTCCAACTGGCTTCATATCCTGGATACGCGATGGGCGATATGGCTGCCCGGGATTTTCTCCCCTTTTGCGGTGTATCTGCTCACAAAGTTTATGCGCAGGATACCCGTTTCGGTCATCGAGGCGGCGCAGATTGACGGGGCCGGGGAGTGGCAGATATTCAGGCGCATCTGCCTGCCCCTTTGCAAGGGCTGCCTTTGTTCCGTGGCGATACTGATTTTTATCGATTACTGGAATATGGTGGAGCAGCCGTTGATATTGCTTTCGGAAGATACAATGCATCCCCTTTCCGTTTTTCTTTCCAAAATAAAGAACGGGGAAATCGGGCTTGCATTCGCAGTAGCGACAATATATATGGTACCTACATTGTTGGTTTTCCTTTATGGGGAGGATTACCTGGTGGAAGGGATTACTTACCAGGGCGGAATTAAGGGATAGGAGGAAATGGAAATGAATGAGAATACGAATCCGTCGAAGAGAAGGGAATGGGTGAAGAATGCGGCAATCATCTTTTTGTCCATTATGCTCGTGCTGACGTTCTTTTCCAATACGATAATGAATTATTCCTTGCCGGAGGTGGCGACGGAATATGTGCAGAGCGGAACGATTACGGCGAAGGTGAGGGGAACCGGGAATCTGGAAGCGACGGACCCTTATAACGTTGTGGTTAAGGAAAGCAGAAAAATAGAAAGCGTTAATGTAAAAAATGGGGATGTGGTGGAAAAGGACGCGGTGCTTTTCTATTTGGAAGATGTGGAAAGCGAAGAACTGAAAGCGGCTCAGAAGGAATTGGATGATTTGAGGCTGGCCTATTTAACCGGATTATTTACCGGGGATATTACCAGCGATGTGATTACCAAGGTGGAGAATGGACAGACGGGAAGCCTGGCTTCCTATCAGGCCAAGCTGGCCGACATAGACAGCAGGCTAAAAGCTGCAAAAAACAGTCTGGCATCGGCTACGGCCAATCAGCAGAATGTACAGAACAACCTGAATAATTTAACGGGGCAGAAGAATATTAAGGACGCTACGGTGGTGGATACTACGGGGGAACAGCAGGCGGTGAACTCTGCCGCCGCGGCAGTTTCCAATGCAACGGAGGAAGTATCCAGAATTCAGAATGAAATTACTGCAGTGAATGGGAAAATTGAAGAGGCGGTAAATTTGTTAGGTACGCCGGTTACGGATGAAAACGGAAACATAAGCTTACAGGGAGGCTTGGAGAATTTTCAGGAGGCGAAGGCTGTCGCAGAAGCAGAACTTGCACAAAGACGTACGGAATTGTCGGATGCGGAACAGCGTTTAGCGGCGGCGGAACAGAAAGTACAGGAAGCGACGGCATCCGGAGACGAAAGTGCTATTGAAACCGCACAAAGGGAATATAATGAAATTAAGGTGTATGTGTATGATGTGGCAGCTGGAAATGTACAGGTGGCGACAGATAAATTAAATGTAGCCAACGGGGAACTGGATAAAGCCGCTCAGGCACTGGCTTCCTATAATAGCAATAAGACATTGCTTGCTTCTTTGCAGGCTTCATTGGAAAATGCCAACCGTAACCTGAATAACGCAAAGGCAACCCAGACATCGGCCCAGGAAGCCTTGAGCAATAAAGAGGCGCAAGCGAAAGACATCAGCGGGCAGAACGATTTAAATACACAGATAGCCCAGGCAACCAACAGCAAAACACAGGCGGAAACCCAGGTGGCGAACATCACGGAGGAAATTACTAAGCTGGAAACGGAGAAGAGCGATTTAGTAAAAGCATTAACGGCGGAGATGAATCTTAGCGCCCAGAATGCCCAGATAGCCCAGAAGGAAGAAGAGATAGAGAAACTGAAGGAGAAATCCGTGGGGAGCACCATTACGGCTCCGGTAGCGGGAACCGTAGCTTCCATCAGCCTGGTAGCAGGGGAATCTACGAAGCCGGATGAAGTGCTGGCGGTAATACAGCCTGCAGGCAAAGGCTTCACCCTATCCTTCTCCGCCACAACAGAACAGGCCAAAAAGCTTTCGGTGGGCGACATGGCGGAGTTGCAGAACGCCTGGTATTATGATGACGTGAAAGCCACGCTGGCTTCCATCAAGCCGGATCCGGATGACCCGGCGCAGAAAAAGCTGCTCACTTTTAACGTGGAAGGGGATGTCCAGGCGGGCCAGGCTTTAAGCCTGTCGGTGGGGCAAAG
>JAETTM010000054.1 GCA_021769135.1 Lachnospiraceae bacterium | reverse complement strand
TCAGCGAGGGATTTGACTCTTGTGCTAAAGCAATGAATCTGTTATAATCTTTTTGGCAAATACTGTTAGGGGCCTGTGTCAGCGCCGTATCCGCAGGCTCTGCTATGTAAAAAAACGGCGCAGAAATGAGGTAGATTATGAAAGGAAATATTGTTGTCGGACAGTCCGGCGGCCCTACGGCTGTAATCAATTCATCCGTTGCTGGCGTATATGCAGCAGCTAAGAAACTGGGCGTAAAAAAAGTATATGGTATGGTACATGGTATTCAGGGATTTCTGCAGGACAACCTGTGCGACCTGGACGAGTACCTTGCAGATGAGACAGGCATTGAACTGTTAAAGAGAACCCCTTCCGCATTTTTAGGCTCCTGCCGTTTTAAGATGCCTAAGATTGAAGGGCATGAAGACGTTTATGAGCAAGTATTTGAAATCATGGAGAAGCATGATATTGAATGCCTGTTCTATGCTGGCGGCAACGATTCCATGGATACGGTGAAAATGCTGTCCGATTACGCGGCAGCACATAACAAGCCGCAGAGGTTCATGGGCGTGCCTAAGACAATTGACAATGACCTTCCGATTACAGATCACTGCCCGGGCTATGGTTCCGCGGCAAAATATATTGCGGCAAGCTTAAAGGAAGTAATCCGCGACAACGAATCTTTTGGCGTAGAGAAGCCTACGGTATGTATTGTCGAGATTATGGGGCGTAATGCAGGATGGCTGACAGCTGCAGCTGCTCTGGCAAAGGGCGAAGACTGCAGCGGCGTGGATGCGATTTATCTGCCGGAGAGAACTTTCGATATGGACGCTTTTATGGCAAAAGTAAAGCATTTGAGCGAGACGAAATCTTCCGTTGTTATTGCGGTATCCGAAGGCATCAAGATTGCGGACGGACGTTATGTATGCGAACTGGCCAATGAAAATGTGGCTGTGGATGCATTCGGCCATAAGCAGATGTCCGGTACGGCTGCATATCTGGCAGCAGAAATCGCAAAAGAGACAGGCTTGAAGACACGCGCCATCGAGTTCTCCACCTTGCAGCGTGCAGCGACCCATCTGGCTTCCCTGACGGATATTAACGAAGCTTTCCAGGTTGGCCATGATGCGGTTATGGCAGCAGAAGAAGGCAAGACAGGCATGATGATTACTTTGGACAGGAACGGCGATGCCCCGTATCAGTGCGGAACGAGCGCATATGACATTCATGCCATTGCCAATGTGGAAAGACCGGTTCCGGCGGAATGGATTACGGAAGACGGATGCGGCCTGAACGAAGGCTATGAGAAATACGCAAGGCCTCTGATTATGGGCGAACTGCAGCCGTTGTTTGTGAATGGACTGCCGAGACATTTGGTAAGGAAATAGAATCAGAATTCTTTCTGAATAGGCGGTATGGCCCCAATTATAAAGGCATACCGCCTTTTTTGTGTAAAAAGGAAAATGAAAGTTAAATATTGTAATTAATAAAAAGGGATGGTAGTATCTATTATAAGGATAGATAATGTGGGCATAGTATTTGCGGAGGATAATTATCCAGTGCAGGCAGGGATAGGAGGAATATATTAGGGTGAAAATAATTATAGAAAAGTTCGGACCAATAGATAAATTTGAATATGATTTGGATAAAGAATTGATTGTAACATATGGGAACAATAACATCGGAAAATCATATGCTATGCAAATTGTTTATTTGATACTAAAGACTTTTGTTGTCAATACATTCTCAACACCACGGTCATATCATCAAATTTATTTATACCCCCGACGTATTGATATATCGATGCCCGAAGAGAAAATAGAAAGTATGATTCGAACATTTATGGAATCAGATGAGCAGATAAAAGATATTACTTTCGATATTGTAGCAGAGGTTAATAAACTTATGAGTATGGCTTTTATGCCGGAGTTTATGAATTCGTGTAAAAATACGTTTGGAAATTTAGAAAAAACTTTAGAAAAAGAGCCCTTAATTACAATTGATTATAAAGAATACAATTTTGTAATTGATTTAAAAAAAGGCAAAGTTAGTGGAGTAATAAAGATAAAACCTGTGCGGTTAAAAAAGACGGATTCTGATTTTCATAAGTCAAGAAATTCAGCAAGCCATTTCGATATATATGTAGCGAATAATGTTGAAAAACCGACAGAATTGGTATTCCAAGAAATTCAAAAGAACTTTATACGTTATGTTCGGCTCATTTCAGGTAATTTTGGGAATGTATATTTTTTGCCTGCATCAAGGTCAGGCATTTATGCAGGGATGAATGCATTTGGCTCAATTGTGGCAGAACTTTCGAGAAATAGGGCATATTTTACAAAAAAAATTGAGTTCCCGGGAATTTCAGAGCCGATATCGGATTATTTTATTGCATTATCGAATATTAAAAGCAAAGCGAATGAAGGGTTAGCAGAAATATATAAAGCTATTGAGGATAAGATTTTAAAAGGCAAGGTTACTTTTGATAAAAGCAAAAATGCGATAATGTACGAGCCCGATAATATCAATGTGTCATATGAGATGACAGAGGTTTCTTCAATGGTTTCCGAAATATCGCCTATAGTAGCTTTTCTAAAATATATAATTTCGACAGAATATAGAAGAAGCCCAAAACCTAAATCAATTTTGTTTATTGAAGAACCGGAAGCGCATCTTCATCCTTATAATCAGATTGCGTTAATTGAAATTTTTGCCAAATTAATCGATGCGGATGTCAAATTAATTATGTCATCCCATAGTAATTATGTGTTTAATAAAATTAATAATTTAATTTTGGCAAAGAAGCTGGACTTTAATATGTATGAGCCGATAGTTTTAGAGGAAACACAAAATGGAAGCATCTCGAAACATATAGCAGTAGACGAATTGGGCGCGGATGATGAAAATTTTGTTGATGTAAGTGAAAGCTTATATAATGAACGCGAAGAAATAATTGTAAAGTTGAATATGGAGGATTAGTTAATGATACAAAAGATAAAAAATTGTAAAGAACTAATTCCATATCTTAAAAATATAATTGAAGATGAAGGGATTGAAGTAGGGATTGATGATAGCCTGACTCCTGAGAAACTGGTTATTATAAAGACTGATGATTATTACAATGGTTTGCATTTGAGTTTTCCGCCCAAATCAATAGATTTTGTTGTTGCGGTTGACTGTGCATGCGATTGGTATGTTCTGTATTTGCTGGAATTAAAAAATGTAAATAGTCCTAAGAAATTGAGTGTAAAAGATATACACGAGAAGTTTGAAAATACAATTTGTGATTTTTTGTCTCAACGATTTGGGGAAATTTTTATGGCAAGTCAATATAAATATAAAGATATTAAATTATATTTAGTGTCAGATGCATATGGATTGAAGGGAAAATACAGTACATATGAGGAATACAAAAAAATTCAGAATAAGAGGCAGAGAATCCAGGGGAGGGATTCTTTGAGGGTAGATTTTAACCTTGGGTCAAAACTGTTCAAATTTCGGGGAAAGATTATCAGAATAAGCTATGATATCCCGCCTAATCCAATTGTTCGGAGGATACCATAACTTCGTTTTCTGTTATTCTTCATTTTTGTACAACGCGTAATAATCCGAATCCATATTCCCCAGCATTTGGGAAAACCACTGCTTTACATCGTCAAGAGCCCTGTTATAGATGATGGGGGCCATCTTTTGCTCAAATAGTTCCAGAAGCTGCATCTGCTCAATAATCCCAATTTCTTCTCCACGTTCATCGAGGTAAAATGCTTTAATTTCAGCATTGAGTTTTTCTTTTTGTGAATCGGACAGTTTGATTTGCGGTATCTGCTTTCTGTTTTTCATGTAATTTTCTCCTTGTATCATCGGTTCTCAAATATTGGTATTTATTCCTGCGAGGTTATTCACTTCATTATAGCATGTATCCGGCGGGGGAGGTACGGCTATTTTTGTAATTATATTGGCATGCTGGTTTGTGCCGGTTTGCAACAGTCCATCCCAGGGATTTTATACTTGCCGCAAAGTCCTGGGATGGGTTGTTAAGCTGGCTTTGACAGGCACGCGTTGGTTTTGCTTTGCATACCTATAATTGTGACAGGATGCCGCGCTATATTGCGGCGGCTCAAAGAAAAAGTAATTCCAGCCAGGCATGGCAGCCATGGCCGGATTGGGATGAAAAATCGGTATAGAAATGAGGATGGACATGGCGGAATATGATATTGCGGTTATCGGCGGAGATAAGCGTACTGCTTATATGATTCCTTTTTTCATGGAAAAAGGATACAGGGTAATTGGTTATAAAGTATACCGGAGCAACGATATGGAGATAAAAGCGGACGGCTATGCGGATTCGCTGAAGCAGACGGTGGAATCGGCATCCGTAATTGTAGGAGGGATTCCCATCGAGAAAAAAGGGGTTCTCAGTTTGCGCGAATTGTCGCGGCATATCAGGAAGCATCATAGGATTTTCGGAGGGGTGATACCGGAGGCGTTCCGCCAGGAATGCAGCGAAAGAAGCATTGAATGCTATGATTTTATGAAGGATGAAAGCATAGCTATATTCAATGCGGTGGCAACGGCGGAAGGGGCAATTTTGGAAGCCATGCTCCATAAGCAGACGAATATTCATCATAGCAGGACGCTGGTACTGGGATATGGGAGATGCGGCAAGGTTCTGTGCGACAAACTGAAAGGGTTGTCGGCCATGGTGACTGTCTGCGGGAACAGCGCACCGGAATTGGCGATGGCGGAAGCCTTGGGAATCGATGTGTTGCCTTTGAAAAACCTTGGGGAAAAAATCGGGGAATTTGAGTATATTTACAATACGATACCGGCGGTGGTGCTGGAGGAAGGAATATTGGAAAAAGTGCGAGGCGATGCGTTGATTATCGATATCGCTTCCGGGAAAGGCGGCCTGGACTATAAGGAGGCGGAAGGAAAGGTGAAAGCCCTGCACTGCCTTGGGCTGCCGGGAAAATATGCGGCAAAGGTGTCCGCAAAAAAACTGTCGGAATATGTGATGGGCCTGCAGTGAAGCTGTTGGCAGCAGAATAGAAAGGTATGGTATTTTATGGAATTAAAAGGGAAAAAAATAGGAATTGCCTTTTGCGGTTCCTTTTGCACATTTGATAAAGTTTTCAGGGAAATAGAGCATTTGGCGGAAGCCGGGGCGGAAATATACCCCATTTTTTCGGATGCGGCGAAAAGCATAGAAAGCCGGTTCGGCAGACCGGAAGAATTTCTGAAGCGGGCGGAGGAAATAAGCGGCCGTAAACCGATTATGAAAATAGAAGAAGCGGAGCCCATCGGGCCGAAAGGTTATCTGGATGTGCTGGCCATCATCCCCTGTACGGGAAATACGGCGGCAAAACTGGCTAATGGGATTACGGATACCCCAGTGCTAATGGCAGCGAAGGCGCATCTTAGAAACAACAAACCGCTGGTTATTTTCATTTCCACCAATGACGGGCTGGGGATGAATATGAAAAATATCGGGCTTCTGCTTAATACGAAGAATATTTACTTCGTGCCTTTCGGGCAGGATGATGCGGAAAAGAAGCCCAATTCTCTGGTGGCCCATTGCGGGAAAATCCGCCAGACATTGGAGATGGCCCTGGAAGGAAAACAGCTCCAGCCGTTGCTGGAAGGATGAAAGGAGGGAAAATATGTGCGGTATCGCGGGCTTTTTTAATGGGAATGAGAATTATACGGAGGGAGAAGGAAGGGGGCGGTGGGAGAAGGTTCTCCATGAAATGAACCGGAGGCAAAGGCACAGAGGGCCGGATGAGGATGGGGTGTTCTTATGCAACCGTTGCGGGCTGGCCCATGTAAGGCTTTCCATTATCGACTTGCTGACAGGGCAGCAGCCCATGGTCAGGGAGGAGGGGGGATGCCAATGGACTATCTCCTATAACGGGGAAATCTACAACATGAAGATGTTGAAAAAGGAGCTGGAAGAGGAAGGCGAACATTTTATTACGGAAAGCGATACGGAAGTGATTTTAGCCGGGTATATGCGCCATGGCGCCGATTTTGTAAAGAAGCTGAACGGGATATTCGCATTTGCAATCTGGGATGGGAAACAGGAAAAGCTTCTTTTGTTCCGCGACCGGGCCGGAGTAAAACCCTGTTTTTATATGAAATATGGAAAAACGGTTATTTTCTCTTCGGAGATGAAAGGGATTTTCTGTTTCCCTGGGGTGAAGCCTGCCGTGGATAAAGAGGGGCTATGCGAAGTGCTGGGGCTGGGGCCGGCAAAAACCTACGGAAAAGGGGTATTCAAGGACGTTTTAGAGGTGCTTCCAGGGCATTTTCTGGAATGCGGGAGGGGAGGCTGCATAGAACATTGCTATTGGAAGCTTGAAAGCCGGCCCCACGAAGATAGCTGGGAAGAAACCGTGGAGAAAATGCAGTACCTGATAGAAGATACGGTGAAAATGCAGATGCTGTCGGATGTGCCTATATGCACTTTTTTGTCCGGAGGCGTGGACAGCAGCCTGGTTACGGCAATTTGCAGCGAGGAGCTGAAAAAGCAGGGGAAAATACTGGATACCTATTCCTTTGATTTTAAGGATAACGATGTGAATTTCAAGGCGAATGCATTTCAGCCATCCCAGGATAGGCCCTGGGTGGATAAGGTGAAAAAATATGCAGGAACGCGGCATCATTATCTGGAATGCAGGAATGAGGAGTTGTATGACTATTTATTTGAGGCGGTGGAGGCCAGAGATTTGCCATGTATGGCGGATGTGGAGTCATCCATGCTGTATTTTTGCCGAAAAGTGGCGGCGCATCATAAGGTGACCCTGACCGGTGAGTGTGCGGATGAGATTTTTGGGGGCTATCCATGGTTTCATAAGAAGGAATGTTTTGAAGCGGATATTTTTCCATGGTCCATGGACTTTAAACCAAGAACCATGTTGTTAAAGGATGAAGTGCTGAAAGAACTGCCGGTGAGGGAATACGCTTTGGAAGCGTACCGCCGGACGTTATCCGAAACGCCGGTGCTGGAAGGGGAAAGCGGGGAAGAGAAGCGGCGCCGGGAGATTTCCTATTTGAATCTTAGATGGTTTATGCAGACATTGTTGGACCGGATGGACCGGACCAGCATGCATGTGGGGCTGGAAGCGAGAGTGCCTTTTGCGGACCACCGGATTATAGAGTATGCCTGGAATGTGCCCTGGCAGATGAAATACCATGATGGGGTGGTAAAGGCGTTGCTGCGGGCGGCAGGAAAGGAACATTTGCCCCAGGAAGTGCTCTACCGGAGGAAAAGCCCTTACCCCAAAACCTATGACCCCGCTTACGAACAGCTGGTGCGGGGGCATATGAGGAATGTGCTGGAAGATGCCAACGCCCCTATCAGGGCTTTGATTGACGGTGAAAAGGTAAAAAAATTCATGGAACAGCCCTCCGATTATGCGAGGCCCTTTTACGGCCAGCTGATGGCAGGCCCCCAGCTGTTGGCTTATCTGCTGCAGGTGAATTACTGGCTGGAGCATTACCGCATTCGGATAACAGGATAGACAATGCAAAAAATTAATATGTATTTTCCCTTGTTTTTGCCTTATGGGTATTTTACAAGGGAAATTTTTGCTGGCGGAAATGCCAAAGCATGTGCTATCATAGATTCGTGATACACTGTTTAAAAGAGTTTGGCTTTTGGAGGAACATATAAAGCGATGCTCAATGCAGTGCAAGAGGCCAAAGGTATTGCTGATGATATCGCACTCTCAAATATAAGGATACCATATATGATTAGAGAAATTGTGAAAAACGATTTAGACGGTTTATTAAGACTGTATATGCAGCTGCATGATAATCCTATGCCGGAAAAAACGGTTGAACTTTTGCAGATTTGGGATAATATTTTTCAGGATAAAAATCATCATGTGGTTGTTGCTGAAGAAAATGGGGAAATTGTATCTTCTTGTGTCTGCATCATCATTCCTAATATGACTCACAACCAACAGCCGTATGCTCTTATTGAAAATGTGATAACTGCTGAAAAGTTCAGAAAAAGAGGACTGGCAACGCAATGCCTGAATTTTGCAAAAGAGATTGCCCTAAAAGAAAACTGCTATAAAATGATGCTGCTTACAGGGTCTAAGAAAGAAAGTACATTGGATTTTTATAGAAAGGCGGGGTACAACAGTGAAGACAAAACAGCATTTATTCAATGGATATAGTGTGGCAAAGGTAACTTTGGTATTGGGATGTTGGCGCTTTTGTTTTTGCCGGATATGACATTTGAAGAACTATACTATTATATGAACGATTTGATTGTGAAAAAGGGATTTCTTAATTTGTATTCCTGGTTCCCAATATGGATACAAGAGAGAAGATATCTATTATTTTGATAATGGCAAGTTAATAAAATTATAAATCGCATGTTTTATGTGATTTTGTTTCCCTTAAAAATCATCAAAATGATAAACTGATGAAGAATATCCGGTGGGTGAAGCTAAGCAATCTGGCGAAGGCCGATGAGCCTTCGCCTTTCCCGGCATTGAGCCAGATAGATGTATATGGGAAGGGCTAAAAATCCTGCCGCCGATAAGCCGGCAACCCCGCTGTAAACGCGGGGGTTACATCCATGCGTACGTGAGAAGCCGTAAGTATCAGCCGCCGATTTGAAATTGCCCGACTAAAGCGTCAAGTTCTTTCGCTTGACCGGAAAGTACCTGAAGAGTATTGACGCTCTGATGCACGGCGGAGGAATTATCCTGCACTACATAGGAAATCTCATTGATTTCGTTGCTTACGCTGGAAATCATATCCGACTGACGTGTGCTGGCAGCGGCGATGCCATGTATCTGCTCTTTGATGGCATCGGTGCAGTCGCCAATAACGCGCATGATGTCGGCAGCTTGTGTGGTTGCGGACATTCCGATATGGACATCCTGGATAGAGCGGTTGATTAAATCGGCGGTATCTTTTGCGGCTTCCGAGGATTTCGCAGCCAGTGAACGGACCTCTTCCGCCACTACAGCGAAACCCTTGCCAGCGGCGCCGGCCCGTGCAGCTTCTACAGCGGCGTTTAATGCAAGGATGTTTGTCTGGAAAGCAATATCCTCAATTACCCGGATGATTTTCTCGATTTCAGCGGAAGAGTGGGCAATATTATTCATGGCCCTAGTCAGGCCGGCCATCTTTTCGTCCGCTTCAACCGTATGCAGGGCTGCCTGATCCACCAAATCCTGAGCGGCAGAGCAACTGGCGTTGCTGGAGCGGATTTGTGCGGTAATGTCGCCTACGCTTTCGGTCAGGCGGCTGACGGAAGATTCCTGTGTCAAGAAGCCTTGGGACAGGTTTACTGTATTGTGAGAGACTTGTTCCGCTTCGCTTGTCACATGGTTGGAAACTTCCGCGATGTTTCGGGTAAGCCGGAGCAGTTTGGTGCGGATTGTTTTCAGGCTTCTGGACAGAGCCTGGAAGTCGCCGATGTAATAGGATTCGTTGCAGGATACGTCAACGGCAATATTGCCGTCCGCCATTTCGCCTAAAATGCGGCCAATATCATCGATGGTTAATCGAAGGCGTTCGCACAATGCATGGGTGGTTTTGGCGATAATGCCTATTTCATCATCACGGTCATATAGATAACTAAGCTCCTGGTCAGCCTCCAGTTCCAATCGGCCCAGCCGGCTTATCGCCCGTTCTACTGTCACAAGGTTCCGGCCCACACGGCGCATCATCAGAACCAGGCAAAAGATAATGAGGACTGTGACTGCAGCGCAAATCAACCCTACAGTGAGCCTTGTTTCAGCTAAAGTGCCATAGACTTCGGCAGTTTTATCCCGAACCATGAAAATCCAGTTTCGTTCCGCCAGATATTGGTAAACGACAAACTGTTCCGTTCCGTTTTCATCCCGATAGGTATAGGTTCCTGGTTCCGTAGACCCATTGGACTGTACACGTCTCATGATTTCCAGATAGCCGGAATCTGTGGTTTCGGTATTCAGCAGCTCTTCGTCTTCGTGATAGAGATAGACGCCGGTGTCCGCGTTAATGAAAACATACTCGCTGTTTGGCAGCCCCTGGATTTCCAGCTCGAGAAGGGAATCCATCAGGGTGCTTGCAAACACGCCGGCACCCACATATCCGATACATTGCTGCCCTTCAAAAATAGGGTAATACATGGAAAGAATCATAGCACCGGTGCCAGGAGATTTCATGATGCCCAGATTGGTCATCTTGGGCTGTGCCAGAATGGTCTGCTGGAACGGTACCAGGCTGTCACCCGGGCGGGTAATCATACCGACAGCATCTTTGGAGGTATGGGTACGGACATGGGTCTCGGGAGTGGCGATATACAGCCCTTCAAAAACACCTTTGACCGATGCAAAGTCTTCCGTGTATTGTTGGGCCTGCCGAATCAGTTCTGGGTTTTCCGGATTATGTAAAAGATCCCGGACTTCTTTGCCGAGGGCAAAGGCAGTCATATATTCTTCAGCGGAGGCTACATAATCGCTGATAATAGAGGCTCTCGCTTTAACGGCATCGGTCATCTGGTTTGTAATGTTGGCTTTTACTGTAGCGGTGGTATTATACGCGACAATGCTCCATAAAAGGAGCAGGCCGGCTACAGTGATGATGGATGTTAAAAGGCTGATTTGTGTGGCTAATTTTTGTTTCTTCAGGAATTTCATTTTACTTTCCCTCCTGTTTCCCATGCAGTTCCTGATAGAACTGCACGCTGTTTTCTAATGCTTGCTCTAAAAGTTCTTGAAACAGTAAAGCTTCGCCTGGGGACATTCCCCGGAGCAAGGGGGGAATGCCCGTTTCCAAGGAAACAGAAAATGCCCGATGGCTTTGCATGCCCTTTTCTAACAGCCGCACTCGTTTTGCACGTTGATTTTTGGGAACTGGAACATATTCCACATACCCCTTATCAGACAGTTGGCTTACCATCCGGGCAACTACAGACTGGGTCAGGCCCAGCTTCTTTTCCAAATCTTTTAAGGATAATTCATGACCTTCCGCACAGGACAAAATGCCTAAAGTTCCCATCTGTGTCCAGTTCAGGTCAGTGTCCTTTAGCAGCTCCCTGGCAATTCGCTCCCATGTAAAATGGATTTCTCGCAATAAATAACCGCAAATAATTCCTTTTTCCATATGTCACCTTATTTTCAGATTATGTAGTTCAATGCATACCTAAAATGATTCATATACATTATAATTACTTCTTTTATGAAATGCAATAGTATTTTTGAAGAGGCATAAATAGTGGAAAATGGAGGTAAGCACTATTATAGGCGGTGCTGAAGAAGTAAAATATAGGCGATAAAATAATTCAAATGTATTGATTTGGCAAGGCTGCAGGAAGGGCGGTCAAGCCACTGGAAAATTTTCTTGTAAAAAGGGAACAGATATAATATAATATCTTTCGATACATAATGACTTTTGGTCAATTAATGAGGAGGAAACAAGATGGCAGGACAGCCGAAAAAGGATAAGGAAGACGGCAATGTTATGCTTAAGGTGGCCACTTTCATAGTGGACAGGAGAAATTTATTTTTTCTTCTTTTTGGCATTGCCCTAATTTTTTCTGTAGTGTCGATGAATTGGGTGGAAGTGGAGAATGCTATGTCGGCATATTTGCCGGATACGACGGAAACCCGCCAGGGGCTGGATTTGATGGAGGAAGAGTTCATTACATACGGTACGGCGAAAGTGATGGCGACCAATATCCCTTATGGGGAGGCCGAAAAGATAGCGGAGAAAATTGAAGACATGGATGCTGTAATTATGCTTACCTTTGATAATACGACGGAGCATTATAACAATTTTTCTGCATTATATGATATAACCTTCGGATATGAAGAAACTGACGAGAGGGCATTGGAAGCCTTGGATGAAGTGGAAGAGCTGTTAACGGGCTACGACTTCTATGTGTCCACTTCCATGGGGGATGCGTCGGCGGAGCAGATTGCAAGCGAAATGCAGGTAATCAGCGTTCTGGTGGCATTCGTGGTGGTTTCCGTGCTGCTGCTTACTTCTGAAACATGGGCGGAAGTGCCGGTGCTTCTTTTGACTTTCTGCGCGGCGGCCCTTATTACAAAGGGAACCAATTTTGCCATGGGAACAATCTCCTTTGTGTCCAATTCGGTGACCATCGTGCTGCAGCTGGCATTGTCCATCGACTATGCCGTTATTTTCTGTAACCGGTACAAGGAAGAGCATCAGACGCTGCCGGTGCGGGAAGCGAATATCGTAGCTTTAAGCAAAGCGATACCTGAGATTTCTTCCAGTTCGCTGACGACGGTGGGAGGGCTGATTGCTATGATGTTTATGCAGTTCGGCATAGGGAGCGATATGGCATTATGCCTGATTAGGGCGATTATATTAAGCCTTTTGGCTGTCTTTTTGCTGATGCCGGGCCTGATTATGCTTTTTGGCAAGGCCATGGATAAGACAAAACATAAAAGCTTTATCCCAAAGATTCCATTCGTGGGGAAATTTGCTTATGCCACTAAACGTATTATGCCTCCGTTATTTTTAGTGCTGATTATCGGGGCATATTTCATTTCTTCCAAATGCCCTTATGTCTACGGTTATACTATGCTGGAAACCCCGGTGCAGAGCGACGCGATGATGGTGGACGAAATGATTACGGAAAGCTTCGGCGATTCCAATATGGTGGCGCTGATTGTTCCGGCAGGAAGCTATGAGAAGGAAAAGAAGCTGTTGGAAGAGCTGGATGCCAGGGAGGAAATCGACTATACCATGGGGCTTGCCAATACTGAGGCGATGGATGGCTACATGCTGACGGATAAACTGACGGCGAGGAACTTTTCGGAACTTCTGGAATTGGATTATGAGGTGGCTGAGGTGCTGTATATGGCTTATGCAGTGAACGATGAAAATTATGCGAAAATCATTAACGGGCTTTCCACTTACAGTGTTCCATTGATTGATATGTTTATGTTCCTTTATGACGAAGTGAACGAGGGGTATGTTACCCTGGATGATGAAATGATGGACACGCTGGAAGAGGCACATACGAAAATGCAGATTGCACTGGATCAGCTTCAAGGGAAGGATTACAGCCGTATACTGGTGTACCTGAATCTGCCGGAGGAAGGCGATGAAACTTTTGCTTTTCTGGATGAAATGCACGCCATTGCCGGCAAGTATTATGAAGGAACAGTTCTGATACCGGGGGAAGCCACCAGCCAGTATGATTTATATAAGACTTTCCAAAGGGATAACACGGTGGTCAATGTGGTTTCCATCCTGGCGGTTCTGGTAGTGCTGCTGTTTACCTTTATGTCTGCGGGGATGCCGGTGTTGCTGATTATGGTTATTCAAGGGGTTATCTGGATTAATTTCTCTGTTCCCGCCATACAGCAGAAGAATGTGTTCTTCATGAGCTACTTGATTGTAAGCTCTATCCAGATGGGCGCCAACATCGACTATGCTATTGTAATTTCCGGCCGTTTTATGGAACTGAAAGAGAAAATGCCGAAAAAGGATGCCATCATAGAGACGATGAACTTCGCGTTCCCCACAATTGTGACTTCAGGCTCCATGCTTGCCCTGGCGGGGATTTTCATTGGACAGATGTCATCGGACGGCGCTATCTGCGGTATTGGGCAGTGTCTTGGACGGGGAACAATTATGTCCATTGTCATCGTTATGTTTGTATTACCGCAGATTCTGCTGCTGGGGGAAAAGATTATCGACAGGACATCTTTTGCCGTGTCAATTCCATTGAAGGTGGAAAAAGGCTCCGGCCTTATTATGGTGGACGGACATGTGCAGGGGCAGCTGAGCGGCACGTTTATCGGTGAAATGCATGGCCTGATACGCGGGGATGCCAGTTTATTTGTCAGTACGGGAGAAATGAAGGTAAAGCAGGATGACGGGGGAGATATCGCCCTGCTCATGCAGAAGGAAAAGGAGAAGGAGGAGGGCGGCGATGAAGTATAGGAAACTGATTTCAAAACTGTTATCTATGGGAGTGGCATTGTCGCTGGCCTGCAATATGTTCCCCTTGCAGAATCTGCGGGCGGCGGAGGTGGCGGAAAAAGAAGAGACGGGAATGGCGGAAAGTGCGCCCAAGATGGAAGGAGAGGAAGCGGCAGAAGGAATATCGGGCGCGGAAGATGCGCCGGATGAGGATAAAGGGGAAAGAGGAACAGAGGAAGAGCCATCGGGTGAGGAAAAGAAAGAAAAGGGAATGGAAACGGAAGCGCCGGATGCGGAAGGGGAAGAAGAGGTTCCCCAGGAAGTGGTGGAAATTAATTCGGTGGATGACTTTCTCTCATTTGCGAATCAATGCTTTATTGACTCCTGGTCTGCCAATAAGAGGGTGCTTTTAAATGCGGATATCGATTTGACAGGAACGGACTTCGAAGCCATTCCGGTATTTGCGGGTACTTTTCAGGGGCAGGGCCATACCATTTCGGGATTTTCCTACAAAGGCAGCGGCTATGTGGCCGGACTGTTCCGCTATATAGAAAAAAGCGGGGTAGTGGAAGACTTGAAGCTAAAAGGCGATGTAATTGCCTCCGATGAAAAGGAATGCATCGGCAGCTTGTGCGGCGTGAACTACGGAACTATCAAAAAGTGTAGCTTCCAGGGAAATGTAAGCGGAAAGACAACGGTGGGCGGGCTTGTGGGCGTCAACGAAGGAACAGGCTCTATCCTGAACAGTTATGCGGGAGGCCGCGTGACCGGCTATTATTCTACCGGCGGGCTGGTGGGGAAAAACCACGGCTCCCTTTCCCGCTGTGTGAACCACACTTGCGTCAATAATGACAGCCAATGGGTGGAAGAAGACGATGAGATGGGGGTTGGGATTTTCCTGAGCATCAATATCAGCGAGTCGGATACGGAGGTATTCAGCGGGGTGGATACCGGAGGTATTGCGGGATACTCGGATGGCCTGATAACCAGGTGTACCAATTATGGCCGGGTGGGCTATGAGCATACCGGCTATAATATCGGAGGTATTGCGGGCAGGCAGTCGGGAATAGTATCATTTTGCGTCAATGACGGAACAATATACGGAAGAAAAGATGTGGGCGGTATTGTAGGGCAGATGGAGCCTTTTATTGAGGTGGACGAGGCCGCATCTTTGCGCAGCGCCGTGGATAAGCTCCATGATCTGATTGAGAAGACTATAGATGATATGGAAAATGCTAAAAATACAGTGAAAGGAGATTTTGACAGGCTGGCAGACTACAGCGACGGGGCGGCCGATGCCGGCGATGCCCTGGCGGAACAGCTGGCGGACTTTGCGGATGGAAATATGGAACAGGCGCAGTCTATCACAGACCGCATAGGCCATGTGATGGATATGCTGCCGGAGGTGTTCGATGATGTGTACCAGGCAGAGGACGGTTTTTCAAAAATTAACGGGGAACTGGCGGAAGCGCTGGATAAGCTGGGGGATATAGGGAATATCAGCGGCGAGTATGAAGAAACGGATTATAACAGGCTGTCTTTATTATCCACTGTGGGAGGCAGTACTTTGAGCATTCAGCATTATCCCAAGGCCGGTGAAACCGTTCACATTATGGTGGAGCCGGATAAGGATTATGGGCTAAAGGAAATCCGGGCCATAGATGCCAATGGGAATGAAATACCCATGCAACGGGAAAGCGGAAAGGATTATACTTTTGTTATGCCTGAGCCGAATGTGAAGGTGGAGGCTTATTTTGAATATCAGGGCGCCTCGGCGGGTGAAGATGGCGCGGAAGATGACGGCGCGGAAGATGACGGCACGGAAGATGACGGCGCAGATAAGAATGCAGAAACGGACGGGGAAGAGAATGCGGGTGAAATGAATGAAATTGCCGCACCGGAAGAAAATAATCCAGTGGATACAGATGTCCGGCCCGGAGAAAATAATCAGCAAGGGGAAGATGGTAAAACGGATAAAGACGCCGGCCAGGAAGGAAGCGGAGGGGCGGATGAAACCAACCCATCGGACAATCCGGCGCAGGCAGGAGGAACCGGCTCGTCAGACAGTTCTGCCCAATCAGGAGGAACCAGTCCGTCGGTCAACCCGACCCAATCAGGAGGAACCAGTCCATCGGGAAATCCAGCCCAATCGGGAGGAAGCAGTTCGTCGGACAATCCGACCCAGTCTGGGGAAAGCACCCCATCGGAAGAAAGAGGCCAATATACGCAGGAGCCCCTTTTTAGCGCAGGACCCCGAGATGAAGTGGAAATCGGTATTGCAGTGGATGGCGCAAAGGCGCAGGAGGAAGCCGGACAGGAAAAGGAAACGGAGATTCAGCTAAGCTCTAACCTGGGCGGGAATGCATCCTGGGAAATAAACGGCGGCAGGGCAACGGTGACAGTGATTCCGGACGGAGCATATACCGTAAGCGGAATCCCTTCTGTGACGGAAAATGGGCAGGGAATTGCGGTATCTCAATCGGGAGGGAGCGGCTATGTGTATTCCTTCGATGTAAAGGAAGGCGGGTTCTACCGGGTGGATATTTCTTTTGAAAAAAGAGATAAATCCCAGTCCATGGACAGCGCAAGAGACAATATCAGCAATGCGCTCAAGGAACAGCAGGCGGCAGCGGAGAAGGTGAACGCTGTGATGAAAGAAATCCAGGAGAGCGGAAGCGCAAGCGCTGAACAGCTAAGCAGGCTGGCGGAAGGAATGTCGGAAATGTCCAACGCTGCCTTTGCGGTAATGAGCAATTTGAACGTGGTGGCCAATATTGCAGGGCATCAGGCTTCGGATGTACTGGGGGCCGTCAGCGGCGATATGAAGAAGGTAACGGAGCATTTGCAGACTGTGACGGACGCTATCAAGTCGGCTACCAGTGATGTACGCAGCATTGTGGATTATGTAAACGGACAATCGGATATCAGGTTTTCAAAGCTGGGCGCTGAATTCGATGTAAACAGGGAAAATCTGCGCAGCCAGTTGAAAGGGCTGTCGGAGAGCCTGAAGGGGCTGAGCGGAAATGCTTCCGAATATTCCGACATTATCAACGATGACTTGCGTGCGGTAAACAATCAGATTAATGTGATTTTTAATATTCTGGCAGATAACATGATAAACTACAATGACATCAGTATCGAAGAACTTTATGAGGACATAGACATTGATGATATGGAAAGCATTACCACCGGAAAAACGGATACTTGTACGAACAGAGGAGTGGTGAAAGGGGATATTAATGTAGGCGGCATAGCGGGCGCTATGTCCATCGATGAGGAAGATCCGGAAGACAGCGCTGCGGGGAATGTGGATTATCAGATTGGCAGAAGATATTTTACCAAATGCATTATCACGGGCAGCGTTAACGAAGGCTATATTACGGCGAAAAAAGACGGGGCGGGCGGTATTGTAGGGTACATGCGCCATGGCATTGTTGTGGATTCGGAAGGGTACGGAAGCGTAGAAAGTACAGAGGGCAGCTATGTGGGCGGTATCTGCGGGGAGTCCTTTACAGTAATCAAACGTTGTTATTCGCTTTGCTCTGTTTCCGGAAAAAAGAATGTAGGAGGCATTGCAGGATTTGCGGATACGGTAAAGGACTGCTATGCGATGGCGTACTGCAATGCCCTGGAGGGAAGGAAAGGAGCCATTGCGGGGCAGACGGTGGATTATGATGATGCCCTGAATGAAGAAGAAGTAAAGGTAAGCGGCAATTATTATGTGGGCGAAAACCTTTATGGAATAGATGACATCAGCTATGCAGGGATTGCGGAGCCTATCAGCTATGAAGAACTGCTTCAAAAAGAAGGGCTTCCTCAGGAATTCCGGCATTTAAAAGTGATTTTCCGGGTTGAAGATGCTTACCTGGGCGTACAGGAGGTCGCATTCGGGGATAGCCTTGCCGGACTGGATTATCCGGAAATCCCGAAAAAGGAAGGGTATTATGGGATTTGGCCGGATTGTTCAGACAGAATCATGACAGGAAATCTGCTGATAGAAGGGGAATATAAAGAAGATGTAACGGTAGTGGAGAGCAATGAAAAGCAGTCGGCGGATGGGGAGGCAGGCTATGAAAAACCTTATGCGCTGGTGGAGCAGCGTTTTACGGAGAATACGGTATTGCGCGCTGTCATCAGCCATATGGAACCGCCGGAAGCGGCGCACAATAAGGAAAATGTGATTTATGATATTTCGTTGGAAAATACGGAAATTAAGGATACAGATACTTTTGCAGTCCGTCTCTACAATCCGTATGAAGATGCCGCGGTATGGGGATGCAAAAATGGGATATGGACGGAACTGGAAAGCAAGGTAAGGGGAGAATATCTGCAAGTGGATATGACAGGAACGGAACAGTCTTTCTGCATTGTCCGACATAAATCTACCCGGTGGATTGTGGTTACCAGCATAGCAGGCGGGCTGGCGGCAGTATTTTTGCTTGTGGCTGTAAGTAAAAAGAAGAAGGCGCATAATCGAAGAGGCAGGAGGGGATAGCCGTAAACAGTTTAGCCCGGGATTGTGCACTTGCTGCAGAGTCCGTACGAATGTGTAGATGTGACAAACGGGCAGAGAATCATGTACTCTATAGCATTATAAGTTTGATACCTTGTTGCAGGAAGCGAGGTGGCTGCCCCCCGGCGATGAAATGAGCCGGGGGGTATTGCTGTCTTATTTAACTAACATAAGGATGGCTGACGAAGCCTGGCATCCGTTGTTACGATAAGCCGGCTCGCAGAGCGTGACGGCGTTCGTTTGATAAATCTGCTTATAAAATTTCAAACATCGTCTTTATGCAATATCGCATAGATTTTATCGCAGTTATAGTCTGGAACTTCTGTTTGTGCTATAAGGCGGATTTTCTCTATCAGGTTTAG
The DNA here is from genome assembly GCA_021769135.1 of Lachnospiraceae bacterium. Taxonomy (GTDB): domain Bacteria; phylum Bacillota; class Clostridia; order Lachnospirales; family Lachnospiraceae; genus Kineothrix. The sequence goes on along the minus strand of JAETTM010000054.1, from coordinate 29,968 downwards.
GTCTTCCTCTACCTCGTCCGCTATTTTTTCCGGAGATTTTCCTTTGAGAAGCTTTTTGCAGATTGTATTGATAAGCCGCTTTTCTCCTTGGGCTAATCCTTGTTTCATACCTTCCTCCCATATATACGCCTTTTCTTCCCATAGCTGCATATATTTCACCCCCATCTTTTCCGACAGCTTGATTCTTTTCACCTGTTCATGAATCCGTTTTATCCTCTGGCTTTCCGTCTTTTCCGTCACCTTGTCCGTTGTATTGGTTAGATACTCCATAAAGTCCAGAAATTCCTGCGGAACGTCTTCTTTGTTTCTTCCTTTGGTATTGATGAATACCCGCAATGCCCCGTCATCCAGCCTGATTTCCCGCAGCTCCGGCGATACCCGGAACTCCTTTTCCGTCTCCGGTTCGGTCAATAGCCGGATATCCTCCCCCAGCAGGATGCTCACCGCCGCCTGGTAGGACTCCCTGTCCTCCATCACCTCGTTGAACAGGAACCGGTTTATCAGGTTTAGGTCCTTTAATTTTGTGGCTACGTTATTGTCCATACATTTCCTCCTTTTCGCAGGAAAATGCGGATGCAAAAACGTCTTTTCCTGCCTTATCAATTTCAATTTTAATTTATGGGTTTTTCAAAAGCAGGATTTCAAGAATATGAGAACAGAATGTCCTGACAGATACAGATGCACTGTACACGATAAGTTATTACCTAAAGAAACCATATGCTTTGAAGGGAGTATAGCATATGTCACCAATTTCTGTCAAGAAATTGATGACTTGATTGCGCATCAGCGCAATTCCTTGACCATATGTCACCAATTCCTGTCAAGAAATTGTTATATGGTAAACGATACAAAATATTTTATTTAAGAGCAAAAAAATATATTGACAAGTAAATGCATATAATATATAATTAACCCATTAAAACGTTTTAATAAAAAATAAGGGGACCATATGCGAAGCGAAAACACAGCGCAGAGAACAACAATAACACAAGTTGCCCAAAGGGCAGGAGTGACCATAGGTACAGTTTCCCATGTAATTAACGGAACGGCACCGATATCGAAGGAGACAACAGAGAGGGTATATGCGGCAATTAAAGAGCTGAATTATATTCCGAATGTAATGGCAAAGTCATTGCGGAGCAAGAAGAACTATACGGTAGGGCTGATGATTCCCAACTTGAATAATAGTTTCCATTCCAAGGTAACCAGTGTATTCGTGGACAAGGCTTACGAAGATGGATATAGCGTCCAGATATTGGGCTATGAGTATTCTTTGGAGAGGGAAAGAAGGGAACTGAAAAGGTTGGAGAGCAACCATATCGGAATCGTGGTGATCTTCAACGGGCATGGCGATGACGAAGAGATTAAGGGATTTTTAAAAAAAGGGATTTCTGTGGTGCTGGCAGATAGAAGCACGGAAATTCCGGGTGTACCCTTCGTGAAATATGATAATCGGAAGGTGATGAAGGATATAGTGGCTATGTTTCGGGAAAAGGGATACCGCAGGATTGGATTTTTTTCGGAACCGATTCACCTGACGAACTTGGAGGACAGATATCAAGGATACAAGGAGGCTTTGGAAGCTTATGGATATTCTTTTGACGAAAAAAATGTGTTTATTAAGAGCAATCTGTGCTTGGATAATTTGCGCAATGGTTATCTGTATATGAAAGAAATATTGAACACTCATAAAAGGGAGGATATTCCGGATGGGTGGATTGCTTCTTCGGATTTGCTGGGCATTGGGATGATGAGAGCTATAACAGAGTGTGGATATCGAATTCCTGGAGATTTTGGAGTGGTGGGGTTCGACAATACGGAGATTTCAGGATATGTAAATCCAAGGCTGACAACGGTTAACCAGGAGCAGACCCTACTTGGAGAAAAACTCTGGGAAATGGTAAAGAAAATCAGCATGAAACAAGGAAAGGTGGAGAACGTGTCATTGGAGCAGCAACTGGTAGTGAGGGAATCATGCTAATTTGTAAAAAGAAGGCAGAGGATTTCCTCGGATTATTTGAAGCAATGCAGGGCATAAAAAGTTTGAAAATATGAAAATAGTATTTTTTTTGCCATTCATTAAAACGTTTTAATTAACAAATTACTTAAGCAGGCGTGAGAACACGCAGATGGGAGGTAAGCATGAAAAGAAACTTTAATGTGTTTGTAGCGGGAACAATGATATTGGCTTCCGTATTGGCAGGTTGTGGGGGAGAGACGCCAGCAGCAGAGACAGGCGGGAACGCACAAGAGACAGCTACGGCAGAAACATCAAATCAGGAGACGTCGGCTGAAGCGGATGGGGATAGGATTTTAAGTGTGTACTGTTCCAAGGATGCTTGGAAAGACCAATGCGTAATAGCAGCCAATCTCATAGAAGAAAAGTATGGAATTAAAATTGATTTGGTGACGATGCCAAACGAAGATATTGAGAGTGTAATTAGCACGAAGCTGGCTACCAATGACCCGCCGGATATTTTCTTGTCCAATGCGCCGCAGACTGTGGAACAGTATAATGCTACCCAGACTTGCGAAGTGCTGGACAATGAGCCTTGGGTGGAGCGTTTGGCAGCAGCCGATTTATTGAAATATTCCGGAGATGGGCATATTTATGCGATGCCGGCCTGGAATTCTTCCACTTTCTTTGGTGGGGTATATTACAACAAAGAAAAGATGAAAGAATTGGGTTATGAAAATCCCCAGCCAAAAACTATGGATGAATTCTGGGCAATCCTGGAGGACATTAAAGGGCAGGGGGTAACGCCTCTTTATATGACAGATGCGGATGCATGGACTACTCAGATTTGGACAACGGTGGGTTGGGGAGTAGCCTTATCGGATCAGAAGGACACGGTTTATAAGGAGCTTCTTACAAATAAAAAGAAATTTGCGGACATACCGGAAATGGTGGAAATCCTCCAGCAGCTGCAGGATATCTATAATAATGGATATGCAAATGAAAACCATGCTTCACAGACTTATGATTCGGGAATTGCCGTAGTGGGGAATGGGGAATATCCTATGGTGATTCAAGGCGAATGGTTCGAGGATGCTTTCCATGCGGAATTCCCTGAGGTGGAGTTGGGAAGTTTTGCAATCCCTTTTGCGAATAAGGATATGATTGCTACAGGAGCTTATGTAACAGGCATATTTGTTCCTAAGGGCGAAAAATCCGAATTGGCAAAAGAGTTTTTAAATTACTGGGCTTCCGAAGAAATTATGAATGAGGTTTATGCCAAGTATCCCAGTGCATCTGCTTTCCACGATGTGGATGGGGGTGAAATCCTTCCTGCTCAAAAGAATTTGGTGGAAAACTATGTGAATACGGGTAAGTATACCTATGAATTCGATTCCTATTTCGATACGGCTCGCCCGATTATGGAGGACTATTTGTTCGGGGCTATCGTACAGGTGACGATGGGAAAAGATCCTTTGGAAGCTTTACAGGAATGGGATGAGCGGTATTACGATTTTATGAAGGATAAGGAAATGGAAGGCTTTAACTAGACCATGGAAAGGATATGGTTAGCGGGAATGAAGGCGAAAAAGAAAAAATGCCGGACGGATTTTCTGTATCCCAAATATTTGCTCCTTCCGGTCATCCTGATTTTTGTAGTATTTTTTATCATTCCGGTTATTGGCGGCTGCTTTATATCGCTGACTAATTGGGATATTACCAGAAGCGGTGTCCGGTTCATCGGCTTGGACAATTATACATCCATAGTACAGGATAGCAGTTTTAAAAAGTCTGTGGTGAATACTTTGATTTTCGCAATCAGCATAGTGGTATCCAGAAATGTGTTGGCGTTGCTTTTGGCTATGATTTTCAGCAAAGGGCTGAAGACAAGGACTTATCTGCGGACGATTTTCTATATACCGGCGATTCTCAGCTATGTGGTAGTAGGTATCATGTTCAACGCCCTGTTTCAGATGGACGGAACGGTGAACCAGATATTGAATTTTTTCGGGATTATGTGCAGGAAAGAATGGGTGGCCAGCGCGGATACCGCATTGTTTACAGTAATTGTGGAAGATATCTGGAAATGGACGGGGTTCCATATGATGATTTATATTGCCGGATTAGCTGCAATTCCCCAGGATTTTTATGAGGCGTCAAGGATAGACGGCGCCTCTTCCTGGAAACAGTTCCGATATCTGACCCTTCCGCTGCTGATTCCTGCCCTGACGGTAAATATTACCCAGTCCATTATTGGCGGCTTTCGGGTATTTGAACAGGTGCTGACACTGACAAAAGGAGGACCGGGTCATGAATCCACGGTGGTGGGGATGATGATTTATGAATATTTCGGACGGGGATTTTACGGAAAAGCCACGGCTATTACTATGCTGTTGTCGGTAGTGGTGGTGTTTGTCACTATTTTTGTAAGGAGGTTTTTTGAGAGCAAGGAGGTGAGCTATTGATGGGCAGCCGGAAATATACTTGGAAGACTGCAATATTGGAAATCTGTATGCTGGTGTCCAGCCTGGTAATCGTAATCCCTTTGCTGGTGGTGCTGTTCGGCTCTTTCAAAACATCCAGTGAGGCGGCGCGATATAATTTCCGGCCTCCTGATGTATGGCTGTTCGACAATTACCGCCAGGTCATCGAAAAGGCGCATTTATGGCTGGCTATGAAAAACAGTACGCTGATTACCGTCAGCGTGGTGGCGGTTACTTCTTTGGTATGCGCATTGGGGGCATTTATTATCGGGCGAAGGAAGGATAGGCTAAGCCGTTTTTTGGGTACATTTTTTTCACTTGGGCTGATTGTTCCTATGTGTGTGGTGCCCACGATTCTCCTGCTGAATCTGCTCCATATCAACAATACGAAAATTGGGTTGATTTTGGTGTTGATTGCATCCAATATCGCATGGGGAATGTTTCTGCTGACTAACTTTATCGACACTATTCCCAGAGAATTGGATGAAGCAGCGTTCATTGACGGCTGTGGGCCGTTAAAGCTTTTCTGGCATGTAATTTTGCCCCTGTTAAAACCGGTTTTGATGACTAACATAGTGATTGTGGGGATGGGAACATGGAATGATTTGCAGACACCGTTGTATCTGCTTAATTCCGGAAAAAATATAACGATGCCCCTGACCGTGTATAATTTCAAAGGACAGTATTTTTCCGAATGGAACCTGATTTTTGCGGACATGGTGCTGGTGGCGATTCCAATGGTAATCGTATATATCGTATGTCAGAAATATATTGTGGCAGGGATTATGGCCGGGGCTGTAAAAGGATAAAGGGAAGGATATCATAATATGGAAGATATATCGAATAATGGGGTTAAGGCATGGGGCCAGCTGGCATGTGAACTTAGCGGTTTCGGAACGGGATTTCCGGATGCTCTTTCCGGGAAGCTGTATTTCAGTTGGAAATGCAAGGGAAACTATGGGAGCCAGAAAAGCTACCGGCTTAAAGTGTGCGGCAGCGAGGGGGAAGAGTATTGGGATTCTGGGCTTGTGGAATCGAAGAAGTCGGAAGCAGTTCCCTATGAAGGAAAAGAATTGCTTTCCGACAGGGACTATCGGGCCTGGATAGAAGTATGGGGAAAAGGCGAAGAAAGGGCGGAGGCTTTTTTGGATTTCAGTACGGGGATTGGCGAGTCGGAGTGGAAAGCCTGCTGGCTCAAGCCTTACCATCCGGAGGCGGCAGCCCCTATGTTTCGGAAGGAATTCACGATTGACAGGAAGGTGACTCGAGGAAAGCTATATTTGTGCGGTTTGGGATATCATGAAGCCTATATGAACGGGGAAAAGGTGAACGGAGATTTGCTGGGGCCTGCCTGGACCGATTACCGGAAAAGGGTAAGCTATGCGGTTTATGATGTAGGCCGATTTCTCCGTGTGGGCGAAAATGTGTGCGGAGTGATGCTAGGAGAAGGCTGGTATGGAACCATGGCGGGCATGGGTGTGGGAACCCAGCTGTTTTCCGCCCAATTAAGCCTGGAATATGAGGATGGAAGCCGGGAGTGGAAATATACCAATGGAAATGGAGGCTGGATGGTATATTCGAAAGGACCCGTAAAAGCCAATTCAATTTACATCGGAGAGGTGTATGATGCCAGGGATGAAATAAAGGGATGGAATCTGCCGGGCTGCGATGTGGCCTGCGGGGATGAATGGAATCCGGCTATTGAAACAGAAGGCCCGGTTGGACGGATGGTTCCTCAGGATGCAGAACCTATTGTTCCTGTGGAGGAAATAAAGCCGATTGAAATCAGTGAACCGGAACGGGGATGTTATGTAGTAGATTTTGGGCAGAACATAGCCGGGATTATCGGTATCCGCTTAAAGGAAAAACAGGGTACGGAAGTGACAATCCGGTATGCAGAGCTGTTAGACGGAATGGGAAGGCTGAATACGGCGAATTTGAGGACGGCACAGGCAAAGGATGTATATATATCTAATGGGGAAGAAGCGGAGTACAGGCCTCGGTTTACCTATCATGGGTTTCGTTACGTAGAAGTAAAGGGGCTGGAAAGCCCTCTGCGGCCTAGGCAGATTACCGCTTATGTGGTGAGAAACGGCGTTTCAAAGAGAGGGGATTTTTCATGCGGCAGCGGGCTGGTGAATCAAATCCAGAAAATGTGCCGATGGACGGAGGGCAACAACCTTCACTGGGTGCCAACAGATTGCCCACAAAGGGACGAACGCCTGGGATGGCTGAATGATTTGACGGTCAGGGCGGAAGAGGCGGTTTATAATTTTGAAATGCACCGGTTTTTTACAAAATACTTGCAGGATATTGCGGATGAGCAAGGAAAGAAAACAGGGGCTATAACCGATACGGTTCCTTACGTGCGTTATGGTAGCTGCCCGGCGGACCCGGTATGCAGCAGTTACCTGATTCTCGGATGGCTGATGTATGAGCATTATGGGGATGTGGACACTTTGCGGAAGTATTATGAGGGATATGCCGCATGGACATCTTTCCTTTACCGGAATACCAAGGATGGGATTGTGACATACAGCTATTACGGCGATTGGGCTTCGCCAGTGGCGGGCAGTATTGCCGACAGCTATGGTTCGGGCGCTGTGTCCGGCATTACCCCCGGTGCGCTGATGTCTACAGGATTTTTGTATTATAATACCCGCCTGATGGAAAAAATGGCTTCTGTCCTTGGTAAAGAAGAGGACTTGGAAAAATGGAGAAAAATGGGGGAAGAGACGAAAGAAGCCCTGAATAGGCATTTTTATTGCGAGGAAAGTGGAAGCTATGCATCGGGAAGCCAGGGGGCCAATACCTTTATGCTTTGGCTGGGGGTGGCACCGGAGCCAGAGCGTACCGTAAAGGCGCTGGTGGAGGATATCAGGAAACACGATACCCATCTTACAACAGGGAATATTTGCAGCCGCTATATTTTGGAGGTACTGGCGGAATATGGGAATGAGGATGTCGCTTATGAACTGGTGACGCAGACAACCTATCCCAGCTGGGGGTATATGGCAAAAATGGGCGCCACAACCATATGGGAGCGGTGGGAGTTCGTGGAATCCGGTCCGCTGCTGGGAATGGGCTCCCATGACCATCCGATGTACGCTGCGGTGAGCGCATGGTTTTATCGTTATCTTCTGGGGATTCAGGTTATTGCCCCCGGTTTTGGAGAGTACGCAGTAAAACCCTGCGTGCCGAAAGGCCTGGACTGGGCGGAGGGAAGCGTGGAAACGGTGAAGGGAACCGTGAAGGTAAAATGGGAAAAAGAAGAGGGGAAGCTTAAGCTTCATCTGACAGTTCCGTTCAATTCCGGGTGCCGCCTGACCATCCCTGCAAAGTATGGGAAAAGGTGCCGGATAAACCAGGGAGAATGGGGAGAAGAAGACGAAATTTATTTGGCACCGGGTGAGTATGAGGTAATAGCGGAATAATTTTGGAAATGGGTGAAATAAATTAAATCATCTAAAAGGGTTAATATGGGAAAGGAGGGCATACGGCGGTATGCGGCAGCGACATGAAAACGGTAAAGGATAAATGTGTATTGGTAGGGGCCGATTTTGCAGGATTTCCGCTAAAGGAGGCGGTAGTGGAGCATTTGAAAAAGAATGGGTGGGAAGTGACGGATATCGGTGTGAAATCAGCGAATGAGAAAAACCCGGAGATGTTTCACAGGATTGGCTTGAAAGTAGGGGCAAAAATTACGGAAAAGGAATTTGAAAGGGCTTTGCTGTTTTGCGGAACTGGGATGGGAATCCATATAGCGGCCAGCAAATGTCCGGGCGTCCATGCGGGTGTGGTGGAAAGCGTTCCTGCGGCTTTGCGGGCGATTACAGGGAACAATGTGAATGTGCTCGCTATGGGGGCGTTTTATGTGGCTCCGCAGATGGGAATTGAAATTGCGGATGCTTTTCTGGAGCATAATTTAGGAGACGGGTATGAATGGTGGCATAATTTTTATGAATTCCATAAGCTGGCCTGCGATGAACTGGATGCTTTTGATTATGAGGAATTTAAGAAAAATGGATTTGAAATTGAACATATGGGGGATTATGATTTGACGTTGGAAAATAGATAGAGGTAAGTAAAGCACCCAATTGCCAAGAGAATGGTAATAACAAAATTGGTGATCGTTCAGCCTAAGGCTTTGCACTTTGCGGCAAAGGCCGTGGCCAAACGGTTGCCAATTTTGGTTTATTAGCAACAAAATTCTATGCGTTCCACGTATAAGATGTTATAATAAAAAGGAATATTTGACTATCTATTTGGAACTAGCGTATGGATTGTGGAATTGAGATGCGTATGATAGATTTGAGGAATAGGGGGAAGCCGGAATGAAAAGGCATAAAAGGCTTCTGCCAATCATTTTATTATTTTTTATTGTCCTTTCCTTGTGCGCCGGCAGGCGGATGGAGGTGAAAGAGCCGGAGAATGCGGCGGTAAATCTGGATGCGCTGGAAGTGCATTTTATCGATGTAGGCCAAGGGGATGCGATTCTTATAAGGTGCGGCGATGCCGCGATGCTGATTGATGCGGGTGAAAACGACAAAGGAACCCTGGTACAGAACTATATTCGTAATCAGGGGGTGACATCCCTGGATTATTTGATTGTGACCCATTACCATTCAGACCATTGCGGCGGCGCAGATGTGATTATTTCGAAATATGATATCGATACAATCATTATGCCCGACTATACCAAAGATACAGCTACGTATAGGGATGTGGTACAGGCGATGGATTATAAGGGGTATGAGGTTACCAGCCCGGAAGTGGGGGGCCGTTATAGGCTGGGGGATGCGGAATTTAGCATTATTGCCCCTAATAAGGAGGACTATGGGGATGTGGAAAATAATTATTCCATAGGCATTGTTTTGATGCATGGCAGCAGGAAATTCGTCTTTACCGGCGATGCGGAGGAAGAAGCGGAAGAAGATATTGTGGACAATGGAATCGGCATATCGGCGGATGTCCTGAAGGCCGGCCACCATGGAAGCAGGACTTCCTCCACGGAGAAGTTTATCCGGGCGGTGGGGCCGGAATATGCGGTGGTCAGCTGCGGGGAGAATAATGAGTACGGGCATCCCAATGCGGCAACGCTAAATACATTGAGAAGCATGGGCATTAAACTGTTCCGTACCGATGAACAGGGTTCTATAATCGCCGTTTCGGATGGGGAAAAAATAACATGGAATGCTGCGCCTTCCGATACATGGAAAGCCGGTGAACCCAATAAACCGGAGTGATTCTACCTTTAAGCAGGAACGAAATCATAGCGCAGGGTTATTCGCCATGTAAAAGATGGAATCCGTAGGAAAGTGGGGAGCAAAAGACGATGCAGTTGAGTGGGCATAGCTATGATGGCGCTGATAACAGGGCGGGCTCTATTTGTGAGGAAGTTGTCAACCGGTTAGGATTTGCGGATGCCAACACGATTCTTTATGGGCGGGAATGGCAAATATGGAAGATGGAACGGATTTTAAACCTATGGAGAATGGGGAAGCCCATGTTTTTTTAGTGCCAGTGGGATAGCGGAGATAAGAAAAGATATGCTATAATAGGATTTGGAAAAAGATGTGATGGGATTGGCAGCGAGAACGAGCCGGAGCAAAGGAAATGGGAAACAGAAACTATGGGGCGTTATTTAAATATTACAATAAAAGGTTTTTACGAAAGCGTACAATCAGAAATATATGTGGATAAAACAGGGGTGATTTCGCTCTTAAACCGGATGATAGTATATTCGAATGAACTATGATGGATTAAATGATAAAGTGGTAGAAATGATTGCTGGCAACAGGGTAAAAGTAAATACTGGAAGCTTTTCCAATGATATGAAAAATTTTCATACGGCGGATGATATATTTACGTTACTGGTGCATTTGGGCTATTTGGCGTATGATTTAGAGAAAAAAGAAGTTTATATTCCAAACAGAGAGGTCAGCAATGAATTTCTTAATGCTGTAAATGTAATTGGATGGAACGGTTTAATAAATGCCGTGAATAATTCAGAAATATTATTAAATAAGCTTTGGGAAAAGGATGGAGATGCTGTTGCGGCCGGGATAGAAAAAGTACATCAGGAAACCACATCAATTATACAATGTAATGATGAAAATTCATCAAAAAGATTATCCTGCGGCACTGAACGGTTATGAGGGAGTGGTTTTACTGGCCGGGATAAATTATGATAAGGTTACGAAAAAGCACACATGCAAGATAGAAGGCTTCAGGAAATGTATATAAGAAACTAAAAAATAATATTTAGGTCAAATGACCCAACAAAGCAGGAAAGGAGCAAATGGAACATGGAAAACAATTTTGAGAAATTTATCAACGGGATACAGCATGTGGGAGTTCCCACTAACGATATCTCAAAAACCATCGCTTTTTACGAAATGCTGGGTTTTCAGGTATCCTACAGGACGTTGAATGAGAAAGCGAACGAAGAAGTAGCTTTCTTAAAGTTAGGCGATGTAGTTATCGAAACCTATGAGAACAAAAATGCTGCCCTGAAAAGCGGCGCTTTAGACCATCTGGCTTTGGATACCAGCGACATCCAGGGGGCTTACCAGCTGGCAAAAGAAAAAGGCTGCCGAATCCTGGACGATGGCATCCAGTTTTTACCGTTTTGGGAAAACGGTGTGAATTTCTTTACCATTTTAGGGCCTAATGAAGAGAAGATTGAGTTCTGCCAGTATTTATAGTAAATGAATCCGGCGCTAAACAGCTTTTTGCCTATGCCGGCACATTGGAAGCCCCGCTGCTTTGCAGCGGGGCTTTAGTTAACTAAAGCCCTTTTATGCACATCCATCCCCAAAACTTTTCTTTAAATTCTTCTGTGCCGTAGAAAGCATCAGCTTTATCCTGTTCAACTGGTTTACTTCGCTGGCCCCTGGGTCATAGTCAATGGCCACAATATTGGCCAGGGGGTAATGCTTCCGGATTTCCTTAATGACCCCTTTCCCCACTACGTGGTTAGGCAGGCAGCCAAAAGGCTGGGTGCAGACAATATTCGTAACCCCGCTATGAATCAGTTCCAGCATTTCCCCGGTCAAAAACCACCCTTCGCCGGTCTGATTGCCGATGGAAACGATGGATTTTGCATATTCCACAAGCTGGTAAATGCTCACTGGGGGAGTGAAATGTTTGCTTTTCTCGAAAGCTTTCCTGGCAGGGGCCCGTAAGAATTCAATGGCATCGATGCCCAATCTTGAAACCATGGCCGCTTTCCGGCTTGTACCCAATTCTTCCGCTTTGTAAATCTGGTTGTAGAAGCAGTAGAGCATGAAATCCATCAAGTCGGGAACAACGGCCTGAGCCCCTTCCGCCTCCAGCAGCTCCACCAGATGATTATTGGCCGCAGGGGCGAATTTTACAAGGATTTCCCCTACGATGCCCACCTTGGGCTTGGGAATATCGGAAATGGGGATGGCATCGAAATCCTCAATAATTTCCCTGCACATCTTCTTAAATCTCCAGGGGTTCAAATGCTTCGCGGATACAAAGTCCTGGCATTCCTTCAGCCATTTGGCATGTACTTTATCCACTGCCCCGGGCTCTGTCTCATAAGGCCGCATCCGGTAAATGCAGCGCATGAAAATATCGCCGAATACGGCGCCGAAGGCAGCGCGGCTGAGCATATCCGCGTTCAGATGGAAGCCGGGGTTGGTTTCTATGCCGGCCATATTGATGGAGATAACGGGTATCTGGGGCATTCCTGCTTTTTCCAGAGCCCGCCGTATGAACCCTACGTAATTGGTGGCACGGCAGCCGCCGCCTGTCTGCGACATGATGACAGCCACTTTGTTTAAATCGTATTCGCCGGACAGCAGCGCGTCCATAATCTGGCCCACCACCATAAGGGAAGGATAGCAGGCATCGTTATTTACATATTTCAACCCTACGTCAACGGCATGCTTGTTGTCATTGGGCAATACTTTGAAGCGATAGCCGCAGGCTCGGAAAGCCGGTTCCAGTACCTGGAAATGAATGGGCGACATCTGGGGACAAAGTATGGTATAGGTCTGGCGCATTTCCTCCGTAAAGGCCACCTTTTGGATGGCGGAAGAACGGATTTTGCGTTCCTGCTGTTTCTGCTCCCTGACCCGGATGGCGGAAAGGAGGGAACGGATACGGATACGGGCCGCCCCTAAATTGCTGACCTCATCTATTTTCAGGCAAGTATATATTTTATCGGAGCCGGTGAGTATGTCGTTGACCTGATCCGTGGTGACCGCATCCAGGCCGCAGCCGAAGGAATTGAGCTGAATCAAATCCAAATCATCCCGTGTTTTTACAAAGCTGGCCGCCGCATACAATCTGGAATGGTACATCCATTGGTCGGAAACAATCAAAGGGCGCTCCGGCTCGGCCAGATGGGAAATGGAATCTTCCGTCAATACGGCAATGCCGTAGGAAGTAATCAGTTCCGGTATACCGTGGTTGATTTCCGGATCGATATGATAAGGCCGTCCGGCAAGGACGATGCCCCTCATATGGTTTTCTTCGATATAACGGAGGGTTTCCTCCCCTTTTTTCTTAATGTCCGCCCTGGCATTGCCCAGCTCGGCCCAGGCCGCATCCGCCGCATCGATGACTTCCTGGGCGGGGATTTCGGAAAATTCCTTAATCAGCGCCTCCGTGGCGGTTTTGATATCCCGGAAGGACATAAAAGGATTCCGCAATATTACTTCGCCCCTGCCGATTTCTTCCACGTTGTTTTTGATGTTTTCTGAATAGGAGGTAACGATAGGGCAGTTGTAATGGTTGTTGGCCGCTTCGAATTCATTGCGTTCATAAAAGAGGGCAGGGTAAAATATGAAGTCCACCCCTTCGTGGATGAGCCAGCTGACGTGCCCGTGGGCCAGCTTGGCCGGATAGCATTCCGATTCGCTGGGGATGGATTCGATGCCCAGCGAATAAATGTTATGGTTGGAAAGCGGGGAAAGCACCACCTGGTATCCCAGCCTGGTAAAAAAAGTGAACCAGAAGGGATAGTTTTCATACATATTTAAAACCCGTGGAATGCCAACCTTCCCCCTCTTTGCAACATCGGCGGAAAGGGGTTCATAGCCGAAAACCCTTTTCAGCTTGTACTCGAAAAGGTTGGGGATGTTATTTTTGTTTTTGGACTTCCCAAGCCCGCGTTCGCAGCGGTTGCCGGAAATAAACTGCCGGCCTCCACTGAATTTGTTGATGGTAAGTCTGCAATTGTTCGTACAGCCTTTGCATTTTGCCATGCTCGTTTCGAATTGGAGCGACTGAATCTGCCCGATGGTGAGCATAGCTGTGGAATACCCCTCTTCATAACGTTCCCTTGCAATCAGGGCAGCGCCGAAAGCTCCCATAATGCCCGCGATATCCGGCCGGATAGCATCGCAACCCGCAATTTTTTCAAAACTCCGCAGTACCGCATCGTTGTAGAAGGTGCCGCCCTGCACAACGATATTTTTCCCCAGTTCGGAAGCATCGGAAACCTTGATAACCTTGAAAAGGGCATTTTTGATAACGGAATAGGCCAGGCCGGCGGAAATATCCGACACCTCGGCCCCTTCTTTCTGGGCCTGCTTTACCTTTGAATTCATAAAAACAGTGCAGCGGGTACCCAAATCGATGGGATGTTTTGCAAACAAGGCCGCTTGGGCGAAGTCCTCCACGCTGTAATTCAAGGATTTGGCAAAGGTTTCGATAAAAGAGCCGCAGCCGGAAGAGCAGGCTTCGTTTAACTGGACGCTGTCCACGGTCTGGTTTTTGATTTTTATACATTTCATGTCCTGTCCGCCGATATCCAGGATACAGTCCACCTCCGGGTCGAAGAAGGCGGCTGCATAATAATGGGCCACCGTTTCCACTTCCCCGTCGTCCAGCAAAAAGGCGGACTTTAACAACGCTTCCCCATAGCCGGTGGAGCAGGAACGGACGATATGTACGTCTTCGGGAAGCAGCCGATATATTTCCTTGATGGACCGGATTGCCGTTTTTAACGGGCTTCCGTCATTGTTGCTGTAAAATGAATATAAAAGGGATCCGTCTTCGGCCACTAAAGCAACCTTGGTGGTGGTGCTCCCGGCATCGATGCCAAGGAAGCAGCGCCCGTGATAGGATGCCAGGTCGGAAGTTCCCACATGATGCATGGAGTGGCGGGTTTGGAAATCCCGGTAGGCTTCTTCGTCGGCGAATAAAGGTTCCATCCTTTCCACTTCGAATTCCATTTTTATATCGGAAGAAAGCTTGGCGGCCATCTCTTCCATGGAATAATGCACCTCCTCTTTAGCATTCATGGCTGAGCCTATGGCAGCGAAGAGGTGGGAATGTTCCGTGCGTATAATATGCTTGTCATCCAGTTTAAGGGTGCGGATAAAAGCCTCCTTAAGTTCGGATAAAAAGTAAAGCGGTCCCCCAAGGAAAGCTACATGCCCCCGAATAGGTTTGCCGCAGGCCAGCCCGGAGATGGTCTGGTTGACCACAGCCTGGAAAATCGAGGCGGAGAGGTCTTCCTTCGTAGCTCCTTCGTTGATCAGCGGCTGGATGTCGGATTTTGCAAATACGCCGCAGCGTGCCGCAATGGTATACAACGACTGATAATTTTTGGCATATTCGTTCAGGCCGGAAGCGTCTGTCTGCAGCAGGGAGGCCATCTGGTCGATAAAAGAGCCTGTGCCTCCGGCGCAGATACCGTTCATGCGCTGCTCCACATTGCCGTCTTCGAAATAGATGATTTTAGCGTCTTCCCCGCCCAGCTCTATGGCTACATCCGTTTTAGGGGCCAGTTCCTGGAGGGTAGTGGAAACGGCGATAACTTCCTGTACAAAAGGTACCTGCAAGTGCTTGGCAAGGGTAAGCCCGCCCGAACCGGTAATCATGGGATGGAGCTCCACGTTGCCCAGTTCAACGTATGCCTTTTTCAAAAGGCCCGCCAGAGTCTCCCTTATATTTGCATAATGCCGTTCATAATCGGAAAATAATATTTCATGGGCATCATCCAAAATTGCTATTTTTACTGTGGTTGAACCGATATCGATTCCCAGAGTATAATGTAACTGATTCATAGTATCCGCCCTTTCTTGTATGATGGAATTCGGGTGTTGAAAGTCCTGCCCAGAACCATCCGTAGGCAGGGCTTTTGATGCCCAATAGGCATATCCAGATTCTTCCTATTATAATGTATCACCGCAGAACCTTTGGACATACCTAGACATTATACGACACGGTTTTGCAAAAAGCAATGAATCAATGCTAAGAATTTGTAAAGAATTCATTTATAAATGTTAAAAATTTATGACTTGCAGCAGAATCCGTGTATAGTTTATTTACTTTTAAATGGTAGGATGTTAGAATATATTCACGTATCTGGTGTCTCATGACAGGACAGGCGGATATACTGTTTGACGGATATATGGATGGGGCCGTGCAGCGTAAGGCGGAATTGTTACGTTTATAAAACGGTCATGTCTTAAGTTTGAAGTTGGCGCGGAAAACGGCGCGGAAACGGGGATGAGAGGATTATGATGAGCAATTTTGAAAAGAAATTTGGAAAATATGCGATTAAGAATCTTTCGCTCACACTAATTATGTGTTATGCGGCGGGATATGTGATTCAATTGGTGATACCGGGGCTTTTCTATTACCTGACATTGAATCCCTACGCTATTTTGCGTGGGCAGATTTGGCGGCTGGTAACGTGGATTCTCATACCGCCGGAATCGCCCAATCTGTTTTTTGTGCTGTTGATGTTGTATTTTTATTACTCGCTCGGAACATCATTGGAAAGGACATGGGGAACTTACCGTTATAATGTATACCTTTTTTCCGGCATGTTGTTTACGATTGCGGGAAGTTTCCTGATGATGGGTTACTGCTATCTGTTTCCGCCCGCAGATATGGTACAGTATGGGCCAAGCGTGTTCTTCAGCGCCGTTTCCGCCCTTTTCAGCACCTATTATGTAAATATGTCGATTTTCCTGGCTTTTGCGGCGACTTTTCCGGAAGTGCAGGTATTGTTGATGTTTATCATACCGATAAAAGTGAAAGTGCTGGGAATTATTTATGGAATTCTGCTCCTTGTTAATTTTATCCAGGGCAGCGTTTACAGCAGATTCGCCATGGGCGCTTCCCTGTTTAACTTCATCGTATTCTGGGTAACCAGCAAAAACCATATCCACATGTCTCCTAAACAGGTAAAAAGGCGGCAGGAATTTAGGCGGGAAGTGAAACGGAACACCGGGGTAACCAAGCATAAGTGCGCGATTTGTGGAAGGACGGAATTGGATAGCCCGGATTTGGAATTCCGTTTCTGCTCCAAGTGCAATGGAAACTATGAGTACTGCCAGGAGCATTTATTTACCCATCAGCATGTGAAATAATGGCCATCGGGATTAGAATCTGCTAGGAGGAAAAAGGTGGATAGGGAAATCATATTTGCCAGGACATTGGAAGAGGTAAAAAGGA
This sequence comes from Lachnospiraceae bacterium, assembly GCA_021769135.1. GTDB lineage: Bacteria > Bacillota > Clostridia > Lachnospirales > Lachnospiraceae > Kineothrix. Next base: position 13,078 of record JAETTM010000054.1, on the reverse strand, counting down.
AAGCGAAAGAACAGGGGAACTGCATTTCCCAGGAACAGCTGGAAGAGGCCTTTGCAGAGCTGGAACTGGGAAAAGACCAGCTGGCTTTGGTCGCGGACTATCTGGGAAAACATAAAATAGGGATTGGCGAACCGTTAAATGCGGAGGACTATCTCACTGGGGAGGAAATCCATTATCTGGACACCTATCTGGAAGAACTGGAGGCTCTGATGGTGCAAAGGGGGCTTAAGGAAATAACGGATGGGGAAAGGGAGGCGATTACCCTTTCCGCTATGGCCGGGGACAGGCAGGCGCAGGCAAGGCTGACGGAGCTTTATTTGCCGGAGGTGGTGGAAATCGCCAAGCTTTACGGAGGGCAGGGCGTGTACCTGGAGGATTTAATCGGGGAAGGCAATGTGGCGGTGGCGGCAGGAGTTACGATGCTGGGCTGCTTGGAACATCCGGAGGAAGCCAGGGGGATGCTGGGGAAAATGATTATGGACGCTATGGAAGGGCATATAAACGACAGCCTGGCGGAGGCAGGATCCAACCAGAAGATTGCGGATAAAGTGAACCGGGTAGCGGAGCAGGCAAAAGAACTGGCGCAGTTGCTGCAAAGGAAGGTTACTGCGGCGGAACTGGCCCGGGAAACGGAGCTGACGGAAAATCAGATTAAAGATGCGGTGCGTATGAGCGGAAACCGTATTGAGCATATTGCGGGGGAAGATGGCTGACCCCGGGGCTGGGAAAGGGGCATGGATACAAATATGGATGAACAAGGGTTACAGGACAGGGATTTTAAATATGTATTGCAGGATGCTGGCGCCATTTATCTTGGCGCCAGATACAGTTATGGGGAATTATTGGAAGAGGATATGATGGCCTTTAAGCTGAAAACGATTATTTCACATTATATCCTGAAGGATGTGGATGCTTCCACTACGTTGGAAAGCCACTTCTATTATATGACCCCGGACTCTTTTTCCTATCAGACCTTCAGGGAACTGAAGGTGAAAATAAAAGTTAGCTTGCCGGAGGAAAAGAGAAGCCTGACAGGAAAGGTAAAGCATTCTTATAGGGATAAAATATATACGCTGAAGGAACTGGCAGGGTTGAATTTGGCAAAAAAGAAGCAGTTGGGGCTGATAATCAGGGAGGTTGTCATCCCTAAGCTGGGGCTGATGGGCTTTACGGTGTGAAATCCGGGCTGAACCGTTGCATTTCCCATAACAGTTCAGCCTTTCGGCTTCCCTGTTACGGAATCCGGCCATTTTGAGTTTTGCCTACGGCAAAAGGGCCGCATACTTTTTCCTTCTTTGCTAAAACTACTATAATATGGTATAATGAATTGCGCTGATGCGCAAGCAGGTCATCAATTTCCGGCGGAAATTGGTGACATATGGTATAATAAATTGCGCTGATGCGCTATGGCAAAATAATTTTATTGGCAGAAAGGAATAAGGCGGATGGACAATAAACGGATGGAACAGAAAATCAGGGATTTGAAAAGTTATGAAATTATAGAGGCAAGGCCGGTTCCGGACCTGAATTCCTATGGCTATTTGCTGAGGCATAATAAAACTGGGGCCAGGGTTACCCTGCTTTCCAATGACGACAACAATAAAGTGTTTTATATCGGATTCCGCACGCCACCCGAGGACAGCACGGGGGTGGCCCATATCATCGAGCATACGGTTCTGTGCGGCTCGAAAAATTTCCCGGTAAAGGACCCTTTTATCGAATTGGCCAAGGGCTCCCTGAATACTTTCTTAAACGCCATGACTTACCCGGATAAAACAGTATATCCGGTGGCCAGCTGCAACGATAAGGATTTCCAAAATCTGATGCACGTTTATCTTGATGCTGTTTTTTACCCCAATATATATAAAGAGAGAAAGATTTTTATGCAGGAAGGCTGGCATTATGAACTGGAGGACGCAGAGGATGAACTGACGATTAACGGGGTGGTTTATAATGAAATGAAAGGGGCTTTTTCGTCGCCGGACGATGTGCTGGACAGGGAAGTGCTGAATTCGCTTTTCCCGGATACGGCTTACGGCACGGAGTCCGGGGGGGATCCGGAGGTGATTCCGAGCCTGACATACGAGGCGTTCCTTGATTTTCACAGAAAATATTACCATCCTTCCAACAGCTATATCTATCTTTATGGGGATATGGATATGGCGGAAAAGCTGGAGTTCCTGGACAGGGAATATCTGTCCGGTTTCGATGCCCTGGAAGTGGATTCCCGGATAAGGGCGCAGGAAGGGTTTAATAGAACTAAGGAAATCAGGCGGGAATATTCCATTATGGAAGGGGAGTCGGAACAGGGGAATACTTATCTCACCTATAATGCGGTAGTGGGAGACAACCTGGACCGGAAATTATATATTGCGTTCCAGACGCTGGACTATGCGCTTTGTTCCGCACCAGGCGCGCCGGTGAAAGAGGCGCTGACCCAAAAGGGGATTGGAAAGGAAATATACAGCACTTATGATAATGGTGTGATGCAGCCTTATTTTTCCATCGTGGCCAAGGGGGCTGATGAAGCCCAGAAGGAAGAATTTGTCCAGGTTATAGAGAGTGTGCTGAAAGAGCAGGCGGAAAAGGGGATTGACAGGAAGGCATTAAAAGCCGGGTTGAATTACCTGGAATTTAAATACAGGGAATCGGATTTTGGCAGCTATCCGAAGGGATTGATGGTAGGGCTGCAGGCGTTGGACAGCTGGCTGTATGACGAAAGAAAGCCTTTGATTCATGTGGAGGCCAATGAAACGTTTGCAGCACTGAAAGAGGAACTGGGAAATGGATATTATGAGGATTTAATCCGGAAATATTTGTTGGAGAACGGGCACAAGTCGGTGCTAGTGCTGGCCCCGGTGAAAGGTTTGACGGCGAAAAAGGATGCAAAGCTGGCAGAAAAACTGCAGGAATATAAGGCAGGGCTTAGCAGGGAAGAAATCGAAGAAGTCATAAGACAGACGAAAGAACTGGAAGAATATCAGGAAGAGCCTAACCGGAAAGAAGATTTGGAAAAAATTCCTCTGCTTAAGAGGGAGGATATTAAAAAAGAAGCGGAAAACTATGTGAATGAGGAACGATATGCGGACGAGACGCTGATTTTGACCCATGATATTTTTACTAATGGTATTGGCTATCTGCGGTTCATGTTCGATATCGGTCAGATACCGGCAGAGCTTTTCCCGTATATCGGCGTGTTGAAAAGCGTGCTGGGCATGGTTGATACGGAAAACTATACCTACGGCGATTTGTATCATGAGATTAATATAAAAACGGGCGGTATAAACCTGGTAGTGAATACTTATATCGACTCCGCCAATATGCCGGATTATAAGGTGATGCTGGAAATAAAAGCAAAGGCGCTTTATGAAAACATGGCGGAAGCCTTCCGGCTGGTGGAGGAAATGGCGCTGCGTTCCAGATTTACGGACAGGAAGCGGCTCCTCGATGTGATTGGGGAGGTGCAGTCCAGAATGCAGGCTTCCATGGCATCGGCAGGCCATTCCCTGGCGGCGCTTCGGGCATTGTCCTATCTTTCCCCTACGGCGGCAGTGGCGGAGCAGCTAAGCGGGATTCCCCAATACCGCCTTCTGGAGAGGCTGGAGAGCCGGTTCGAGGAAGAAAAAGATGACTTGGTACAAAAACTGGAACTGCTGGTTAGAAGTATTTTTCGCCCGGAGAATTTTATGATGGATTATGTAGGGGAGGAAAAAGGGTATCAGGGTTTGGAAGAGCTGGTGCGTTCCTTTAGAGGGAAGCTGTTTACCGAACCGGTGGAAAAGGAAAAGTTCCGGCCGCTACTGGAAAAGAAGAACGAAGGATTCCTGACTTCTGCCCAGGTGCAATATGTGTGCCGGGCGGGGAATTTTATTCGCAAAGGACTGCCTTATACCGGTGCCCTGAAAGTGTTGAAAGTAATGATGGGGTACGATTATCTGTGGAACCGGGTCAGGGTAAAAGGCGGGGCCTACGGCTGTATGTGCAGCTTCGGGAAATCGGGGGACAGCTATTTCGTCTCCTATAGGGATCCGAATCTGGAGAAGACGGTGGATGTATATGAGAAAGCGGCGGAGTATATCGAAGGCTTTGAGGCGGATGAGAGGATGATGACCCAGTTTATCATTGGGGCAATCAGCGAGATGGATGTGCCGATGACCCCGGCGGCGAAAGGTTTGTATTCCCTGACAGGCTATATGACCAAGCTGCCCTTCGCCAGCGTGCAGAAGGAACGGGATGAACTGCTTTCGGCTACCGCGGAAATTATCCGGGGATTGGCCGGGCATATCCGGGCGTTTATGGAGGATGGCTGCCTTTGCGTAGTGGGCGGCGAAGAGAAATTGAAGGAGAGCGAGGGGATGTTCCGGAAGTTGGAGCAGCTGTTTCATTAAGAAGAGGGGAGGTAATTTAGGCTGAGGGAATATTCAGCCTAAGTTATCGGCGCCCTGGTGGGGAGCAGGCCTGCGGAAAGATTGGGAGGATGAAAGCGAGGACAAGGGAGGGAAGACTATGAAAAAGGTATGGGAGAAGATTTGGAGGAAGAATGTTTTTATTGGGATGGCCGCGGCGGCGGTAATGCTGCAGGCGGGATGCGGCGGTTCCAGTAAGTATGATAATTCTACGGCGGCTGCGGAGGCCAAGGCTCCGGAAATGGCGGCGGGCGCTGAGGATGTTTATCTGGCGGAAAATGACTATGCGGCGGAGGAAGGGATAGAGACGGCTGCTGCGGATGGGGGAGAGACGGTATCGGTGGCTTCTAACCGGAAGCTGATTAAAGATGTTTATATGGATGTGGAAACGGGGGATTTCGATAAGCTGCTTGCCACGGTGGAAGGAAGGGTGGATGCCCTAGGCGGATACATAGAGAATATGAACGTGCATAATGGCAGCGGCGCATATGGGAAGTCTTTAAAGGGTGCAAGCCTGACGATACGCATCCCGAAGGATAAATTAGGCCAGTTTGTGACGGAAGTGTCGGAATACTCCAACGTGGTCAGCCGCAGCGAGAATACCCAGGACGTGACGATGCAGTATGTGGATTTGGAGAGCCATAAGAAGGCGCTGGCAATAGAGCAGGAGCGGCTGTTGGAACTGTTGGAAAGGGCGGAAACCATGGAGGATATTATTGCCATAGAAGAGCGCCTTTCCCAAGTACGCTATGAAATAGAAAGCATGGAATCCCAGCTGCGCACTTATGATAATCTGGTGGATTTTTCCACGGTGACCTTGAGCATAAGCGAAGTGGAGGTGTTGACGCCAACGAAAGAGGAAACTGCATGGGAAAAGATGTCCAAAGGATTCGTGGCCTCCATGAACAGCTTGGGAAAAGGGCTGAAGAACGCTTTTATCTGGTTTGTCATCTGCCTGCCGTATCTGATGTTTTGGGCAGTTATTGTTGTGGCTATTGTATTCATTGTCCGGGCAGTGGGGAGGAGAAAGGCGAAAAAATTAGAGAAACTGGGATGGAAACAGGATTGGAGAGGGAAAGATTCCTGGAACAGAAAACAGGATTGGAAAGGACAGCCGGGGCAGCAGATGAATCAGGAGCAGCAGCCAGGGCAGCAGATGAATCAGGAGCGACAGCCGGGCGCAGGTTTTCACACGGGCGGACGATGGAGCGGTCAGCAGGGCATGGACACAGGGCTAGAGGAAGGAAACCGCCAAGGCGTGGACGAAAATTAAACTGCTATCATATATGGAACAGAAAGAGGAAAAAAATTGAGCAAGAATTTTAAATCGGGGTTTGCGGCTTTGATCGGCAGGCCAAATGTGGGGAAGTCTACTTTGATGAACCAGATTATCGGACAGAAAATTGCAATTACCAGCAACCGTCCTCAAACGACACGGAACAGGATACAGACCGTGTATACGTCGGAGGAAGGACAAATCGTTTTCGTAGATACTCCAGGAATCCATAAAGCGAAAAATAAGCTGGGAAATTATATGGTGCGCATAGCGGAGCGTTCCCTGACGGAAGTGGATGTGATACTATGGCTGGTAGAGCCCTCCACGTTCATAGGCGCGGGGGAAAAGCACATCATCGAACAGCTGAAAAAAGTGAAAACGCCGGTAATATTGGTGATTAATAAAACGGACAAAGTAAAAAAGGAAGAAGTGCTTGTCTTTATCGACGCGTATCGGAAAGAGATGGACTTTGACGAAATTGTTCCCGTATCGGCGCTGAAAGGGGATAACACGGATGTGCTGCTGTCCTGCATTATGAAATATCTCCCTTATGGAGAGGCTTTTTATGATGAGGATACTGTGACGGACCAGCCGGAGCGGCAAATCGTGGCGGAATTAATCCGTGAAAAGGCCCTTCGCAGCCTGGAGGATGAGATTCCCCATGGAATTGCGGTTGTGATTGAAAGCATGAAGTTTCGCAAAAGCGCAGGGAAAAGCGGGGGGAAATCGAGCACTATAGCGGACATCGAAGCTACTATTGTCTGCGAAAAGGAATCCCATAAAGGCATTATTATAGGGAAAAAGGGCGCCATGCTGAAACAAATCGGCAGCAAGGCAAGGCCGGAAATTGAAGAGATGCTGGAATGCAGGGTAAATCTGCAGCTTTGGGTTAAGGTGAGGAAGGATTGGCGGGACAGCGATTTGTACATGAAAAATTTCGGTTATAATCCAAAAGAATCCGAATAGGAAATATGAAAAAAGCGAACCCTAATAGAAGTAGAGAAGTGTAGCAGTTTAGCCTAGGACTTTGCACTTGCTGCAAAGTCCGTACGAATGTGTTGATGGAACAAAGAATCCGGCCCTTTTGCCATAGGCAAAACTCAAAATGGCCGGATTCTATAACAGGGCAGCCGAAAGGCTGAACTGTTACAGAAAAGTTAGGGGGCACAAGATGAAAGGATTAAATTACTGGCAACAATTCTTAAGTACCGGAAGCGTGGAAGATTACCTGGAATTCAGGAAATCGCAAGGAAAAGGAAATACGGCGGAAGATAATATGGTTATGGGGGAAAGCCCGTATGCAGGAATTTGTGAAGTTAACAGGGATAATATTAAAGACAGTGCCTATCGGGGAATACGATAGGCGCATCGTTATTTTAACAAAAGAAAGGGGCAAAATATCCGCATTTGCGAAAGGGGCGAGAAAGCCTAACAGCCGCCTGGTGGCAGCAGCCTCCCCGTTTGCCTTCGGGGAATTTAAAATGTACGAAGGAAGGTCTTCCTATAATATTATGGAAGCGGATATTCAGAATTATTTTGAAGACCTTAGGAAAGATTTTTCGGCGGCCTGCTATGGCATGTATTTTCTGGAAATGGCGGATTATTACACGCGGGAGAACGGGGAAGAGGTGGAAATGCTGAAATTGCTGTATCAGTCGTTGCGCGCCCTTCTGGCGAAGGGACTGGACAAGGAACTGGTGCGATGCGTCTTTGAAATCAGGGCAGTGGTGGCCAATGGGGAATACCCGGGTATCCCGAAAGGGAGAGAATGGAAAGAGTCCACTGTATATGCGATGAATTACATAGAAAAAAGCCCGGTGGAGAAACTATATACTTTTGCTGTAACCGGTGAAATTTTAGATGAGTTGAAACAGATTGCGGGGGAACTTTGCAAAAGGTTTGTGGACAGGGAGATGAAGAGTTTAAAGGTGTTGGAGTAGGATATGGTATGCGCTGAATGGGAAACAGGAAATACCCCAAAGGAAACGGGAGACAACCCCAAATATTTATGTTGAAAAATCCCTGTAAGTCGGCTATAATATTGTGAATGTGAAGCAAAAGCCTTGCCGTAGGGATTGAGAAATAGTAAAGGACAGGCAATGGAGGACAATGGAATGGGCAGAATGAAGCGGATATTGGGAATACTTCTGATAAGCGCGGTTTTATGCGGCTGCGGGGAAAAGGGAGGAGGACAGGGAGCAGGTACGGAGAGTTCCGATGTTCCTGCCGAAACCGGCTCGGAAATCGAAGTGTTAAAGGACGGGAGCATTGTGGAAACAATTACGGAGGAGTTTGCAAAGGAGTATTATGATGCGGCGAATTTAAAGGATATGCTGATGGAGGAAGTGGAGGATTTTAATAGAAACTTAGGCGAAGGAAGCGTGACTGTGGATGAATTCGAGAGCGCGGACGGCAAGCTGATGGTGAAGATGAAATATCCTTCTTCGGAAGCCTACAGCGCATATAATACCGATACCTATAATCATAAAACTTTGTTTCACGGAACAATAGAACAGGCGCAGGAAGCGGGGTACAGCTTCGATATTTCCCTGACTGACAGGAATGGGGAGAAAACCATAGGCAAGGAAGAGATACTGAAAATGGGAAGCTCTAAAATAGTAATTGCAGAATCCCCTTCCCAGGTGAAAATACCGGGAAAAATCTTATACGTAGGGGAAAACGTAGAAGCCCTGGGGAAGAACAGAGCGGCAATGTGCGCGGATGAAAACGGGAACTCTTTGGGGGAATATTATGTAGTGTATAAGTAAGGGGAATTCAGCCAAGTTTATTCCCGGGGGCTATGGGGGAAGTGGCTGCTTAAATCCAGACTTTGGCTGAGTCAGGGATTTGGCTGGCTTTGTAATTATAAGAAAAGGAAAAGGTGAGAGGGAAAGGAGAAGAGATAGAAAAATGGAAAAGACAATGGATAAAATCGTAGCGTTGGCAAAGGCGAGGGGGTTTGTGTATCCCGGTTCTGAGATTTATGGGGGGCTTGCGAATACGTGGGATTATGGGAACCTTGGCGTAGAGCTGAAGAACAACGTGAAGAAGGCATGGTGGCAGAAGTTTATTATGGAGAACCCTTATAACGTGGGGGTGGATTGCGCGATTTTGATGAATCCGCAGACGTGGGTGGCTTCCGGCCATCTGGGCGGCTTTTCGGACCCTTTGATGGACTGTAAGGAATGCCATGAACGTTTCCGCGCAGATAAGATTATCGAGGATTATGCCGCGGAGCATCAGATGGAACTGGACGGCTCCATCGACGGCTGGTCACAGGAGAAAATGAAAAACTTTATCGAGGATAACCAGGTTCCCTGCCCTACCTGCGGCAAACATAATTTTACGGATATCAGGCAGTTTAACCTGATGTTCAAGACTTTCCAGGGAGTTACCGAAGACGCGAAAAATACGGTGTATTTAAGGCCGGAGACCGCACAGGGGATTTTTGTTAATTTTAAAAATGTACAAAGGACTTCCAGAAAAAAGATTCCTTTCGGAATCGGACAAATCGGGAAATCCTTCCGTAATGAAATAACGCCCGGAAACTTTACGTTCCGGACAAGGGAATTCGAGCAGATGGAGCTGGAGTTTTTCTGCGAACCGGATACGGATTTGGAGTGGTTTGCTTATTGGAAGCAGTTCTGTATCGACTGGCTGAAAAAGCTGGGTATGAAAGAAGAAGAAATGCGTGTGAGGGACCATGACAAGGAAGAACTTTCCTTCTACTCCAAGGCGACTACGGATATCGAATTTTTATTCCCCTTCGGCTGGGGCGAATTGTGGGGCATTGCGGATAGGACGGATTATGACCTGACGCAGCACCAGAATGTTTCCGGACAGGATTTGACCTATTTTGATGATGGGAAAAATACAAGGTATGTGCCTTATGTAATAGAACCTTCCCTGGGGGCTGACAGGGTAGTGCTGGCTTTCCTCTGCGCAGCTTATGACGAAGAAGAAATCGGGGAAGGGGATGTGCGTACCGTACTGCATTTCCATCCAGCCCTGGCGCCGGTGAAAATAGGGGTCCTTCCGCTGTCCAAGAAGCTGAACGAAGGGGCGGAGAAAATCTTTGTCCAATTGTCCAAGAAATACAACTGCGAGTTCGATGACAGGGGAAACATCGGCAAGAGATACCGCAGGCAGGATGAAATCGGAACGCCTTTCTGCGTGACCTATGACTTCGATTCGGAAACGGACGGCTGCGTGACGGTGCGTTTCAGGGATTCCATGGAGCAGGAACGGGTGGCTATTGACGGGCTGGATGCATATTTTGCGGATAAATTTTCTTTTTAAAAGAGGGGAATATGCCATAGGGATGGCGGGCAGGCCGTGGGGCGGAAAAGGAAGGGGCTCTTTTTGGCCAGTCTAAATGATAATAGTGAAAGGAATACAGGCAACGATGAAACAGTATGGAGTAAACGAACTGAGAAGATTGTTTTTGGAATTCTTTGAGAGCAAAGGGCATCTGGCGATGAAGAGCTTTTCGCTGGTTCCCCATAACGATAACAGCTTATTGCTGATTAATTCAGGCATGGCTCCCTTGAAGCCGTATTTTACCGGACAGGAAATACCGCCGAGAAGGAGGGTGACTACCTGCCAGAAATGTATCCGTACCGGAGATATTGAAAATATCGGAAAAACTGCGAGGCATGGAACCTTTTTTGAGATGCTGGGGAATTTTTCCTTTGGGGATTATTTTAAGCGCGAGGCGATTCATTGGAGCTGGGAATTCTTAACGGAAGTGGTCGGCCTGGATGCGGACCGCCTGTACCCTTCCGTATATTTGGAAGACGACGAGGCTTTTGACATTTGGAATAAGGAAATCGGCATTGCCCCGGAGAGGATTTTCCGCTTTGGGAAAGAGGACAATTTCTGGGAACATGGCTCCGGCCCCTGCGGCCCCTGCTCGGAGATTTATTATGACCGGGGAGAAAAATACGGCTGCGGCAAACCGGGCTGTACGGTAGGATGCGACTGCGACCGCTATATTGAAGTGTGGAATAACGTATTTACCCAGTTTGATAATGACGGGAAAGGGAATTACTCCGAATTGGAGCAGAAAAATATCGATACCGGCATGGGTTTGGAGCGGCTGGCAACGGTAGTTCAGGATGTGGATTCCATTTTCGATGTGGATACGATTCAGGCATTGCGGAACAGGGTTTGCGGCCTGGCCGGAAAAGAATATAAGGAAAAATATGAGTGGGATGTGTCCATCCGTATTGTGACGGACCACATCCGTTCCGCTACTTTTATGATTTCGGACGGGATTATGCCCTCCAATGAAGGCCGGGGATATGTGCTTCGCAGGATTATCCGCCGTGCGGCAAGGCATGGGAGGCTGCTGGGCATTAAGGGGCAGTTCCTGGCAGAATTGAGCAATACGGTGATTGAAGGGAGCAAAGACGGCTATCCCGAATTGGAAGAGAAAAAGGATTTCATTTTCAACGTGCTGACCCAGGAAGAGGGCAAGTTTAACCGGACCATTGACCAGGGGCTTTCTATCCTGATGGAAATGGAAGCATCCATGGAAAAGGAAGGCAAGAAGGAGCTGGGGGGAAGCGATGCCTTTAAATTGTATGACACCTACGGCTTCCCGCTGGATTTGACGAAGGAAATCCTGGAGGAGAAAGGCTTTTCGGTAGATGAAAAAGGATTTGCCGAGGCGATGGAAGAGCAGAAGGTAAAAGCGCGTTCGGCCAGAAAGGTGACGAATTATATGGGCGCGGACGTGACGGTTTATGAGTCCATTGATCCAAGCGTGACTACGGAATTCGTAGGCTATGACAGGTTGGAGCACGAGTCGGATATTACGGTTCTGACTACGGAAACGGAAATTGTGGAAGCTTTGGCCGATGGGGATACAGGAACGATTTTTGTGGAGGAAACCCCTTTTTATGCCACCATGGGCGGGCAGTGTGCGGATACGGGCACAATTGTAGGCCAGGACGGCGAATTCCAGGTAATGGATACGGTGAAGCTGCTGGGCGGAAAAGTAGGGCATATCGGTAAAGTGACCAAAGGTATGTTCAAGGCCGGCGATAAGGTAACGCTTAAAGTGGATGGGGAAAAGCGGGGGGATACATGCAAAAACCACAGCGCCACCCATTTGCTGCAGAAGGCCTTACGGACGGTGCTGGGCACACATGTGGAGCAGGCCGGCTCTTATGTGGACGGGGAAAGGCTGCGCTTTGACTTCAGCCATTTTTCGGCGATGACCAAAGAGGAAATCGCGAAAGTGGAGAAGATAGTCAATGAAAAGATAGCCCAGTCGCTCCCGGTAGTGACGAGCATTATGTCCATAGAGGAAGCGAAGAAGAGCGGGGCGATGGCGCTGTTCGGGGAAAAATACGGCGAGACGGTGCGCGTAGTGCGGATGGGGGATTTCTCCACGGAGCTTTGCGGCGGCACCCACGTGGCCAACACGGGAGCAATCGCTAATTTTAAAATTTTATCCGAAAGCGGTGTGGCGGCGGGAATCCGAAGGATTGAAGCCCTTACCGGAACAGGGGTGTTAAAATATTACCAGGGTTTGGAGGAGACTCTGGCCGAAGCGGCTAAAACGGTGAAGACGACACCGGCGGGGCTGGTAGAGCGCTTAGAGCATTTGATGGCGGAAGTGAAAGCCCTGCAAAGTGAAAACGAATCCTTAAAGAGCAAGGCGGCAAAGGATGCCTTGGGCGATGTGATGAATCAGGTACAGGAGATTAAAGGGGTGAAATTCCTGGCGGTCAAAGTGTCCGGCGTGGATATGAACGGCCTCAGGGATTTGGGCGACCAGCTGAAAGCAAAAATCGGGGAAGGCGTTATCGTGCTGTTTTCCGATGTGGACGGCAAAGTAAACCTGGTGGCTTTTGCTACGGAAGAGGCCATGTCCAAAGGCGCCCATGCGGGCAATTTAATCAAAGGAATTGCTTCCCTTGTAGGCGGGGGCGGAGGCGGCAGGCCCAATATGGCCCAGGCCGGGGGCAAAAATCCGGCAGGGATTGAGCAGGCCATAGCGGAAGCGGCAAAGGTGCTGGAAGGTCAGCTGGGATAAGGCGTTGGATTTGTGATGCTTTTGTGATGGAGTGTCATTAAGTGAATGGCGGCGGACGCTGCGAGAATGATAAAATCCTCCGTCGCCACGCTCTCGCTCTGGGAAAAACGCAGCGGACACGTAAGGCGCTAAAATACATGTGAAGTATTCACATTTGCCTAAGTGCCGGCGTTTTTCAAAGGGCTCCTTGAGGATTTTATTATTCTCGCAGCTGGCTAAGGTGTTAACTAAATGGCATGAGTTGCCCGACAAATCGGGCGATTTAAAGTAACATTTTTTACACATGTACCTTGAAAACTTAACACATTGACTTCAAAAACTTCCAGAACACTCTTTTGAGAGCGTTTTCGC
>JAETTM010000053.1 GCA_021769135.1 Lachnospiraceae bacterium | reverse complement strand
TCTATTTTCGTACCAGATACAGAGAAATGTCCATCTCCTTGGCTCATTTACCTGAGATATAGACTTTAAAATTCCTTGATTTTTTGAGGAAAATCACTTGACAATATAGGGAGGAATACATGAAACGTGATGAGATAATTGAGAGTAATAAAACATATTGGAATGACCATGCTGATTTGTGGTTTGGAACCACGGCACTTCCGGTATATGGGGTACGATTTCCAACAGAAGATGACTTGCATTTATTCAGTGATGTTGCTGGAAAGAAAATGCTGGAGATATGCTGTGGAAGCGGACATTCCTTGAAGTATAATGCTGAAAAAGGTGCAGGGGAGTTATGGGGAGTTGATTTGTCCCAAAAGCAGCTTGATAATGCAGTAAAACTTTTAAGTGATAGTGGATATTCGGCAAAGTTATTGTGCTCAAAGATGGAGGATGAACTTGATGTGCCTAAAGAATATTTTGATTATGTATATTCCATCTACGGCATTGGCTGGACAACCGATTTACAGGGAACATTTGATAAGATTGCTTCTTATTTGAAAAAGGATGGCATTTTTATATTTAGTTGGCATCATACATTGAATTATTGTGTCGCATGGTCATGTGATGAACGTAAAGATGTTTTTGAAGATGAAAAGTTGGTAATGATGAAGAGTTATTATGACGAATCATATTTCAAAATGCCTGTGCATGATAGTGAAATTATTTTATGTAACAGAAAGATGTCAACATATATTAATGCATTGGCAAAAGCAGGATTTGTAGTAGAGCAGTTAGTGGAAGAGTCAGATAATAAATCATTAAATGCTGTGGGAGATGTTGACCCTAAAACAAAGAAAGCTAAAATGCTGCCTATTTCGTTCTGTATCAAGGCAAGAAAACTTTAAGTTAGCTTAGAATAAGCTGTGGGCACCATCCGCCTTTTAATGACTGTTCATCATAATCATTGTTAGTTTGTTAGTTATATCAATGGGCATTATTTTTGAGAAAAAAACGAGAAGTTTATTATATATTCCCGGAATAATTAAACGTTTTCCTTTTATTATTTTGGGGTAAGCTATTTTGACAACTTTATCAGGTTTCATTACGGCATATTTGAAAAGCAAGGTCTGCTCTATATTTGCTTTCCGGGCAAATTCGGTTTCCGTAGCTCCGGGACAAAGCAAAGTAATTTTTATTCCTGTATTTCTATACTCTCCATAAAGGGAATTTGAAAAAGACATAATATAAGCTTTTGTTGCTGAATAAACTGCGTCGGAGGGAGAGGAAATGAAAGAACCTGTTGAACCAATATTAAGTATGTGTCCGTAGTTGTTCTTTTCCATTATTGACAGAATACGTTTCGTAAGTTGAGTAATAAAACGTATATGCAAATCAATCATTTTTATTTCTTTGCTTATATCCGTTTGAGAGAATAAGCCGCACTCATTGAAACCTGCATTGTTGACAAGGAAATCAATAGGTATATTCCAATTGTCTATTTGTTCCATAATCAAATTCGCGGCATCTTCTTTTGTCAAATCATATGCAATAAAATTTACGGCCACATGATACTGATTCTGTAAATATAACTGCTGTTGTTTCAATTTTTGCATATCTCTTGATATAAGTATAATGTTATTTCCCATACTGGCAAATTTTTCAGCAAACGCTTTTCCCAATCCGCTTGTTGTTCCTGTGATTAAAACATTTTCCATTTCTTTTCTCCGACTGTGCTTGCAATAACTACATTTGCTTACTATGGGCCTGTATATACTCTGTTCTTACCTTATCAATGGTTTTTCCGCCAATGCCAAAGTTCTTGTCCGGCACTTCCTTTATGGTTGTTACAAAAAATTCCTGTGGTATTTTCATGATTTCAGAAGATATTTCTGTTAATTGCTTTATCAGCTCCTCTTTTTGCATATCTGATAAAACACCGCTTTCTACTGTGATATAAGGCATTTCTTATTTCCTCCCGTTTTTCCTCTTTAATTTTCTCCATGCTTAAACAACTTCCATTCTTCGCTGTATGACATTTCTTTATAGGAAGAACCCGCTAAAAGTTTTTCGTAGAACAATAGCTTTTTTTGTGTAAGGTCAAATGCATTTTGTAAATCAGTCATTTGCTTTTTAATATCCTCCATATGATTTTGCACCATAACAAATCGCTGTTCAAGGGTTTCTCCGCCCTGTATTAACAGTGAAACATAATCCTTAATGGAATGAATGGGGATATTTGCCATACGCATACACTGTATCATTTTTATCCATTCAATGTCCTCGTCTGTATATTGCCTGTATTTTTGGCTGTTTCTGGCTATTTGGGGCAATAATTTTTCTTTTTCATAATATCTTAACGTTGCTGTTGATAACCCAGTTATTTTGGCTGCTTCTTTTGCTGAATACATATAAATCCGCCTTTCTGTTTCATCATAAACTATGAAGCGCACTTCAAGTCAATAAAAAAATTATATCATAATGGACCGAAATGATATAAGGAGCAGATGGTTTATTTGGCTCTATAAATTTGGGCTGGCATAGATGCAGGAGTGTAGTCTGCAGGAAAGCCTTATTTTATAATGGCAAAGGGAGAATGGAAATGGTATAATCAAATGAGCAAATCGAAAGTGGAGAAATAATGTGAATAAGAAAACGGAACAATCAAGAATTACATACAATAAAATGGCATCTGAATATGATACGTCAAGGGAAGGGCAATATACAAGATTTCACATTATGGAACTCTCGAATACAATAGATTTGAATGAGGGCAATGTTGTTCTGGATGTTGCATGCGGAAATGGAACGCTGTTGGGGGAATTATCGAAAAAAGCAAAAATCCAGGCAAATGGAATAGATATATCGGAGAACATGATTGATTCTGCAAGGATGCGATACCCTAATATGAATTTTGAGGTAAAGCTGTGCTGTCCGCTGGAATGGAGCGATGAAAGTATTGATGTTATAACCGTCTGCTGTGCGTTTCATCATTTTGAAAATCCGCAAGAGTTTGTAAAGGAGTGTAAGAGAGTTTTAAAGAAAAACGGTACAGTGTATATAGCTGACCCAAATTTTGGAACAGTAGTCAGGCTTATTGCAAATATATTTTGGCTCCCCTTTTCCAAAAGTGGAGATGTAAGAGTATACAGCAAAAAGGAGCTGGAGAAAATCTTTTACAATTGTGGATTTAAAACAGTTCAGGTTTATGAAAAAGGAAAAGGAATGTTTCTGAAAGCTAAAAAATTAACGCAATAAGTGCCCCCAATACCATCATCATGTGTCCTTTCTTGGATTTATAAGTAGTTCACCATGATATATTCTTCTTCATTCTCTTTTACAACCTCAAAACCGACCTTCCGATACAGCTTTGCCGCGTAATTGGCTTTTTGGACAGAAAGGGAAACTTGCTGATATCCATGTGCTTTAAGCAGGGCAAGAATTTCTTTCATCATGGCTGTTCCAATGCCCAAGCCCCGATATTCTTTATAAAGGGAGATGGCCAAAGAGGGCGTTTCATCATCGATATGCCCGTAATCGTTCATAATGCGGACCCAAACGGCTCCGGCAATCTTACCGTCAACTTCGGCCGCTAATCCCCAGTCATCTTTTAACTCCCCGAAATGCTCAACATAAACCTGTAATTCGGGAGATGTAATAATTGTTTTAGGTGGGGCTTCAATGCCCTCTGGAATAAAAATTGCCTCATATAAAAAATTATCCAGCAATGGATATTCATGTTTTTTTAATTTCCGTATTATATAGTCCATAGCCAGCCCCCCAATTCTGCGTTCTGCCTATATTCTAGCATAATTCAGATAATGCAGCAGCAAAATTGATTAAAAATGCTAAATTTTACTCTGCATTTTATGGTAGCAGATTCAAAGGAAAAATGATATAATCGAAAACGTGGCTGAAAATATGGGAGGCATAATGGCATGGAAATAAATATTAAGGACAATTTTGAACTTTTGTTTGATAAAAACAATAATATCGCATATAAAGCTTTACAGGCATTGCAAAAAGAATGCGAGGAGTCGGACAGGGTATATTGCTATATGGATAAATTAGCTGATATGATGGATAGCGATAATTCCTATATTCGGACAAGAGGGCTTACGCTGATTGCTTATAATGCCAAATGGGATAAAGATAACAAAATTGATGAAATCATAGACAAATATTTGAAGCATATAGAAGATGCAAAGCCGATAACAGCAAGGCAGTGTATAAAATTGCTGCCTGTGATTGCCAAAGATAAGCCGGAGTTAAAGGAGGATATCGTTTCCGCGCTGCAAAAAGCGAATATATCAATTTATGCAGACAGCATGCAATCATTGGTCTGTAAAGATATTCAAAATTCTTTGGCAAAGATAGGGAAGGCATAAACGAGTTGGGATGAAAGGAGCATTAGGGAATGGCTGAATGGGAAATTACCTTCCGCATCCCGCTTCCGCAAAATTCATGGGGTATTCTTTTAAACCCGCTTTTGAAAGTCCGGGCGCACAATGACATCTACAATCATATAATATTGCCCGTCGCCAATTAATCTTCCCATAGCAACCGTTTCATCCTTTTCCACTGCGGTGACTGTGTATAGGCTATTGGCAAGTGCGGTTTGTGCTTGTGCGGGTGAAAAATTTGTCCATCCGACACTTGTCCGCAATTTATGATAATTTTCGTAAGATAAAACATTTTCTTCATATTCCATACAGTAACCTCTGATTAATGCCAATACGTTTAGCATATCAGCCATTTTCAACCCTGCGGAAGAAAGCGGATAGTTTGGTTTTTTCCTTTGAAAGGCAGGAAAGGAAGTGATGATGAGATGATAGATTCCATCCTTTAAGCCCTGCAGGAGTTTATCCTGTTCCTGCATTTCAGAAGAAATGGCCATATCAGGATATGCATTGGACAGTGTGGGAATAACATCCAGAAGGGGTGCCGGAGCACAGGAACCTACGGATATGGTTCGGCTGTTCCGGTCAAAAATGCGGACTTTTTCTGTCATATCCTGCATCTGCGCAATCACCTTTTTGGCACATTCGACTGCCAGTTCGCCGTTCCGGTTCAATTCTACTTTATTTTTCTTTCGTTCAAATAATGTCACGCGAAGCTCCGATTCCAGCTTCTGCATGGAGCGGCTGAGCGCGGACTGCGACAGATGAAGCTCCTTGGCCGCTTTTGAAAACGTGCCGTGCTCTGCGATGGAAATCAGATACTCTAACTGGTAAATATCCGGCATTTAAATTTCCCCCAATATCGGTACAATATCTATTGATAGTATATCCGGCTTTTGTCCATATGTCAATTTACAGTATGAGTTCAATTCATAGTAGTTTGCGCAAACGGCATTGTACTTTTGGAAAATTGGAATTTATAATAGCAAATAGGAAAAAGCAGCAACATGTCAGAGATACGCTGGAGAAAGTAAAAAGCAATAGAAAAGGAATAAAAATTATAGAAAAGAAAGGAAATGGAGACGATGATGGAATTTACTGCATTGAACAATGGAGTTAAGATGCCGATGGAGGGGTTTGGGGTATTTCAGGTTCCTGACCCTGTGCAGTGCGAGCAGGCGGTGCTGGATGCCATATCCAGCGGGTATCGTTTGATTGATACGGCGGCGGCCTATATGAATGAGGAGGCCGTGGGGGCCGCAATTAAAAAGTGCGGCGTGCCCCGTGAAGAATTGTTCATCACCACAAAGCTGTGGGTGCAGGATGCAAGCTATGAAGGAGCGAAAAAAGCATTTGAAACTTCCTTGAAGAAACTGGGTCTTGAATACCTGGACCTGTATCTGATTCATCAGCCTATGGGGGATTACCAGGGCGCTTACCGTGCTATGGAGGAATTATATAAAGAAGGTAAGATGCGGGCAATCGGCGTATGCAATTGCTATCCCCATGTGCTGGCGGATTTGTGCGAGACTGCCGCTGTCATCCCGGCGGTGAACCAGGTGGAACTGCATCCTTTCTTCCAGCAGGAAAATGCCCTGGGGCTGATGAAGGAATACGGCGTTGTTCCCGAAGCATGGGGGCCTTTTGCAGAAGGAAACTACGGAATCTTCACCCATCCCGTATTGACAACGATTGGTGCGAAATACGGTAAGAGCGCCGCACAGGTGGCTCTGCGCTGGAATGTGCAGCGGGGCGTGGTGGTGATTCCTAAATCCGTCCATAAAGACCGCATGGAGCAAAACATGGATATTTGGGATTTTGCTTTGAACGGAGAGGATATGGCGGAGATTGCAAAGCTGGATATTGGCCGCAGCGAAATTGTTGACCATAGCAGCCCGGCATTTGTGAAGATGCTGCATGGCATGAAGATTCATGAATAAACGGGAAGATGAATCCAGAGGAAAAATTTTGGTGTAAATAAGCGAGGCTTCTGCGGAGGCCTCGCTTTTGGCTGTTCGCTGCCAGAATGCTGTCCATGAAAATGGATTCCCGTGCAAAACACAATTGTAATCATTGACATTACAACTAGAACGGAGTAAAATAAAATGGAAAGGCGGTGGATAAGTATGCAGATTTCAAGCAGGTTTACACTGGCAATTCATATCTTTGCCTGTATAGACACATTCGGAAGCGAATATAAAGTAACCAGCGATTTTCTTGCAGGAAGTACTAACGTGAATCCTGTCATTATCCGGAAGATTCTGGGCCAGCTAAAAGGGGCTGGCCTGATTAAGGTGGCGCGGGGAACAGGCGGTACTACCGTTGCAAAACCGTTAGATGAGATAACTTTTCTGGACATATATAACGCTGTGGAATGTGTCGAAAACGGGGAATTGTTTCATTTCCATGAAAATCCAAGCACAAACTGCCCCGTGGGGAGGAATATTCATCATATTTTGGATGATAAGCTTATACGGGTACAGAGCGCCCTGGAAAAAGAGCTTGCCTCTATTACATTGGCGGACATAAAGCGGGATACGGAGAAATATCTGGCCTAGGGCGGCATGGCAGAAGCAATAGAGGATTTGAAAAACAGTATGTAAGGTTTGGGAAAGGCGGGTATTCGGGATGAAAGAAACGGAAAAAATGGATATTCTTTTAGAAAAATTAAAAGAAGATTCGGTTAAATACAAGGAACTGGAAACCGGTGGATATAGTTTGGAGGAAAAGAAAAACGCAATCCGCTCCCTTATGAATATCCGTATGCCGGGAGGACTTTCCGATGAATTGGCGGATTTGCAGGATGAATATTTACAGGAGGAGAGAAGGGCAAAGGGCGTTGTAAAGCTGGAGGATATCCCGACGATAAGGGAAGCGTTTAACAGCAATTTGGCTTATGCCGATAAAGTATCGCTCTGGCAAGGCGATATTACAAGGCTGGAAGTCGGCGCCATTGTGAATGCTGCCAATTCACAGATGTTGGGCTGCTTTGTGCCCTGCCACAGGTGCATTGACAATGCGATTCATAGTGCGGCAGGGATGCAGCTTCGTGAAGAATGCAGCCATATCATGAGCCGAAGACGTATGAAATATGGAAGGAACTATGAAGAACCGACAGGCACGGCCACTTTGGCTTCGGCCTATAATCTTCCCTGCGAGTACGTGCTCCATACAGTAGGGCCGATTGTATATGGCAGGCTGAATGAGAAACATTGTCAGGACTTGCGAAACTGCTATGAAAATGTCCTGCAATGCTGTCTGGAACATGGTATCAAATCCGTTGCGTTCTGCTGTATTTCAACGGGGGAATTTCATTTTCCAAATGAGAAGGCCGCTGAAATCGCATGGAAAGCCGTATCAGGATTTTTGGAGAAGCATGGCGATTGCATGGAGCGGGTTATTTTTAATGTTTTTAAGGACAGCGACTTAGAACTTTACAAGAAAATCTTAGGTTAAATTCCTCGGCAGAAATGCGAAAATTGATTCCCGTAGCGAATTGCTTATTTTTATGGAAAAATGAGCATTTATGTGGTAGTATATAGGGGCAAAGCCGAACCACAAATGCCATAATTATTCCGCCGGCTGATGCAGATAGAGGAAGGGCCTGGAAACCGTGTTATAAGATGCGTGGGTTTATAAGTTCATAACGGAAGATACAATATCACAGGAGGGAAAAGCGATGGAGAAGCAGATTGATACGAACAATGATTCCGGCAAAATGTCTATGGCCCAGCGGAGAGCGGAGGGCTTATTATGGATTGATACCGGGGAAAATATGAGCCAGCAGGCATTTGCCAGGGGGCTATGCCAGGATTTCAACCAGACAAGGGCTGGGGAAACGGAAAAGAGGGCGGAAATATGGAAGAAGCTTTTCGCTTCCTGTGGGGAAAACATATGGATTGAACCTCCGCTGACGCTGGCAATGGGCAATACGGTTTCCATAGGGGACGGCACTTATATTAATTCCAACCTTACATTGGTGGACGATTATAAGATTAATATTGGGAAAGGGGTATTGATTGCGCCGAATGTAACCATCAGCACTACCAACCACCCGATGCATTATAAGGCGCGCCCCCATGGAGAAATGTACTGTAAGCAGGTAACGATTGAGGATAATGTGTGGATTGGAAGCAATGTGGTGATTTGTGCCGGGGTAACGGTAGGAATGGGAGCGGTCATCGGCGCGGGCAGCGTCGTTACAAGGGATGTGCCGCCGATGTGTTTTGCTGCGGGAGTACCCTGTAAAGTAATCCGGGAGATTACGGAGGATGACCTGAAAGAATTTGAGCCCATACCGGGAAATGAATAACGCTATTGTGCACCTTGCCGGGGTCCTGTCTCAGGCAAGGTTTTTTTATGCCAGAATTGGTATAAAAATGTAATTTATCTCTTGGTTTTCAAAACGTTTTCCGGCAGTATTACTATAAAAAAATCCTTTATTCAGCAATAATTGTTGCATTTGGAGCAAAAAGTGTAAAGAATTAATAGATGTAAATGGTAAAATAATATTAAAGCAAAACAACCAAGAGTTAGGAATGCTTTATAGGACGGCAGACAAAAAAATGATAAATAGTGAAAAGGAGGAAAAAAATGAAAAAGCTAGTAGCAAGTATTTTATGCGCATGTATGGTATCTTCCCTGCTGATTGGATGCGGCGGCGATGGAGGAAATGCGGCAACGAATGAAACAGCGGGTGAAGCGGCAGATAACGGGGGCGAAGCGGCAGCGGATGACGCAGGCGCGGCAACTGAGGATGCAGCGGCGGATAACGGTGGCGGCAGCGCTGGCGGCGGCGAGACAATCAATGTATGGGCATTTACGGACGAAGTGCCGGGGATGATTGAGAAGTACATAGAAGCGCATCCTGATTTCGGTTACGACATTAATACGACTATTATTGCAACTACAGACGGCGCATACCAGCCCGCTTTGGACCAGGCGCTGGCATCGGGCGGTGCGGAGGCTCCCGATATCTATTGTGCGGAGGCGGCTTTCGTACTGAAATATACACAGGGCGATGCAAGCCAGTATGCAATGCCTTATGCGGATTTAGGCATTGATGTGGATGCGGCTCTTAAAGCTGCGGATATTGCCCAGTATACCGTTGACATCGGAACAAACGGAGATGGCAAGCTGGTAGGGTTAGGATATCAGGCGACGGGCGGTGCCTTCATCTATCGCCGTTCCATTGCAAAAGATGTATGGGGCACGGATGACCCGGCAGAAATCGCCAAGAAGGTTGGACCCGGCTGGGACCAGTTCTTCGCAGCGGCAGAAGAATTAAAAGCTAAAGGCTATGGCATTGTTTCCGGCGACGGCGATATATGGCACGCGGTTGAGAACAGTTCCGATACAGGGTGGATTGTTGACGGAAAGCTTAACATTGACCCGAAACGCGAAGAGTTCCTTGATTTATCCAAGAAATTAAAAGACAACGGATATCACAACGATACACAGGACTGGCAGGATGCATGGTTTGCTGATATGAAGGGTGAAGGAGAAAAAGGTATCTTCGGTTTCTTCGGTCCTGCATGGTTGATTAACTATACAATGGCTCCTAACTGCGGCGGCGAAGCTGTCGGCGAAGGTACATACGGCGATTGGGCAGTTTGCGAACCTCCCATTGGCTTCTTCTGGGGCGGCACATGGGTTCTGGCCAACAAGGATACCCAGAAAGCGGAAGCTGTCGGCGATATCATTGAGTGGATTACGTTAGACTGTACAGAGGATGGGCTTCAGTACAAATGGGCTAACGGAACTTTGAACGGAGAAGGCGGTACGAAGGACGCTGTAGCAAGCGGTACTGTTATGGCGATGTCCGATGGTTCCGTAGATTTCCTGGGCGGACAGAATATGTTTGATGCTTTTGTTCCGGCTAACCAGTATGCAAAGGGAACCAACTTGACACAGTATGATGAGACAATCAACACATATTGGAGAGACCAGGTTCGTGAATACACGGCGGGCAACAAATCCCGTGACCAGGCGATTGCAGACTTCAAACAGCAGGTGGCGGATAACCTGGACGTAATCGTAGAATAAATGAAAGGTTCAGTAGTCTGAACGGCAACGTGTAATCCAGAGAGTTTAGTAAAGCAGGGCGGACCGCATATCGTCCGCCCTGCTTTTTACCTTATAGGAATGCGAAGCATTCTTTTTTGCTACGGAGCGTGGCGGCATTCGTTTAGAAATTTTTTATCTTAGAGGAAGGAGCATGGTTTTCATATGAAAAGCAAAAAACCGGGATATGACAGATATGCGAAGTATGGATATATTTTCAGCATTCCGTTTGTAATAGCGTTTTTACTGTTCTCGCTATATCCGACAGTGTACACGGCGGTTATCGGATTTACTGATTTAAAGGGCCTGGGGATGACGGACATTCATTTTCTGACCGATGACTTATTCAGGAACTTTAAGACAGTATTGACCAATCCGTCATTTCAGGGGGCATTTAAAAATACGGTGGTTATCTGGCTTAGCAATTTCATTCCCCAGATGCTGTTGGCTCTTTTGCTGGCCGCCTGGTTTACGGATAAAAGGAGCAAAGTAAAGGGCCAGGGAACGTTCAAAGTATTGCTTTATATGCCTAACATTATTACGGCGGCGACAATTGCTATTTTATTCAGCGGATTTTTTGGATATCCCATGGGGCCGGTCAATGATTTTCTCGTAAGGTTTGGTTTTGTGGATAAACCGGTAGAACTTTTGAGGAATAAAACGGTAGCGAGAAGCGTTGTGATTTTCATCCAGACATGGATGTGGTATGGCTCCACAATGATTACATTGATTTCCGGCATTTTGGGAATCAGCCCGGAGATTTTTGAATCGGCGGAAGTGGATGGGGCAAACCGTGTACAGACATTCTTTTACATAACGCTCCCCAATGTGAAGACCATTTTGCTTTTTACCCTTGTGACCAGCCTGATCGGCGGCCTGAATATGTTCGATATACCGAAGCTGTTCCAGAACGGCGGGCCGGACAATGCAACGCTCACCACGAGCCTGTTTATCTATAACCAGGCATTTAGCGGAAGCTATATGTATAACAGGGCGGCTGCAGCGAGCATGGTAATGTTTGTCATTATCGCTATTCTTGCCGCAATGATGTTCTTCGTGATGAGGGATAAGGATGAGGCGCAGCTTAGGAAACAGATTAAGCAGCAGCAGAAGGAATATAGGATGCGCATGAAATCCGGAAAGGAGAATGCATAATGTTAAAAAATAGAGAAAACCTTGTAATGAAAATAATTATTTATGTAGTGTGCATTTTTCTGGCGATTTTAAGTATCATTCCATTCTGGCTTATGATTGTGAATGCGACCCGTTCTACGACGGAAATCCAGCAGCATGCCATTTCTCTGATTCCTTCGGGATATATGATGAACAACCTGAAGATTCTTCTTGGAAAAAGTTTTAACCCGGCGGTAGGCTTTATGAATTCGCTGATTATATCTATAGGCGCAACGGCATTGGCGGTATATTTTTCCTCATTGACAGCTTATGCGCAGGTTGCCTATAATTGGAAACTGAGAAATGCTTTCTTCAGCTTCATAATGGTAGTTATGATGATTCCGGCCCAGGTGACGATGATAGGTTTTTATCAGATGGTATATAAGATTCATATGACCAATAATCTGGCAATGCTTATCTTTCCCGCCATCGCGTCTCCATCCATGGTATTCTTTATGAGGCAGTATCTGCAGCCTACGCTGTCCATGGAAATTGTACAGTCCGCAAGAATTGATGGGGCGAAGGAATTTATGATTTTTAATCGGATAGTGCTTCCGATTATGAAACCGGCGATTGCGACACAGGCCATTTTCAGTTTCGTGGCCAGCTGGAACAATCTGTTTACGCCGTTGGTATTGCTGACGGACCAGAAGCGGTACACGATGCCGATTATGGTCAGCCTGCTGAAAGGCGATATTTATAAGACGGAATATGGCTCTGTTTATATGGGGCTTACTTTGACGGTTCTGCCGCTGATTATCGTATATTTGCTTTTGTCCAAATATATTATTGCAGGCGTAGCCCTCGGTGGTGTAAAGGGATAATGAGAGATAAGGCTGGGCAGAGAGTAGTTCTCTGCCCGGTTTTTAACAACTGATATTTCCGTGCCGCAGCTTATTACGGTATTCTGTAGGAGAACAATTGGTATATTTATTAAAGCATCGGCTAAAGGACGTCAAATTATTAAAGCCTGTTTGAAAAGCGATATCCGTAATAGGGAGATTCCTGTTTGCGGTAAGCAGATATTGAGCCTCCTGGATACGCTTATGGCATAGGTAATTGTGAAACGTTGTGTTTGTATGCTGCTTAAACAGCCTGGAAAAGTGATATTTGGAAAAACCGATGTAGTCCGCAACTTGCTCCAAAGTAAGGTCTTCCATGTAGTGGGCGTCAATATAGTTCAGAAGATTGGCGAATATATTGTAATAATCCGGTGTTTTCGTGCCTTCGGAGTTATTGTCTTCGTTAGTATCCCTGCTATAATGGCTGCGTCCAATGGTTAACAGGATATCAAGCAGTATTGTGTAGATGGCGGTTTCCCAGAAAATATCATGGGAAAAGTAAAGGTCGGCTATTTTCATCAGGGAATCATATATGTGTGGATAGATTTCCGGTTGAGAGCCGGCATTGCATAGGTAAGGGTTCATAAAAACCGGGTCTAGGGCAGTGTAGTCCTGAAAACATCTCAGCATACTTACGTCAATCAGATATATAAAGCGGGAACCGGAGGGTTTGCTCTGAAGCTCATGAAGCATAAATGGAGGAATGAGCAGAATATCCCCAGGGTTTAATAGGTATGTTTGGTCATTGGCGATGACGACATATTGGTTTTCGATACAAACAATCACTTCCATGGCATTATGATAGTGTTTGGCATAGCCCTCCGTCTGGTGGTTATACCAGATGCGTAAATGGGACTTGGGTATAAAATCTACATACTCTTGCGAACCGTTCATGGAACGGGTCGTAAAGTTGGAAACCGGCTGTTCATAATGGGGAGGGGTAAAATTTATTTGTGGTTTCATAGCATTTCCTCCTGTTTTATGTTGAATATATCTATATTGTGAAATATATGTTTGGCTGTGATGACAAAATTGACAAATAATATTATATAACAAATTGTGGAATATGACAAGACGACGGCGCTGAACTGTTACCGGTTTTGTAATGTTTAGCTAGTTCTTTGGGAGGGCAGGGGCATTGGGCTTTGCGGCAGTTATGTTTTTGCCGAATGGTTGCGCCGATGCAGACGATAAGTCTGGAAGGTTGAGAAAGAGAAAGGAAAATGTTGTATGGAGAGAAAAGAAGCGAGACGCAGGGCGGAAGAACTTGTGGATAAAATGACACTGGAGGAGCGTGCCAGCCAGCTGCGATATGACGCGCCGGCCATTGGCAGGCTGGGCATTCCCGCATACAATTGGTGGGGGGAAAGCCTGCATGGTGTGGCAAGGGCCGGAATAGCGACGGTTTTTCCGCAGGCAATCGGAATGGCGGCGTCTTTTGATGATGAACTTGTGAAAAAGGTGGCTGAATGTGCAGCGACGGAAGGCAGGGCGAAGTACAATGAATTTTCCTCCCACAATGACAGGGATATCTATAAAGGGCTGACTTTCTGGTCTCCTAATGTAAACATTTTCCGGGACCCCAGATGGGGGAGGGGGCATGAGACATACGGGGAAGACCCTTATCTGACTTCGCGGCTGGGAGTAGCATTTGTAAAAGGCCTTCAGGGAGACGGCGAGGTGATGAAGGCGGCAGCATGTGCGAAACATTATGCGGTTCATTCCGGCCCGGAAGCGGTACGGCATGAATTCGATGCCCAGGCTACGGCGAAGGATATGGAGGAAACGTATCTCCCCGCCTTTGAGGCCCTGGTGAAGGAGGCTCATGTGGAGGCGGTGATGGGCGCTTATAACAGGACGAATGGGGAACCGTGCTGCGGCAGCAATACGCTCATCCGCGATATTTTGCGGGAAAAATGGGGGTTTGAAGGGCATTTTGTGTCCGACTGCTGGGCAATTATGGATTTCCATAAGCATCATATGGTAACGGCTACCCCTGCGGAGTCGGCGGCTATGGCGTTGAATGCGGGCTGCGATTTGAATTGCGGCATTACTTATCAGCATATTCTGACCGCCTATGAGCAAGGGCTGGTAACGGAGGAAGCGATTACGGAAGCGGCAGTACGCCTGTATACTACCCGCTATATGCTGGGGCTTTTTGACGGAAGCGAATATGACAATATCCCATATGAAGCGGTGGAATGTGCGGAGCATCTGGAGGCGGCCGATAAAATAACGAAAGAAAGCATTGTTATGCTGAAAAATGATGGCCTTTTGCCTTTGGATATCAATAAAATAAAAACTATCGGCGTAATCGGGCCGAATGCCAATAGCCGGAGGGCATTGATTGGGAATTATCACGGCACTTCCTCCCAATATGTGACCGTATCGGAAGGAATACAACAGTATGTGCAGGGCAGGGCCAGGGTGCTCTTTTCCGAAGGGTGCGCCCTGTTCCAGGATAAGACGGAGGCGCTGGCCATGAAGGGCGACCGTCTGTCTGAAGCGAGGATTGTGGCGGAACACAGCGACGTGGTTGTGCTTTGCCTCGGATTGGATGAGACTCTGGAAGGAGAAGAGGGAGATACCGGGAACAGCTACGCATCGGGCGATAAGGAGAATCTTTTGCTGCCGGAACCCCAGAGGAAACTGATGGAGGTGGTAGCCGATACGGGGAAACCTGTGATATTCTGTCTGATGGCAGGAAGCGCCATTGACCTAAGCTATCCTACGGAGCACTTCGGGGCAATATTGCAGCTTTGGTATCCCGGAGCGAGGGGAGGCAGGAGCGTTGCGGAAATTTTGTTTGGCGAAACTTCCCCGTCCGGCAAACTGCCGGTTACTTTTTATGATGGTTTGGAGCAGCTGCCGGAATTTACGGATTACCGCATGGCGGGCAGGACTTACCGTTATATGGACGGCAGGCCGCAATATCCCTTTGGCTTCGGCCTGACTTACGGGGATGTGGCAGTGACCGGGGCTCAGGTGGATGGGATAACGGAAGGAAAAGACTCCTTTGGATTCCCCGATGTTCGTATAAAAGTGACAGTAACCAATGAGGGGATGCGCGATACCGACGATGTGGTACAGCTTTATATAAGGAATACAGTTTCGGAATATGCGGTGAAAAACCCTGAACTTTGCGCTTTCCGGCGCGTTCATGTGAAAGCGGGGCAGAGCGTGGAAATGTCTTTGACTATTGCGGGCCGGGCATTCACCGTGGTCAATGATAACGGGGAGCGGATTATGGACGGAAAGAAATTCGAAGTGTATGCGGGTACGGTACAGCCGGATGAAAGGAGTATAGAATTGACCGGGAGGATGCCGGTGAAGGTGGAAGTGTGTTTGTAGAGGGGGAGGGATTGTGAAACCGTAAGGCTGAGAGAATATTCTGACAATATAGTCTGCTCAAAGCCCAATGTGCCGGGCATTGCATCAAGCCCAATAGTGCAGGAAACACTCGGCCAGAGGGCCTCCTGTTTCCTATGGTCTTGATTCATAGTCCTAAGGAATCCACCAGGCTTCGCCTGATATCCCCTTAGGACAAATGCACAAAAGGGCTTTTCACAGACTATATTGTCAGAATATTCAGCCAAGGTTATCGGTTTCACAAATGCCTGAAAGTGGGATGGTAGAAAGGAATAAAGATAAGAAATAAAAATAAGAGATAGAGGAAACTGCTGCAAAGGGATGGGGAATTCTGGAGCGGCAGTTTTTGCATATAAATTATTGAATTAATTGTGGGTAAAGGATGGGACAGCGAATTGGTAATTGATGATTAGTAATAAAAATAGTGATATGTAAATTAGTTATTTATATATTACTAATTTGTAATTGACTAAAAATTGAGGTGATGGTAATATATATAATAAGAATGGAGGGTTTTCGGGAGAATATATAGAGAAATGGAGGCGGGAATATGTTTATTGGCAGAGAGCGGGAGTTGGATTCCCTGGAAAAATTATATGCATCGGGAAAATTTGAGTTTGCGGTAATTTATGGAAGGCGCCGGGTGGGGAAAACGGCGTTGATTAATTATTTCATCAGGGATAAAAAGGCAATATATTTTATGGGCGTGGAGAGCAATGCCAAGCAGAATCTGGAGAATTTCAGCAGAAATATTCTTGAGTATGGGATGGGGATTCAGGCGGATACGGCGTTTCTGTCCTTTCAGGCCGCTTTGGAATATGTGTTCCAATTGGCAAAGAAGGAACGGCTGATTCTGGCTATCGATGAATATCCTTATGTGGCCCGCTCTTCCAAGAGCCTAGCCTCTACGCTTCAGCTTCTGATTGATAAGCATAAAGATAATTCCAAATTAATGTTAATCCTTTGCGGTTCGTCGATGTCTTACATGGAGGATTATGTGCTGGCCTATAAAGCGCCTTTGTATGGCAGGCGGACAGCCCAGATGAAGATACAGCCTTTTGAGTTTGCGGATACCAGCCGGTATTTTAAAAATTTCTCCGGCGAAGATAAAGCGCTGATTTATGGAATAGTGGGCGGTACGCCCCAATATTTGCTGCAGATGGACGATAGGATGAGCATAGAGGAGAATATTAAGAATACGTTTTTCAATTTCACATCATCCCTTTTTGAAGAGCCGGAGAATCTGCTGAAGCAGGAAGTGAGGGAGCCGGCGCTTTACAATGCAATAATTACGGCAATCGCGACCGGCTCTTCCCGGATGGCGGAGATTTCCACCAAAGTAGGGGAGGATACCAGCGTCTGCACCGCTTATTTGAAGAACTTAATGTCTCTTGGCCTTGTCCGAAAGGAGACGCCTTATGGAGAAAAAGCATCCCGGAAATCCATTTATGCTATTGACGACAATATGTTCCGCTTCTGGTATAGGTTTGTGCCGGAGAACTATTCCATTATTGCCAGAGGAGCTGCGGATATCGCTTATAAGCGGATGGAGCCGCATTTGCCGGATTATATGGGAAAAGTGTTCGAGGAAATCTGCAGGCAGTATTTGTGGAAGCTGATGCTGGAAGGGCAATCCCCTGTGGAATTTGGGGAACTGGGGCGATGGTGGGGCACTAACCCTTTTACCCGCAGCCAGGAGGAAATCGATATTATGGGCGAACAGGATAAAAATACAGCCTTATTTGCCGAGTACAAATGGACCAATGAAAAAGTGGATGCGGGAGTATTGGAGACGTTGGTAAAACGCGGGCAGTTGTTTCATTATGAGAAAACATATCTGGCATTGTTTGCAAAACACGGATTTACAAAAGGCTGTGAGGATATGGCGAATAAGATGGGAAATGTGATGTTGGTGACCTATGATGATATTTTAAAAACGATGGAAAAAAACTGAACAAGTACTCCGTACTCATTAACACCTTAACCAGCTGCGAGAATAATAAAATCCTCAAGGAGCCCTTTGAGGATTTTATTATTCTCGCAGCGTCCGCCGCCATTAACTAAATGACATTGGTTCAGCCTTTCAGCTGCCTCCGTTGTTATCTTTGTACCCTTCCCGATGCGTTCCCTTGCATTAATGCGAGTACTTCCTTTTCCGAAACCAGGTTGAAATCCTGCTCGATGGTATGTTTCAGGCAGGAAGCGGCAACGGCGAATTCTATGGTTTCCTGGGGAGAACGCTTTTTGGCCATGCTGTGTATGAGCGCACCTCCGAAGGAATCTCCACCGCCTACACGGTCTACAATATGAATCTTATACTCTTTGGAAAAATAGGCCTGGCCGCCGGTATAGAGCATGCCTGACCAAAGATTGTCATTGGCGGAAATGCTTCCCCGCAATGTAATGGCCACCGACTGGAAATGGAATCGTTCCGTCAGCTGTCCGGCAACTTTCTCATAGCCTTCGCGGCTTAGCGTTCCGGCGAGGATATCCGTTTGTTCCGCATGAATACCGAATACGGAGGCCGCGTCTTCTTCATTGGCGATACATACATCCACATAGGGCATGAGGCCGGACATGATTTCGCACGCTTTCTCCTCGCTCCATAGTTTTTTCCTGTAATTCAGGTCGCAGCTTACAGTGATGCCTCTGTTTTTGGCTTCTTTGCAGGCTGATAGGCAGATTTCCGGCAGATTTCCGCCAAGGGCAGGGGTAATTCCTGTAAAATGAAACCAGTCGGCACCGTCGAATATGGTTTCCCAATCAAAATCCTCCCCGGAAGCCTCGGCGATGGAAGAATGAGCCCGGTCATAAATGACTTTGGAAGGTCTCTGCGATGCTCCCTTTTCCACAAAATAAATGCCTATTCGGCTTCCTCCCCGCACAATCCGGGAGGTATCAACCCCGTATCTGCGCAACGAGTTGAGGGCGCTTTGCCCTACTTCATTTTCGGGCAGCTTGGTCACATACAGGCTTTCGTGTCCATAATTGGCTAAGGAGACGGCTACATTGGCTTCCCCTCCCGCATAGCTGGCTTCCAGCCGGTCCGCCTGTACCAGCCGCCTGTAGCCCTCCGGATTCAACCGAAGCATAATTTCTCCAAATGTTACTATTTTAGACATACGGTTCCTCCATTCTGCCGTTTTTGTTCCGGCTTTTATAATGATGCCCCTGCCCCGGCAAGGGCAGCCCCTGCTCTGGCAAGGGCAGTATATTGTCTGGCTGATGCGGTGATTTTATCATAATCTCCCTGCATGATCAGCTTCATATCGACGAGGTTTCCCCCTACCCCGGCACCATCCATGCCAGCTTGTAAGAAATCCTGAATATTTTTTTCGTTGACGCCTCCTACAGCCAGCATGGGAATATGCCCGAGGGGAGCCTTTACTGCTTTTATGTAGGAAGCCCCAAGGGCCGCGGCAGGAAATACTTTTACGAAATCGGCCCCCGCCTCATAGGCCGTTTGGATTTCGGAAGGGGTAAATGCTCCTGCCAGCACGGCCATATCCAGTTTTCTGGCCTCGCGTATGATGAACGGGTTAGTGTTGGGTGTCACAATATACCGGGCACCTGCTTCTTTCGCCATATAAAGCTGCTCTATGGAAAGCACCGTTCCGGCACCTATCTGCATTTTCTCCCCCCACATGGCTGTCAGGGCTGCAATGGCTTTTGCTGTTGAGGGAAAAGGTATTTTTCCTGTCTGGTCAAAAGTAATCTCCATCAGGCGGATGCCGCCGGAATACAATGCTTCTGAAAGCGGTCGGCACAGCGCGGGTTCCATCCCCCGGACTATGACTACCAGCTTATAACGGTGAATTCCGTCAATGACTTTCTGTGTTTGTTCTCCATGCATAATTTTTCTTCGATTCCCTCCTTTGTTCTTGCGGTCAATAAATGAAATGCTGCGCTTGTGAAGAAAAATAATTGTACCTATATACGAATTATATTCTTAATTTGGAACTTATGGGCTTATAATAACATATAAAAGAAAAAGTTGCAACTGAAAAAATGATTTCCGCAACCATAAAGCATGTCCTATTGACAAGATTTTAGCCTCTATGCTATCTTTATATTAAAAGTACGTAAATACGAATATGATTCTTATAAAATGCAAGGAGATTTCATATGGCCAGTTTAAACGAACACCGTTCCACGGCCCGGGCTTTGGATGCCCTGGAGCTTATCGCGCAAGGGGGGAAAGCAGGGTACACGCTGACTGAAGCCTGCCAGCATCTGGATGTGGCTAAAAGCAGTATGCTGCCTATCCTGCATACGTTAGTGGGCCGGGGGTATTTGTCTCTGGATACGGTCAGCGGCAAATATACCATCGGTTCCTATGTATTTCAGATAGGGAATGCATATCTGGAAAATTTCGATGCTATCGACGAGATAATCAAAGAACTGCACAATATTACCAATGTTTGTTCCGAGACTTCTTATTTTGCTACATTAAAAGGCGGGGATGCCTTTTACATCGCAAAGGCGGATTCCCCGGAATCCATTCGCATGGTGGCGGCGGTAGGCCATAGTCTGCCCGCATACAGCACCGGAATCGGGAAAGCGCTTTTGACGGATTATTCTATGGCGGATTTAAAAAAGCTTTATCCTAATGGATTGCGTCCGCTGACGCCGAAAACGGTGACGGATATCAAGGAACTGGCCGCTCAGCTGGAAGCATCGCGCTCCTGCGGCTATGCCCAGGAAACGGAGGAATCGACACAGTATATCCGTTGCCTTGCCGTTCCGCTAAGGAAGGGCGGGAAGGTAATAGCGGCTATCAGCGTGGCGATTCCGGTGTTCCGCTTTAGTGCGGAAAAGGAAGAATTAATCCTCCATCTGCTGAAAAACTCCAAACAGCGTCTGGAGCATATTTTCCAAAGTGTGGATGTGAATTTTGAAACGGATGGTTAATGAAAAAGAAGGGGGAGGGGCCGGCCAATAAATGGCCAAGCCCCCATTATGATAAAGTCTTTATCAGCATTTTAACAATCACCCGCATAATATGACACTATGCGCATGTAGGTTCTTCTGTAAAGCTGCTTTGTTTTTATGCTTATCATTATAATGCAGTTTTTAGCAGATACATACTCCATTTCTGCCATTATATAACACAATCCTGCCATTATGACTTCCTGCTTGGCCCAACGAGTATTGTGGAGTTATAGGGTGGGA
The DNA here is from genome assembly GCA_021769135.1 of Lachnospiraceae bacterium. Taxonomy (GTDB): domain Bacteria; phylum Bacillota; class Clostridia; order Lachnospirales; family Lachnospiraceae; genus Kineothrix. The sequence continues at coordinate 13,979 of JAETTM010000053.1, read as the reverse complement.
AGGCAAAACCTCATGGACTTTTTGAACTGGAAAGAAGCATATTCTTTCCAGTTCTTTTATTATGTAAAATGCGGCTACCTATGTAAAGTGCGGTGGATTGCCCCGGAAAAATGCCCCCGGTATAATGGGGAAAACAGATAAGCGTAAGTAAGCAAAGAAATGGAGGAAATGATGAGCCGAAATAATAAAAACATAAAAGTAGTTCTGGTGGGGGCCGGAAGCGCACAGTTTGCCTCCCACATCGTAACGGATATGAGCCTGTGCGAAGGGCTGAAGGGCAGCAGGGTTGTGCTGATGGATATTGATGAAAAGCGTCTGGAATTTATCACCATAGTGGCCAAAAGGCTGGCAGAGGAATTGAAATCCGGCCTTATCATTGAAAGCACATCCATATTGGAAAAGGCGCTGGAAGATGCGGACTTTGTGATTAATTCCGTACAGGTAGGGGGCTACGGATGGGTGGAAGAACAAAGAGCCATGGCGGAAAAATATGGGCTGTACCGCGGGGCGAATCTGCATGAATTCGGACAAATGAATTATTTTTTGATGCTGGTAAAAAAAATGGAGGAGATATGCCCCGATGCTTGGCATATCCAGGCGGCGAACCCGGTTTTCGAAGGGGGAACATACATTGCGCGGAATTCATCCATTAAAACGATTGGATTATGCCATGGTTTTTCCGGCTATTTGCAGGTGGCGGATGTGCTTGGACTGGAAAGGGAAAAGGTGCGGGCCAATTGCTATGGCTTTAACCATTGGCTGTGGATGAATGAATTCACCTATGAGGGAAAGGATGCTTATCCTCTTCTGGACGAATGGATAGAGGAAAAGGCGAAAGAATATTGGGAACTGGATAACCGGCCATACCATTATAACCAGATGTCGCGGGGGGCCATCCATCAATACCGGATATTTGGGAAAATGCCCATTGGCGATACGCCCAGGCATGGGGGCTGGTGGTATCATACGGATTTGGCCCAAAATCAGAAGTGGTATGGAAAAATAGGAGGATTCGATTCCGAAATCGGGTGGAAGCTGCATCTGGAAAACTGCCGCAATATATTGAGCCAAATCGAAGCGGCGGCAAGTGACCTGGAAACGCCTATCGTAAAAGCGCTGGATGCAAAGCAAAGCCCTGAGCAGATTATCCCTGTGATTCATGCCATCGCCAACGACGAGCCGGGAGTATTTCAGGTAAATGTACCCAACAAAAAGTATTTTTTACCGGATTTCCCGGAGAACCTGGTTGTGGAAGGGCAGGCAAAGGTGGATGGAAAGGGGGTGGAACTACTCGCCGCACCGCCGTTGCCGCCTAATATTATCGTAAATGCCATGATGCCGAGGTGGCTATATGCGGAAAGAAAGCTGGAAGTAATGCGCTCCCGCAGCCGCAATGCGTTGCTGCTGTATTTGCTGGGAGACCACAGGATGAAAGATTTGGATACGGCGGAGGCGCTGGCGGACGAATGGCTGGCCCATAAAAAAACGGAGGAAATCTATGGTATATCTTGCAGATGAAAACAGATATGAAAAAATGAGTTACAGGCGGTGCGGCAGGAGCGGGCTGATGCTCCCGGCCCTTTCCCTTGGCATGTGGCATAATTTCAGCCAGGATGACTGCTATGGGAATATGAAGAAACTGGTTCATAAGGCCTTTGATTTGGGCATTACCCATTTCGATATTTCCAATACCTATGGCCCTCCGAAAGGTGCGGCGGAAAAGTATTTCGGGCAGATGTTAAAAGAAGATATGATGCCTTACCGGGATGAGATGATAATTTCCACCAAGGCGGGCTATTATGCCTGGGAAGGGCCTTATGGAGAGTGGTGCTCCAGAAAACATATCCTTTCCAGTATCGATAAGAGCTTAAAAAACCTTGGGCTGGATTATGTGGATATTTTTTATTCCCACAGGCCGGACCCCAATACGCCGGTGGAAGAGACATGCTATGCCTACGATACGGCGGTGAGGCAGGGGAAAGCCCTGTATGTGGGAATTTCCAATTACAGCGCCGAAGAGACGGAAGCGATGGTTGGGGAATTTAGGCGGCTTGGAACGCCTTTTGTAATTCATCAGTCCATGTATAACATTTTTGACAGAATGGTGGAGGAGAATGGGTTAAAGGATTTGCTGGAAAGGGAAAAGCTGGGCATGATTGCGTACAGCCCGCTATGCCAGGGGCTTTTGACAAACCGGTATCTGAACGGGATTCCTGAGGATTCCAGAGCAGGACGCAGCCTTTCTCCTTTTCTTAAAAAGAGCCAGATTACCAGCCAGAGGATTAATCAGATTGAAAAATTGAATGCGCTGGCCGGGGAAAGGGGGCAGACTCTTGCCCAGATGGCATTATCCTGGCTGTTGTACCAGGGGGTGGCTTCGGTGCTGATTGGAGCCAGCAAAACAGCCCAGCTGGAGGACAGCTGCAAGTGCCTGGCCAATATGGAGTTCTCGGAGCAGGAGCTGGAGCAAATTGATAAAATCGCGAAAGAAGGGTAAGAGTCCGAAATGTCCATGAATACTCTCTGATTCCATCCATTTTCGAAAAAAAGCGGAGGCAGTATATTAATGGTATCGTAGTACATTAATTATTGTTTTTATGCCCACTGATGCCGATAAGAGGTATGGAAATGGATGGAATCGGGATTTTGAACGGAGAAACTTACCGGAAAATAGAAGATGCGGTAAGGGGAAAAAGGAAAGAGGAATTTGCGGAAATATTGACTGGCTGGATGGAAGAAGGGGAAATGCTGGCCGGGATATATTTCGGCATTGCCCAGGGCGTTTTGCTAAAGGTTGGGGCAGAGTGCGGCAGATGGGAAGGAATCCGTCTGCGCGCTCTTGAAGAATTTGAAAATAGGCAAAAGGCCGTAAGCTATCTGGCGGAGCTGCTGAAGGACGGGGAAGAAAATGGAAATCGGGAAAAAAGGGCGGTGCGTTGGACAAAAGTTTATGTTGACCGCCATTTGGGGGAAGAAATCAGCATGTGGGATATCGCTAACCATTTGGACCTGAATTATTCTTATTTTTCCAGAATGTTTCGTCAGGCGGCGGGGAGTTCTTTTTCCAGATACGTATACGAACGGCGTATGCAGGAGGCCAGAAACAGGCTGGGCAGGGGAGAACGAGTGAAGGATGTGGCGGCGCTGGTAGGATATCAGGAAGTGAAAAGCTTTTCCAGAGCCTTCCGGAGACGGTTCGGAGTGGCGCCCAGCGCAATGCTTCATTCAATTTAACCCGGCGGTATTTCCTTATTAGGCCGCCAGAACGGAGAGAGTATGCAAAAAACGATAGAACGTAAAAATTGGGAACTTACTTATGAGGAACAAAACGGGCAGGTAATCGGTTTAAAAAAGGGAGGGTATACAGCTTTTTGCCAGAAAGCGCCATTGCTTACTTTTTTTACGGGAGGTATCTGCCTTCACAATAACCAGGAGCAGATGAGCGAAATAGAGGGCTGCGAAGAAATCGGAAGAAAGACCTGTCTGTTAAGCGCGGATATGGAGAAAGAAAAGGATGAAGAAGTGTTTGTCATAACTTCCCGGATGGAGCAGGGATGGACTTTGACGAGCAAATATTATTTTGAAGAAAACCAGGTAAGGCAGAGGTGCATCATCGGATATGATGGAGAGGAAGAGGTGAAAATGCGGTATGCCTGCTGGGTGACAGACGGGGTAGGAGAAGAGGACTATACACAATGCGAAGTCCTGGCACCGGGATACCAGCCTCCGTTCTATGAACCGTTAAAGCCGTTTAGGCCGATTTCGGATTATGTGAGCGAGGATTTGGTGGTAACAGGGGCGGAGCCTTATCCCGTTTTCTTTTCCGGGCTTACGGGCAGCTATGACAAGGAGCGGTGCTGTGCCAATATGGGATGGTTTGTCAGCGAATATTTTCCGGCGCGGCTAATTGGATTTTCCAGAAACGGGGAGAGCGGACGTTTAAGACGGACCATACATATTTATTGCCCCAGATATTTTACAAAAGGGCAACAGCAGGAAATTCAGGAGTTTTATTATGGAATATTTGAAGGTTCCCGTCTGGATGCCATCAAGGCCGCCAGCAGCAGTTATAAGAAAATCTGGACAAGGAAGGTGGAAGACTATCCTGCCGCCCGGAATTTTAAGATTATGGAAGTGACCATTGGGGAAAAACTGATGCTTTCCCCCTTCCCGGATTTCGATGCGCTGATTGAAAAACTGCCCCGGATTGGTGAAATGGGATTTAATGTAATCGAAGTGATGCCCCGCTTTCCGTTTCCGGGATATTCCGTTTTCAACTGGAGGGATTTGGACACCACATATGGAAGCGAAGAGGGCTTGAAACGGATGATTGAAGAGGCGCATAAGCTGGGAATACGCGTGATTTTGGATGTGGTTCTTCATGGCCCTTATGAATATGATTCCAAAGTGGTAGGGCTGGCGGATTCCCCCCATACATTAAATGGCTCGCCCTGGTACGCCAAACACGAAAGCGGCAAGGACGCGAAGACGTATTCCCATTCTTTCGATATGTCTCATCCGGGATATGTTTCTTATTTAATAGAAACTCTTTTAGGATATATTGAAAATTTGAAAACGGACGGGTTCCGGTTTGATGCCCAGCATTGGAATATGTTTCCCAACTGGGATAGGAACAGCGGCCGTATGCCCTACGAGCAGATGCTGGCGGGGATTCGTATGACGGATAAAATCCGGGAAGAAGTTTGCGGACGCTATCCGAATACAGTATTTTATACCGAAACCAATGGTTCTATGGTGTCCAAATCCCATAGTTACAGGTACAACTATGATTTGTATTGGGCGCTTTGGGGGGCGCTGGCTCCGGTGGAGGATGTGCGCAGCGGGTATTCTTTGTTTTTTAACTATATTATCGAAAATACACTGACCTGGCCGGACTATATCAAGTGGTATGAGGAATTGAAGGCTTCCATGCCGGAAGGGGTAGTTCTGGTGAACCATATTGATTCCCATGACTACCACGAAAGGACGAGGTATATAGGCGGCCAGTACAGCAGGGAAATCTATGGGCAGGATATTCACCGGGTATTCGTGGGGATGACGGCATTTATGGATTGCGGTTTTATGAGCTATTACGGGGCGCAGATAGGAAATGAGGATTATTATAAAAGAATTTTGAATTTAAGGGAAAAGGATGAAGTTTTCTACCGGGGAACGTGCCGGATGGGAGAAGTGTCCTGCGATGATGAAAAAACGGTTGCCCTGCTATGGAATTATCAGGATAAGTGGGCCCTTTTTGTAGGAAATCTGGAAAGAAAAGAAAAGGCGGTGCGGCTTTCTTTTGAAGAAGAGGATATCTGGAAGGACGGCGCAGTATGGGATTTGTATACGGGCGGGCAAAGGGAGTGGAATTTGCGGGAAAAGACAGGGAAAGAAGTAACGCTGCACTTGCGAGGGGCGGATTGCTTGATGGTGAGAAATGGGATGTGAAACTTTAGGCTGAGGGAATCTTCCCGCAATATATTCTGTTCAAATCCTGTTGCACCGGGCGTTACGTCAAGCCCAGTAGAGCAGGAATCACTCGGGCAGAGACCCTCCTGATTCCTATGGTCTTGACTCCACGGTGCAGAAGGCTTTTCACAGAATATATTGTGGGTAGATTCAGCCAAAGTTATTGAGGTATGGGAGTTGGAGGGCGAAGGGTATGGGATGGAAAAGAAAAGTTTTATATTTGGATTGGCGAAAAGGAGCGTGGTTGTTTTGGGTGAAGTATATTGGAAAGACAGGGTAGAGGGTTTTTCTGTGGAGGTTGGGGGGAAGAGCAGTAATAATTCGAAGAGGCAGCTGAGGAATATTGTGGGGAGCAGGAAAATTGGGCTGGAAAAGTTTGAGGTGGTAAGCGTTTCCCGTTGGGAGGAAGAATGGGAGGGGAAGACGTGGAAGCTGATTTATAGGGGGGAGGAGCCTCTTAGGATACGTACTTTGATTTGGCATCTGGAACTTCCTATGGATGGAAGGGAATGGGAAGTGCTGGCGCCGGGATATCGGCCGGGGATGCTGGAAGGCTATGATGTACATAGGAAAATAGCAGATTTTAGGAAGAATGATTTGCTTACCCTGGAAGAAAATCTGGCACCGGCGGAATTGCCCGGCATTGTGGGGATTTATAACCCGAAAAAGGAACAGGCTTTTCTGGCTTGGAATAAAAACGATAACTTCTATTCGGAAATTACTTTGTTCGCTAAAAAGGAAAACAGAATTTTAAGGGATGAAACTTTTTACTGCCCGTGTATTTTGCAGCCGGGCGATGAGCTGGACTTCGGAACATTTTATATAGGGGAAATAAGGGGAACGAGAACAGAAGCGGTTCGGAAGGTGTCCAGGTCGCTATGGGAGGCGGAAGTTAGGGAGGAAGAGACGGATAAAACAGGAGGGCGGAAGCGTGAGGAATTGCGGATACGGGAAGTGACGCTGGGGGCGAAGCAGCTGCGGATGCCTTATCCGGGATACGATGATTTATTCCGCAAACTGCCGGAAATCAAAGCGCAGGGGTATAATGCGCTGATGCTGGCGCCTTATTTCCCATGGCCGGGATGGGCGGTGCATGACTTAATGGATGGGGATATTACCTATCACAGCCTTGAGGGCTTGAAAGAACTTTCTTTCCAGCTTCATGAAATGGGGATGAAGTTGATTTTGGAAATCCCCCAGAGAGGAGTCAGCGAATATGATACGGAAAGGGTGGATTTGCCCCAATCGCCCATTTTAGACCGGCTGGAATTGTATGGATATCATGAAACAGGCCATATAAGGAGGACTTATTTAAGGGCATTCGATTTTGCGTCCGAAGCTTATGAAAAGTATTTGGTGGAGGCGCTTCTTTACTACTGCAGAGAGGCAAAGGCGGACGGCTTTCTGCTGGATGCCCAAATGTGGAATGCTCATGCCAACTGGCAGCCCGGGGAAGGAAAACGGCCTTACGAATCCATTACCGCGGGAATACGCATGATGGAAAGGGTGAAAAAAGCATTGGGGCAGGAGTTCCCGGAAGTATTTTTTATCGGACAGTCGGGAGGCCCGGAGGCGGCGGGATACCATGATTATACCATTGCTTATCCGCCCCATTGGGCCAGATGGGGGTTAGCGCCCATGGTGGATAAGCGGGAAACGCTGAAATGCTTCCATAATTATATATGTGAAAATACGCTTTCCTGGCAGGATTATATGGAATGGTATCAGGAATATGCAGCGGCTATGCCGGAAGGAACGGCTTTTATCACCGGGCCTGATACCGGAAAATCCACGGAGTGGATGTTGGCTCTTGGCAGCCAGTTTGACAGAGAGATTTTCGGCAAAGGTGCCCATTTGGCCATGCTTGGGGCAGCGATGTTTATGGGGCACGGCGTGCAGGTTTATGAAGGGGCGGATACGGAATTGGAGGAAGCCTACAGGGAACTGCTCAAAAAGCGCAGCGGCTATCGCTGGGATGAATGGGAACATGGAAAAATGGCATACGCTTTAGGGGAAGAGGGAAGAAAGACGGCAGTTGTTGTGTGGATAAAGGATGGGAAATATCTTTTGTATTGCGGAAATCTGGAAGGGAAGGAAAAGACTGTTCATGTAGTGATTCCGGCTTGCGAAAGGACGGCAACGATACTGCTGCAGCCGTGGCAGTATGTGATAAAGGAGGGATAAGATATGATGATACCCTTTATATGCATTCTAGGTGCGGCCGCTTTTGGGCAGTGCCTGACCGGATTCGGTTTTGGGATTTTTGCCATTGCCCTTTTGCCGATGATAATGCCGTTTAAAAAGGCGGTGGCTATATTGGCCCTTTTATCCGTAGCGGTGAATTTCCAGTTAGGCATCCGCGTGGCGAAACATGTGAGATGGAAGCTGTTAATGCCGGTGGTGCTGTGCAGCTTCCTGGCGCAAACGGCAGGAACGAAGGTTTTGTTTTCGGTTAACGAGAAAGTTTTATCCAAGGCTTTGGGGGCGGTGCTTATTGGGCTGGCAATTTTCTTCGCATTTTTCCGGGAAAGGATTTCCATCAAAGGCTCTGCCAAAAACGGAATCATTGCCGGGCTGATAGGCGGATTTTTAAACACATTTAACGTAGGAGGGCCGCCCATAGTGCTTTATTATTTGAAAGCCTGCAAGGATAACACGGAATACCTGGCCACGGTTCAGGCCACCTTTTTGATTACTTCTTTTTATAACTTTGTGCTGCATCTCTTATGGGGGAATGTGACGGCAGAGGTTTGGAAGTATTCCGCAATCGGCCTAATCGTTGTGGTTCCGGTCATTTTCCTGGGATTCAGAGTGTTTAAGAAAATCAGCCGTAAGATGCTGAACTGGTTTGTTTATGGGATGATTGGGGTTATGGGAGTGGTGCAGTTGGTGGGGTAGGGATTGGAACCGGGAATGGGGGTTGAGAGAATATTCCGGCGCGGTGCAATAGGATTTGAGTGGAATATATGTTCAGAATATTCTCTCAGCCTAAAGGCATACACCCCCACATTATTGGAGAAAGGACAGGGAAAGGATATGGAGATGAGGAAAGAATTAGGAAAAACAGGAATTAAAATCAGCGCTATGGGTATGGGCTGCTGGGCGATTGGAGGGCAGGCGTGGGAAAACGGCGTGCCTATCGGATGGGGAGAGGTAAACGATGAGGATTCCATCCGGGGATTGGAATGCGGATTGGAAATGGGCGTTAATTTCCTGGATACTTCCAATATGTATGGGGCAGGTCATAGCGAAAGGATTATCGGGAAGGTGCTTAAGGGGAAAAGGGATAAAGCGGTGATAGCCACCAAATTCGGCTGGATTTTTGATGAGGTGAAAAAGGAAAAGCTGGGATATGACGCCTCTCCAGGATGCCCGTGTTATAATAGGACCAAGTTAGAAGAAACCCAGTAAAATCAAGGGGTTAAGCCTAATTTAGTCCTATTTTTTATACCTGATTGGGGTTAAGAATGGGCAGCGCTGAACAATTCAAAACCTACATTACGAAAGTCAAATATGGTCGATACAGATATGGTCGGGCTTTGGCTTTTAGTGGAATGAGAGGTGAAAATTTAATACAAGATCATTTAGGTAGGACTAAATTGGCTCTCTAAACGGATAATCCGTTTGGCTATTGCTAACTTACTCCTACCTTTTTTATTGCAAAAAAGGAGGTAGTGGCAATGACAAAGAGAGAGCTGATTGAGTTCTTGGACGGGCTGGTGGAGTTAGCCAGCGAAGAAAATAAAGCAAGAGCAGTCTTGGCAAAAGAAAAGTTTATCTGTGACTTTGAAAAAAGTTACGGATATGAAAAGGAGGTAATCACAGAAGTTTCAAAACTGCCGCCACACTATATAGCAGCAATGCCGGATTCCGTGCAGGAAGAAATCAAGCAGAAAGTAATAGCAGCACTGACAGAATGTGGCGAATGTACTCCTGAAAATGTAGACCGTGCGATGTGTTCCAAAATCTATGACTTAGAGGATTTGATTGACATTCGTGAGTACGTTAAGCGGATGGAAGCGGAACAGAGGAAGAAAGCGGAGCAGAAAAGGAGGGGCGGCAGATGATAGCGGCAGGAATTATAGCAGCAGTTATGTTTGTACTTGCACTTTCAAGATCGGCAGGGCTGGCAGACAGGAAGATGGAGGAACTATACATGTTATCCGTCGCAAGAGAGGCGGGTGGCGTGGATGGGAATTAACGTAAGAGTGCAGGATGCTCCGAAGCCGAATGGAATTATTGCGGCACAGGTAAATTTAGAAAAAGATTTAAAAGACTGTATGCGCTGCAGGTTCTTTTACGGAAATAACAGCCAGTGTCTCGCCAAGAAGTGTGTCAGGGAAGAAAGCAAGCCTGAAAGCGCCGAATGGGATAAAGAAAACAAGTGCTTTGGATGTCCATACAGACAGTCAGAAAAGTATTGTTTTCCCTGCATGAGAGATATTTTAAGGAGATAAGACATTATGAAGAATTGGAGGAAGAACAAAATGGAAAAACATATTGAAGTAATCGGGATCGATCATGGCTGGTCGAACATGAAAACAGCCACACAGATTTTTACAACGGGAGTAAAGGAGATTACAACGGAACCCGCATTTTATGATGACGTGGTGGAACTGGACGGAAAGTATTACAAGGTAGGCGGGAAACGTCTTGAGGTCAGGGATACGAAAGTTGAGAATGACAACTTCTATCTGCTTACCCTTGCGGCAGTCGCAAAGGAACTGAACAGGAGGGGAATGAGAAATGCAGATGTCCTTTTATCGGTAGGACTTCCCCTGACAAGGTTCGGCGCAGAAAAGCAGGACTTCATTGATTACCTGTCAAAGAAGAAAGAGGTCGCTTTCCGGTTTGAGAAAGAGAGGTATGCGGCAAGGATAGCAAGGGTGTCCGTGTTCCCACAATGCTATGCGGCGGTTGCGGAGCAGTTGAAAACACTGCCGGAGCGTGTGGTAGTGGTGGATATAGGGAGCTGGACGATTGACATCATGCCGATACAGAACGGCAAGCCGAATGAGGCGGAATGTATCACAAGCCAGCAGGGACTTATCCGCTGCATGAGGACGATCAATGAGGAATGTAACAGACAGATCGGGCAGGAACTTGAGGAAAACGTGATACAGCAGGTCATGGCAACCGGGGAAGCGGCTCTGCCGGATAAGTACATGAACATTGTAAGGGACTGCCTGCGGGATTTTGCACAGAAAGTCTACAATACCCTGAAAGAACACGGTTACAATCTCGATGTAATACCGATTGTGTTCGTAGGCGGCGGGGCGGCGGTCATGCGACTGTTCGGTTCACACGACGGTGGGAATATCCGCTACATTGAGGACATCAAGGCAAATGCAAAGGGGTATGAACAGCTTGGCAAGATTTTCCTTGCGAAGCACCGTAACCAGATAGGATAGGGGTGGGACATATGGCAAAATCAAATATCTGCTATCATAATGTCCGGCTCAACCTCGATAATGAGCAGCATTGCAGGGTACACAAGGTGCTTGCGGAACTGAATACAGACATACACAAATCTGTCAATCAGTTCATCGTTGATGCGGTAGATTTCTATATCCGAAGCCTGAATGATGAAAGCCTTGTGAAAGAGACAGGGGAACCGAAGAAAAATGCAGGGTACATTACAAGGGAAGATCTGGACGGTATACGGTCAGATTTGAAAAACGAAGTCAAGAATGAGATCATCATGCTGCTTGGGGCGGCACTCGGAGCCGGGACTGTGAGGGTGGTGGAGGGTGCCACGGGCGGCGGCAGTATGGATAGCATGGCAATGAAAGTGGCAGAAGATGCAAAGGAAACAGAAGATCCAACCATGATGGAACTGGTTGACAACTGGGGATAGGAGGCATGTTTTATGGCAGGAATGGTTTTCAGAAAGACCGGAGTGGTATTGCTTACCATATTGAAATGGATATTACAGGCGGTGCTTGTGGCATTGAAGCTGGTGCTTGGGATAGCAAAACTGTTCCTGCTGTTGCTCGCCCTTGTTATGAGGATTGTGCTGACCATGACAGGCGTTTCGGCTGGCAGACGATGAAAGGAGAAAAAATGGATAAGAAAACTTTTGAGGAATCTTTAATCAGGCTGTTCCCTGAAAGTGGCGGGGAAGCCGTGAAACACTGGTTTTCCTTTGCGGAGGAATGTATTGAAATGGGGCAGTCCCCCGATTTTGCACTGGTATCTGACAAAGATGCTGCCATAGGAAAATGGCTGGATGCGATTTACAAGGGGATTTGCAGGGTAAAGCAGCAATATGGGGAGAAGCCTGCGGAACTGGTCTGCGGACTGTCTGTTAAACACTGCCTTTATCCGTGGGAAATGATGGAAGCTGCAAAATTCCTGAAAAATGGCGGGGATATTGATGGTGTTGTCTTGCAGAGCGTGGAGGGGCTGCTGGATGAATATGATGCCGGGAGAGAAGCCCATGCCCCCGAAGAAAGGGCGGAAACAGAAAAGGAGGTGGGAGACATGTGGATGCTGAAATTCTACAAGGCATATGCAAAGAACAAGAGACTGAAAAGAATGCTTGCATACCGGGGCAGGATACAGCAGTAGCTTCATAGGAGGAAACAATGCACAGAATACGGGACAGACCTGAACAGATATGTGTCCCGTGTAAACTCCCATAAGGGACAGGGCAGCGGTACACGGACACAGCCTGCCTTTCCCTTATGGGGAAAGGACAGGTGATTCATATGAAAAAGAGATTATTTCTGATTTTATCCGTAGCTGTCATGCTTGCTGCCGGATGCGGCAATACGGACCGTATCCTGCCGGATGTGGGAACGGACACAACTCAAACAGTAACGGACGCTGCGGAACCGGATATGGCGGGGGATAAAAAAACTCCTGCTGCGGATCAGGCACAAAACGGGGATACTGGAAAAGAGCAGACCGCAGAGGAAATGGCAAAAGAACCGGGGCAGGAAAAGGGGGATAAGGGGGCAGTGGAAACACCCGAACCAAAGCCTGTAAGCCAACCAGAGCGGCAGGAGGAAACGGAACCCGCACAAAGCAGTACAGATGTGCAGAAACAGGAAGATACAAAGACGGAGTGCGAAGCAAAGCCGGAAGAAACAAAACCGGAGGAAACAAAGCAGCAGGAACAGACAGTGACCGCATTGCCTTACGATCCTGTATCTGTATGCAGTCAGGCAGTTGCAAAATGTCAGGCGGGCGGCATGATAACCACCACGGACAACCTCGCAAGCCTGCTGTCAGAGGGAAAGATAACACAGGAAGAATATGATTCCTATTACCCATATGACGGACTGGGGTATTACAGCGTTTTTGTGGAGACAGACCTGAACAAAGCGTCCACCACGTCAGGCAGGAAACTTGAGAGTGAGGACGGTATAGCAGATTATATTGCGGGAATGATGATGCTTGAGACGGAGCCTGTATTTTACAGCGCCGGAAGGTACACTTGGTATTGGCGGAGCTGAATACAGAAATATGAAATCCGTAAACCAGTTCGTTGCTGATATGGTAATCCTTAATATCCGCAGGCATGAAAGCATTGTGCAGGATGCGGTTAAACGGAAGAACCAGTACAATGTAAGGATTGCGGTAGAGGATGGGGGAAATGTCTATGGTGGGAATGGTTTTGAGAAAGGCGGCGACGGTACTGCTGACCATATTGAAATGGATATTGCAGGCGGTGCTGATGCTCCTGAAACTGGTACTTGGGATAGCGAAACTGTTCCTGTTGCTGCTTGCACTGGTTGCAAGGGTTGTACTGACGATGGTCGGCGTTATGGCAGGCAGACGGTGAGGGACAGCCCCTGACCGCTGTATGGCATACAGAACGGAAAGACAGTCACAAATGAAAAATGTCCGGTTTCCCTTTATCTGTATATCCGGTTTATGATATATGGGTTCCGCTGAGATATAAAGGGAAACGGAAACAGACAGAAATTCAAACAGAATAACAGTAAACGGAAAATGACAAGCCATTTTATATGACTTGTCATTTTTTTGCCCTATTTTAAGGAGGAAATCTGAATGAAACAGAAAATGAAAAGATTTATGGCAGGATTCTTGGCACTGCTCACGGTCTTTACAACACTGTTGGGCAATGGGACGACTGCCTTTGCAGCAAGTTCCAGTGCAAACATCGCTTTCTGGTATGCATCGACGAGAGCATCCGGCGAGGTAAGCGAGTTAAAGGCAGGCTATAACCACGGGAAAGTCCTGTATGCCATTCTGGACGGCAATGCCGCCTACTGCATGAATTTTGGACTGTCGGCAGACGGAGGGCAGCTCATGAACAGCTACCCTAATTCAAGCACTTCCATGACGGCACAGCAGGAGAAACTTTTAAGCTATTGTCTGTATTTTGGCTTTAACAGCAACAGCGCTTCAGCGCCGTCAAATGACCAGTGTGACCAGTTCATAGCGACACAGGCAATGGTGTGGGTGATCGTGGGGAACCTGTTCGGCACAGGCAGCGGCGATTCGGCAGCAAGGAAGCTGTGCGATACAGCGCCGAACCC
>JAETTM010000052.1 GCA_021769135.1 Lachnospiraceae bacterium | reverse complement strand
GCCCTGAAGAAATAAAAAGGACAGAAAATACGAAATATAGCTTCATTTTGATAGAAAATGGATAAAAAGGGGCTGTTATACAGGAGATTTACAAATCTCCAGTGCAACAGCCCCATTGATACTGTTTCATTCACTACCTGCTCACAATTCCATAATAAGTCTTAGCCGTTGCCGCATAACTGCCCCCATAAACCCCTGCAAACACGAGCATAATTCCCACCGCACACATTTTCAGCAGTTCCATATCGAAGAAGCCCAGCACCTCGAATATTTTTCCAACCATGGCCAACCCTGCGCAGGTATGCATGGCCGCCCCCAATACCGGCACGAAAAACACAAGAAGAATCTGCCGTCTGATAGTTCCCCTAATCTCCCTGTCGCTCATCCCCACTTTCTGCATAATCTCAAAGGCCCCCTGATCCTCATAGCCTTCCGCAATCTGCTTGTAATACATAATCAGCAGCAAGCACATCAGGAAAACAATGCTGAACAATATCCCAATAAACAGCAGGCCCCCATACATGGACTTCCACTCCAAACGGGTGCTTATATTGTCATCCGCCCTGACACAGCCCAGCTCATCCACACACCAGCTCCTGAATTCCTGCCCGAAAGCTTCCCTGGCCCTTTCTTCCCCAGCCACATTCAGCCTCACCATACGATAACGGTCATCCATCAGGCCCTTTACATCCTCCACGCCGTTTTTTTCCGCCCAGTCCTTCACCAGTTCCTCTCTGGCCGCCTCATCCTTTACCACCAGGTAAAATTGCCCGTCATGCGCATTATTTTCCGATTTCGGCGCAATCCTCAGCGTCTCCGGCTCTTCCTTCACCTTCATTTTCTTTCCAAAGAAGACAGCCCTGCCATATCCATAATCTCTTCCACTGGAAAATATCGCTACCTCCCGCTCCCCCAACGCAAGGTTTCGGCCTTCCATCCTGTTATAATCTTCTTCCAGGAAAATATTAACCTGATAATCCCCTGTGAGGCGCGAGCTCCCCACGCTCTCCTCCCCACTTGCCAGGCCAAAGTCCTCCCCATCTTTTCCATAAAGCAGCGTAATCCTTTCATAAGTCAGATAATTTTCTATTTCCACCCCATACTTTTCCGCCAGTTCCCCGGCTTTTCTTTCCACATCCCCTTCCTGATGGCGAATTTCCTGCAAATACACATTGATATCGAACGGGAAACTGAAGTCCATCATGCCATCCAGCCCCAAATACAGCGATAAAGTGCAGACCAGCGTAATCATAACCATCGTGGAAAAAATGCAAATATTCACCAGACTGGCCGCATTTTTCTTCATCCGATACAGCATCCCCGAAACAGTGATAAAATTGGAAGGCTTGTAATAGAATTTCTTTTTCATCTTCAAAAGCTTCAAAAAAGCCACGCTCCCCGAGGTGAACAGGAGATAAGTTCCCGCCACCACCCAAAAAATAGCGAAAAAGAAATTAATAAAAATCATGGAATCCGCCTCGCTGCCAATGGCCAGCTTATACCCAAACCCTAAGGCTGCCGCCCCCAGCAATGCCCACAGCCAAAGGAACCTGGGCTCCTTCTCCCCCTTTTTTCCTCCGGAAAGCAATTCTGTAGGCCTGGACATCCCCACCTGAACCAAGTTAGACACAAAATTCATGGCATACACCCAGAAAAAGAAAGCCGCCGTTTCCCCAACAGCTGACAAGCTGAAAGTAAATTCCGCATCCACCGACAGCCCTGTCATCCGCAGCAGAAGCAAAAATAAAAGTTTGGCCAGCACCAGCCCGCTGATTACCCCTATCCCCATCGCCGCGGCATAGGTCAAAATTGATTCGACAAAAAGCATGACGCCAATATGTTTTTTCTCCAAACCTAAAATATTGTACAAACCGATTTCCTTTTTTCTTCTTTTCATCAGGAAGCTGTTCGTATAAAAGAGGAACGGCAGCAAAATAATTCCCAAGAGCACCCGCCCAATAGATAGAAACATCCACGCATAGGCGCTTTTGGGCAATGTGCTTACGATATCATTATGAAGGATGGACGAAAATACGAAAAAAGTAAATACGGAAAATATGCCGGCGGCCAGATATGGATAGTAGGCCGTGCCGTTATTCGCCATTCCCTTTACCGCCAAACGAGGCAGAATCTGCCATGTTTTTATTGCTTTTGCTTTCTTTATTTCCTTCATTGCCTTCATGCCTCCCTTTCTCCATTTTTCCTATCATTATATTCATCATTCTTGGTATACCCATCCATTCCGTCATTCCCTCCATCCTCTCCGTTCCATCCCTCCATGCCATCCCTGTTCATTTGGATTACCGTCAGGGTATCGGATATCATTTTGTACATTTCCTCATCCGACTGGTTTCCCCGGTAAATCTGATGGAACACGGAACCGTCTTTGATAAAAAGGATTCTTCCCGCATGGCTGGCCGCCTGGATGCTATGGGTTACCATCAGAATCGTCTGCCCTTCCTTATTGACATCCGCAAAAAGGCGCAGCAGGCGGCTGGAAGCCTTGGAATCCAACGCCCCTGTAGGCTCATCGGCCAGAATCAGCTCCGGCTGGGTAATCAAAGCCCGGCATACCGCCGCCCGCTGCTTCTGCCCACCGGATACTTCATAGGGGTACTTTTCCAGCAAATCCCAAATCGACAGCTTTAGCGCCAAAGGCTGCAGCCTTTTCTCCATTTCTCCATAATCCATTCCCGCCAACACAAGAGGCAGGAAAATGTTATCCCGCAGCGACAGCGTATCCAATAAATTGAAATCCTGGAAAACAAACCCCAGATGGTTTCTCCTGAATGCGCAAAGCTCCTTCGGCTTTATCTCCGATATATCTTTTCCATCCAACATCACCTGCCCGCTGGTGGGCTTATCCAGGGAAGCCAGAATATTAAGGAGCGTCGTTTTGCCGGAGCCGGACTCCCCCATAATCGCCACATATTCCCCTTCTTCCACTGAAAAGTTTACATTGTTTAAAGCCCTCACCTTCATCGCCCCCAACCGGGTAGTATAGATTTTTTTCACATTCTTTACTTCCAAAAGTGCCATTTTTATCCTCATTTCTGCGCAAATTGCTTCTTTTATTGATATCTTTTTCTTTCCTGCAGTACTTGTTCTTATGCTCCTATTGTAATCAAAGCGTACAAAACTTTCCATGCATTTGCCTTACATTCCGGGAGTTAAACTTACACTTTTGTAAGGTTTTCGTTGTTTGTCATTATCCATTCAACTCCTTTTCCAGATTGGAAAGACAACGGTCGGTATTTTGAGAATTTATGTAAAATTGGCTGTTTCACTTAATAAGTAATATTATATTGTAAATTAAATTCTGTTCTATTATAATTTTAATATCTGACATAAACTATATAAGTAATGGAGAAGTGATTTTTGATTATGGAAAATAAAATTGTCATACAAAATTTGGGGCCGGTAAAAGAGGCACAGATAAATTTAAATAAAAATTTTCAGATATTTATAGGTACTCAGGCCTCTGGTAAAAGTACAATTTGTAAGGTTGTATATTTTGTTCAAAAGATAAGAGATTATACCTTAGATTATCTGATGGATGCAGCACAGTTTACACAGAATCATAAAAATGAGTATTTCAATAATTATATGAAATATTTGACAAAGCAGTTTATGGGGTGTTTTGGGAAAACTAAACATATGCAGAAATTTAATATTTCCTATATGTTTGCCGGAAAACATATTAATATTTTCTTAAACCGTGATGGCTATGTACGATTTTCTCTTGATGCTAAATTAAAAGAAGAACTTTTGGGATTGATAAATGAAGCTTCTGAAATGTTTTTAAATAATTTCAATACAAAGGGACTTTTGGATAATATAACTGCTGTGGGGATAATGAAACGCCATTTAAATGAACAGTTATTTTTGGTATTTGAAAACGATAATGAAATTATTTATATTCCAGCCGGAAGAAGTTTGTTAGCAACCATGTCTGAGCAGTTACAGGATGTTTCTACTGATGAGATGGATTTGACTATGCAGGAATTTATTAAACTGATAAAAATAACAAAAAATAAGTTTGGAACTAAAATTCCGGAAATGATTACAGATTATGTAAAAACAATAAAAGGCCAGATAAATAACGCAGCAGTAGACCAGGCATATGAATTTATTAAGAAAATTCTGAAGGCAGACTATATAAGCGAGAACGATGGTGAAAAAATTTATTTTGATGAGTATCATTGGGTTAAACTGATGTATGGCTCGTCTGGTCAGCAGGAAGTATTGTGGATATTAATGCTTGCCTTTGCGACAATCCTGGAAAAGAAAAAATCATTTATTATAATCGAAGAACCAGAAGCACATTTATTTCCAATTGCACAAAAAGATGTAATGAATCTCATTTCGTTAATGATAAATTCAACGAACAGTAAGGTTGTTATAACAACACATAGTCCATATATACTTACTTCTACGAATATATTATTGTTTTCGCAAAAAGTAGAGAATCAGCATACGAAGTTAAATAAGATTGTTATTCCCAAAAATTTAAGAGTATCTTATGAAAACTTCGCCGCCTATAAAGTGGATAATTCTGAAAAGGTGTTGGAATCTTTGTTAGATGAGGAAAGTCATATGATTAATACAAATTATATTGATGAAGTATCGTCTATTACAAATAGAGAACTTGATGAGCTTATTACTATGGAGATAGATGAATGATTTGTAAAAAATTAGAAAAATGTATTAATGGAGAACTGCAAAGTAATTCTTTAGAGAAATGTGATAATAAAAATAAAGGGAACTGTATTGAGTCATCGGACAGACGTTCAGCAGTAAAATGCGAAGAGAATAAAAAAAGATATGTGCTTGAAAATACAAAGAAAAACCATGTGATTTTATATAAAATGGATGGCGGGACAATAGCGGAAGATAAGTCTGTTCCATTAAATACGAGTAAATGCGATTATTTATTTGTTATTGGTGAAGGAACTCCAACTGCCGTTTTAACAGAACTCAAAGGCGTTAATGTGCCCAAAGCGTTGATTCAGCTTAAGGGAACTTTATTATTGTATAAAAATGTTTTCTGTAAATTTGGACATGTATATGCAAGAGCAATAGTGACGTCTTCAACGCCAAATTTAAAAGCGAGTCCGGAATATGTTAATTTGGCACGGATGATTCGCAAAGATTATAAAGGAAATATAAAAATTGTTGAGAAACAATTCAATGAAAAAGATACAGAACTATAGGCCATTACATATCCCAAACCCAAGAATTACTTTCGTTCCTTCCCCTTCCGCAGACTCCACCCGTATGCTGTGGGAAAGCTTATCCATAATCTGTCTGCACAGGTAAAGGCCGATTCCCGTGGATTTTTTTCCCATCCTGCCATTGTATCCGGTAAACCCCCTTTCGAAGATACGGGGCAAATCGCTTTCCCGGATGCCTATTCCGGTATCTTCAATTACCACATAGTTTACTTCCCCTGTGCGCAATTGCCCCTTCTCATCGCTTCCATAGATGCGGATTCCCCCCTGGTTGGTATACTTCAGCGCGTTCGCCAATATCTGCTCCGCCACGAAGCCCAGCCATTTTTCATCCGTTATCGCCATGCAGGAAAATTCCTCCATGGAAAAGGAAAGCCCGCTGCCGATAAAAAGAACCGCATACTTTTTTAATGCCTGCTTTATAATGACATTGATGTCATATCTTTTAAACGACATATCCGATGACATGCTGTCCAGCCTGGCATAATGAAGCGCCATATCCGCATATTGCTCTATTTTGAACAGTTCTTCCCTCGACTGTTTTATACTTCTTTTTTCCTCTATTTCCCCTTCTTCCCCCATGCGCTGCAAAAGCAGCTTAAGCGCCGCTATAGGTATTTTTATCTGATGAATCCACATCGTATAATAATCCATCATGTCCGCCCTTTTTTCGTCCAGTTCGGTAATCAGCGCCCGCTTTTCCTTCCCCATCTGACATACAATATCATAGTAAAGGGCTTCTATCAGGCCTTTGGGAGTTGGAAGATAATAATCGCTCTCTTCGCCTTTCATCAACGCCTCCTGCAATTTCAAGCATTTTCTCCGATATCTGAGATAATCGAAGAAACAAATGAAACAGCCTGCAAAAAGCGATAAAATTACCGCATAGAACATCTTTACGACACTGTTATCATATCCATATAACCCTGTTACAGCGAAAAAAATAAGGGATAAAAAAACAAAGCCCAGCAACAGCGGATACCGGTCTTTAAAATAATTTTTCCATATGCATATTTTCTTATAGCTGTTCCCATTCTTCACAGGCCTTTTCCTCATTTTCCCCGATTCTTCCTCCATACTTTCAGTATGATTTTATTTTACTGGGCTCTTGTTTCACCGGGTCTCCAAATTTTTGTTTTATTGGCTTTCCAAAAAATAGCCAACTCCCTTTTTCGTTCCGATGAGTTCGCTGATACCCTCGCTTTCCAGCTTTTTCCTCAGCCGGTTAATATTTACCGTCAATGTATTATCATCCACAAAGCATTCGTCATCCCACAGCTTTTTCATGATGCTTTCCCGCGATACAGGCTTACCGGAATTTTCGAATAACGTCTGCAGAATCCTGAACTCATTTTTGGACAGTTCGATTTTCTTTCCCTGAACGTTCAATGACATTTCTTCCATGTTCAGCAAAAGGCCCTGATATTCCAGCACTGTTGTCTGTCCGTTAAAGGCATATGCCCGGCGCAGGATAGCCTGTACTTTCGCCGCCAGCACTTCCAAATCAAAGGGCTTTGTCACAAAATCATCCCCGCCCATATTGACCGCCATCACTATGTTCATATTATCGGCGGCTGAAGATATAAAGACAATCGGCACCTGGGATATTTTGCGTATCTCCCCGCACCAATAATAGCCGTTATAAAAAGGCAGTCCAATATCCATCAGCACAAGCTGCGGGGAAAATTTTCCAAAGTCGCCCATTACATCACAGAAATCTGTCACTGCCTTTACCTCATATCCCCACTTCATCAAATACCTGGCGATTTCGCCCGATATAACGCTGTCATCCTCCACAATCAGAATCCTGTACATAGCATATCCTTTCCGGCTTTTGTTCCGCGCACACAGTTGCGCATTTCTTGCCCGTTGGGCTTTTCTTTCATAGGCTCATTTCCCTATGAAAGAACAAAAGCGCCCTATGCCCTTTTTTCCTAATTCACTCTTTCTTGGATTTACTCTCCTGAATTTAAGCGCCTGTTCCGGTGTTATTTCCGGGCAGTCTTCATCGAAAAATACAGTTTTTTCCCTTACCTTATCGAGTGCTGCTTTTTCATCCTCTGAAAACCCAAGCGCCTCCGCCAATTCCTTTGTCATTTTATCAGTATTTACCATAATAAAGACCTCTTTCAAAATTGGATACGAATCTGGCAGATAAGCCATTATCCCCCCATATGTCAGATACAATTTCTGTATTAATTTCAATCTATCCATCCGGTATGATATTTATTTTAACACATATTTGTCTATTTTCCTATTCGTTTCCAAAACGAATTCTCCATTATTCTTTTATGAAACAATCGCCCAGCCATCCGTAATATTAAATTTCTCCAAATACTGCTGAATCTGTTCCCTCGCCTTCTGCAGCTGCTGCCTGATAATCCCGATTTTCTCATCCGTAAGCCTATATCTGGGCACCGATACGCTCAAGGCGGCTACTACTTCATTTTTATTAAAAAGAGGAACACCTACACAGTATATCTCTTCCCTGGCCTCCGCATCCTCGTAGGTAAAGCCCTCCAGTTTCGCCAACTGCAGCTGATTATACAGCTGGTCAAAATCCGTAATTGTATTGGGCGTTTTGCTTTCCAGCCCTTCCGGATATAATTCTCGTAGTTCTTCTTTACTCTTATTGATAAGCAGCGCTTTGCCAATGCCGGAGCAATAGGCCGGGAATTTGATTCCAACATAAGCCCTGTAGCCAACCGGGTTTGGCGACTCGCATACCGCAAGATAAGTAGCTAAAGGCCCCACCAGCATTCCCAGATTGGTTGTTTCCATGCACGCGTCCGTAATCTCCTTCATCTTGTCGCTGATGTAGGCATAAAACGGATTATCCCCCCGAAACATTCCCCCTACAAGGTAAGACTGATACCCTATCCTGTAGCGGGAACTGGCCGCATCGCACTGCACGAACTGCCGCTCCTCCATCGTATGGATAATAGGAAATATGCTGCTTTTGGGCGCATCCATCTCCTTTGCCAGTTCCGTCAATGTCAGCCCTCGCTCCGAATGGGCCAGCAATTCGAATATATCCAGTACTCTCGATGTGGAACGATGATTTTGTTCTTTCATATACGGGTTCTGCCTTTCTGTATTGATAACCACATCCCCGGCCGAAAAGCCGCTCCCACGGCCAGGCTGTAAGTGTACCTCCAATTATACCAAATTCTTCCATCCATGAAAATATATTTTGTCTCTACTCATCCAAGTTTGCAAAACGCAGTTCAGCCATAGCATACATTATCCATTCCCGCCGCATCTACTTTGCAGGCAAACAGGCAGCCGTCTTCCGCCCCGTTCATCCCTTCCCCCGAAGATGTAATGTACAGCGTATCTTTCCCAGGCCCCCCAAAACAACAGGAGGAAACTTGCGCTGCGGGCACATCGACCCGCTCCAGCAGCTTTCCTGTTTCCGGGTGAAATCTTCCCACCATTCCCCCTCCCCAGACGGCAACCCAAAGCATACCCTCATTGTCGATTGTCATTCCGTCCGGAGTTCCATTTTCCAATGTAAGAAGAATCCTTCCGTTATGTATTTCCCCTGTATTTTCCTCATATTCATATGCATAAACGCTCCGATGCCCGGAATCCACGAAATAAAATGTTTTCCCGTCATTCGCCCAGGCCATGCCATTGGCCACTATGGTATGGCTTATTTTTTTCTCACAGCCCTTATCCGGGGCAAAGCAATAAAGATTGCCGCCCCGCTCCCTGTCCTTTGGAAACAGCGGCATGGAACCGAACCACAAGCGCCCCTGCCCATCGCATTTGGCATCATTTGCCCTCTGGAAATCCTGAAAATAATTTTCCAGGGAAAATACTCTCTGAATGCCGGTTCTTTCCAGACGGTACAGCCCGGTAGTCATAACCCCCAGATAAGCACCGCCTTCCCGATAAGGGATAGCTGCCCCCAGATACTGCCCTGTTTGAATCCAAAACCGTTCTCCATCCGGCTCTAAACCATGAAGCGTGCCGGTTTTTATGTCCACCCATGTCAGGATTCCGCTTTTATTGTCATAAAAAGGCCCTTCCCCCAATATGAATTTTTCATCCAGAACACGTTTGGCCTGATATTCCTTACTTACAGTATCCTTCATTTCAATGCCTCCCTTTCCTCCGGCGTTCCCCTTTCTTCCAGTACGCCTCGTCACTCCAGTATATTTTTCGTTACCCCGCATTCTTTTAGCCATACCGTATGCACGTCTTCGGACCAGGCGATAGTATTTCTTCGTTCCGCCATAAACTCCCGGCCCTGGAAATATCCCCTCCAGGAATCCTTCAGCTTAATCCGGCTGCCTTTCCTGTCATAAAAAACAAAGGTTGCCTTACATCCCAGCACGATGAATTCTTTCTCCCCTAAACGGATAGCCATTCCACGGCTCTGTCCGTGCAGCGGATTGCAATAAGTCACTTTTAAGAACACATCGCCAAAATCAAGCGCGATATCCCCTTCGGCCTCCTCCTGCACCCAATATTTCAGGCGCTCCGTTCCCATAGCTTCCGCCACGGGAATCATGGCATCCCTGACAGGTACAAAGGATTCCAGCATATCATAAGCTTCCCCATTCCACCTTTCATGCACGAAATCGCACAAAGGCGCTTCCATAACATCGGGATACGCGCAGTCAATCGCCCAGGGGTCGAACCCTATAGCCCCGTATTCCCCGATGCCGTAATATACATTTTTGTATGCCCTGCTCCATTTCCCCAGGCCATGCTCCGCCACATACAGCGGATTCCCTTCAAAAATGTAATCGCGGCATATTCTGTGAAAATCCCTATATCCAGTAGTATAGATATCCGGTGAAACAAAGTCTATATATTTTTTCCTTTTTTTGTAAATATCCAGCACCCGGTAAACCGGCCCTCCGCATGGGTAAGTCACTCCCGGAACAGAATCCGGGGATGGGAAAGCCAGCCAGCAGTTCATATAGCAAGGAATCTCATAAATTTCCTTTGCCGCCTTGGCAATCTCTTCCTGATACCGTAAAATGCTTTCCGCCGTAAAAGCTTCTTCCGGGTTTAAAGGATATTTTTCGCCATATCCGCCTTTCTCATATAGCTCTTCACAAACGGGGCAATGGCAGCGGTCAATGTTCCCTATCAGACCCGTTTCATTATTTACCTGGAACAGAATCACCCTATGGCTGGTATCATATTCCCTTAAGAAAGAGAATACCCGGCATACGGCTTCCTTGTCCTTTTCCAGCAAATTCCGCCCATTGGGGCAGGCTACAAAAGGAAGTTCGCTGCCGTCATTCCTCCTGGCTCTGGCAAAACGTTCCCTGTCATGTATCACCCAGTCCGGAGCATAATGCATGCAGGCATTTTTATATGAGCCAAACCATACGAGCACAATCCGCAAATCCAGCTCTTTTGCACTGTCAATCATACTTTTCAGGATATCCATCCGGTATTCCCCTTCTTCCGGCTCCACCAGCCTCCAATAAAGGAGCAGCGATATCCCTGTACATCCCATTTTCTTGGCATTTTTCATCAATATATGAATTGTATTCCCATCATAGCAGGAATCGCAATCCAGCTGGAAACTTAAAATTAAAAACGGTTGTCCGTCCACATACAACAATTCCCTGTTATCTTTTTTTATCAATTCCGCCGCTTTACTCATTCCAATTCCTCCTCATGTATATTAAGCCCATCATTTTTACCTTCTCAACAGCTTATTCACCGCCACATTTTTCGGATGGGAAAACCATTCTTCCAGCATCTTTTCTACCTGCGCCTCATTCTTTGTATAGTGGTCAAAAAGCACCGCCAGCTTGTACGCTTCCTTTTCCCCTGAAAGCAACGCTTCGCAAATAAGTTCGCATTGGGCAAAGCGGGGATTCATAGCTCCCGCCATCACTCTGGAAGGCAGCCTGCGATTCTTTATCCCCTGAATCCCTGCGCCCGAAATCAGCGCCTCGCATTCCACCACAATATCCTCTGGGAACCCTTCCACCAGCTGCCCTTTATTGGGGATATTTACCTGGTAAACTCTGGGAATATCATATACCAAAGACTCGATAATCGGAACAATCTGTTCATCCGATTGCTTCGGTTCGAACACCTCCGTCACCTTTTTCTCCGGGTTCAGGGCCGCTTCCTGTATTTTCCGCAGATTCTCATTTAAATCCTCCAAATACTGCCCCCAGCCTTCGTCGCTGTCAAAGCCTCCCTGCTGGCTGTAAAAATATTTCTTCGTTTCCAGGCTGTCATTGTACATCCAGCCGTACATCGTAGGGAAATCCATCATCCTGGGGGTATCACCAATGGGCATCAAACCGAACATCTTATACTGATGGATAGCCGCCCTGCTCATCTGCTGGTCGGAATATTTCCTCGGCTTCTTCCAGTATTCTTCCGCTTCTTCCTCTATCCAGCGGTCAATCAGGGGATAAGCATCCTCCCCTTTATACCGGAAATCCGTCATAAATATCCAATGGTTAAAGCCGCACATTTTCGCCGTTACATCTTTTAAATCCATCCCCAGTACTTTGGCAATATCCCTATATCCATAATGTCCATGGCATAATCCTATCGTCTTTACTTTCGTGCTCCTGGTAATCGCCGTACATCCTTCAAATACCGGGTTGGCGGACTGTATCAGATAAGCCTCCGGGCAAATGCGCTCCACATCTTTGGCTACATCCAATAAAAAGGCTCCATTATATACAAGGGAAAGTATGGCTCCATCCTGATACCCATGCCTTCTGGCCATCATCTGCATCTCCGTAGCCCAGCTATGCCCTCCGTCCTGCGCCGTATTGATTACAAAATCCGCGCCCTGCAAAGCTTCTTCCCTGCTTAAAGTCATTTCAAAATCAATTTTCGTATCCAACTCCCCTGCCAGCTTTTTCCCCATGGCATAAATAAACTGCAATCTCTTTTCATCCACATCCATCAACGTTATCTTAACGCCATGCAACCTGGGCGTTACACAAATATCCCTGATAATCCCCCCTGAAAACTGTGAACTCCCCGCCCCAATAATCGCTATTTTCAACTGTTTTTTCATTTTTATCCTCTCTTTCCTTTATCCGATTCTCCCTACCGACCTAAATCCCCCTGTCACATTGATATCCGTTCCCAATACCTGTCTGGATTCGTCCGATAATAGATAGACGCATGCATATGCAATATCCTCCGCCGTCTGGAAGCTCCCCGTAGGGATTTCTTTCTTTGCCTGTGCGGCGATTTCTTCCTCCGTCATTCCCAAATCCAGAAGTCTGGCCAGTTCCCCTTCCGACATGACCCATCCCACCGTCACCCAATTGCAGCGTATTCCATAAGGGGCATAGTGATGGGCAATATGTTCGGTCAGAGTATGAAGCCCTCCTTTCGATACGCCATAGGCGCTCAACCCGCTGCCCCCCGTCTGCCAATGGGTGGAGCCAATATTTACGATGGAGCCATAACCCTGTTCCTTCATATAGGATACTGCCTGCTGTGTGCAGAAATACGCGCCTTTTATATTGGTATCCATAACCCGGTCATACATTTCTTCCGTTACCTCTTCAAACGGGATGCATGGGAAAATCCCCGCATCATTTACCAATCCGTCGATTTTCCCATATTTTTTCACCGTCTTATCAATCAATGCCCGGCAATCCTCTACCTTCTGTACATCCGCAGCAATGAAACAGCAGTCCGCCCCTTTCTTCTTCAATTCGCTTTCCAGCAAAGCGCCCATTTCCCCGTTTCTCCCCGCAAGCACTACGCTGGCTCCTTCCTTTGCCAGCATACGGGCAATCCCTTTCCCAATACCGCTTGTAGCGCCGGTTATAGCAATTACCTTTTTCTCCAATCTCATATTTATGACAATGCTCCTTTCAAAGCCCGGAAACTTCATTGCGTTATGCAGACCTTTTTTATCCCTAATGCCCCTATGGTTCTTGCCTTCCCTTTCTCTGCTCCCAGCCTTCCTCGAACATCCACAGGAAATTCTTATCCCCATAGGGATGCTTCGCCGCTTCTTCCTCGCATAGCGTTACACCCATGCCCGGTGCGTCCGTCGGCTTTATATACCCTTTCTCCACTTCCGGGAAGCCGGAAAGCACCTGCCTGGTCCAGGATACGGAAGAATCGTCAAAACATTCCTGAATCAGCAGATTGGGCTGGGTAATCCCTATATGTACATTAGCCGCCGTACAATATGGGCTCTGGGCATTATGGGGCGCCACATAGGCGTCAAATCCCCTGGCAATGGCAAAGCAGTCCAACAGCCCCAGCACCCCTCCTATCTCCAATATTTCCGGATTAATCAAGTCCACCGCATCCATAGAAAGCAGTCTGGCCAATTCCCTCGGATTTCCGCTTCTTTCACCCGCAATCACAGGCACTGGGATTCTCCTTGCCGCCTCCGATACTTTTTCCAGATTATCGGAAAGCACCGGTGTCTCAAACCAGAAAGGATGATACTCCTCCAACATCTTCCCAAGCCGTATAGCCTGGGATAAGCTGAAACGGTCATGGGCTTCTATCATCAAATCCACCTCATCGCCCACCGCTTCTCTCACTGCCTTCACGATTGCCTCCGATTTCTTTTCCTCTTCCCTGCTCATAAATTTATAGGCTTTCCCAAAAGGGTCGAACTTTAAGGCGGTATAGCCTTTTTCCACCATTTCTTTTGCCTTTTCGGCAAACATTTCCGGTACTCTCGGCCCTTGATACCAACCGTTGGCATAAACGCGTATGGATTCCCTTACTTTGCCTCCCAGCAATTGATACAATGGCTTGCCGCACATTTTTCCAACAATATCCCAGCAGGCCATCTCGATTCCTGACAGCGCGTTTCCTCCTCTTGCCAGAAATAAGGTTTTCCTCGTGAACTCCAAAATTCCCTGAATATCTGCAGGGTTTCGGCCGATTAAACGGCTCCGCAGTTCCTCCACCGCACTCCGGTTAGGGGCGGTCATCAGCCCTCCGGTGCACTCCCCCAGACCTTCCAGTCCTTCGTCCGTCATCACTTTTACAAAAATCCAGTTTTTCCATGGGTTGCCCACCACAATTACTTTAATATCCGATATCTTCAAGATTTTCTCCTATTCCAGTTCCGCAAGTGCCCTCCCAATACCTATTTTTTTTTTCATATGCATAAAATTCCCGGCTGCTTACGCATCCGTAAATTTTATGAGGTATTGTCCGGGTATCTGCTGTTTTATTTATTCCAGTTGTTCCAGCCCCGCAAGTGCCCTACCAATACCTAAATTTCAAAGTAAGGTTCCAGGCCTTTTAAAATCCGCTTCATTTCTTCTCTGTCCACATCGTCCAGGGAGTGTCCTCCGGGTACTCTGATAGAATCATTTTCAATAATGCCCCTGTGCTTTAACACTGCTTTGTAAAAGCGGTATCCATACATATATTCCATATTCATCAGAGGAACCGCTTTTTCATAAAGGGCAATCGCTTCTTCCCAGTTTCCCTCATCCAGAAGATTCCATATTTTCGCATCGATATCCACAATATCGCAGGCCGGCATATTTCCGCATGCCCCTCTTTTATATTCATCAATCAGGTAACGCCCTGCTTTTCCTCCCATTGTGCCCAGATACTTTCCTTCCGGCAGTTCTTCAGCCAGCTGGGATATTTTTGACAGCACATGGCTGGAATACTGGGTTTCCTCCTTTACATAACGGACATATTCCGTCTCTTTGATAATCCTTACACACAATTCAGGAGACATGGGGGTGCCCACCGGCGGGATATAATTTTGGATAAAAACGGGCAGCTGGGCAGCATCCCCGATTCTCCGGTAAAAATCCACAATCTCATCGTCGGTTGCCCTGGCGCTGTAAGGAGGCATGGCAATTATCCCGTCCGCCCCTACTTCTCTGGCAAAAGCCGCAAATTCTACCGCCTGATGGGCAGACTGGGCGGTAATTCCGGCAATTACAGGAATCCTCCCCCCATTCTCTTCCACCGTCCAGCGAATCATATTTTTTCGTTCCTCATCGCTAAGCACGATGAATTCACTGGCGTTCACCGGCACTACAATCCCGTGGCTGCCTCCCCGCACGCAGAAGTCTGTCTGCCTCCTGATGCCCGCCTCGTCCAAATCCAGATTCTCCTTATAGGACGCGGTTAAAATCCCAAAAATCCCTCGAAAATTCTTCATATACCTGTTCCTGCCTCTCTCTTTGTTTATTCCTTTACCGCCCCTACCGCCACGGAATCCATAAATAAATCCTGCAGCAGGACAAATAAGATAATCAACGGTACAATTACAATCGTACATCCTGTCAATATCAGCTCCCTGGGGATATTCCACACCACATCCTTTTCATTCAAAGTGGGAAGCACAGTCATAATCGGCTGATAAATCTGCTTTTGCACCGCCACCTTCGGCCATAAATAATCATTAAATTTAGCTAATGCCACCAACACAGTGGTCGCTCCCACCACCGGCTTGCAAATAGGTATCATAATCCGGTAATAAATTTTCAGATGCCCTGCCCCGTCAATCCGGGCCGCCTCCACCAGGGAATCAGGAATCCCTTCCATATATTGCCGTATCATGAACATGGCGAACACATTTGCAGTGAACGGAATTATCTGAATTTTATAAGTATTCAGCCATCCTATTTTGCTGAACATAATATATAAAGGCGTAACGCTAAGTTCAAAAGGCACCATCATTGTCGCCAAAAGCAGCGTAAATAAGATTCCCTTTCCTTTAAATTCATATTTGGCAAAGGCGAACGCCGCCATTGTTCCAAACAGAATTACCAGCAGCGTATGGGCTGCCGTAATAAAAATGGAATTAAAATAAGTACGCACGATAATCCCGCTGTTAAAAGCCAACAGCCTGCGGTAATTGTCCAGCGTCCATTCCGTAGGCAGCCCATATGAATTTGTTGCCAGGTCAGGGGCAAATTTAAAAGAACCCACCAGCATAATATAAACCGGGAAGAGGGAAAAGGCGCACATCACCAGCAAAAACAGATAAACGGGCACTGCCTTTATCTTCTTTTTCTTCATCCGTTTTTCCCTCCCCTCTCCTTTTTCTCCTGAAATGCCCCCAGAATGAACAGGGAAATTATAAAAATAATTACAAAAATTATCCATCCATAGGCACAGGCCATCCCGAAGTTCCCCGAATTCAGGTTAAACATCAGAAGGTTAATCACCCCTTCCGCCACTTCCCTGGCCACGCTCCCTGCATCCCTGGCAGTCAGCACCGCCGCTTCGGTGTACATCCTCAAGCTGGAAATCGCATCCATAATAAATGCGAACTTAAAAGTCTGTTTCATCAGCGGGAGAATCACCAGGCGCATGGACTGGAACCCGTTTGCCCCGTCTATTTTGGAAGCCTCTATTACCTCCTGGGAAATAGCGGTCATGCCGGACAAGTACACAACCATAAACCATCCTGCCCCACGCCAAATCAACAGAAGGAGCACTACCCATTTCGATGTGGCCGCATTTTCAATCCATGCCACATCCGTTCCAAACATCTGATTCACTACCCCTGTCTGTGTGGCAAAAATAATCATAAACACAAGGGCACAGGCTGTTGTGGCGCATACCTGGGGCAAGAATAAAATAGGCTTTATCACCTTCGATAAGGAATTGCCCAGCATAACCTTTGTCCGCAGGCAATAAGCCATCAGGAAACTGATTACCGTTACCGGTATGAATTTTACCAGCCAGTAAAAAAATGTTCTTCCCAGGGCGCTGTGAAAGCGCCCATAGGTAAGTATATTTTTGTAGTTGCTCACTCCTATCCATTTTGCCTCGCCATAGCCCGGATACTTCGTAAAACTTAAGTAAAACGAATATACCGACGGTACGATAAAAAATAGCAGGAATGAAATTAAAAATGGTGCAATGAATAAATATGGTACTAATTTGTCTTTTTTTGTTTTTCCTCTCAAACCATCACCTTAATTTCCACTTTATATTTTTGGCTTTTCTCTTACTGTTTTCCTGTATTATGCATTCTCCGGATGCGCGCTTTCCTAATTTCCGGTTCTCAGCGCCTGGCATCCTTTTCCCATATTTACTCCAGCGCATTCCCAATCTGGTTCTTCATATCATCGTTCATGCCTTTTAACGTTTCATCCAAATCGGCCTGCCCCGAAAAATATTTTGCCAGCCATCCGTTGAATATGGTCATTTCCGCTACGGCATTGGGCGAATAGTTGAAAATGGAAAATGTATTCTCATCATAGCTTTCGCTTTCCACTGTCCAGTAATCATTGCAAAGATAACTGTTTGGCTCCTCCGCAATCATATCGAATTCTTTCTGGGTAATCGGCGTCCTGTCCGCATTCTTAAAAGCTGCCATAGAGCCTTCGCTTTCCAATCGGTACATTTTCACATATTCTTTTGCCGCTTCCTTCTGCTCCGAGAAAACAGGAATTACTAAAACAGAGCCTCCTGCCTCCGAGCCTTTCCTGATTTCATCCGGCCATGGACATGCGGCCCATTTTCCCGCATCATCAGGCGCATACCCGGGAATAAACAGTTTAAACCAGCTGCCCGTAAACTCCCCAATCAGGCTTCCGTTTGCTAATGCAGCTTCCCAGTCAGGCGTAAAATCACCGGAGCCAAAGCAAATCCCGGAATCGAATATTTTCTTCAACGTTTCCAGCGTCTGGCGCAGCCCCGGGTCCGTATCGCAGATATACTCCCCGTTCTCATCGCTGAACCGGGCATCATATACGCACATCATCATATAGGCATCGTATCCGCTGAAGCCTTCCTCTTTGCTGCAATTGTGGATATAGGCATCGGGATATTTCTCCTGGATAGTGGCCGATGCAGCAATGACATCATCCACTGTTTTCCATTGGGTCGGATCCACACCGCACTCGTCAAAAATGTCTTTCCTATAATAAAACAGCTTACTGTTCACCTGATTGGCCACCGCTACCGTCTGCCCCTTATACTGGGATAAAGCTTTCGCCGCAAAAGTCAGGTTGTCCTCCGTTCCTTCATAAATATCGCTTAAATCTTCCAGCGCACCCGCTTCCGCAAATTCAGGCACCTGTGTGTAATTTAGCTGAATTACATCCGCACATGGTTCTCCGCTGGCCAGGGCGAGACGAATTTTCTCCGCAACTTCATTATCCCCGGTTCCTCCCACAATCACCTCAATTTCATATTTATCAAAAAATTCCGGATAGGTCTCTTGCAGCGATGCAGAAATCTGCTCATACAAACCGGCATCCCCCCAAATCATATAGCGGATTACTTCCTTGCCGCTGGCCGTATCCCCGGAAGATGCATCCGCTTCTCCGGTTTCTTCCTGATTTCCTCCCTGGGCATCCCCCTGGCTTTCCTCCTGTCCTGCTGCCCCGCTTCCTCCGGAACCGCCGCATCCCGTTAAAATCCCACTGGTCAGCATAGCTGCCGCAAGCAATACCGATAATAATCTTCTTTTCATTCCAACACCTTTGTCCTTTCTGTAATCCATGGATTACCTACATGATTTCCTCCCATTTGTTGTTCTTATTTACGAATTTATACTTTATTACGAACTTTTAATCCAAATATAACTGACTTTGACAAAAATGTCAATTATTTTTTCAAATATTAAGATTATTAGGTTGTTTTTTACAAATATCAACCCTTATTTATGTGAATTATTCCGAAAAAGGAGAAGATGAATATTAGAACATAACTCTTTCACATAATAAAAAAGAATGCTGCGCATTCTTTCCTGGCGACTTACAACGCTGTAGCGCAATTCCCTATTATATAAAATAAAAAAGTGTCTTCGCCATTTTATGCCCATCTAATGATGGACGGAAAAATGTGAAATTAACAGGAAAATTTGCAGGAAAAATGTGCAAATATGATTTGAAATGGAAGGAATTTTGTGATACCCTACTAATAAGGAGGAGCAGATATGAACCGGCTGAATAGAAAAATAGACTACAAACTCATACAGTGGAAAAAGCAGACAGATAAAAATCCGCTCATTGTAAAAGGGGCGCGGCAAATTGGAAAAACAGAGGCTATTCGTCATTTTGCCGCACAGAATTACCAGTCAGTTGTGGAAATTAATTTTGCACTGCAAAAACAGTATAAGGATATTTTTGATGACGGGTTTGAAGTAGACACCATTTTAAAAAATATTTCTTTAAAAAATCCATCGTTTGAATTTCCAGCTAACGAGACGTTAATTTTTTTTGACGAAATGCAGGACTGCATCAATTGTGCTACAAGTTTAAAATCTTTCAAGGAAGACGGGCGCTTTGATGTAATTTGTTCCGGTTCCCTGATGGGCATCAACTACAACGAAATCGAATCAAATAGCGTCGGCAATAAAGAAGATTACGAAATGTATTCTTTGGATTTCGAAGAATACTTATGGGCAAAAGGATATAAGCCGGAACAAATCGATTCGTTATATCAGCATATGCTATCGCTTGAGCCGCTCTCAAAAGTGGAATATGAAGTAATGCTGGAAAATTTCCGGGAGTACATGGTTCTAGGGGGCATGCCGGCCATTGTGTTTTCATTTGTCATGAAAAAAAATTATAGCGGAACTCTTAAAATGCAGCAGCAAATCCTGCTCGATTACGAAGAAGATATTACGAAATATACGCAAGGCCTTGACAAAGCAAAAGTGCTGAACGTATATCGCAAAATACCAGTATTTCTCGGAAAAGATAATAAGAAATTTCAGATATCAAAAATTACTCCCGGGGCACGGAACCGCAATTATATCGGCGTTGTCGATTGGCTCGCCAATGCGGGAATTGTAAATATCTGTTATTGCATGGAATTACCCGAGCTTCCCCTAAAAGGAAATTATGCTCCGGATAATTATAAAATTTATTTCAGCGATACGGGATTGTTGATTGGTTCCCTTGATGAAGAGGCGCAGGAAGATTTGCGCTATAATAAGAATTTTAATGCATATAAGGGGGCTATATACGAAAATATTGTGGGAGAAATGCTGGCGAAGCAGGGATACCCACTCTATTTCTACAGAAATGAAAAGGGCACATTGGAAATGAATTTCTTTGTGAGAGATGCGGATTCATTGATACCGGTTGAAGTAAAAGCAAGCGATTCCTCCACAATATCTTTAAACAATTTGATTACAAACAACAAGTATAGCGATATCAAATATGGAATAAAGCTTGCTGATAAAAATATTGGGTTTAATGGTAAATTTTATACTTTCCCCTATTTTATGACATTCTGCTTAAAACGGTTTCTAAAGGATAAAAGAATATAGAATGAAAACATATTGACAATTTCCCTTCAATATGCTATTTTTATTACATAGTTTTTCCTTATTTACAAATTTATTCTTATATACGAACTTTTTTATTAACAACAGTACACATGATTCCATGAACAGGAAATCAACTATACTTGGAAATGAGGTAAAACTATGACATCGAATAAAGCTTTAATTTCAATCGCCCCGGAGGGTATTCCTATTCTGGAAAATTCCCTGGGCATCCGCTGGCAGCCGTCTTATATGGACGGCAGATACGGTTTGGGAACATTCTGCCTGAACGGCACTCCCCTCGGCGGCAGCGTAACATCTTTTTTGGAGGAAGAATCCGTGGGCAAACGGTTCACCGCCGCCAATTACGAAATCATCGAAAATACCCCCAGCCGGGGAATCCTCCGGCTTTATGGTACTGACGAAAAGCTGGGGATTTCTGTTCTGGCAGAAATCACTCACGATTCGCCGGCCATTACTTTCACTTACACTTTGGACCCCATCCACCCCCTTTACCACCCTGTTTTTGTAACGGTTCCTTTTTACTCCAAACAGGCCATCTTCCTCAAATATCCTTATGAGGATACCCTTACCGCCGATTATCAGGAACGCTGGGCGGTGAACACCGATTTTTCCCGTGTTCCCGTAGTATTCGGATGCGAAGAACTGGAAGGGAAAGAGTATTATCTCAGTGCGGGATATCATCTGGACGATGCCTTTTATCAGGGGCGCTTCGAAATCGACTGCCAGAATTACCCTGATGCGCCTTTTAAGCTTTTTTCCCAATTCAAAGGCATGGCACGGGCTTTGGATTTGCAATGCATTACAGAGTTGGAACTTTTGCGCGTGGATTTGTCCAAAGAAAGAAAAGAATCATTAAAGACGATGCGTTTCATCGTATCCGCGGGAAACACCCAGTATCAATGCCTCAAAGGCTATATGGACAAATGCGGCTATGAAAAAGAAGTTTCCATCCGTTACAGCATACAGCGTGCGGTGGAACAGCTGATGGATATGTACAAGCATGCGCCCGGATACATTAAGGGCAAGGGCTACACCCAGCTCATCCGCACGGATACCGGCCGCTATGACACCACCGTTCCCCACGGCTGGTACTCCAAGGATATTTGCCCTGGCCCCCAGGTACAGCTGGGTTATGAGCTGTATCGCTACTATCTGCTGCATAAAGAGGAAACCTGGGCAAGGGAGCGCGCCTTTGAAATGGCCGATTTTCTCGTCGAACAGCAGCTTCCTACCGGCCAATACGGAATGTATAACACGGATACAGGGGAAAAGACGAAAGCTTCATCGGAAGAAATGCAGTCCGAAGCCCTGTTTGGCTATTTTTATAATATCGGCGATATGAATCTGGGCGCTTACCACCTCTATATGTTGTACCACGAAGTGCTGCGGGAAGAGGGCATTGAACATACAGCCTGGAAAGAAGCTGCCCAAAAATGCATTCGTTTTGCCATGAGTATGACCGGAGAAGATGGTTCGCTGGGCCGGAATTACAATGCCAGCGGACAGTGCGATAAATATGCCCCTTCCATTTCCGAAGCGCTTATGGCCATGGATTATATGTATGAGGACACTAAGGATGAATCCGTCCGGGAATGCCAGCTGAAAATAGAAAACTGGCTGTACCGCACTTTTATCAAAACAAATGACTATGCGGACGGCTGTATGGACGGCGGTGCCTGGGTAGGCGGCGGCACGCCCCCTAAAAACAATGATGCCATTGGCATTATGGGCTTTATATGCTATTGTGCGCAAATGCATATACACACCGGGGAAGAGCGTTATCTGGAGATGGCAAAGGATGCCTTCGCTTATCAATGGGCTGTGGTAATCCCCGTTCAGCTTCCCGGCTTTACCCATGCAACCAAAGGTCTCGTGCGGGAGCAGGATTTCTATTCCGCCTTTGACCTTCCCATGCGGATTAATGACTATGTGGATTGCCTGCCTTATCTGAGCAAGGTCACCGGCGACCCCACATTCATGCAGTTTTTCAAAATTATCCTTCAAACTGAAATGGATTACCAGGAAAAGGTGAACCCTTACCGCGGCATCCATATCGGCCTGGAATGCAGTTATGAAGGGAGGGAACCTATCGATAAACTGGGTGAACGGAACAGCGTCTATATCATCCGCTTTGCGGCCCTCTTCCTCAAAGCTGTGCGCAGCCCCTTGGCCTACCAATATGTAGGAGGGCCGGATTTCGGCATCGGACTCGACTATTATCTGCCCTTCCAGCCTTGTCTCGGGGATGACATGCCTTATATCCTCTCCTGCACCGGCATGGTGCGCAATCTGTCCTATGAAGAGGATAAAAAGCAGATTCATATTTGGACTTATGATGTGGAAAAAGAAGAAATCACTCTGGATATCAGGTGGAATTCCAAGCATCTGGATATTGAAAAGGCTGCCGTGACAACTCCAAACGGACAGTTCCCGGCGAAAGATTTTTATGATGCAGCCAGCGATATCTTAACAATAACCGCTTCCAATGGGGATGCGCCTTCGAAGAAAATAGATATCATCCTGGGCTAGGAAACTAAACTGAAACAAATAATCGGCCAAAATTTATCGGGCAGGGGAGAGCATCTTCCCTGCCTGTTTCCATCAAAGCAGCCGCTCCCAAATTTTCATTCGTGGAGCGGCAGCCTTCGAATTAACACATAACCATATCAGAATATCAACTTCAAAATCTGCTGGAACAGCCAGGTAAAAACAGAATAATCAAAGTCATTGGACCATCTGGCAAAATCTGCGATTGTAGTGGACAGGCAGCCTACCGTCATCGCCTGGCCAATGCTCAGCATCAATCCGGCTGTAATCCCGGCCAAAATGGCTCCTCTCCATCCCCCTGTGGAATTCCCGAATACGCCCGCCGGGCCGCCGCCGAAAAAGCATGTAATAACCGGAGGGGTCAGCGCATATAAGCCCATAGCCCCAAATAATACTACACAAAGGATAACGGTCGCCAGGCAGCTTAAAAATCCAAGCATTACCGCTGTCGGAGCAAAGTTGAAGATAACAGGGCAATCCAAAGCAGGAACAGCATCCGGCACCACTTTTTCGGAGATTCCTTTAAACGCTTCCGTGATTTCCGCAATCATCATACTAACGCCGGTTAAAACAATAGTAATGCCTACGCCAAACATAACCCCCTGGGATATAGCGTACATATAAGCCGCAGTACCGCCGCTGACATTTTCCTCCACCCATGCCGGGCCGGCCAATGTAACCCCGGCCAGATAGAGTATTGTCATGATAATAGCTGTAGAAACAGTAATGTCCTTTAAGAAAGAAAGCTTTTCCGGTATCTTCAAATCTTCGGAAGATTCCTTTTCATGCTTCCGGAATGCCTTTCCCACCAGTGCCCCTACAATAACGCCAAAAGAAGTAGTATGGCCATAGGCCAGGTCATTAGTGCCGGTAACCTTACGCATAAAAGGCTGTACAAGAGCCGGGCTTAAAGTACAATAAATACCTAGAAGAATCCCTCCAGCCACAATCAACATAGTTTTATTGGGGTTCATAATCACTTCAACGGCTAAAGCCAAATAAACGAGAGCGATAAAATATGTCTGATGCGCTGTCAGGTATACATATTTAAATTTGGTAAAACGGGCCAAAAGCAAGTTGACGGCAAATCCCACCACCATGATTAAAGCGATGGAAGATGCCCATTCCGCTTCAAAGGCGACCTGCCCCATCCCCGATACGGATGCCTCCACATGAAAAATTTTATTAAGTATATCCGCAATGGGCATAACAATGCCCGCAAGCAGCGAAGTTCCTTGGGATAGAATCAAGTAACCGACGCCTGTCTTTAAAGACCCGGTAATTACATCCTGCAAAGGCTTTTTCTGCAAAATCAAC
This sequence comes from Lachnospiraceae bacterium, assembly GCA_021769135.1. GTDB lineage: Bacteria > Bacillota > Clostridia > Lachnospirales > Lachnospiraceae > Kineothrix. The sequence goes on along the minus strand of JAETTM010000052.1, from coordinate 5,756 downwards.
CCTGCCATAGCTACCAGGCCCAAAAGAATAAAAGGCTGATTAAATATATAGGTTGTGATAAAATAAACAATTCCCGATAAAGCATTCATAGTATCTTCCTCCTTATTTTATGTATCAGCAGTTTCCATCCGACATTTGGCGGCTCACCCGCTGTGGCGGCATCCGCCCCTCTGCGAAGAGCGGATATGCACATACGCGCCAACGAAATCCATCAAATCATATTCTTGCTTGTCAAATACTCACGTATTTTTTCCGTAAGTTCTTTTTTGTCCATCAGATTCTGAATCACAATTACATCCCGGCAAAACTTATGGGCATCCGCCGCAAAGCTTTCAAAGGTCACAACCAAATCGCAGGATGTGCCTTTGGCACGTGACAGGCTGGTATTTTCCACTTTTACATGGAATGGGAGTTGAAAAGACTTGAAAGCATCGTTAATATTCATACGCAGCAGCGTACTTGTGCCCACTCCTGCACCGCATACAGTCAGTACTCTAAGTTCTTTCATGATATCCTCTTCCTTTCGAATAAATATTTTCGGTTCCCCGTCGTTTCGTATCCGTCTCGCAACGTTTATCTATACGGAAATATCTCCCCATTCCTTACAGGTTCCTCATCCGCCGATAATACTTATTCACCAGGGCATCATTATGTTCTTTCACGTCATCCCGCTCATAAGCCAGATGACCGTTGTAATACACATCCGGCACAATTCCATCCTGTAAAAGATTATCGCACGTCTGCACCAAAAGCGCGGCCAAAAGATATACTACCGGAATAGTAGAAGTTGCCCCTACTTTAACGTCCAGCCCGGACAATTCTACCGCGGCATCGCCGATTAAAGAGCAATTGTCAATGACCACATCCGCAATATCCTTTAACTTCTTTCCGCTGGAATGCTGGGTTGTTAGCTGCTTTGCGTATTCCACATTGGTAAAAGCGATTACCGGAATCCCTTTTTCCTTCGCTGTAAGAGCCATGTCCACCGTTCCCGCATTATTGCCCGAGTTGGAAAAGCATATGAGCGCATCCGGGGGCGCAATGCGGTTATATTCAAAAATCACTCTTCCAATGCCCTCCACTTTTTCCAAATAGCTGGTTTTGGTTATCTCATTGATACCGGATACCGCTGATTCAAAGATTGCATGTACATTGGCCAAAGTCGCACTGCGCCAAAATACATCTTCAGTAACAAGTCCGGAATGCCCGCATCCGAATACATGGATTAAACCGTCCTTCTTTGTGCATTCGGCCAGGATACGGGATGCCTCCATAATATTCTCCCCTTGGGTCTTGTACGCTTTTTCCACTACTTCATTCATCACTTTAAAATACTTTTGCCATGCCTCCATAAGCTCCTCCTTCTCTGAATCCTTGTTATACTCCTGCATCCATAAGTATTGTTTTAACAATTTTGCGCGGTTCTGTAATCGACGTTCCAATCACCACGCTATGGGCGCCTGCATCCAGTGCTTTCCGCATCTTTTCCCCATCGGTAATCCGCCCCTCCGCCACAATATGTTCCACCCCCGCCTCACGCAAGCCGCGGATAATTTCATAATCAGGCTCCGGACTTGGAAGCTGCCCAAAGGGCAATGGGTTTTTCGAATAGGGGGTATATCCCGACAGGGTAGTTCCTACCATATCCGCCCCATACTTCCATGCTGCAACCCCTTCCTCCACGGTAGAAATATCTGCGATGATAAAAATACCAAATTCCTTTTTAATTGTCTGAATAAACTCCTCCAATGTCAGGTTATCGTACCTTTCCCGCATGGTTCCATCTATGGCAATCCCGTCCGCGCCTGCCCTTAATAGTTCTTCCACCTCTTTTAAAGTGGGCGTGATGCGGAAGTCGCCGGTGACCATATCGCCGCTCCGATATACTTTCTTTATACCGATTACCGGCACATCCACAGCCGCCTTTACGGCCTCAACATTTTCCCAGTTTGTACGAATCGCCTTTGCTCCGCCTGCAATACAGCTTTGCGCCATACAAGCCATCGTCTGTGGCACGCCCATTTCTTTATTAAAATCATACCCTGCATAGCAGGAAACAATTAGGCCGCCTTTTAATTTGTCAAGCATTTGTTCCATAAGAATACTCCTTTCCCTTCGTTTACTAAAACCCGATTTCCTGGAATGTCCTGGCATTCATAAGCTGTTCCACGCTTTCTTCTCTTGAGAGAAATTCCGCCACTGCCTGAAACAAATCCAGATGCTCGTCATCGTTACATGCCGCAACAGCAAACACTATGAAGACAGGGTCATTCGATTCATTGCCAAAGTTTATCCCTTCCTTTAAAGTTAAGATGGCAATACTATTTTTCCTTACATTCCCCGCCGGCCTGGCATGGGCCAACGCAACCCCTGGCATAACGACGATGTAGGGGCCCAACTCTTTTACCAGTGTAACCATAGCGTTTGTGTACGCCTCTTTAATAGTTCCCGCCTTCTCCAACAGCCGGCCGGCGCGGCGGACAGCCTCTTCCCAGCTTCCCGCGCATTGATTTAGCGCGGTAGTTTCCGCACTTACATAATTCTTCATAGACATGGTGATTCACCGCTTTCTTTCAAATATTCATACAGCTTTTGCGGTGAGTCCGCTTCGCAAAGAGTCTGTACAGTTATATGTTCCAATAAGTTCAAAAGCCCTCTAAGGGCATGAATATGAGACCAATTGTCAATGGGGGCAAGACAGAAAATCAGTTGTACCGGGTCATTGGACGGATGATGGAAGCAAACCCCCTCCTCCAATGTGACCATACTCATGGATAATCTTTTCACCCCTTTTCCAATATCCCCATGTACCAGAACCACCCCCGGCATTATAACCACATATGGGCCCGCTTTTTTCACGCTGTATATAGCGGATTCCCGGAATTCTTCGGTGGCATCCCCCGATTTAATAAGTATGTCGCAGGCCTGGCCTACCGCGTCTTCCCAATCAATGGCATGCCGGCAGCATCTTAGCTTATCCGGCGCAAGCAAGGAAGAAAGGGAGGGCTGTATGCGTTCCATTGGTATGGAAAGGCCGTTCGATTCCAGGCAGGAAACAAGGCCGGCCGTAAATTTATCCATATCGTCAATCTGGCAATGCTTTCGCACTACATCCATAACATCCCTGAATATATCGGGAGGGGTAATGGAATCAACACTGCTGGCGGAATACTTCAATATCATCCTGCCGATATTTTCCCAGTCCCGGTCGGTGGGGATAGCCGATATCTTGACCCAGGGCAACGTACATCCGGGGAGGAATATACTGCTAATAACAAAATCCGTTCCAAGGTTTTCCAGTTTTTCCATATCCGCACAGGTCAGGGTAGCTACTACCCGAATATATGCAAATCTGGAGCTGACCGCTTCCCGGAGTAAATTTGCCGTACCAACGCCATGCATGCACACAATCGCTACCTTACAAATTGCTGCGCTCCTTTTCTGCCGTTCCGCCGAAGCGCAAAAGGGCAGTGTCAGCCAAGCCAAATCATCTTCAGAAATGCCGCTAAGCAGCTCGTTCTGCAGTTTTTCCTCTACCCGCATAAGGGCATCAAAGCATTCCCGGTATTCCCTTTTAACTTGAGATAAATTCGGATTTACCCGGGGTATTCCATGGCGGAGGCAAAATACGGCGGAACCGAGCAGCGGCTGCAAAGACTGATAAAGCTCCGCGTCCCTGGTAAACTCAATCCCCATCTCACTGCTCATGCCGCGCACTATGCAATCCAGCAATACTTGGACTTCTACCCAGTTATCCTTCAGGTATGGCTCCGGCGTAACATACTCAGCACTAATGAGCAGGAGGGCCAGTGAACAGATTTCTTTGTCGGACAAATGCACTCCAAGCTGTTCCTCAATCCCCTTCGCCATTCGAGCTGCATAAATGTATTCATTTGTCGTTTTTACCAAAAACGTGCTGGACGGCATACTGCTCAAGCTTCTGCCTGTACGCACACGGGCTACAGTGACAATCAAAGTCAGGACAATCATGCGAAAAGAATCGTAAGCAAACCGTTTCCCGTCGCCGATTGTTTCCTGCCCCTGCATAATCTTAATCAAGCCCGGCATAGTCTTATCACAAAAAATCTTATGGGCAAAACGTTCTACCATATCTGCGCTTTCCTGACCATTTTGCTTTTGATATAGGCCCGGAAAATTTAAATGTTGTTCCAGCATCCGTACGCCGAGATTACGGATACATCCCTCATCCCCCTCAAGGGAACTGCCTTTGCCTGCCCTGCTTTCCAGCCTTACCCCGCTTCCTTCTAAATCCGCCTTTAAAAGAATCATATCCTTATCTATGCTGCTTTTACTCACACTCATTTGGTCTGCAAAATATTGCCCTGTCAACGGGCGGTCTCCGCTGGCCAACATCAAAAGCAGCATGATGCAGCGCCTTTCTGAAGAAGTCATAACATAATCGTAAGTGCTTAATCTGGTAAGCCTGCTTTTCAGCGTTTCCTGCTGTTCCAGGCTCAGCACCATGCGGATGCCAGTAGAACCCTGGTGCTGTGGGAGAGGAAATCCTTCTTTCTCCAAAAATGCATAGGTTTCTTCCAATTCATAACGCACCAGCCTTGGGGATAATTTTAAATATCCAGCCAAATCTGCCACTTTATGGGAATTCCCGTCCATTAGGTATTCAAGGATTAAGACTGTTTTTTTGTTCACATTGCACTCCTTTAAAGGCTGCGCACGCGCGCACCAAAATGTTGAATTAACTTTTGGTTATGTACATCCCCTCCTGCACAATTTCCGCTCCGGAATACTTCCGGCTCAACCCCCCTTTCGCAAAGCTTTTGGCATGCGGACAGCATAACAGCATCCGCAATTGCTAACGAGGCAATACTCGATATGGGACCGGCTTTTGTTCCATCCGTACAAACGGTAATGACAGCATCCCCTTCCGGAACATGGTTATCTATGCATACATCGCATACTTCCGGCAAATGAAGCCCATCTTTATGCCGTGAAGGCTTTGCTTTGTAAGCAAATGATGAAATCCCCAGAACCTTTGTCTTGCCTCCCGCTGCAATCTGCGCCATTTCAATGGCAAACGGATTAATGCCGCTGTTGGATACTACAAGAAAACAATCGTTTGAAGTCATCGGATACCGCTCCATTACCAATTTTGCATAACCGCCCATACGTTCAATCTTACTGCTTTTTGCGGCTCCTTCATGCAGCATAGTACTAGTCTCAAAAATAGGGCAAACTGCACCAAGCCCCCCTGCACGGTAAAAAAGCTCTTCCGCCACCATATGGGAATGGCCGCATCCGAAAACATACAGCATGCCCCCTGCAGTAAGGCTGTCCGCTAAAATCCCTCCTGCGCTTTCAATATTCTTCTGCTCATCCGCCCATATTTGCTGAAGCGTTCCTGACAGTTTTAGCCCATATTCTGTGATAAAATTCATTTTCTCCCTCCTTCCCTTTTCAGTTTTTCCTATTTGTTTGTTTTGTTTATTATACATGTACATATTTTTTCTGAAAATACGATTATTTTCCCTAATAAAACTACAAATTATGCAATAATAACGCAGATGAGAGAAAACAAAAGAGAATACTTTCCATTCTTCCCTGGCAACTTACAGCACTGTGACACAATCTCCAAGAAAAATCCAGCGGAAAGCCCTGCTCGCCGCGTTCCCATGCGCCGCCTTAGCGGCATGTTTCCTCTGCATGGGGCTGCGCATAAAAAGGAGTTGGCCCAACGGCCAACTCCCAGCGTCCTACAACCTTATAATGTAATTCCC